>QKIQ01000046.1 GCA_003249555.1 Clostridia bacterium | reverse complement strand
AAAGTCAACAAGAAAGAACTTGTGACCAAGCTGGCCGCTTCGGGCGTCGTGCCGCGTACGCTGTACGGCGAAGGCGAAACGGTTAAGTTCGAGTTTAAGATAGAGAATCAGGGCGAAACCACGATTGACGGCATCGTCGTCAAAGCGCCGGAGCTCAATAACGGCAAGGCATTGAACGACGCGTTCTCGCTGGCGCCCGGAAAAAGCCAAACGGTGAAATACAGCCACACGATGACCAAAGATGTCACCGTGAATGCCGCTGTGTCCTATTCCGTGGGCGGCGCTGCGCAGTCGGCGGTGAGCATAAGCCCGATTACACTCACAAGAGAATCCCGCGACGTGAAAACGGAGCTGACCGTCAGCAACAACAAACCTGCCGCGGGTGAAGAAGTCACGTTTACGCTCAAGCTGGTCAACGGCGGCAATGTACCGTATTCGGACATAAAAGTAACGGTCAACGGCGAAGAAAAGGATTATCCCTCCAAGCTGGACGCAAGCGCCGAAGCAACGGGCGATTTTAAAATGTCGTTCCAGACCTCAACGGATGTGTCCTGCTCCATTTCGCTCAAAGACCATACAGGCGTCATCAAAAACATCAGCAGCAACACGGTTTCCATCGACTTGCCGGTAGACCCGAACGCAGTGGAAAGCAAGCTGAAGTTTGACATGAACGTGGACCGTCCTCAGTTAACCGCTGCCGGCACAATCAATTTCACCGGTTTGATTACCAACGGCACAGATTATGAGCTCACCAACGTCAAGGTGGATGAAGCCACTTTGGGCAACATATTCAGCGCCAACACGCTGGCCGCGGGCGGCAAGGCCAATGTGCCGTTCTCAACGGACATCAACGAGACGACCACATACAGCTTTGTGCTGACGGCTACCGATAAAGATGGCAACACATACACGGTGAACCACGAACCCATCACCGTCACGATACAGTCTGCCGGCCCTGAGGCCACACCCGGCTTTGAAGACGCGGCCGATATTGCGGAAACACCTCTTGCGCTTGATAAAAACGTCGGGCTCGGTTCCATCGGTACGCTGGGTATCATCGCCATCGTGCTGGTCGTGCTGATAATCGGCGTCGGCATCGCGCTGCTTGTGCTATGGAAGAAAGGTCAGTCTTCTTCTCCGAGAAAATCGACCACACCTCCCGGCAGGAAGAGACCCGCTTCTTCATACTCGCGCAACAAAAAACCGGTGCAAAAAAACTATCGCGACAGAAACAATTTCTAATCCACCAAAATGATTCGGGCGGTGCTCAAATAAGCACCGCCCCTTTTATTATAGAAAATGAAATCACGCACTGAACATATGCAGCGAAAGTATGCGTTATCGTCTCTTTATGATGAAAACATTAACCGGTACTTAACATAAATGCGCAGACAGTTTAACGCAAGCTTGCATAGAGAAAACAGCTTGAATTTGTCGAATCGTGTCGCAAAGGAATATTTATTAACGCGTTATGCAGGACGAGAAATTAATGACTTGTCCACCAAACCATGTGGATAACCCTGTTTTTATGGTGGATAACTGTGTATAGATGTGTACAAAAGCGTTGTTTTCCCCATTTCTACACGTTTGATATATTTTGCTTATTCAAAGTTTGGGTGTGGATAAGTTGTTTGTACTATAAAAAACAGGCGCAAAAAAACAAGGCGAAGTGAGCGCCCCGTTTCGTTAACTTTACATAATATTAACATACGCCGCATAAACATACGCGGTAGATGACCTGTACATGATCTTATACCACAAGCTGCCAGACTCCGTGATTTCGACAACCTCACCTTTGCCCAGTTTGCCGAGAATTGTGGACGATGTGGAGTCTTTGCTACGTACATTGAGCACGCTCGCCGTCACCGTGCCGTAAGTGGCAGTGGATGCCTTGAGATATTGCAAATACACGTATCCCTCGCCGCCCCCGTATTTGACCTTGGTCCAAGTACTCCCCGTCTCAAGTACCTGTACTCAGGCGTCAGAGGGGCGATATTCAGCGTTTCAAAGTTCCCTTTGGAATTTGCGTGGTAATTATAAACATTTTAATTCTTTTGTCATTTTTTTATATTTGGCGTTTGTAAGAACAAAGTGTCAACAACGCGTCTGCAATGCACAGGTGCAAAAAGAAAGGCGGATATGTTATAGTGGAGGCAAACATGCCGAAAGGATACATATGAAAAAAATCATCGTTTGGGCTATCATATTAATTATTGCATTCAGCGGCTGTGCGCCCGAAGCTTCCGGAAATGAAACGCAAAAAGCCAAAGTCATCAACGTCATTGATGAATCCTACCGGGATGAGGCTGCGGGTAAATTTTACTGCACGCAATACTTAACGCTCACGCTTCTCGAAGGAGATCATGAAGGTGAAACTCACGAAGCAGAGGTGTACATCGATGCCGCGAACAACACAAATATCGCGCTTTACCGCACAGGCGATACGGTGGAGGTCTTTGTCAATCTGAACGAGTCCGGCGAGGTTGAACACGTGAGCGTGCATACACTTGTTCGCGCGCCGTATGTGATCGCGCTGGCCGCTGTGTTTTTGATTCTCATTGTGGTCATGGGGCGTTTGAAGGGTTTAAAAACAATACTCGCGCTGATGTTTACCGTGAGCGCGGTCATATTCATACTCGTGCCGCTTATTGCAAACGGTTATGACCCCGTTCTGTCCGCCTCGCTTGTCTGCATCATTATCACCATTGTTACAATGCTGGCCGTGGGCGGCTTCAATAAAAAAGCAGCTTCCGCGATACTTGGAACCACAGGCGGGCTTGTCTGCGCCGCTGTTATCACGCTGATATTCAGCGCGCTTATGCGGATCACCGGTATTGACACCTCGGAGGTCGAGCTGCTCATGGTCGCGAACACCAATGTGATTTTTGATTATCAGGGCATATTGACGGCCGGCATACTAATCGGCTGTATCGGCGCCGTGATGGATATCGGCATGTCCATTTCTTCCTCGCTCAATGAAATGCACAGCATTGATCCTTCCATCGATGCCAAGCGCCTTTTTCATTCGGGGCTGTCTGTTGGCCGCGATATTATCGGCACGATGGCCAACACATTGATTCTTGCCTACACGGGCGGTTCTATCATGCTGATGGTGGTCTGGTCTGTATATGGCGTTTCTTTCGCAGACATGCTCAACAAAGGCTATATCGTGCTGGAAATCGCCAAATCACTGTGCGGCAGCATCGGTATGGTAATGACCATTCCCATCACCGCGTTTATCGCGTCGCATTTTATCGGTATCAACCCGCAGGTACTCAAAGCTGGTGAAAAATCCGCGCACGAAAACGAATTATAGATCATCCCTTGGTGAGCAAGCTGACCATCACAGTCATGTCATCGCGCAAAGGCCGGTTGCCCAGCGCCTTGTCCAGTATCGCATTCGCCGCACTTTGCGCGTCTGTCTGCGGAATATCCGCGAACCACGACGAAAAGTCGTCATCAATTTCATCGGCCACACCATCACTCATCAAAACGACCATATCCCCATACGTCAGAGTCTGACGTACGCTTACAGGCCTTAACTCATCAATAATACCCATCGGCAGCGAACCAGGCGTGACAGTCGCCACGCCTTCATCGCTGAGTATATAAGAGGTTTCCGCTCCGATCTTTGTAAACCGTGCGTCACCTGTTTTTAAATCCAATACGCAAAGATCTACCGTGGTAAACACTTCGTCATTGCCTTTGAGCATCAGCAGCCGGTTGATCGTGTCGAATATCACCGCATCATCGAAGCCCGCCTTGAAAAAGTTTTCCACAAGCGATACTGCCGCGGTGCTTTCCCGATGGGCCGCTTCACCGCTGCCCATGCCGTCGCACAGCATCAGCAGATACCGCCCGTCCTTAAGTGGCATGGCCACCTGACTGTCTCCGGATATATCGCCTTTGGCCACATTCGCAATGCCTGTCTCCGCCCGATACTTTTTTGCCTGTTCAAATCGTATCGTGCAGTAAGCGCCCCCGCCGCTGGGTGTTTCAGACGCCTTTTGCATGCGCACACCACAGACGCCGCTCACCACGCTTTCAAGGCATCTTCCGCTTTCGCTGTCGCTTCCCTTGATTTTGATACCCACAGCCACGCCGCCCGCAAGGCTTTCCGCGCAAACCTCTTTGACGCTGTAATTCGCTGCATCCAGCGCCCCCGCCACCTTTTCCTCCACGGATTCCAAAAACTTAAAGCCGGCCTCCACCTCACGGCCGATATCGGCCACCACTTTGGCCACGCCTTTAAGCTGCTTTCCCGTGATCATGCGAGACTGTTCGATCTTCTTCTGCCATTTCAAGCTCAGCAAGTATGATGCAAACATACTTTCCGCCGTGGTCAATATGCCCTTTACGTTGTAGCATTTCTTTGCGAATGCCGCATCGATATGCGATTCGTTAAGATAGCCGTTTTTCTCAAACGCGACAAAAAGGCGGTTAAACACATTGTATGTGCTCAAAAAATCCTTGTCCCAGCAGCTTTTGCGAAACACGCAATCTTTGCAGGTGCTGTCTGCCACAATGGAAAGCACACCGGATATCTGCATGTTGCCGTGAACCTTGGATTCCGCTTCTTTAGCAAACAGATCGCCCGTCTGCAAGAAGACCTCGGACACCTCCTGAAGCCGCCCCACCGTCAGCTCCTTGAAACGGCGCGTGTGCATCCTGTACTCAAACTCGCGGCGCGTTTTGAGGTCAATATACCGCCCAGCAAGAATCAGCACAGTGCGCGGCAGCGCCACAAAAAGAACCACCGCAAACCCTGTCTCAATCAGCACTAAGGTCCATATCGCCTGATTAAAAAACGCCATCAGAAACAAAAGTACCGTCAGGATATAAGAAAAGGCGACGCCGGGTTTTTTCAGCTTGCGCAGCGTCCCCCCCAGCATACCCGCTATACCCATCATACCGATCATGGTCACCTCCGCGGATATGCCGAAGCAAAGCGCCATCCCGAGCGCAAGCCCCACACCTGCCCCCAACGCGGCGCCGCCTGTATAAGCCATGCACAGCACCAAAAACTGCGCGATGATGCTGGCGATATAGACGCCCTTGACATTCAACGGGCCGAACATACAGACGAACACCAACGCACCGAGCGCCAGGCAAATCGTTTCTTCCACCGTGAAAAGCGTACGTTTGGCACCTGTGACCGACATATGAATAAGCGTGCTGAGCACATAAATCATCAGCAATGCCACCATACACTCGAGTACTGATTTCATAAACACTTCGAGGTCGGCCGTTTTAAAAATGGCTGTGCCTATTGCGTAAGCACCGGCCGTGGTCAGCACAGCTGTCCAGCGCCGCATACGGGTCTGTCCCATCGTTAAAAGCACACTGCATACCACAAGTACGATGACGACGATATAAAGCGTGTCGTCCGGCACAAGTAGCGCCCCGAGGCTCACACCCGCGGCGGCAAGCAGCACCTCCTGCCTGCGGGAAAAAAAACAGGCACCCACAAACGCGGGACCAAAGGGCGATATACCGCCGATCAGCCTTATGCGCCCCAACAGAAAACCAAAAACCATAAATAGAAAAGCAATCACGATTTTTTTCAATATGCCCTCGTGACGGCTAATAAATAGCTTTACAGAAAAGCCGGAGCTTTGATTTGCTGTTGCAGCGGCTTGAGTCGACATGAGATGATCACTCCTTTATTACGGGGCGTGTTTACCCTTCCTTGTTGTATCACCCATTATAAGCAGACCTTTTTGTAAACATTGTCGCACTGCGCGTTTGAAGGGCAGATAATTTGCCGACAACATAACATTTTTTTGCGGCTCTGCGTATTAAATTTGCACTTTTTGCGTATAATTAATATTTGCATCTTTTTGCTTCCGGGAATGAAAAAGGTTAATATTCATTATTGGCTTTGTCGATTTTTGCTGTTATAATGATAACTAATTGTCAAATTGGATATATAAAGTTTCTATTTCTATCAGGAGGTTAAGTTTATGCAGTATTCCAGAGAAGTGGATGAAATGGTATACGTGGCCAAGGGGCCAAAGCATGGCCCTGCGCCTATCCCCGAAGAAGGTCTTTGGGTAAAGGCGAAACAGATCACGGATATCTCGGGGCTGACGCATGGCGTGGGTTGGTGCGCACCGCAGCAGGGCGCATGCAAGCTGACGCTGAATGTGAAAGAAGGTATTATCGAGGAAGCTCTCGTGGAGACCTTGGGCTGCAGCGGTATGACGCACAGCGCGGCCATGGCGGCGGAGATTCTTCAGGGAAAAACAATACTCGAAGCGCTCAATACAGACCTCGTGTGCGACGCGATTAACACCGCGATGCGCGAGCTGTTTTTGCAGATCGCTTACGGCCGTTCGCAGACAGCGTTTTCCGAATGCGGGCTGCCCATCGGTGCGGGTCTTGAAGACCTCGGCAAGGGGCTTCGTTCTCAAGTGGGCACGATGTACGGCACAAAGGAAAAGGGCGTACGTTACCTCGAAATGGCTGAAGGTTATGTGACGGAGCTTGCCATCGACGGAAACGACGAAGTGGTCGGTTACAAGTTTGTAAACCTCGGCAAAATGATGGAGTCTGTCCGCAAGGGCGTCGATCCTGCGGAAGCGATTGCCAAAAACACAGGAACCTACGGACAGTTCGACGGCGCGGCGAAATACATCGACCCGCGTGCCAAATAGGAGGTGCTTAATATGGTGAATTTTGAAGGTTACAACAGACGTATTGCAGGCATTGAAAAATGCATGAAGGAATACGGCTTTGATAGCTTAGAGCAGGTGGAAGAATACTGCAAGAGCTTCGGTATTGACGTAGACGGCATTGTCAAAAGCGTACAAGCCATTGCGTTTGAAAATGCGTCATGGGCATATATGCTCGGCGCCGCCATCGCGCTTAAAAAAGGCTGCAAGGTTGCGGCAGACGCGGCGGAAGCCATCGGCATCGGTCTTCAGGCATTCTGCATACCGGGCAGCGTGGCGGAACAGCGTCTGGTGGGCCTTGGCCACGGCAATCTCGCAGCCATGCTGCTGCGTGAAGAAACTGAGTGTTTCTGCTTCCTCGCGGGGCACGAATCTTTCGCGGCGGCGGAAGGCGCCATCGGTATTGCAAGAACGGCCAACAAGGTCAGAAAAACACCGCTTCGCGTGATCTTAAACGGCCTTGGAAAAGACGCCGCTTACATCATCTCGCGTATCAACGGCTTCACGAATGTCGAGACTGATTACGACTACAGCACCGGCGAATTAAAAGTCGTCTGGGAAAAAGCGTTCTCCAAGGGCGAACGCGCGGCTGTGAAATGCTACGGCGCGGACGACGTGAACGAAGGCGTGGCGATCATGCGTCACGAGAGCGTCGACGTGTCTATCACAGGCAACTCAACCAACCCGACACGTTTCCAGCATCCGGTTGCGGGTACATACAAGAAATGGGCCATTGAGAACGGCAAAAAATACTTCTCTGTCGCTTCGGGCGGCGGCACAGGCCGTACGCTTCATCCCGACAACATGGCGGCAGGTCCCGCTTCGTACGGCATGACGGACACCATGGGCCGTATGCACGGCGATGCGCAGTTCGCGGGTTCCTCGTCTGTGCCGGCACATGTGGAAATGATGGGTCTCATCGGCATGGGCAACAACCCGATGGTGGGCGCGTCCGTGGCTGTCGCGGTGGCTGTTGAGCAGGCGTTATCTAAGTAAGACAACACAAATAACGAAGTCCTCGGAGTGTTTTTTTGCAAACCGAGGACTTTTTTTGTTTTGTAACTGCGCATTGATCATTCATGTGTTTGGCATAGCTCACCATCTTTTCTCAAGCATTATATGACTCCAAAATGCCATCCAAAATTTGCGCCGAATCGCGCACATACTGTTTGCACAGCATGCCAAAAAGCCCCTTTTCCCGCGCTTGCGTCATACCGCACCCTAAGAGTTCACGGCAAATCAATGAACCGTTCTTTTTTGTAAACGCATCGCAAAACGCATGAATCACCTCATAGGTTTTCTCATGAGCGGCAGTATCATTGGCTTGCGTTTTGCCGTACTTAAAGCTTATCGCCATCACGCGCCCGACACAGCCCCGCAAATTCCCTGTTTTCTGGCGACCCCGCCCCCGAACCCATTCGCGATTTTCAACGCCACATCCTCTTCAAGCCCAAGCAGGCCGCAATATGCTGATAAAACAGCCTGCGAGCATACAAACCCTTCTTCAAACAGCTTTAGCGCTTTTTGCGCTCTTTCACTTATCATCGTTTATTCTCTTTTCAAACTGACAATTTAAAAAAAGCATCGTCCTTATTCACCCATTGATGTTGTGTTTTCCATGAACGCCTTTAGTTCCGCTTCGGTGGGCATCGCACTTTGCGCGCCCATCTTTGTCACCGCCATCGCACCCACCGCGTTGGCATAGCGTATGCTCGTTTTTAAATCGTTGCCCTTCGCAAGCGACACCGCAAGCCCCGCGTTAAACGAATCGCCCGCCGCCGTGGTGTCCACCACGCTGACCTTAAACCCCTGAATCAACTCGGCTTCATTTTGCGTCATCAAATAGGCGCCTTTGCCGCCGCTTTTATGTACAACTGTGCGAACGCCCTGTTTTAACAATGCACGCGCCGCCTCAACCGCACTGTTTTCATCGCTTACCTCCATTTGTGATATGATGGCCAGCTCCGTTTCATTGGGCGTCACCATGCTGCTGCATCTAAGCAGCGTATCCGGCAGCTTTCGTGCCGGTGCGGGGTCGAGCATCACCAGCTTACCTGCCTTAGCCGCATATTCCGCCGCCCACTGCACCGTCTCCATGGGTATTTCCAGTTGAAGCATGAGGATGTCCGCATCGTCGATCGCCCGTGTGTTTTGCCGCACATAGTCAACGTCGACAAGACCGTTCGCCCCGGGCACAACAATAATACTGTTTTCGCCCTGCGCGTTCACCGTGATCGACGCTGTGCCGGTGCCTGTCTTTTCTATTTCGATATAAGATATAACCACATTGGCTTTTCGCAGTGACTCTAGCGCCATTTCACCGAACGTATCGCTGCCCACCTTACCTAAGAACGTGACGTTTGCACCCAAACGCCCTGCGGCCACGGCCTGGTTTGCACCCTTGCCGCCCGGGAAGGTACAAAACTCGTGTCCACTCACGGTTTGCCCCGCTTTGGGGAAGGCTTGTGTCTTTGTTACAAGATCAATGTTAATACTGCCGAGCACACAAATTCTCTTCAATTCCAATCACCTCAAATTGCTATTGATAATTCAGCATAGCCGAGAATATCATAACAAGTCAAGAGAGCCGAACCGAAGAAAGACGTCATTCCCTTTTTCTTTTATGCTTTGCAATATCCTTTCGAATCTTGGCAACGAGATCCAGATAGCATTTCGGATCACCTTCCTGTGAATCGATTACGCTGAGCGGCTCGTCGATATCAGCAAAGCGTTGCCCGTCCAGCGCCGCATAAGATACGAAATCTTCAATCGTCATAAATTCGTGTTCATCAATGTAATAGATCTGGTCTCCAAACATATGCCTTAGCCTATCGTATGTGCAGGCAACTCCGACCCAGTGCAGACATCCATGAAAGAGCACCACCAGTTCCACCATCACAGCTTTATTCATGAGCAAAATGATATCACTCACGTCCAAAAAAACAGGCTCCCACTCATAACTTTCTTTTCGTCTTGTATACCGCATACAACACTCCTTATCGGCGAGCCTGCTTAGCGTTTTTTGCTGTTGATATAACCGATGACCTTTAAACAAGCAACAAAAACAACGACCATCGTCGCTACACCAAATACAAAGAAAAGCAGATTCAAACTATGAAGAGCCATTTCCATTTGTACATCCTCCTTATTCATATTTACAGCTTATGTATATGTTGCTATATATAAGACGTTCTAAAAAGGCAAAAGTGCTACGACAAAATAAAAAAAGCTGCGGCAACGCAGCTCCAAAGTGTTAAAAAAGATAAAAATATAATCCGTGGGCAAGACGGGCTTTGCCCGCGCAGCCCACACCTTGCGGTTTTGCGCCGTTCCGAGCGTATCGAGGAACAAGCATAATCGGAAAGCTGTTGGAAAACCGTAGGTTTTTCATCAAGCTAAAGCTACGGCAACACAGCTCCTTATTAAAAAGATATTTGGTTACTCATAGATATTAGCATCGAGATGATACGCCATGGTATCCGCTGACTTGCCTGTTCCGATAGCGACACACGACATCGCGTCGTCGGCCACATAGCATGGCAGCCCAGTTTTGACGCTGATCAGCTTGTCAAGACCATACAACAGCGCGCCTCCGCCTGTCAAACAGATACCGTTTTCCGCCACATCCGATGCCAGTTCAGGGGGTGTACGCTCAAGCACGCTGTGGATAGCCTCGAGCATCTTAGACAACGGTTCTTCAAAAGCTTCAATCGTCTCATTGGAGTTCAGTCGCATCGTTTTAGGCAGTCCCGTCACCACGTTTCGGCCTGCAATCTCAATCACAACCTGTTCCTCTCTGGGAAAAGCGGATCCCACGTTAACCTTGATGTCGCCGGCTGTTCTTTCACCGATCAAGATATTGTGCTTTTTCTTCATGTGTCTCATGATGGCTTCGTCCAGCTTGTCTCCGGCAATCTTGATTGATTGATGAACGACCATGCCTCCGAGAGAGATGACAGCCACATCGGTGGTACCGCCTCCGATATCGATAACCATGCTGCCCAGGGGTGCGGCAATATCAAGGCCTGCTCCGATGGCAGCCGCAATCGGCTCTTCAATCAGGCTCGCTCTTCGCGCGCCTGCTTCTTCAGTCACCTCAATCAGCGCTCGCCTTTCCACATCAGTTACGCCCGAAGGCACACAAACCATCACATTAGGCTTTGTAAAAAGCCTCCTGCCGATAACCCTTCTAAGAAAAAGGCTCAGCATTCTTTCCGTGTCGTGATAGCTGGATATCACGCCGCCGAGCAGCGGACGCACAACAGCGATGTTGCCGGGTGCTCTGCCCAGCATATCGTGTGCTTCTTCCCCAATCGCAAGCACTTCGCCAGTGCTTTTGTTCACCGCCACAACAGCGGGCTCATTGAGTACGATGCCTTTTCCTTTCACATATATACGCACATTCGCTGTACCAAGATCGATACCAATACTGTCGTTATCAAAAAACCTCATTCATAACCCCCTCATTTTCAGCTTGCAATATATTATATATGTATTTTTTTCCACACGGCTAGCCATAGCAAAAGACATTTCGCAATGCGAAATGCCTTCACCAATAATAATATCTGCTTCATCATAAAACAACCTCTATGATTTGTCAACAGAGGTTCTGACACCAAAGTATTCTTGTATTTTTTATATTCTTACATTTTTTTCTTCTTTTAAGAGTTTTAGAAGACGATTTATAACTGACCAAAAAGCCGCAAGCCGTAGACTTGCAGCTTCTCACAATTCAAATTTTCCCGGTATCTAAAAGGATGTCACGAGTTTTTCGATCGCAGCGACAGCGTCCTGTTCATCCTTGCCGTTCGCAAAGATATATATTTTTTCTCCCTGCTTGACGCCTAGCGACAACACACCCATGATGCTTTTGGCATTGATTTTCTTGTTGCCCTTTTCGACAAAGATCTGTGAAGAGAACCCCCCCGCGACCTGCACAAACATGGCCGCCTTGGAAGCTCTTAACCCGTCGGCATTCGCGATTGTAAGTTCCTTTGCCTGCATGCTACTCCCCCCTTGTCTTTTTCAGGTGCTCAGCAATGCTGTTGAGCTTTCGCAGCTTGTGGTTAATACCCGATTTTGATTCCGCACCCAGCAAAGAGGCAAGCTCCTCCAGCGTCGCTTCGGGATAGCTTATCCGCGCCTCTGCCACCTGTTTGAGTGCCGGGCTCAGTTTATCTAGTCCCATATGGGTTCGGATATATTCGATGCTCTCCTGCTGCCTGACGGATGCGTTGACCGTTTTAGAAAGATTGCCAGTTTCACAGTTTACCTTGCGGTTGACGTTATTGCGCACACTTTTTAGAATACGTATATTCTCGATATTCAATATCGATGTATGCGCCCCCATCATGGTGAGCAGCGTAACAATGGCGTCTCCTTCTTTGATGTATACCACATGGTTTTTGCCCCGCAATATCATTTTAGCCGTTACGCCAAGTTCTACTATTATATTCAACAACCCTTGCGCAAATTCCTTTTGTCCGCAAACAAATTCCAAATGATAACGTTTTTCCGGATTAGTGATGGAACCGCCGCCCAAAAAGGCCCCGCGCACAAATGCAATACGGCAGCACCGCGACGTCAAAAAGGATGAATCACCGCCAAACTCAAGCCCCTCATCACTTAGGATATGGGCATCGATCGCCATCATTCTCGCCACCGCCTTATCCACCGACAACGAATAAATATGATTGTGTTTCATCTGATTGGTGTGCCTTTGCGTATCTGCCTGAACGCCGTAAAGGCTTTTTATCAGCGCGAACACACGCCGCGCCACAGCGGCATTTTCTGTATCAACACGCAACGAAAACGCGCCGCCCGAGATGCTTATAGACCCAGCCGTATGTATTAGAGCGCTCAGCTCGGCCATCTCACAGCATTCCTTGCCTGTATTCGTCCGGCACACCTCAGCCTTGGCCGTAGCAGAAAACGACATACACTCTCCTTAGTATCCGTGTTCAATATCGCGGTGCTCAAGCGTTACGTTATGCCCCTGCTCACACAGCACCCGGTAAAGCTCCTCGGCAATGACCACGCTGCGGTGCACACCCCCCGTGCAGCCGATGGCAATCACAAGCTGTTTTTTGTCCTGCTCCACATAATACGGCGCCACGTAGTTTACAAGCTCATTGATCTTATCAAGGAAAATACGCGCACGCGGAAAAGAGAGCACGTAATCCTTCACAGCCTGCGAGCGGCCCGTCTGCTCACGCAGAACTTCCTCATAGAACGGATTTGGTATAAACCGCATGTCAAACACCATATCCGCATCAATCGGGATACCTCGCTTATAGCCGAATGTGCTTACGGTGATTTTGATTCCTTGCTCATCGGTCTCGCTGTACATCCTGTCTATGGTTTCTCCGAGCTTTTTGATCGAATAGGTGGATGTATCCACGATGTTATTGGCGATATCCTTAATGCCCTTTAGTTTTTCGCGTTCCTTGAATATGCCCGCCATAATGGTACCGTCGGGCGACAGCGGATGCCGCCTCCTTGTCTCCTTAAACCGCCGGACAAGCACCTCGTCACTCGCGTCAAGATACAAAATATCCAGCTCAACGTCCATCTCTTTTAAGCATTTGATTGTTGAAAAGATATCTTCAAACATATCGCCCATGCGCATATCCACAGCCGCCGCCGCTTTGTCTATGCAGTCGTTGTTCATGCAGACTTGGGCAAAATCCGGAATGAGCTTTGGCGGAAGATTGTCCACACAAAAGTAGCCCGTGTCCTCAAGGCGCTTTAATGCCTGAGAACGTCCGGCTCCCGATAGTCCCGTGATAATAACAAATTTCATGCTAATCCTCCGTCATATTAACAATGCGGCTTGGGGCAATACCCGCTCTCGTTACCAATTGAATGGCATTTGGCGCAAGCCCAACATGACAAGGACTGTGCGCGTCACTCGAAATGACAAACTTCACATTGGTAAGAGCCGCCTGCTGCAAGTCCTCTGTTGTCAGGTCGCCATGCTTGTTGTTGATTTCAAACAGCGTACCGTAGTCGGCACATGCCTGCGCAAGTTTTTGATAATCGACAGGCACCCCATAGCCCGGATGTGCCACGATGGTGATGTGATGGCGCTGTATGGCGCGCATATACGCCTCCGTAATTTTTCCGTCATTGTGCAAAAGCTGACCTGTCGCGAATGTCCATGCTGTTTTCAGATTTTTGCAAACAGCCGCTTTATGATAACCAAGAACAACCACATCGAAACGACCCTGCGGCAGATCCACGCTGCCGTCCAGCCCAATGAGGTTAAGCTCAATGCCGGTTTTCACATCAATCCGTCCGTCATACTGTCTTTTGGCATTTTCTATACACGATAGATAATCGCCAAATTTTCGTCTTTTTACTCCGTATGTAAAATGCGCAATGCCATGATCGGCAATACCGACCGTTTGCAGACCGCGCTGCAACGCCGCCTCCACATTGTCTTCCACACGGCCTGTCCCATGGCTGTGCACGGTATGTGTATGATAATCGGCGATCAGCTTCATCTTTGCCCCACGATCCTCACCTCAGGCTCCAGCATAACTCCGCAATGCTCGAACACATGCTGCTGCACCTTTTCTATCAGCGAAATAATATCTTCAGGTGTGGCACAACCCGTGTTGATAACAAAACCCGCGTGTTTCTCCGAAACTGCCGCGCCGCCCACACATACGCCTTTAAGCCCCGCCTGTTCGATCATCGTTCCTGCATAGCCGCCCTCCGGCCGTTTAAAGGTACTGCCCGCGCTCGGATATTCCAGCGGCTGCTTGGCCCGGCGCTTTTCGTTCAAGCCGCAAAGCTTATCTTTGCTTTCATCGCGGCAGCAGGCTACAAGTTTTAATCGCGCCCCTGTCACGATCAGCGGTGTATCGGAAAGGATGCTATGCCGGTAACCGAAATCCATTTCACTGCGGCTCAACGTCACTTCTCCGGCCCACGTTGCAGCATACACTTCTTCCACGAAATCGCCGATCTCGCTGCCGTAAGCGCCCGCGTTCATGCAAACAGCGCCGCCCAATGTACCCGGTATACCGCCCAAAAACTCCGCACCGCCGAGCGAATGGTCCATGGCTTTAAGCACCAGCACAGCCAACGGTGTGCCACTCTTCACGGTCACACATGTGCCGTCAAACTCAACGCCCGAAAAGTTGTCCGCCAGCTTCATCACAATGCCTCGGATACCCTTGCTGGTCACAAGCAGGTTCGTCCCCCGCCCCATCACAAACAAAGGCACATCAAGCTGCCGCGCAATGTTCAGCACATAACGCACCTCGTCCGTACTTCCGGGCATCACCAAGATATCCGCACAGCCGCCCACCTTGAACGACGTATGGGCCGCCATACATTCATCACGACGCACATCTTTTATTTTTTCCGAGAGAGTGCCAAACACCTCGCCTGCGTTCATTCGATAACCTCGCTTAGTCTCTACAGTTTACAACACGTCTGCCGCCAGAGCAATACACATTGGTTATGTTTACGATTGTTCCGATTCAAAATATTCCACAACAGCCTGCGCGCTGCGCATATCCATGCCCGGCACCGCCGCGATATCCTCAAAGCTTGCTGTTTTTAAGTCTCCCACCGTCTCAAAAGCCTTCAGCAGCGCACGCGCGCGGGACGGCCCCACATACGGGATCTTTAGGAGCACACTGTCCTCCACCTTTTTCAGCCGCAGGCTTCGGTGATACGTGATAGCGAAACGGTGCGCCTCGTCGCGTATGCGCGTCAGCAGCCCCAAGGCATGGCTCTTTTTATCCAGCAAAATCGGGGCGCTCTTGCCCACCACGAAAACTTCTTCCTCGCGCTTGGCCAAGCTGATGAGCGGCAGGTCTTCAAGTCCAAGCGAAGCAAGCGCATCGTACGCAAAGGAAAGCTGTCCCTTGCCGCCGTCCACAATGATCAGCGACGGCAGTTCGTCAAAGCCCTCCGCACCCTGAAGGCCGCGCTTTAAGCGCCGTATCAGCACCTCATTCATCGACGCGAAATCATTCGCGCCCTCCACCGTCTTGATGCGAAAACGCCTATAAGATTTTTTCTCGGGCTTGCCTCCCCGAAACACCACCATCGACGCGACAGAATCCGCTCCTTGCGTGTTGGAGATGTCGTAGCATTCCATGCGGTCAATGGGCATGTAAAAACCAAGCGCGGCTTGCAGCTCGGCCAGAGCACCCACTGTGGTATCGTGGTCGCGCGCAATACGCGCCAAACGCCGCTCCAACGCTTCTTTGGCATTCGCAAGCGCCATTTCAGTGAGCTTTTTGTTCGCGCCTTTTTCGGGCACATGCAGCGCGACACGCGAGCCGCGTTTTTCCGTAAGCCACTGCTCAATAAGCGCCTTCTCTTCTGGCTGTACGTTCACGTAAATCTGTTTGGCAACACCATCTACGCTCGAATAATACTGCTTCACAAGATGCGAAAGCACCTGCGGCTCTGCCTCACCCGCGCATTTCATAAAATACCGCTCCGTGTGGTTGAGCTCGCCTCGACGCACGAACATGCCCTGCACCACCGCTTCATCGCCATTCTGATATACCGCGAACACGTCTTTATCGTTAAGATCCGGGAAGCCTGCCTTTTGCTTTTCAAAAAGCCGATGAAGTGCGCGGATACGGTCACGGATGGCAGCGGCCTTTTCGTACTCCATGCTCTCCGACGCGGTCTTCATATCCTCCTGAAGCTGCTTTTCCAGTCCCTTGTATCTGCCCTGAAGAAACTCCGCCACCTCATCAACCATGAACTTGTATTCATATTCGCTGACCTTGCCCGAGCACGGTGCGAGGCAACGATTCATCTCATAATTGAGGCACGGACGCCCCTTTTCCGCGCCCGTCAATTCCTTTTTACACAGCCTGACGGGAAACACACGCGTCACGGTATCCAGTACGTCGTGCAGAATATGCGCCGCAATGTAAGGCCCGTAATATTTCGCGCCGTCGTTTTTCACCTTCCGCGTGACAGTCACGCGCGGAAACTTCTCATTGAAATCAATGCGGATATATGGATAGTGCTTGTCGTCGCGCAGCATGATGTTGTAGTACGGGCTGTACCGCTTAATCATGTTGCACTCGAGTATCAGCGCTTCGATTTCCGTCTGTGTCAGAATATAATCGAAATCCTCAATCTCAGCCACCAGCGCGGCTGTTTTTGGATCCTTCCTCGTATTTTGAAAATAGCTGCTGACGCGGTTTTTGAGCGCAAGTGCTTTGCCCACGTAAATCACATTGCCATCGGCGTTTTTCATAAGATAAACACCCGGGGTTTTGGGCAGCGTTTTCAGCTTTTCGCGAATCTCATCGTTCATGTCTAGTATCCTAAGTCTATCGCTTTTTTAAGCACCTTTTGCGCCGCAGGCGCCGCGTGAGAACCGCCCGAGCCCGCTTTTTCCATCACCACGGCGATGGCAAGCGGATGGTCGTCATCCTGAATAAATCCGACGAACCACGCATGTTCTTCGTTGCCGTCTTCGCCCGCAATCTCAGCAGTACCTGTCTTGCCGCCTACTGTCACGCCGTCTATAGCGGCTTTTTCACCCGTACCGTTTTCCACCGCCGCGATCATCATCTCTTTGAGCAGCGTGGTATCGTTCATCGGCACAGCGGCAGATTCAGGCGTCAGTGTATATGTTTGCGTCTCACCATATGACACGCTTTCCAGCAGCTTTGGCTGCATCATTACCCCATCGTTGGCGATACAAGCCGCAATCATGCACGCATGCAGCGGCGTAATCAGATCGTGGTACTGGCCTATGGCTGCCCACCCAAGGTTTGCGCCGGTATCCGCGTTATCAAACACGCTCTCGCCCATCACCACATCGTCAAACAGCATCTGGTTATTGAACAGGAACTTTTTTGCTTCGCTCATCAGTTTGGATTTGCCGAGCTCCTGTGCTGCCTCAGCGAAATACACGTTGCACGAATGCCGAATCGCATCTTCCAAATCTTCTTGCTCGTGCTCACCTGTGCAAGCGATGGTTTTGCCGCCGATTTCGGTGCTGCCTGTGCAGGTCGTTTCAAAGCTGTCCATACCGTTTTCAACGAGCGCCGCCGCCGTAATCAGCTTGAAGGTGCTGCCGGGCGGGTATAGCCCCGTAAAAGCCCTGTTGACCAGTTCGCTCTCGCCGCCTCCTTCCAAGAATTCATCCATATCCTCAGGGTCAAACGTCGGATACGATGCGCTCGCGAGTATCTCCCCCGTCTTGTAATTCATAACCACAACCGCCCCGTTGTAGCCGTCCAGTGCGTCATGCGCTTTTTCGCACAATTTGGCGTCAATCGTCAGCGTCACGTCGCCGCCGCGCCGTTCGTCTCCTTTCACAAGCCCTACAATGCGCGAAAGCGTATCCTGATCGAAGCCAAACATGTATTTGGCGAACATCGTCTGCGCACCGTATGTCATGCCGTAGCTGTCGCCGATGATATGCGCGACAGATTCACGGATGTCGTCATCGCTGATATAGACACGTTCATCGTCTTTGGTATAAAGCAGCTCTCTGCCCGTCCTGTCAAGCAGATTTCCGGGTTCCACAGAAGACTCAACCTGCTGAATACGCGGATTGTATGGCGTCACGAACCAACGTTCGCCGTACATGAACACCACGTACCCGAGATATACAACGAGGCCCGCAAACATCACCGTAAAAACGATGAGCAGTGTGCGTATGTTGCGCCGCAGGACGTTTTTCATATAACCTCGCCTCCCGCCTTTCTGATTTCCACTTCATCACGCTCACCGTTCTTGACATTCACGCCCTCGATAATGCCGACAAGCGTAAGGCACGCCACCATAGAACTGCCGCCCGCGCTGATAAAAGGAAGCGTGATGCCCGTCAGCGGAATCAGCTTAATCACGCCGCCGATGATAATGAACGATTGCAGCGACAGCATGCACGTGGCGCCGAACACCAGCAGCGCGTCGAACCGCGAGCCTGCGTTCATCGCAATAATCATTCCGCGAATAATGAATACGAGATAAAGCAGAATGATTATAATACCGAATATGATACCGAATTCCTCACAAATCACCGCAAATATAAAGTCACTCGTATTGACTGGCACAGCGCTTGGATAGCCAAGTCCAAGACCCGCGCCAAAAACGCCGCCCGCTGCGATAGCCATTAGCCCCTGCACGATCTGATACCCTTGGGTTCTGTGATATCGCCACGGGTTTTCCCATATTTCCACACGTGTTCTAACGTGTGAAAACATGTAATAGCTTGCCACCGCACCCCCGCTGGCCACACCAAGCCCCGCAATGGTGAGCAGCGTCCGCCCGGTGCCCGCAAAGAACATAATCAAAAATGTACCCGCAAAAAGCAACGCCGCACCCAAGTCGTTAGAAAGCACCAGCACCATCACACAGGCACCCGCAAAGCCTGCATAGGCAATATTACCTAAAACAGCCCGCCGCTCCGCAAAAAAATACGCTGACACAATTATAAACAACACCTTGGCAATTTCGCTTGGCTGAAACGATAGCGGCCCTATATTCACCCAGTTGCGCGCGCCGCCCACCGTTTTGGCAAACACATACGCAAAAGCAATCAGTCCCAAGGCACCCGCCATCATCAAATAATTCAGGCGTCCGAAATCGGAAGCGCGTTTGATAATGACTATTGTAATATATAATATCACCGTGCCTGACGCGAGCCAGATAAGCTGCCGTATCGCTACGTCGATGTTGAGCCTTGCCAGCATCACGAGCCCGACGCTTGCAAGAAAAAAACAAATAACAAGCGTGATCCGGTCGACATGACGGAATATCAATGCGGCCAAATTATACCCAAGCAGAACCACAAGTGATACACCAAGGCCAAAAATCGCAATGCCCAGATTGAATGTGCCCTCTCTAAACGAAAGCAGTGCGCATGCGGAAAGTATGAATAGTATTGTAAGCGCCAGCATGGCTCCGGCGCCCCTTCTTTGCAGTACCATGCAATTATCCTTCCTTCAAAAAAACTTTCGCCACCACATTACCAAAGCATACGATGTCGCGGTTTTTTAGCAGTTCACTTCCGTCTATTATAATACCGTTCACCGTCACATCACCCCGCCCCAGCTTATTAACCATCACCGTGCCGTCTTCGTTTAGATAAATTTGCGAATGCGCCCTGTCAACGCTTCGGTCGGCAAATATAATATCGGCGCTGCGCGAACGGCCGATCGTGTTTTGACCCAGCAGCGGTACATTTTCTCCCATGACATCATCCGGGCCCGATATAATCGCAAGATAACCGATGCTGCTTTGCGCGACATCGAGCACCATTCGCTTGTCTCTGTATTCTTTTATGGATATACTCGTTACACCCAGCACAATTATCACCGCGACGATTATAAACCAGTATCGCAGGGCCAGTGCGGTCGCTTCGTACAATCCGCTCATACATCTCACCTCTAAGTGCCATTGTATCATATTTATTAAAAAGTTAATCCTACAACTTTTTTAGAGTCATGTGAACAATTTATGTCTATAATATGACAGCCTGTCCTTTTTTTCTATACCACAAAATTACCAAAAATAACAGCTCATTAAAATATTTGAATCACACCGCAGCCAATACGCGCCCCTGCGTCTCCAGACGACTGTGAGGTATAGTCATCCCGGTTAGCGTGTATCACCACGGCACGGCCAATCACTTCGCTGACGGTAAACCGCGTGGTCACAAACGAAAGCCATGCCTCGCCCTGTTTTGTGGCCATCAGCATTGGAAAGTCTCCCGCATGCTGCGGATGGGGCGCGCCGCTCGGATTATAATGTCCTTTTGCGCTCGTAAAGTCTGGCGGCAAGCAGCTGCTTCTCTCGTGCAGATGAAATGCGTAAAACCCCGTCTCATTGGGCGGAAGCCCTCTCACGTTAGCTTCTACGCATACACCCGCGGGTGAATCCGTCAACCAAACGGTTCCCGAAAGACGCGGCATATCGCTTGCGCCTATTATCAAAGCCATTGCACGGCACCTTTTCTTCTCCATATATGTCTATCCCCCCTTGATTCACTATATATTAAGGTAAATTTCTGCCGATTTTTCTGCTCGCTCGTTTAAAATCCACCCTGTGCATTTGACAAAGCCTGACTCCTGCTATATCATATAAATATGAGGCAGGTGTATCGAATGTTTAAAGAAGGCGATAAAATATCATACCCGATGCACGGTGCAGGATTTATTGAAGCCGTTGAAGAACGTGATTTTCTTGATGAGAAAAAGCGCTATTATGTCCTGAGATTTTCAGAAGGCGATATTAAGGTCCATGTGCCGGTGGAAAATGCTGAAAAAGCAGGGCTTCGGAGTATAATCAGTACAGATGAGTGTCATGAAGTGATCGAGCTTTTCCGCTCTTCTGATGAAATAGAAGAATCAGATAACTGGAACAGGCGTAACCGTGAGAATCTTGAAAAAATGAAATCCGGTGATGTTTTTGAGATTGCGACGGTGATAAAGAGTTTGCTAAAGCGTGAAACGCATAAAAATCTATCCTCCAGCGAGAAAAAAATGCTGGGAACATCGATGCAGATTCTCGTTTCAGAGCTTGCACTCGCAAGCAATAAGAAAGACGAAGAAGTCAGAAAAATCATTACACAAGTCCTGTAATTGTGAACATTTAAAGGTTTTTTAGCGACTGATATGTTTTCTGCGTTTTATTGTGATATAATGAGCCACATTAGAAACCTTTGAAGCTTACGGGAATCCGCTTATTGAGGTGAATGCATGGCAAAAAATATTGCGCGCTTTTTTATCATATTAATTGGCTTATTTATAGGCCCCGGAATCGTTGTTCTTGCTTTTGAAGTGCTGAGCAAAATAAACAGTATCAACACGTATACAATCTTTTTAGATTGGGTGAATCTTCTCATTTTTATCCTTTCAGGTATTACGTCCGGGCTTGTATTTCTTATTTTATCAAAACCTATTGTAGACGCCATATTCGACGCAGCGGGACAAGCCGACAAAAGGCTTTCCAATTTGCCTACAAATGTTGTGCTGCCGGCCGTTGGCGGTTTGCTGCTTGGTCTCGTTGTGGCATTTTTTCTTTCCGATCTCATATCCAGCATCATCATGGTGTCGTGGATCGCAGGTATTGTGAACGTCATTATTTATATCGTTTGCGTATACCTTGGTATCTCCGTCCTTGTGCGTCACCGCCCCGATGCTGAATCCGGCTTTTTTCGTCGTCATAAAGAAGACAAAGAAGCGGACAATTCTAATGAAGAATCATTGGCACGGCCAAAGATTCTTGATACCAGCGTCATTATCGACGGAAGAATATTTGATATCTGCAATACAGGCATAATTGAAGGCACACTCATTATCCCAGAGTTTGTGCTCGACGAGCTAAGGCATATCGCCGATTCGTCGGACGACCTCAAAAGAAACAGGGGCAGGCGCGGGCTGGATGTGTTAAAACGAATACAAACCGATCTGAATTTACCGGTGAAAATCGTTCATGCGGACATTGATGACGCGAGCGACGTGGATGCCAAGCTTTTGAGTTTGGCCAAGACGATGGACGGCATTGTGGTCACCAATGATTATAATCTCAATAAAGTCGCCGCAGTCAAAGGCGTGCGTGTTCTAAACATCAACGAACTATCCAACGCGGTCAAGCCCGTGGTGTTGCCAGGCGAAGAAATGAAAGTGACTGTGGTCAAAGACGGCAAGGAGCCGGGGCAAGGCATTGCCTACCTTGACGACGGCACGATGATCGTTGTTGAAGACGGACATAGGGAATTTAATAAACCGACCACTGTGCTGGTAACCAGTGTGATACAAACAGCGGCGGGCCGTATGATATTTGCAAAACTCAAATAACAGCAGCAAACTTAAAAACAGTTGAAACAGGCAGTTTTTTACTTTAGACAATCATGAAAAACAAAAAATCCCGCCAAAATATGACGGGACTTCGTCCGCTGTTTATACCTGAAACGAGGCGTATCCTTCGTCTTCTGGCAGGCTTTCAAACTTTTCCAGTATGGCTGTCTGAATCAGCGATCGTGCTGACGAATTAATCGGATGTGCAATATCCTTATACTCGCCATTGGGCGTTCTCCGTGACGGCATTGCAATGAAATAACCGCTTTGGCCCTCAATAATTTTCATGTCATGGATGGCAAACATGTCGTCAAAAGTCACAGACACAACTGCCTTCAGTTTTCCCATCGTGTCTATCCGCCGAATACGGATGTCCGTGATTTCCATAAAGCAACCCTCCTATGCAAGCACAAAAATGTACTAGTAAAAATTCGCCATTGATGCCTGTATTTCCTGCTTATTCATGCAAGAAATTATTGTTTATATGAAAAAAGTCCAGAAAAAGCTATATTTCTCGACTTTTCGGTCATTTATAGCACTCATAATTAATGAGAACTGTATGAATTCTTGCCACATAGCGCATCAAGGGCTATAATACAATACGAATGTAAAAGAGTAGGAGAACGCTATGGCAAACGTATATGACGTATTAAACGAAAGAGGATTTTTAAAACAGGTGACGCACGAGGGGCTCAAAGAACTGCTCGAAAAGGAAAGCGTCACATTCTATATTGGCTTCGACCCGACGGCGGACAGCCTGCATGTGGGGCATTATGTCCAACTCATGGCCATGGCACATATGCAGCGTGCGGGGCACCGCCCTATCGCGCTCATCGGTGGAGGTACCACAATGGTGGGCGATCCGTCAGGAAAATCGGATCTTCGAAAAATGCTGTCAAAAAAAGATATTGAAAGCAACGCGGAAGCGTTTAAAGTTCAGATGAGGCGTTTCCTTGATTTTAGCGACGGCAGAGCGCTCATGATCAACAACGCAGACTGGCTGCTAAAACTAAACTATATTGAGTTCCTGCGCGATATCGGCGTCCATTTCTCAGTCAACCGTATGCTCACCGCCGAATGTTACAAAAATCGCATGGAAAAGGGGCTGACTTTCCTAGAGTTCAACTATATGCTCATGCAGGGTTATGACTTTCTCGTGCTCAATCAACTTCACGGCTGCAAGCTGCAGCTTGGCGGAGACGATCAGTGGTCGAATATTCTTGCAGGCGCGAATCTTATTCGCAAAAAAGAAAGAAAAGAAGCCTATGGCATGACGTTTACTCTGCTGCTCACAAGCGATGGACGCAAGATGGGCAAGACGGAAAAAGGTGCCGTGTGGCTGAATCCTGAAAAAACATCCCCGTATGACTTTTATCAGTACTGGCGTAACGTGGCCGACAGCGATGTGGAAAAATGCCTGTCTCTGCTGACGTTCCTGCCTATGGATGAGATCAGGCAGCTTTGCAGCTATCACGACGAGCGCATTAACGAAGCCAAGGTGAAGCTCGCTTACGAGGTCACGCGTCAGGTTCATGGTCAGGATGAAGCAGACAAAGCCAAAGCAGCGGCCGAAGCGTTGTTTGAAGGCGGCAGCGAAGACGGAAACGCACCGGAAACGGTCATTGACCATTTAGGCGATCTATTACTTGTGGACCTGCTGCAAACCTGCGGGCTCACATCGTCACGCGGTGAAGGGCGCCGGCTTATTGCTCAAGGCGGTATCTCGATCAACGGCAGTAAGGTCACCGAAGAGTTTATGCCTGTCACGGCAGATTGCTTTAACGGCGGAGAAATGCTAGTAAAAAAAGGCAAAAAGATATTCCACAAGGTTGTATTGAAATAACTGGCCGTATCGAAAAATGTCAATAAGTCCGATTTTCAAATGACAGTCTGGCTTTGCTGTAATAAAATCCGTGTTTCATTAAATAAATGAAACATTTAAAAAGAGGGCTATGTTGTGCCAGATGAAACTGAAATACGAATAAAGCTAAGTCATGATGTTGATGTTTTGTCTCAGATGTATAAAGAGATGGCGGATGACGAAAAAAGCGATTTGTCTCAGACAGACGAGCAATATACACAATTTATGAAAGGTTTTCTCAAAAAAGGAGATCAGGCTTATTTATTTATGATTGGTGAAAAAATAGTGGGCTATGCGCTTGTCATCTCACATCGTAAGCCCATTTATTTGCGCCATTTTTTCATCTGCCGAGGCGAGCGTCGCAAAGGCTTTGGCAGCGCCGCTTTTCATAAGCTTATGGTTACATTAAATACGGACATTATTGACTTGGATGTGTTCGTATGGAACGATTGCGGCATCGGCTTCTGGACATCGTTGGGCTTTAAGCCAAGAGCCTATCTCATGCGGCTAAAAAGCGCCGCTCCATCATCATGATCACATTAAAGCACGACAAAGAAACCACTCTTATCATAAAAAAATCCCGGTTCATCGGGTATGCCTGCCACGTCAATAGCGAAATCGACGCACAAAAGATCATTGAGCAGCGAAAAAAACAGCATTACGACGCCAGGCACAACTGCTTTGCCTGGCTGCTTGAAGACGGCGCCATGCGCTACAGCGACGACGGAGAGCCCCAAGGCACAGCGGGACTGCCGATGTTGGAGGTGCTAAAAAAATCCGGAGTGCAAAACGTGCTTGCGGTGTGCACACGCTATTTCGGCGGCACGCTGCTTGGCGCGGGCGGTCTCGCGCGGGCGTATACGCAGAGCACAGCACAAACGCTGGAAGACGCGCCTAAGGTAGAACTCGTTCCATGCAGCATATACTCCTGCGAGTTTGATTTTGCCACCTTCTCACGGGCGCAAACGCCGTTTCAGAATGCGGGATATCTCTTTGATGATATTGCCTATGCGGCGGCCGTTACCGTACAAATCAGCGTCATATCCGGTTGTGAAGACGCTTTTTTCAATCACGTACAAAACTTCACGCAGGGACAAACAATTCCTAAATTCATCGGTCAAAGGCGTATACCCGTCGATGTTTAGCTTTCCTCGTCCAGACTCTGCAAGGCTCGCATGCGCAGCTGAAGCGCTTCCACGATGCGTCCTTCTTCCCGGCGCCCGTTTGCCGGATTGTATTTCACACCTTCTCCGATTCGCAATTCACGCCCGCGTCGGCTCGCATAAACAGGATAAAACGTCACACAGTCCTTGGTTCTTTTGTAATACAGCCTTCCCAAGTTGGCGAAGCCGCGGTAAAAATTGCTGATTTGTTCACTATCTGTATACCTATCTTCCGGATTTTCCGGAAAAAGCAGTATGCTGTCGCCCGACTGCAAACATTCAACAGACAGCTCAAACGTTTTGAGTACATTTCTGGCAGTTCCCCGATATACAGGAATCGGCTCGAATGAACTCAAAGCCCACACCACAAGCGGGCTTAGTATATTTGTAAGCGCCTTGCGCAAAAACACAGGCAGCCATCTTAAATGACTAAACGTGCCTTCATACATGTGCGCGGTTATTTGCTGCTTATCGATCATTTTATCGAGTATCCAGGGCCGCATATCGTACGGAAGAAACACCACGGCCGCAATAGGGCCATATACCTCGCGGTGGTTGAATACAAAGATGCCGGGCAGCTCATGGACATTCTCACGCCCAGTCACCGTATGATACATCACGGGTTTGAGCAGCATTCGGATCACATGGACGCCGACACGTTTCTTATACTTTTTTATCAGCACGCTTTTGAGACGCTTTTCCATCACGGGATTGTCTTTGCCCACCTCTTTGTTGCGTACATAAGCTTTAAGCTTCCGGTCGTATTTTTTGGTAAGCGGCTGCCTGATTGAATACACGAAAGAAGCGATCAAAAACGCCGTGGGCACCACAATCAAGCTGCTGCCAACTTTCGGCGCCAATGAAATATAACTGTCGAAATCCATGCTGTAAATCAGCGGGTCTGAAATAAGCAAACTGAGTACAATCAAACAGATGCCTTCAGAGATCGTCTTAGTCCAATGCTCCAGACGCTGCGTCCTTTGCATTAACGCCGTCGCGTTCACATTCTTGTTCTGCAGCCTCACCACCAGTAAAATATCCTCACGCAGATCCATCGCCGCAATCATTTGCAGCATCAGTCCGAACAGAAGCAGCAGCGACTGCACAGAAATGGCAAGTCCTCCCCCCCACCAGCTGTCTCTGAACACATAAACCGCAAAAATAGCAATGCCCGTGCCCAGTACAAACGCCGCGTTGGTGCCAATCTTTTTTATCAGCGATCTTTGCGCAAACCGGTAAGTGCCAAGGAATATAATACTGCACACCAGCGTCATCAGCGTAAAAATGACAAACACATCCAGTGAAAAACTTCTCTTGTGTATCAGCATCATATAGAGCACATACGTAAACGTGAACACATTGAGCGCAACGCCCGATGTAACCACCATACCGTCGTAAAGGCGCGCGCTTGCGATCTGACTGAAGTCATTTAAATGAGTATCGGGTCTTGGGTATTCAGACGCATATTCTTTATACGTCCACTGCCGGAATGCGACAAGCCCCATTCCCACTGCCAGTGGAGATATCAGCAAAAACGCATCTACACCCGATAACCAAATGAGCATACTTGTGATGCCAATGCACAATAACGCAGAGCCAGACAGCGTTAGTATGAAAGTGCGGTTCGTCATTTTGCCCGCATTCATCAATACACGCAGCACCATAGTCTGGGTTACCTGCGCTAAAAAAGGTAATACAATAATAAATATCGAAAAAATAGTATGTGAATATGTATATAGAAACGGATAGAGAATAAAAACATATGCCGTTGATAGTATAAAAAATACGATCAGCCCCAGCTTAAAAATTTTAAGCCAGCGCGTATCGTATGTGGTCTGAAGGGTAAACTTTAGCATCCTCGCTGATGCCGAAAGAGATATGAACAGCGCAGCCCCGTAGACAATATTCATCTCAAAGCGCTGCGCCACGGCCATCGAATAGAAACAAAAAAAGATATAAACAACTTTTCCGAAAAGCCGTCCCTTGTCGACCAACGAAGCTTTATGTGTCATTTCAAGAGTTCCCTAGAACCCCCCTCTTTTGGGAGCGAAGTTATATCCTTCCTTATCCCATATGGAGAGCCAGCCTTTAAGCTTTTCAAGAAATGCTTCGTTGCTTTGCGTTTTGGCAAGCATGCTTATAAGCTGTTCGGTCACCTCGGAGGTGTTTCCGTTAGACATTACCTTGCGTATTGCCCAAATGCCCTCAAGCTCTCTCTTGGAAAGAAGCAGTTCTTCACGGCGTGTGCTCGACTTATGCAGATCGATGGCTGGGAAAATACGTTTTTCGGAGAGTCGCCTGTCAAGATGGATTTCCATATTGCCAGTGCCTTTGAATTCCTCATATATAATCTCATCCATACGCGAACCCGTATCAACCAATGCCGTCGCAATAATGGTCAAACTGCCGCCAAATTCAATATTTCTCGCCGCTCCGAAAAAGCGTTTGGGCTTATACAGCGATCCCGGATCCAGACCGCCCGAGAGCGTACGTCCAGTGGGAGGAATGATAAGATTATACGCACGTGCAAGACGCGTAATGCTGTCCAGCAGCACAACAACATCTTTGCCCTGCTCCACAAGGCGTTTGGCGCGCTCAATGACCATTTCAGACACACGTGTATGATTTTCAGGTTTTTCATCAAATGTGGAATATACAACCTCACCCTTTATCGAGCGCTGCATATCCGTCACTTCTTCCGGACGCTCATCGATAAGCAGAACAATCAAATTGACATCAGGGTAGTTGGATGTGATGCTGTTGGCGATTTTCTTTAGCATAATGGTTTTTCCCGCTTTTGGCGGCGAAACCACGAGTCCTCTTTGTCCTTTTCCTATGGGAGAAATAAGATCTATCAAACGAATGGCAAGATCCCGAGTGGCCTCCGGCCGTTCCAACGTGAGTCGCTGCTCGGGATGGATGGGTATGAGGTTTTCAAACGGACGGCGTGTAAGACATTTTTCAACGATATCGTCATTGACCTGTTCGATATAAAGCAGTGCATTGAGCTTTTCTGCGTCTTTCGCCGGGCGCGTTTTGCCCCTCACTTTGTCGCCGGTTTTAAGGTTAAACTTTCTAATCTGTGCCATCGACACATAAACGTCTTTATTGCCTGGCAGATAGTTCTCACTGCGCAAAAAACCATATCCTTCGGGGAGCACTTCGAGTATACCCAGGGCATCTCCGCAGTCGCCTTTGTTAAGCAGCTCGTTCACAGCATCGTTGCCCATCACATATTCGATCATTTTCTTTTCTTCGTTTCTGGCGGGGCTCTCATCCTCATGCTGCTTTTTTATTTCTTCCTCACGCTCACGCCTATCCAGCACATCCTGCTGGTATGAAGGGATCTCATCAGATACGAAAGAGTCCTCTTGGCGCTCATAATTCTCTTCATAGACATCCTCGTCGTATGATTTATAATCATTTTCTAAGTCTTCGCTGCTTTGGGCATTCTCCGGGTTTTCGCTGCTTCGCGCGCGCCGATCGAGCTCGTAAAGCATATCCAGCAGCTCACCCTTTCGGTATTTGGTAACAGATTTAATGCCTGCCATTTTGGCAATTTCGCGCAGGTCCATTAAACTCTTCTCTTTTAGCAAACTAATATCCAATTGTCGTCTCCTTCTAAATATATAAAAATGAAAATGCCAGACATCAGTAATAACGCATACCCGACGATATTTATGTAAATATTGGGAATTAATACTACTTAAAGAAATTCCAGCCCTTCTTAGACCAATTGTATTATATAATCGTGCTCGCAATATTGTCAATACTCTCAAAAGTCTACAGTATAATAATACCCAAATTCGTATAAAACTAGACATATATTCTTTTTAAAATTAATAACAGATGATGAATTCCGGTTTGTAAAGCAGCTGTTTTAACACTTACATAAAACATAAAATATTGAGCCATAATAAAGAAAACAGCAAAAGCCGGGAGGAGCAATATGAGCAAATATCATCAAACCATTTACTGCTCTGTTGAATCCTGTCAGAATCACGGTAAAAATGACTTATGTATGTTATACAACATACAAATCAATCCGCTCACCAGCGGTGCCAACTCCCCGGATGAAAGCATGTGCGAATGTTTTGAACGAAAGGATGATTAAAATGAAATCTTTAAAATGCCAGGCTACCGACTGCATATACAACACGAATCAATATTGCGATGCCAACACAATACTTGTAAGCAATACGTCTGAAGAAACGTATTGTGACACATACACCAAAGAAAACACGTTTGCGGCATCCTCGCATATACCTGCGGATACCGAATTCGGCACTGAGCCGGGAGAAAATGCGCCCCGCATCTCTTGTAATGTGACACAGTGCGTATATAACAAATCATTTCATTGCCGCGCAAGAAACGTGGATATTGATGATCCGCATGATTCGGTCATATGCAATTGTTTAACCTATCGGTCTAAATAACAATGGCGCATAAGAAAAACCACAGCATCTGCTGTGGCTTTCCTTCGCCCTTTTCGGACTTGAAACATTATGCAGGGGAACGGTATGGAAGATGTCCTTCAAATTGTGTCTATCCTTTTCCAACCAAATGTATTTTTGCTTTATATGTGGTGTATGTAGCCCGAAATGTAGGCTTTAAGCTTTAATTTGAGTGCGTTTGTTCAATATCTACTCCCCTATTTATTTCACCCTGCGAATCAGGGTTTAGGCGCAAAAGTTACAAAATAAAAAACCTCTAATCTTCGGTAACCGGGCTGTCATATCCAATGGACTTAGACCCCTTGCTTTGCGTCCCCGATTTTCACCGAGTTTGCCTTTATCGGCTTAAAAGCCAATACCAAACAGTTATTTATTTATCTATAATATACCACATTTGTATGATGTAAAACAAGTATTTTTTTAATTTTTTTATATCTTCTGCACGAAACATGTCGAGCCGTGCAGAAGATGTTATCATTTTTTTATATCGGTTCGTTAATATCAAAAACTAATTTACTTTTTGCAGCCTGGCCCTGTCTCCCTTATCCAGCAACGCTTTGCGAAGCCGGATGTTTTTGGGCGTGACTTCAACGAGCTCATCATCCGCAATGAACTCAAGAGACTGCTCTAGGCTCAGTACTGTAGGCGGCGTTAAACGCAGCGCATCGTCCGAACCGGAAGCCCGGGTATTGGTCAGCTGCTTTTTCTTGCAGACGTTGATGACAATGTCTTCCTGACGCGCGTTTTCACCCACGACCATGCCTGTATAAACGGGTATGCCCGCGCCGATGAAAAGCCTCCCGCGCTCCTGCGCGTTGAATAAACCGTACGCTGTGGATTCTCCCTGTTCATGCGCAATAATCGAGCCTCTCTGGCGTTCTGCGATGTCGCCCGCCCATTCCTTGTATCCACAGAAAATATGGTTCAGAATGCCGTTGCCCTTTGTGTCCGTCAAAAATTCATTGCGGTAACCGATAAGCCCGCGCGACGGGATATTAAACGACATGCGTGTCGTACCGCCGTCCGTGCTCATGTCTACAAGCGACGCTTTTCTTGGCCCTAATTTCTCAATCACGACACCCGCATAGTCGCCCGGCACATCAATCATAAGCAGTTCATACGGCTCCAAGGTCACGCTGTCTTCTTTTTTGAGTATGACGCGCGGCCGCGACACCGAAAATTCATACCCTTCACGACGCATCGTTTCAATGAGTATGGACAGATGAAGCTCACCACGGCCCGACACCTTGAACGAGTCGGTCGAATCCGTTTCCTCCACCTTAAGACTAAGATTCGTCTCCATCTCGCGCCAAAGCCGCTCGCGCAGATTGCGAGAGGTCACATATTTGCCTTCGCGCCCCGCAAAAGGACTGTTGTTGACGATAAAGTTCATGGATACCGTCGGTTCGTCGATCTTGACAAACGGCAGCGGATCGATACATTCAGCGTCGCAGACTGTTTCTCCGATATTGACGTCTGGCAGTCCCGCAATCGCCACAATATCGCCAAATCGCGCGCTTTCAGTTTCTTTGCGCCTAAGCCCTGAAAACTCATAAAGCCGCGTTATCTTCACATTCTGCGTTGTTCCGTCCTGCCGGCATAGTGCCGCCGCCATGTTTCTTTGCGCCATGCCCCGCTCAATACGACCAATGGCGATACGGCCCAAATAATCGTCATAATCAATGCTGGACACAAGCATCTGAAGCGGTCCTTCGGGTTCACCCTCGGGCGCGGGAACATGCTCGATAATCGCGTCGAAAAGCGGCGTGATATCCGTCATCTCATCTTCCAGCTTGACGGATGCCGTGCCAGCCTTGGCAGATGCATACACAACGGGAAAATCCAGCTGTTCCTCTGCCGCGTCCAGCTCAATGAAAAGGTCGATAATACCGTCCAGCACCGTTTCAGGGCGCGAACCCGGCCTGTCCACCTTGTTGATGACCGCGATGACGTGTTTGTTCAGCATCAACGCTTTTTTCAGCACAAAGCGTGTTTGCGGCATGCAACCTTCAAACGCGTCCACAAGCAGCAGCACGCCGTCGACCATTGTCAGCACGCGCTCCACCTCGCCGCCAAAGTCCGCATGGCCCGGTGTATCCACAATATTGATTTTCGTTCCCTTGTATTCGATGGCTGTATTTTTGGAGAGTATAGTGATTCCCCTCTCCTGTTCCAAATCCTCCGAATCCATCACACGCTCTCGCACCACTTCATTGGCACGGAATATGCCCGACTGCCGCAGCATCTGATCCACAAGCGTTGTTTTGCCGTGATCGACGTGCGCCACGATCGCAATGTTTCTTATATTCTCTTGTTTATGCATAGTAACCCCAGTTTCTCAATTGTTGACCGCAAATGATTATAAGCTTTTGACGGAAATAATACAAGATTTTTTGTGTAAAGTTCGGTTTATGTGAGTCTTAATTACAAATAGTCTATATTTGCGGCAGATATCCGCACATGGCGATGCAGAGCAGTCTGACGCCGTTTACAATCTCGGTATGGTTAAGATGCCCGTAGCCCAGAAGCAGCTTATCTTCGTGGCATCCTTTTTCGATACAGTATCGAGCAACGGATGAAATGCGCACTCCCTGTTCACGGCATATCGTCTCAACACTTTCATCAAATCGCAGCCCGTCAAACTGCACGGCGATATGAAGCCCTGCCGCATCTCCCCAAGGCCGCCATGTGTCTCCGAACGCGTCGCCAAGACTTTCGAGCAGTATCTGGCGACGATTTCCATATATCTTGCGCATTTTCTGGATATGTCGGTCTAACCGGCGTGTCTGCAAAAAATCCGTCAGCGCCGCCTGTTCAAACACAGGGTTTTGCACGTCCGTGCAGGTACGCAGCTGAATCCAGCGTTTTTGCAGCAAACGAGGCAATATCACGTAGCCGATGCGCAGCGCGGGATAAAGCACCTTACTGAATGTGCCCACATAGATCACGCGCTGCGGATCCATCGCATACAGCGGCGCGATAGGCTCACCCTGATAACGAAATTCACTGTCATAGTCGTCCTCAATGATGTAGTTTTCATTTCGGCGTGCGCATCGGATAATTTCCGCCCGCCTTGGCGCAGTCATTACGCCGCCTAAAGGAAACTGATGCGATGGGGTCACATACACCGGACAGCCTCGCCTGTTTTTGAGGTTGTCCGTCTGCATGCCCGATTCGTCAACGGGAACGGGTATGGGCGTAAAGCCTTTGTACATGAAGGTTTTGAGCATACCCGCGTGGCATGGATCTTCTATAAGTATTTCGCGGCTTTGCTCTCTAAATAATGCGGCGCACACATGCAGCGCATGCGTGGCGCCCGCCGTGATGAAAATGTCCTGTGAATCTGCTTTAATGCCCCGGCTGCGGTAAAGATACGCCGCAATCTCTTCCCGAAGCGGCAGCGACCCGCAGGCACCCGAATAACCAAACGAAGATAGCGACAGCTCCGCCGCTGCCCGTTTAAGACACTGTTCGAAAGAAAAACGCGGAAATTCGCGCAAATCAGGCTGCCCTGTTTGGAAATCCGCAGCGTACTTTTTTTCGCTTCGCGCCTTCCTTCGAGGTTTTTGCTCAAAGCTTATATCCACCCTCAGTCCGGGTGCCACTCGCGTGGGCGCGCCCTGATGCGCGATGATGAAGCCTTCGGCCAGAAGCATATCGTATGCCTCGCAGACGGTGCTGCGAGACACTAAAAGTGCTGACGCCAGCTCACGCGTGGAGGGCATCGCTTCTCCCTCTTCGAGGTTTCCGATCATCATGCGCTGTTTAAAGGCTTCATATATCTGCCGTTTAATCGGCACGCCGCTTTGTCTGCTCAGATTAATCCCCCACATAGCAGCCTCCAACTGGTCTGCTCAAATTCACGCTGCACTGGCGCTTATTACAAACCAGTTTATTTGGTAAAATCATATCACCGTCAAGCACCTTTGAAAATGCATAGGAGGTATTTTTTTTGAAATTCTCGGGGCCGCTATGTCTTACCGGCGCATTTTCACTTGCAGGTTCGTCTGTGATATCCGCGAGACTTTTATCTGGTCATCTCGGCGCATTCACCATCACAGCCGTCAGCCTAACTTTAGCGATTATTGCACTGCTGCCGTTTTGCGCCAGTAAACTTAAGCAGACTGTAAAGCATATGCGCTGGTCGGAAACTATCATGCTTTTTCTTCAGGCGCTGCTTGGCATATTTTTATTTCGTCTGTTTTTGCTTCAGGGCATTTCGCGCACAAGCGCAAGCGAGGCGGGCTTGCTTACGGGCGCCACACCCGCCATCACAGCATCGTTTGCTTGGATTTTTCTCAAGGAACGAGTGTGTACGCATGGCTTTGCAGGAATGATATGCACCGTCGGCGGCGTTCTTCTTATACAGGGGCTTACCGCCAGCAGCTTTTCTACAAATCACCTTTTGGGAAATTTGCTCGTACTCGGTGCCGCAGCCAGCGAATCCGCTTTCAACGTTTTGTCACGCGTCAGCGCCGTCAAAGCCGAAAAACATAAGCCTCTCGATCCGCTTGTGCGAACCACTTTGGTATCCATGATCGCTCTTCTTTTCTGCGTTGTTCCCATGCTGTTTGAACAGCCATATGAAAAATTAGGTGCAATCGGTGTCGCAGAATGGCTCGCACTCGTCTGGTACGGCGTATTTGTGACAGCGCTTGCTTTTATCTTCTGGTTTGCCGGCATTAAACGCTGCCCCGCCAGCACAGCCGCCGCGTTTGCCGGCCTGATGCCGTTTACTTCGTTGCTGCTATCCGTGCTGCTGCTGGGCGAGCGTACAAGCTGGGCGCAATGGGCGGGCGGCGCGCTTGTGATACTTGGCATGATGCTGATTGGTACAAAAAAGGCAACAAAACGGCTGCTTTCGCACACTGGAAGTGAATAAATCAGAGCAACAAAAAAGCTCCTCCCGAACCGTCTCATATATCCATGCGAAGAGAGCTTTGTTTTTCATAAATCGGCAAACCGTCAGACTTGCTTTATTTACTTACCCGCCGCGGCATAAGCCTGTTCGTAAAAATGAATCTGGCTGTTGAGACTCACCTCGTCGTCCTCTGCCATCTGGTTCTCATATGTGCCATCGGGCATAAGAACACGCGCCTTCACATTGTCACGGAACGCGGTTTCCAGCATACCCTCCACACGTGCCGCAAGCTCAGCATCCAATACAGGGCACGCCACCTCAATACGCCGCTCGGTGTTTCGCGTCATCCAGTCTGCGCTGGAGATATAAACGCGCTTGCGCTCTCCCACGCCGAAGCAGTATACGCGCGAGTGTTCAAGAAAGCGCCCCACGATGCTCACCACGGTGATGTTATCCGTCTGCAACGGAATACCCGTGTTCAGGCAGCAGATACCACGGATAATCAGCCGGATATTCACACCCGCTTCGGATGCTTCCACGAGCTTATCGATAATGGCTTTGTCCGTCAGTGAGTTGAATTTCGCAAATATTGACGCGGGCTCTGCCTTTGCTGCATGATCAATTTCTGTCTGTATCAAATTGATGATAGAACCGCGCATGCAAGACGGCGCAACCAGTAAATGCCTGTATCTTCCATGTATGTTGTTGACGAGTATGTCGTTAAAAAGCGCCACGGCGTCAAGCCCGATGTCGGGATTAGAAGTCATCAGAGACAGGTCAGTGTATTGTCTGGCCGTACGCTCATTGTAGTTGCCTGTTCCAATCTGTGAAATGTATTGAATACTCTTATCCGTTTTACGGGTGATAAGCAGCACCTTGCTGTGAACCTTATATACGTCAACGCCATATATGACGCGGCAGCCCGCTTCAGCCAGGCGCGTGGCCCATTCAATGTTGTCTTCCTCGTCGAAACGTGCGCGCAGTTCCACAACCGCGGTCACATCCTTGCCTTTCTCCGCCGCCTTAATGAGGCTGCGGACAATCTCGGATTCTTTGCCCACGCGGTATAGCGTGATCTTGATGGATACCACGTCCGGGTCTTCCGCTGCCTCATATAGAAGCCGGATAAAGGGACGCATCGACTCAAACGGATAGGCAAGCAAAAAGTCGCGATTGAGCACCTGCTGCATCATGCTTTCTTCCGAATCAATTTCCGGGGGTATCTGCGGTGTCAGCGGTTCAAACAGCAGCTTGCCTTTCTGCGTCTTGGTCAGCAAGTCCTCAAGCTTTGGAACGTAGGACAAATCAAGCGGGCTTCTTGTGATAAACACGTGATTTTGCCTCAAATTAAGCTTTTTGCATATATATCGGATAAACTCCTTTTTCAGCTTGCCCTGAATCTCCAGCCTGACCGGAGCCAGTTTGACACGTTTTTTCAAAAGTTCTTTCATTGTAAACCGAAAGTCAACATCTTCATCAAACAAAGACACATCGGTGATGATGTCTGCATTGCGCGTCACACGGAATATCATTTTGTCCAGCAGATCATGGCTGCCAAACATCATGTCAGCATAGTGATAAATAACTTCCTCCGTAAGCACAAAACGAACGCCCGATCCCGGCAGCATCACCAAGCGACTAAAGGCTCCTACGGCTGGTATAATACCAAAATTCGTATCGTGATGGCTCTCAAAATAGACACCCACATAAATGCCTTTATTGAGCAGAAACGGAAAGGGATGACGATTGTCGATGATCTGCGGTGAAAGCAGCGGGTATATCTCACGCATGTAGTATTCGCGGACATATTCCTCCTCCTGCGCTGTCAGCTCATTCATATTGAGGCGGCGGATATTGTGCCGCGCAAGCTTTTTTATACACGCATAATATGCCGTATCTTTATGCTTGACCATGCAGCGAACTTCTTTCAGCACTGCGGTTATCTGCTCCTTGGGCGTCATGCCCGTCTTGCTGTCGGGAGGGGCACTCTTAAGGAACGTCTGGTCCTGCAAACTTCCGACGCGAATCATAAAAAACTCATCAAGATTGTTCATAAATATCCAGATATACTTGAGCCGCTCAAATATAGGAACGGTCATATCAGCCGCCTCTTCAAGCACACGCTCGTTAAACTTGAGCCAGCTTAACTCTCTGTTGATATACACGGAGCTGCCTTGTTTCTCTCTTTTGTTCATACCCCACCCTTTAAGAAGACATTTTCTATTATATAGCCTTCACGCACACCGTATTTGCTGAGCGCGATGCTTTTCACTCCGGTTCTTTTTGCGATTGCACGAAGCTCCGTGAGCCCCGGCGCAATCACGTGAATCCGCTCAGCCATGAGCTTTGTGATCATGTCAAAATGTCCGTTTGTGTCCAACAAATAAGAAAGCAGCGCATCCAAATCTTCCGCGCTGTAAACATAATCGTTTTTGCTGGCACTGGACGGAAAAACAGCTCTATGCAGCTTCACCACTGCTCTGGCCGTGCCGCCTATCGCATACATCACATCGCATTCCGTCTTCGGTAACCAAATAAGATCGTCAAGATAGCCGTTCACAGCACTGTCAATCCGTAATATCTCCGTTTCATCCGCCCGAATGCCTCTCACATAATCCTGATATAGCCTAAGTGAGCCGACCGGCAGACTGGCGCTATGTGTCATTTGCGCGTTTTGTATATGGACAATCTCCGTGCTTCCGCCGCCGATATCCACCGCCACCGCATCTTGAATTTTCAGCAGTTTAACCAAAGACAAATAGTCATAATACGCCTCGCGCTGCCATGAAATAATATCCACAACCAGCCCGGTCTCCTCCAATATGGCATCCGTCACTTCCCTTGCGTTATTCACGCCACGCAGCGATGCTGTCGCAAAACAGTACACCACAGCTCCCATATTGTCAGCTTTCTTTTTCAGCTCCGCAATCACCTCAACGGCTTTGGCGATACCTGCATGCGTGATGCTGCCCTTATGCGTATAGCCCAAAATGCCGAGCATGGATTTTCTGTTTTTCAGTCTCTCCAACCTGCCGTCATACACATGATAGACGGCAAGGTTCACTGAATTTGATCCGAAATCGATGACCGCATAGCTCTTGTTTTCTTTCATAGCGTATCTTCCAGCACTTTCAAATCGATTCGGCAATCCTTCCAAGCGTTAATCGCTTCCTTTTGGATATCCAGCAGTGTTTCCGCAAACACGCCGCAGCAAACGCCGCACAACAGCGACAATTCAGCGTTTTTTTCTTCTGCGGCCAGTTCCTGCAGCGTTTTTATATGCTGCGCGACATCAACAACCATACCGAACTCATCCTGAAGCGCTTTGCAGCTTTTTATGGCTTTGCCAATCCGCTTTTGCACAAGACTTTTCAGGCTTTCAAGTGAATACCTCAGCTTTCTCGAAGTTTTTCGGTATTCATGCATCTGTCCGGTTTCATACAGCTCAGATTTTTTGTACACGTTTAATTGAATTGCCCATTCTTTAATTTGCTCAGAAGCTTTTACGATATGCAGTTTCTCGTCCTCAAAACCATGATGTGTTTTGACGTGCATATCCACCCAAAAAGCAGCCAGAGAGTCGGCATAGCTGCCTTGGTGATAGGCATCTTTTATCGTGCTGTATATGAGCGAGCGTTTTGATGCGAGCTTTTGCTTAAGAGGTTCAAAATCAAAATGATTATAAAGCGCATCAATTGTATCGAGCTCCTCACTCACAAAATCTATGGCGCGAAGCTCATCGGTATCATCAATCAGTTTATTTAGAAACGACGTATACAGAATTGCTTTCTCCGCAAAAATATCATCAAATATTTCAATCAGTGTAAGCATTTTTCTTGCTTCCACTCGGAGGCTGTGAACAGGTTCTTTTTTAAAATCCCCTTCATTAACCGCCGCATACGCTCTCACCAGTTCAAATAAACGGATAACGATCATAGCCGATATTTCTGATAAATCGATTTTTTTAATCTTTTTTTCTGAAAGAAGCGGCTTTAATCCGGATTCCCGAAGCCACATCGTTTGAATCCACGGCGATATTGACGGTGTGAATATCCCCTCGTTGACAAGCTTTTCAGCCAGCGCATCGTCTTTCGGTTCATTTATGCTTACAAGCTGCAGCGCACAAAGCTCTTCTTTGGCACTCTCGTTTTCAAATAACCCCAATAAACGCAAGAGAATGCAAGGCTCGTATCCTTCCATTGCCAGCAGCCGCGTTTTTTCTTCAAAAGCAAAAATCAAATGTATCTGGAGCGGCGCATTCTGCAAAATACCACATAGTTTTTTGCAAACTTCTTGAGGAAACAGCGTCAGATCGATACCGCTTTGCGGCAAATCCACAATGTATTCTTTGTTCATTCCTTCATCCGGCTGCTCAAACACAGCCATCTGTTTCAGCTCTCCGTCGCGGTCAACAATCATAAAAGCCGCTTTGTTTTGCAGCAAGACCATTTCAGATGTGTCAAGATGCAGACATTCCACCAGTGACGCGTCTTCATTTTTCTTGAGATTCTTTTTGAAATGGTCGCTTTTGAATACACCACTGCCGTTTACCGGTTTATACCATGTTATCCTTTCCATCGAACAACCTCCTCTCGCTTACGGATGACAACAATCCATTATGCGGTTGTTTGTGCCAATATGCTTCCCGAGGCCATGCCCAGTATATATTTAATCAGGAAGCCTTCTCTGACACCGTAGGTGCTAAAGCTCACTTGTTTCGCCTGTACTGTTTTCGCAATCCTCCAAAGCGCCACCGTACCGGGTACAAATGTAAATATGCGCCCTGATGCCTGCTTTGAAATAAGGCGCAGCCCCTCAGTTTCCATTTCTATAATGGTTTTATATACTGACTTGATTTCTTTTGCATCCATTGAGTAGGCATCAAGAGGAATCGTGCTGCCTGTTAGTGATTGATGGAGTTCTCCCAGCGCACGCGCCGTGCCGCCGGTACAGATCATACGAAAGCCTGCGGCTTCATGAAGCCAGCTCAGTTCACCGAGCTTTTCGTCGATGTGCGTTTTTAGCCGCTTCAGCTCCTGCTTGGTCGGGAAAAGCCCGCTCACAAACCCGTCTGTCAAATTGACGCAGCCAATATTTATGCTCTGAGCATGCTTGATTTCGCCGTTTTCCAGCAATCCCGCTTCCAAGCTTCCGCCGCCAAGATCCACAAACAGCCCCGTTTTAGTACCGTTTAAGTATTGTGCGCCAATCAGTTCAAGCTGTGCCTCCTCTTCGCCGCTCAACACCCTTGTCTTCAAACCCGTGAAATTTTTGATCATGCCGATTAATTCATCCGCATTGTCTACGGCTCTGAAAGGAGCTGTGGCAAAGCAATCGATCCTTTTCGGATTGAAATGCTGTGCGATTTCTGCAAGCTGTTTCACAGCAAGAATCATGCTTCTCTTACCCTCGTCGCGCATTCGGCCGTTTTTAACATAGCCGATCAGCTGAACGAACTGCTTTTTGTTGAACAAACACTCAAAACGATTCTTTGTGATCTTATACACCACAATGCGTATCGTATTGGATCCGATGTCTATAATACCGTAATTCATAATCCCCCCGCCAAAAAAAGATAAAATCCGACAAATTTATTTTAACATAGAAAAACACCGGCTTTTCGTAAAAAATAGGTAAAGTCGGTGTTCATATTTAGTATATTGATGTGTTTAGTGTTAGAAGAGCCCCCCTAAACCTCAATTAAGCGGCTCTCGAAACAAGCATTGATAAACCAACCTGCCTTCTTTCCTCTTGCTCTCAAACAGTATGATTTCGGTCACCATAAAAAGAGCCGGCACAGGAGGGATTGACGTGACATCAAAACCAGCGGATGGACGAAATTGACGTGCGAGCGTGATGTGCGGCTGATAACGCCTTGCTTCTCTTTGGAAGCCGCGTTTCTCAAGCGCCGTTTCCAGACTGTCGTAGAGGGAGGAGAGCTTGTCTTTCTCTCCGCCCACCTTCGCCGTCACAATATCTCTGCCGATTATCTGCAAACCCTGGCAGGTTAGGCTGAAAGTCCCTCTTTGCGCTTCGGTGATTGCTTCACGGATATCTTTTATTTTGGCGGGCGGCACCTCACCCAAAAACCTAATCGTCATATGCAGATTTTCTCTGCTAGTGAAGCTGCCTTGCCCAAACTTTCTCAGTTTCTGCAGCAACGACGACAAATAGTCTTCGCAGCCTGTCTTCACACCGATAAACAAGCGCATGGGAAGCTCTTCCTTAAGCCATCAGCTTGCATATGTTGTTGCTGAATGCCAGCGGATCTTCCACACTGAGCCCCTCCATCAGCAGCGCTTGATTATACAGCAGGTCTGTAAAGAGCTTAAACTTTTCTTCATCGTGTTCAAAAGCATCCTTGAGCGACGCGTATACATGATGTCCCGGGTTAAGCTCCAATACTTTTTCCGCCGTAATGTTTTGATTGCCCGGCATCGTCTTCAATATCTTTTCCATCTCAATGGACACATTGCCCTCGCTGATGAGGCATACCGGATGCGTTTTGAGCCGTTTGGATAAACGGATATCCTTAACCTTATCGCCAAGAATCTCCTTCATCTTATCAAAAAGCGCTTTGTCATCCTTAGCTTGAGTTTCAACTTCCTTCTTCTCTTCTTCCGTATCCAGATCCACATCGCTCGCCGAGACAGACTTGAATTCCTTCTCCTTGTAATTCATAAGCACCTGAATCGCGAACTCGTCCACATCCTCCGTGAGATAAAGGATTTCATACCCCTTATCGAGTACCATTTCGGTCTGCGGCATTTTGTTGATACGTTCCACGGATTCACCCGCCGCATAATAAATATATTTCTGGTCTTCCTTCATACGGTCCACATATTCGGCGAGCGTCACCATCTTTTTCTCAGACGAGGAATAGAACATCAGCAGATCCTGCAGATCTTCCTTATCCGCACCGAAGCTGTTGTACGTACCAAACTTTAATTGTCTGCCGAACGACTGATAGAATGCCTCATATTTTTCACGGTCGTTTTTAAGCAGGCTTTCCAGCTCAGATTTGATTTTATTCTTTAAGTTCTTGGCAATCAGCTTGAGCTGGCGGTTGTGCTGCAGCAGCTCTCTCGAGATATTGAGCGACAGATCGTCAGACTCCACCATGCCGCGCACAAAGCTGAAATAATCCGGCAGCAGATCGGGGCACTTGTTCATGATAAGCACACCGCTTGCATACAGCTCCAGCCCTTTTTCATAATCCTTTGTATAAAAATCATACGGCGTCTTTTCAGGTATAAACAGAATCGCGTTGTAGCGTACCGTGCCCTCGGTTTTAATGTGCAGATGGGCGACTGGCTTGTCAAACCCAAAATGCTTCTCCGAGTAGAACTGCTCGTAGTCTTCATCCGTAATCTCATTTTTGTTTTTACGCCAGATTGGCACCATGCTGTTTAAAACCTGTTCCTCCACGACGGTTTCATATTCGTCCTCGCTACCTTCCTTAAGACGGCTCTCCTGCATATCCATTTTAATAGGATAGCGGATAAAGTCTGAATACTTCTTCACAAGCGAGCGCAGACGATATTCTTCCAAAAACTCATCGTAGTTTTCATCCTCCGCGTTTTGTTTTATGTGCAGAATAATCTCCGTTCCCACATCTTCTTTGGCACAGGGTTCAATGTTGTAACCGCTGACCCCTTCAGATTCCCACTTGTAGCCTTCATCGCTACCCAGCGACCGGCTGACCACAGTCACCTTGTCTGCCACCATAAACGCGGAATAAAAGCCCACGCCAAACTGACCAATAATGTCGTAGCCGTCTTTGATTTCGTTTTCTTTTTTGAAATTCAATGAACCGCTCTTTGCGATGGTGCCAAGATTGCTTTCCAGTTCCTCCTTGGTCATGCCGATGCCCGTATCGATAATGCGCAACGTTCTGCTCGTCTTATTGGGTATCAGCTTTATGTAATAATCCGCGCTGTTGAAGCTGATGGATTCGTCCGTCAATGCCGTGTAATAAGTCTTGTCAATCGCATCGCTGGCGTTGGAAATCAGCTCTCTTAAAAATATCTCTTTGTGCGTATAGATTGAATGAATCATAAGATTCAGCAGCTGTTTTGATTCGGCTTTAAACTGCTTTTTTGCCATTCTCACCGTCTCCTTTTATGTTGTTTTGTTAGCACTCATCGTTCAAGAGTGCTAACGATATTTTAACACCATTTGCCTTTAAGTTCAACACCAAAGGCACAAAAATAGATTTGTTTACACAATATTCGTTTTTTATCTACTGATAAACGATATGAAACGCCGCTTGATTCAAGTGGTCTTCGGCCGTGTGCAGCAGCGCCTCATCAAGATACACTTCTTTAAGCCTCGGCAACGCAAACAGCGGTTGCAGATCGTCGTCTGCCACATCGGACAGACTGATAAATTCCAAACAGGCAAAGTCCTCGAGTCCTGCAATCGTTTTAAGATGCGTATTCGTCGATATAGCACCACATATTTTTCGCCCGTCTGTTTGCTTTTCACAAGCAGCGTTTCGCAATGGTCGTTATAAGACAGACACTCCATCGCTTCATAATCTTGGAGAAACTCTTTAGGATAACGGGCGTAATTACATTCGGCAATAATGCTTTACATATAAGCGTCATCCATGCTTATCCTCACCACCCAGCGGCGTCAGACCCATTCTATTAAGAAGCTCCTGCGTTTCGTCTATGCGCTTTTGGTCGTGGATACATCTAAGAATGGCTGCGTCGCGCATGATACGGGGATACAGCGGGCTCTTTTGCGCAACCTTTAGCAGCTTTCGCGCACCGTCATCATCCAGCCCCAGCCCAAACGCGAGTTGTATGAGTTTATCACGTGACGGTTTTCGCGTTCCGTTAAAAATCTGATATAAGTATGTGCGGTCAATATTGGAACGGCAAACAATCTGCCCCATGGACTGGCCTGATTTTTTGCGCAACTCCCCCAAATAGTCACTGAGCTTTAAAGGCGTTAATAATTCGGCATTTTCCTCTACGAAAGTTTCAAAATCGGGGGCTTTAAACAATCGTTGACGCAAAGTTTTCGTCGCCATTTCTCGTCTCCTTTTCACCGCAAACTCATACAATAATTATACTTGTTTTAACAAAAATAGACAAGCAAACAAGTCAGCCGTCGGGCGATGCCAAGAAGCTTATACACTTGGATAGAATTCATCCAAAGTATGATGCAGCAGACAAATCAATAAAAAATATCCCGGTACAAACGGGATATGCGTATCTGCGTCTGCATCGGGATTGCATCATGAATTGTTATTAAAACCACGTTTAGTTTAATTCGAAATCCTTCTCCTCAAGATTCTGATAGATATCCGCAAGCGGCGAATAGTCCTCGACAGGGTTCCCACCAAGTTTTAAGGATGTCAGCTTTGTCAATCCTGCGAGCGGCGTCACGTCCGTTATTTGATTATCATCCAAATAAAGACGGTACAGGTTAATTGTCATACCGGATAGTGCGCTAATATCTGTTATTTGATTTCCTTGAATCCACAAATCCTCCATCATGGTCATTCCGGTCAGCGCGCTGATATCCTTTATGCTATTGCCCCATATTTTGAGATCCATCATATCTGTCAAACCTGCCAAAGCGCTGATATCGTCAATATTGTTGCAGTTTAAATGCAGAACTCCAAGTTTTTTTAAATCGGCAAGCGGGCTTATATCCACAGCCTTATCACCATTATTGAGCGCCCATCCCAGATTCAGATAAGTCAAATTGGGAAATTGGACGAGATCGCTGACATCAGCAATTCTAGCAACAGACCCTGCATTCTCCATATTGAGGTCCAATTCGGTGATCTGCTCTGCCTCCTCAAGCGTGATATCGCTCTCAGGCTTGTTCATTGCCTTGCGTATCTGCTCCTCAAGTACAGGGTCTGTAAACTCAACAACAGCGAGCTCAGGCGCGGGTTCCTCTGTGGGTTCAGCCGTAGGCGCTTGGGTCGCAACGGGCGCTGACGGCGTCGTCTCCGCGGCGGGCGCACCGCATGCCGTCAGTCCCAGCATTAGCAGCACAAACACAAAATAAAACGCTCTTTTCATCGATTATCTCCTTTATAAATTTAAACAAGAGTTCATGTCTATTTGGCTAAATTCATGCTAGCACTAAATACAGCTGAAAAGGTATGCAGCTTGCACACAATACCCAAAATACACGCAAAATGTGTATGAAAACAAAATGCCTCTATAAACAACAAAGGTAGCGCGTCAGCTTTTCCTGCTTAAAAAACTATAGAAGCTCCATCGAGCAAAAATCTATGTCCTTGTTTTCTTTTACCAACTCCGATGCAGCATGCACATATTCCACCTTACCCACAAACATCTCATGCGAGCCGGTGACAATAGAGTCAACAATGCTGCACTCAATGTTGACCGGACAATCCTCGAGTATCGGCGCGTTTACCTTGACCGCCTCACCCAGCCGGGCACCAATCTCTTTGAGTTTATCCCCATCTCTGCGGCTGTGCGAACCAAGATAATCGAACATTTCTTTGTTCTCTTTGCTCGCCAAATTTACCACAAAGCAGCCGGATTCCTTAATCATTTTATATGAGTAACGCGAAGGCACAATGCCGACCATGACCATTGGCGGATCATAGCTGCAGTTGCCGCAATACGCAACGGCCAGCGCGTTATTCTCTCCGTTTTTTCCTCTGCATGAAACAAGAACTTTTGGTGCCGGCTGTAGGCATGATTTGAAATTCGCTTCTTTTTTATTCATTGATTTTCTCCTTTTTACGTAATGAAATCATATAGAAGTACCGAATGTATCAGTTCTCCCTTAATAGACACTTTATAAGTTTTCCAACGCCTCTTCACATCCGGACAAATAATTTTTGCTTAACTTCTCAATCTCGCCCTTATCACAAAGGGTAGCCAGTTCCGTATCAATAGGTACCCTTCCCAGCATAGGAATACCCAGTTCATCAGCCACTTTCTGCGCTTTGCTTTCTCCAAAAACGTTTATCTTATCCCCACATTTTGGGCAAATCGCATAGCTCATATTTTCCACAACACCCAATATGGGTATATTCATTGATTTCGCCATATTGTACGCCTTTCTGACGATCAGCGAGACCAGATCCTGAGGAGATGTCACAATAATGATGCCATCCAATGGTATCGACTGGAATACCGTAAGCGGCACATCGCCTGTTCCCGGCGGCATGTCGATCAGCAGGTAATCAAGATCGCCCCAAATAACATCCGTCCAAAATTGCTTCACTGTACCGGCAATCAAAGGCCCGCGCCATATGACAGGCTGATCGGCCTTATCCAGAAGCAGGTTGATGGACATAAGCTTGATATCGTTATGCGTGGCGACAGGAAAAAGACCCATTTCCGAACTATCCGGTTTATAGCTTTCCGCACCAAACATTTTCGGTATGGAAGGCCCTGTGATATCGGCATCCATCACACCAACCTGATAGCCCTTTCTGCGCAGCACGACAGCCGTCATCGATGTGATGAGCGATTTACCCACCCCGCCTTTACCACTGACGATACTGACAACTCTTTTAATTGAATTCAGCTCGTTTGTTTTTTCAAGAAAGCTCTCTTTATCTTTTCCGCATTCTTTGCCGTCACATGTCGTGTTTTTTTCGGACATTTTTACCTCTCCAATCAAAATTTTTATTTCATTTCACCGCTGCCGGCGAATGATCTTCCAGTTTAGCAACTGCTTTTAGTGCTTCGGATACAGCTGCCGTATCTCCAAATACACCGATCATTGTGATGTGTTGGGGACAAACACCCTGTATTTCGGTCATATCCACGTTCGATGCCTTTTCAGCCACATCACCTGCGACGATAATCTCTGCCAAAGGGCCTTGTATCAAACCAAGAGCATTGTATATACCGTTATCAAGTTTATTTTTTATGCAATCTTCATGAATTTTACGTGATAAAATATTGACCGTTCCTTTTGAAGGGCTGTTAATTGTTCTTATTGTCAGCATGGCGCGCTCCTTTCATCAGCAGTCTTTGACCGATAATTATCAATCGCTTTCTTAAGCGCTCCCGGTCCAAGCACAGAACAATGCAGCTTGTCATTAGGCAGACCGCCCAACGCGCTTACAATATCCTCTTCCGTCATCCGATAAGCTTCTTCCAGCGTCTTGCCCTTTGCAAGCTCCGTCGTCATACTGCTTGTCGCGATAGCCGCTGCGCAGCCATAAACCAAAAAGCTGATATCCGTGATGACATGATTCTCAACCTTAATGTATATCGTCAACGCATCTCCGCAGTCAGGCTCACCGACAGTTCCGACACTATCCGCATCATCCATTTCGCCTATATTCCTTGGACACATAAAATGATCAAGCACAGCATCAGAAAAATCAAAACATCCCATATAATCATCCTTTATACAGCGTATCATTAACAGTTTTTTAATTTTCAGCTAAATCTTAATGACGTCTCCCGCAACGTGTACGTGACAGCGCTCTTTTAAAAAACGTTTCATCTCACAGATAGTCATAATACCCGAACAATGCAGTGGTATAATATTTTGAATGTGATACTTTAACATATGTGATATGGTCATTTCTATCCGTATCGGGCTTGCTTTTTCCATATGCATTCCGGCAAAAAGCGCATAAATGTTTTGTTCCGGAAAACGCTTTTTTACATACTTGAGGCAATTAATAACGCCGGGATGGCTGCAACCGAGAAAAACAACAAGGCCTGCGTCTGTTTCAATCACGAGTATTTGCTCGTCATAAAACATATCTACAGTCATTTGTTCAGATTGTTTAATAAAAAACCCTTTTGGAAAGTCTTCAAAATCCGTTGAGCAGGGTATTTCGGACAAAAGGTGAACTCCGGGATATGGATTCAGCATGCCTGGGTTGTAAATCAGACTGTTTTGAATACCTCGATGATCTGCAAGACGCCATGGAATTCCGATATCAATATATTCATCAGAACTCTTTTTATAACGCTTAAAAAACGCTTGGCGGTGCGCATAAATATCAGGGTATTTATTTGTTTTGGGGAAATAAACCAGTCCGCCGCAATGATCATAATGCCCGTGGCTGAGTACGACACAATCCGTATTTTGCAAATTGATTCCCATGGCAGCAGCGTTATGACAAAAAACAGAAGACTGCCCCGTATCAAATAGTATGTTGATTCCTTTATGTTCTATGTAAAGAGAAAGCCCATGCTCGGCAAGCAGGCCTCTTTTGTTTACAATATCATCTGCTAAAAGAGCAACTCTCAAATTTAATCAACACCTTCATATACCTTCAGTTATGAGCATAAGTTCATAACCGCCAATAGCATGGTATCACTTTTATGGGCATACGTCAATATTGATTCAAATACTGCTGACTTGAAAAATCCCGGCTAAATCATGGCGCTGTCAGTGTCCGGCCCGAATCTATTACCAATTACTTGCTTATTTTAATCTCAACATCCTTAGGCAGGGCATACCCGCATGCGACCTCTAAACCTTTGATAATGGCCGAAGGCACGGGACAACCGACATGCTTGCAATGCTTGCCTGCCGCTTCATATACTTGTGATGTGCCGATTTTTGAAAAGCATTCTTCAAGACAATCGATATCCGTTAAATCTTCCTGCATTTTTTGAACGCTGGGACACTGTGATGAAATAGCGATGCTTGCCGTATCCATATCCGATGTAATCGTGATATTCGTTTCAAGACCGCAAATTCCGGGATTGACTTTAACCTCAGACATTTATATGCTCCCTTCATGCTTGTGCTTTTTTATATTTTATATTTATCGCTTGATCAATGCAAGCCGCTCAAAGCACATATACGCAGCAAAATAAAATTTTACCGTCCGTTTCTTCCGTGACGATGACAATTGCCTCTGCAAAACTGCCCCTTCCCGCCGCGGCCGCACAATACATTTTTCGAGCCGCATTTTGGACAGGCATACTCTTTATTGCCCATTCGTTCCATATTTTCAAAGCTTTCTGTCCACTCGTTGCCGCACTCAAGACACCGAACCGGACAAATATTGCGCGTAAAGCTGCCACCTTCAATACGAATCGCCTTACCGTTAATCAAGCTGTCCGCAACCTTCTCACGCGCCAAGAATAGGATTCTTTGAAAAGTTGGGCGGGATACCTGCATTTTTTCAGCGCACTCACCCTGCTCCAAACCTTCGAGATCTTTGAGCCGTATCGCTTCCAATTCCTCCAGCTTCAAAACATTTTCATCAAATTGAGTCGTTCCCTTATCTATCGGAATAAAATTCTCCACCGTTGGAATATGTTCAATCTTCCGCCACTTCGTTGGTCTTGCCATTTGACACCTCACTTATCGTTCAATAGTTACATTGTATGTGCTTTATCATAACTCACTAGACACATTTATTTAAGCCCGAATTTTCTACTCCTGCAAGCAATACTAAAGTCAGACTGCTTTTTAATTCTGTACGCTCACATCTGCTATCATAACCAAGTCCATTTATAATACTTGTTCAACAATAATATAGAATAAGAAAAGGAGACAGGATCATTCCTGCCTTCTTTTCCTTTGTGTGCTACGCGTTTTCTTCAAAGTCTTTTAGCCTTTTGCGTACATCATTGAGTTGCTTTTCAAGATAATCGGCCTGATTTTGCAGGACTTCCTTTTCATCCACTTCAGGTACTACACCCTGATACGCATATGCTCCATATGGATACGCACCATTACGCGTCCAACCCGGCCGACCGGTCATATTGTACATTTGTCTAAAACCACGGCCACGCCCCATGCCGAATCCGGCATTAGCAAAACCAGGTGCAGCATATCCTGCGCAATAGCCCATCGCTCTTCCGGTCATCGGCCCCATTCCCATAGGGCCTGTTCCGTCTCCTCTTGGCATATTCAGTTACCTCCTTTTCATTTGTGCGGAAAGCGTCCGCTTCATTGCCATCTCATACGACCTGCTCTTCGGGCATTAAAACGAAAACGTCTACCAAGCCCGAAAATCCGGAATGCTCTTCGAAACGCTCTTCCGCGCCCGCTGCCAGCCCCGGCGTTTGCATAGCCGGGCACAACAGCTCCTGCGCAATAACCCATCGCTCTTCCGGTCATCGGCCCCATTCCCACAGGGCCTGTTCCGTCTCCTCTTGGCATATTCATTCACCTCCTTCCTTATCCTTTTCCTCTTGTTTACCAGTACTGCTTTTACTGTTAATAAATATAATCCATTCAAAGCAGTCATTTTTCACAATTAGCTTAACCAGATCATTATTGACATATGCTCATAACTCAATTGTAGCGCATTATGAGCATATGTCAATAACTTTTTTTAAATTCTGCATCTCACTTCTTATTAATCGACAAGCTTTGCAAAGCAATCCATGTCGATTTTGGCCATTTTCTCTTTAAATAATCTCTGCTTATATCCCTTATGTGTCTGTCATAATCCCAATATCTTATGTATAACAATGAAATGAGCAACAATAGTGAATTCTTTTATCATATGTCGTTTATACGGGTTGTGCTTTGAATTTTTTGGTGATAGAATAAGTAATGAAAAGCCTTGAAAGGAAGGCGATAACAATGAATAGAGAAATTGGCGCGAAGATACGAAAGCTGCGCGAGCTCCAACGCATATCCCAATGCGAACTTGCGCATAAAGCCGGCATTGCACAATCAACGCTCTCCTATATTGAAAACGGGAAAAAAATCCCTCAGTTTGATACTCTATCTGCCATTTGTCGCGGTCTTGATATCAGCATCCTCGAATTGTTTTCCTATGACGTACTTAAAACAAATAAAAAGCTTTTTGAACAAAAAAGACATAAAAACGTTAATTCCAGCTTAGCTTTAGATGAACTTTCAATAGAAACGATCAAAGAACTCTATGAAGCAGAAAGAAGGAACGTGCAAAACCCATAAACCGTGTACATATAACAATGGCGTTATATGCACAAGCAAAGGTGAATTATGAAGATATATGTATTAGTTGAGGATAATAAAAAAAACAACGGGTTTATTTCAGAACATGGCTTGAGTTTATACTTTGAACATGGCGGTAAGCACATACTTTTTGATACAGGCGCTTCCGACGCATTCGTATACAACGCCACCCTGCTTGGCATCGATCTTAACAAAGTGGATATATGTGTGATATCACACGCGCACAACGATCATATCGGTGGTCTTGAAGCTTTTCTTGGCATTAACAATCATGCACAAGTCTATTTAAAAAGCGCCGTCCACAGCGATTATTACGAAAAGCGCATCGGTAAAAATGAAAGATCCGGGCTTGAGCCTGCTTTTTTTGACAAATATGAAGAACGCTTGCATTTTTTTGACGGCCGCATCGACTTAGCCGATGGCGTGTCAGCAGCAAGCATCAAAAAACTCCGCCGTTTACCTCTTTACACATCATTAATGCTGGAAAAAAAGAATGGTCAGTTTATTGCCGATAACCTCGACCACGAGCTTTATGTGGCCATAAACACAAAAAACGGTGTGGTTGTGCTGACAGGCTGCGCGCATCACGGCGTGCTTAACATTCTTATGAGCGCAAATGAGGAGTTCGGTACGATTAAAGGTGTTGTGGGAGGGTTCCATTTGAGTGGCAGCGGCAAACGCGGCTTCAAAAAAGAACCCGAGTCCGAAATTTACGCCATCGCAAAATACTTTGATAATAATAAAATTAAAAAGGTCTACTCAGGTCATTGTACAGGTCAGAAGCCACTCGAAAAATTGAGCACGCTGTCCCGTGTGAAAAAGATGAATACAGGAGATATTATCGAGATTTAAAAATGGAGAATCAAAAAATTCACGAAATTCTAAGTACGCTCAGCTTCAACAGAAAGCGCCCGGCAACTGCGGCACAAAAGGATGCTTACGCAAGGCTTCAAAAAGATGTGAACGACGTCCGGCTGGGCCTAAATAAACTACATTTGCAACTATGGTATGCTGTGAGTCGTCACGATTACCATTCTCTTTCTCTTGAGGAAGCGCGTCAGACGCTTGGCGACATTGCAAAACATATAGAAGCAATTTCCAAAATCAATTAAGAATCATCAATTAAAATGGACGACCAAACGGCGAACTATCGGTAAATCGAAGGCTTTTGGACAAGGTCAGCCTTGATCTTTGGCTTTCAATTCTTACGGCAAAGCAGTGCAGTTTTTGCTGCTTTCTCTATCCAAGCGGCTTCACGGCAGCCCACGATCCGAATAACAACAAAAAAGGCGGATATAATGAGTATAAACGCGCCGTATTCATCGTAAAAATTCTTGACACACACGGCAGCAATGTATAGAATATATTTTGCATGTCTTATCGATCACTAGCCCCGATCGATAGGCTGCGATTAAATTGAAAGCAAACACTGGGAGGAAGCCTAATGAAATCATATATGGCAAAACCCGGCTCTGTGGAACGCAAGTGGTATCTCGTTGATGCCGACGGCATGGTTTTCGGCCGTCTGGCCAGCCAAGTCGCGTCCATCTTGAGAGGCAAGAACAAGCCGGAATTTACGCCGCATGTCGACACGGGCGACTATGTTATCATCATCAATGCTGAAAAAGCTGTGTTCACAGGCAACAAGCTGAATCAGAAGCTTTACCGTCGTCATTCGGGTTACATGGGTCACATGAAGGAAACCAAATACGAACACCTTATGCAGGAAAAGCCGGAATTTGCGATGTACGAAGCAATCCGCCGCATGCTGCCCAAAAACAAGCTTGGTCACCAGATGCTCACCAAGGTGAGAATCTATAAAGGCGCCGAGCACGACCACGCAGCACAAAAGCCCGAGCTTTTAGAGCTCAAAGGTAGGAGGAATTAATCGTGGCAAAGATACAGTTTTTAGGCACGGGAAGAAGGAAGAGCTCTGTCGCACGGGTGATCATTACCCCCGGCAACGGCAAAATGCTGATTAATAAGAAAACAATTGAAGAGTATTTCGGTTTTGAAACGCTGCGTATGCTGGCAAAGTCTCCTCTGGTGCTCACCGAAACGCTTGGCAAGTATGACGTGGTTGTCACCGTGAAAGGCGGCGGCTACACAGGACAGGCCGGCGCGATTCGCCACGGCATCGCCCGGGCGCTCGTCAAAGCCGAACCGGAGCTCCGCACGATTGTAAAAAAAGCCGGATTCTTGACAAGAGACGCAAGAATGAAGGAAAGAAAGAAATACGGTCTTAAAGCCGCAAGACGTGCGCCGCAGTTCTCCAAGAGATAATTGGCAAATACTCAAAGGATGTATCGAAAGATGCGTCCTTTTTATTTTGTGGCTTAAGCCGGATAGAAATTTGTCACCACGGCTTTTAGCATCCCTTCGCCGCTGTTGGCATAAATGTGCTCAAACGATGCGTCGAAGCTAATTGAATCGCCCGCGTGCAGCACATGCGCTTTATGGTTCACTGTCAGTGTCAGCTCGCCTTGTGTCACCATTATATACTCCTGAGACTTTTCACAATGCCCCACCGACGCATGGGTGCAACCCGTATCCATTTCCAGCTGAAACAGCTCAAAATTGCGATGCGGCGTGTTGGGATAATAGCAGTAAATGCGGTAACAGCCGTCTTGAGCGACCTGAGCGGTCACATTCGTTTTTCTTATCACGGAGGCCTTGTGCTCCTGCTGCTCAAGCAGCGCCGTATATGGCACCTTTAAACCGTTTGCGATTTTCCAAAGCGTATTGATTGTGGGGTTAGTATCGCCCTTCTCGATTTGAGACAGCATGACCTTGCTGATATCACAGAGCTCAGAAAGCTGCCCAAGGCTCAAATTTCTTTCGGTGCGCAGCCTTTTTAAGTTCACAGCAACCGTCTGATTGATATGCATAAGATACCTCCAAACCGCCATTGACAAATATAACTGACAATCGTAAAATATCGTATAATAATATATCTTTTACGATTGTTCGATATATTATACACCGTCATGTTGAGGGGTTTCAATAGCATTATGCAAAATCGGTCCGAACGGCTGAAAAAAGCCTTAACCGCCGCCTTCCCGAAAACAATACCTGTGCTCACCGGTTTTTTAGCGTTAGGCATAGCTTACGGCGTGCTCATGCAGACAAAGGGCTACGGCGCCATATGGTCGCTGCTGATGAGCGCAATCGCGTTTTGCGGCAGTATGCAGTTCGTCGCCATCACGCTGCTGACCGCCGTTTTCGATCCCGTTCAGGCTTTTATATTAAGCCTCATGGTCAACGCAAGGCATCTGTTCTATGGCATTTCTCTGCTGGAAAAGTATAAAGGTCTTGGAAAAATAAGAGGTTTTCTCATTTATACGCTGTGTGATGAGACCTTTTCCATCGTATCTAGCGTGGAACCGCCGAAAGGCATTGACCGCAAGCCCTTTTATTTTTTTATATCATTGCTGAATTACCTGTATTGGGTGACTGGCTCTTTTCTTGGAGGCTTGCTGGGAAACGTCATTGCGTTTGATACACGCGGGCTGGATTTCGTGCTCACCGGTCTGTTCGTCGTGCTGTTTCTGGAACATTGGAAACAAAAGCAAAACAGAATTCCCGGCATCATCGGCATTGGTGTCACGGCACTGGCGCTCGTCATATTTGGCAAAGACAATTTTATCATTCCCGCCATGGCGATGATATTGCTTGCATTGATTGTGGAAAGGAAAAAGATATGCAACTGACCGGTATCCAAACGCTTATCACCATATTGGCCGTGGCGCTCGGCACAGTACTGACGCGGTTTCTCCCTTTTTTTCTGTTTCCGGAGAAAAAGCAGGCGCCAAAAATCGTCACCTTATTAAGCAAGGTGCTTCCGCCGGCCATGATGGGGCTTCTTGTGGTATACTGCCTAAAAAACGTGACATTTACGGCCATACCTTATGGTTTGCCCGAAATCATTTCGATTGCAGTTATTGTGATTTTGCACAAATGGAAAAACAACGTGCTAATAAGCATCATCGGCGGAACAGTAGTTTATATGTTTTTGGTGCAGACGATATTTGTTTAAAGCTGCAACAAAATAAGCGTCTCAAATTATTGCAGTCTAAAAACTTTATCTTACCGGCTGGCTTCACTCTTAGAGCTTGTCCCTCTCACAAAGCAGCATCGTCACGTCGTCCGCGCGCGTCTGTGTGAATTTCTTTTTAATCTCGTACAAAAGCTGCTTGCCGTGAAGCCGCTCGCTTTGCAGAATGTCGCTCAAATCTTGCCTTGAAGCCTGCTCAATTTGAATGCCGTCCAATCCGTCAGTGTAGAGGAACAGCCGCTCTCCCTTTTGGAGCACCCCTTCAAACTCATCGCGCCGGGCATTATCCATCCAGCGGCAAATGGGCGTTCCCGGAAGCAGTATTTCCTTAAGCTGTCCGTTTCCGGCAATCAGCGGCGGTACACTGTGACCCGCGTTGGCACATACAAACGCACCGGTTTGGGGATCCATCGCCACGACAAACACCGTGATATATATGCTCTCCTCGGTATTAAGCTCTTCAAACGAATCCTGAATGTTACGAAGCACTTCCGCGGGCGATACGCCAGGCACTTTGCATTGCGCAAACATCTCCTGACGCAGATAAACAGTGAGCATCGCGGGCATCACGCCGTGCCCCGACACATCCGCAATATACATAATGACGCGTCCGTCACGCGCGAGGAAACAATCATACATGTCTCCGCCAAGCGCTTCGCACGGCAAAAACTCCGCACCGAAATGATACCCCTTAATTCTGGGCAAATTATGGCGCAAGATGGATAACTGAAGGCTGCGCGCAATCTCTAAATCCTTCATCATACGAGAATTGTTCGCCATCAGCTTCTCTTTTAAGTTTTGCTCCTTGGTAATATCCGAATAGATTTCCAGCGCATAAATGCCGCCGTCATAATCCACGGGGCCTGCGCTTACGGAATATATACGCCCTTGTACCTGCGTAATGACGTTGTACCGACGTCTGTCGCGTATGCATCGAAGCGCCACACAATCGGTGCAGCAGCTGGTTGCGCCCGGCATTTTCAGGCACCGGTTTCCGACATCATCACCGAACCTTTCCCTTAGCGCACTGTTTGCAAAAAGCACACACCCTTCATCATCGATAACGCGTACCATATCCGGTATTTCTTCGAGCACGGCAACGGAAAATGTGTTTGAACAAAATACCCCAACATCCTGCATTTCACAATACCCCTAAAAACAATATTAATAAAAAGTTCGCACTATGGCGACCAATAATAATAAGATCAGTCTAAAAGCTGATCTTTATGATATCTTGTATATACCTCGTCGAGCTCCATTTCAGTCACAACGAGTTGATCCAGTAAGACGCTTTGTTTTAGGATACACAAATCAGCACCTAAATTGATATAGCCGCTCTTAAACCGCGCTGTCACCATATCTTCAAGCTTCTTTTGTTCTTCTCTAAATTTGTGACGAACTCTGACTCTTTCCAGATCCAAAACCGTACAGCTATTCGCTCCCACGGTTTTCTGTTTCGTGAGATGATCCATAATGATACCCCCCAACAAACTCACATGTCGTTAAATGACTGGCGCTTCCTTCAGCAATGGTTTCTCTTCCTCACAAAATGAGCAACCTTTGCCGTACCGATTGCCGCAGCTTGAAACCGTATTACCGTACTAAGCCTGCAATTCGCAACCATTCTTTTACCCTGATGCCTGAAAAAAGTGTTTTCTCTTCGTTATTTAGGTATAACCCTTATCTATTTTTTTACGGGTTCTCAAATTATGAAAAACAGAACAAAGAGTTTTTTACCATACCTCCATATAGTCTTATGTTATAATATCACACATATTATCAAAAATGTATAGTTTTTCGACAAAAAAAGTGTTAAATTTTGAGGTGAGCAGTGAATTTTATTTATAGTTATTTGTATTATTTTCTATATTTTATTATAATTATTATTTTATGGATGGTATTGCTTGTGTATATAATCAATATATTAAAAAAACAACGATGTTTGCAGTTAATATACGGTAATCAAATCGTACTCTCCTGCGGCATCGGTCTTGGCCCCGTTCCTGAAAAACCAAAAACACGCGAAGGCGATGGGAAAACTCCTGAAGGCCGTTATACTGTGTGCACACGCAACGAGAGGTCTAAGTATACGCTCTTCCTCGGACTTAACTACCCTTCTGTTTTAGACGCGCAGCAAGCCTTCAGGCAGAGCATCATCACACAAGAACAGCTTAAAGCAATTTGCCATGCACATGTTAACGGCCTGCGCCCACCATGGGACACACCCCTCGGCGGACAAATCGGCATACACGGCGGAGGTGTGGAAGAGGATGGCGTTCTTTCGGATAACACTGCGGGCTGCATCGCCCTGCGCGACGACGATATTAAGCTGCTCTGGAATTACGCTGAAACCGGCACGCCTGTCATCATACTTCCGTAATTGCATATTTTTTAACGTTCAACACTCTCCATCAACCCCTGCTCATATGCGCACCTGGGGAAACTGTGCTTATCCGATTCAAAGCGCCGACCGTTCAAGTATGCATAGCTGTGGCCTTTTCCCACCTCAAACACAAGCGATTTAAGCCACATACAAATATACTCCGCCCCGTTTTTCTTATTGAAACGCGCGTTGCCATATACATCGTCGCCCACTACAGGCAGACCACCAAAAGCAAGATGTGCTCTCACCTGATGCAGCGCATTTGTCAACGGCCGCGCGCTGATAAGAGATATTGTCTCCCCTTGAGCAAGTTTTTGATAACGTGTCACAATCGGTTTGGATTCTTTTTTAAATTTGCTGAGTATCTGCACACGCTTTGAGTTTTTTTCCCGCAAATGATAACCCATCAGTTCTCCGCTTTCATCTGCCTGCCCCTTTACCACACAGTGATAATAGCGCGTGATGCGACGCTGATTTATTGCCTCAGCCAAAAACAGATACGCATCTTCATGCTTGGCCATCACCAAAAGACCGCTCACATACTCATCCAACGGATACAAGAGAAACGGTACCATCAGCGCGTCAAGGTTAAACTCGCCGCGTTTTTTCATATAGTATTCCACCATATCCACCGCGTTCACATCGCCTGTGTCCGATCTGGACAGCAACCCCGCGGGCTTATCCACTATGATGATGTTTTCATCCTGATACACGATAACCGGCATCAAATCCAGCCCGAGTATATCACCCGGTAAATAGAGTTCAACGACATCGCCTTCATTCACAACTTCGCTTCCGGCAGCATCCTTCCCGTTAATGGTAATAAAACGTTTTTTAAAAGACGTTTGCTTCGCTTTCTGAGAAAAATCAGGATATGCCTCTGTCAGCAAATCAAAAAGCTCCCGGCCTTCGTATTCTTTTGTGACTGTCAACGAAACCATATACCGCTCCTTGGAGTATAATGCAACAGATTTCATACTATATCAGAGCAAAGCTTTCGTCAAGAATACTGTAACCCCTAGTATAAAAACGCCCTATATTCATGCTTAAAAGCTCATTCGCAAAGTATATTACGGTAATATGCAAAAAAGACGTCAGAACTGCCGCCCTGACGTCTCCAGTTTTATTAAAGTTATAGCGCGTCTTCGCCTTCTTCACCCGTTCTGATGCGCACAACCTCGGCTACATCGTAAATGAATATCTTACCGTCGCCGCACTCACCTTTTGAAGCGGTCTCAATAATGACTTTCTTTATCGTGGGCACATCTTTGTCTCTGACCACCATGTCAATCATCACCTTTGGCAGTAAATCAAGATGAAATTTTTCTCCGCGCCATACCTGAACAACGCCTTTTTGTTTGCCCTGCCCCATCACTTCGCTGATGGTGACACCATTGCAGCAGCCTTCTTTTTCAAGCGCCGCACGTACGTTTTCCAGCATCTCTGGTCTTATTACCGCTTTTATGTGTTTCACGTCAGACACCTCCTTATATCACTTATACTATTTTTTCTTTGTTTCCACATGAATAGGCATATCCGAAATCATTGAAGGACGGCGAATCACAAACTCCGGATAAGCCTGGTTGCCATGCTCACCTATATCAAGCCCCTCTATCTCTTCCTTCAAGGATACGCGCATGCCCATTGTCGCCTTGATAAGCAGCCACGTTATGGTTGCCCCCACAAACACGAAGCCTGCCACTGCCAGCACACCCAACGCCTGAACGCCCAGCAGATTCCAGCCGCCGCCAAAGAACAGGCCGTCCGCGCCGCCGTTAAACTGGCTCTGGGCAAAAAGACCCACCATCAGCGTACCCAGTACGCCGCAAAACAGATGAACGGCCGTTGCGCCAACGGGGTCGTCAATTTTGATCCTATCAAACATACGCACCGCGATGACAACCATCACACCCGCAATCGCGCCGATAATCATGGCGCTCGTCACGCTCACGTACGCACAGCCCGCTGTGATGGCCACAAGACCCGCAAGGCAGCCGTTGATCGTCATGCCAAGATCGGGCTTGCCCATGAGTATCCACGACGCCGCTGTGGAAGTCAGCACTGCCACCACAGCCGACGTATTGGTCGTGACCAGTATATGCGAAATGGATTCCGGATTTGCCGCCATTGTGGAGCCGGGGTTAAACCCGAACCAGCCAATCCAGAGCACAAACAAACCGATTGTCGCAATGGGCATATTGTGACCCGGAATAGGGTGTATTTTGCCGTCTGCGCCGTATTTGCCAAAGCGCGGCCCCAGTATGATAACGCCTGAAAGCGCCGCCCAGCCGCCAACTGAATGCACCACGGTCGAACCCGCAAAATCCTGAAAGCCGAGGCTCTGCAGCCAGCCGCCGCCCCAAATCCAGTGGCCAACGATGGGGTATATCAGCATTGTCAGCACCAGTGAGAACACGATAAATGAAATGTACTTGATGCGTTCCGCCACAGCGCCGGACACGATAGTCGCCGCCGTCCCGCAGAACACCAGCTGGAAGAAGAATTTTGCCCAGAAAGGAACGCCGGCCCATGAAATAGCCGAATAAACGCCCTGATAGGCATCACCCACCGCGGGAGAATTATCCGCGCCGCCGGCCATGAAAAGCCCTTTTAATCCGATAAAGCCATTTCCGTCACCAAACATCAGCCCCCATCCAAGAACCAAAAATCCAAGTGACGATACCGCAAAGACAATAAAGTTCTTTGACAGTATGTTGACTGTGTTTTTAGACCGGGCAAAACCGCTCTCCACCATGCCAAAGCCCAGATTCATAAAGAAAACCAGCATACCGGCCAAAAGTACCCATAGGGTATCAAGAACAACCTGTGTATCCATATTAACCTCCCAATGTTTTATAAATAAATAAGGCACAAAAAACAAACACATTCGGTTCATCTTTGAGCCTTTATACACCAAACAATATTCAATAAGTAAACGAAGCCTCTTTGGCTTCATTATTTCAGCTTGTGCAAAAGCTACACCTTTAGCATAAGCTGTGCAGCATAACCGCATTGCCGTTACTGATACACTTTATGATACGAACTGCATCCGCTTTGTGAACCCCGACATTTTTGTGAACCCCGACATTCATCCCGCTAAGCTCCGCTTTTGCGGGGATCCCGTAATATAAACAAGGCACAAAAACAAACCGATCGGTTCATCTTTGAGCCTTTGTTACAAACAGGATTTACACATTATTTGCAGGCTGTCAAATCCTAAAGATTTGTTTTTGCACATCTTCGTACAAAAAAACAGCCCCGAAACGAGTACTGTATACATAAAACGCCCTCGTTTCGCCTTCAGTATAACACGTATGATAAAAAAATCAATACGAAAATGCATAAAACAAGAAATTTTGCAAGTTTAAAATTTGGATTATGCATAATAATTCTTGTCAATCATGGCACTTGCACAAAAGCGCGCGTTTTGATATATTATAAAAAAATACTGTTTCGGTGAAGAGCATGGGTTCTTAAATATGCCTATCAAGCGACGCAGGGAGGGTGAAAGCCTGCGGTGGCAGAAAAGCACATGGGCGCTTCAACAATACCGAATGCCAAAAAGCGGGCATTATATGCCAAGACGGGTGGAACCGCGGAAAGTTGTCATTTTCGTCCCAGTAAAGTGGACAAAATGGCTTTATTTTTTATATCGGAGGACCGTATGAAAAAAGATAAGCAAACGATGGAGCGCATCGTCGCGCTCTGCAAAAACAGAGGGTATGTGTTTCCAGGATCGGATATTTACGGCGGATTGGCCAACACATGGGACTACGGCCCCTTGGGCGTCGAGTTTAAAAACAACGTGAAGCAGGCATGGTGGAAAAAGTTCATCAAGGAATGCCCGTACAACGTTGGGCTGGACGCGGCCATACTCATGAACCCTCAAACGTGGGTGGCTTCGGGCCATGTGGGCGGCTTTTCCGACCCGCTGATGGACTGCAAGGAATGCAAAGCGCGCTTTCGCGCCGACCACCTTATCGAGGATTATGCCGCGAAGAAAAAGCTGGATATCAACGTAGCGGCGATGCAGCCTGAAGACATGGAGGCGTTTATCGCCCAAAAGGAAATCAACTGTCCCGTGTGCGGCAAACGCAACTTCACAGGTATACGAAAGTTTAATCTAATGTTCAAAACGTTTCAGGGCGTCACCGAGGATACGGCAAGCGAGATTTTCCTTCGTCCCGAAACCGCACAGGGCATATTCGTGAACTTCAAAAACGTACAGCGTTCCACGCGCAAGCGCGTGCCGTTCGGCATCGGTCAAATCGGCAAATCGTTCCGCAACGAGATTACCCCGGGTAACTTCACGTTCCGCACACGCGAGTTTGAGCAGATGGAGCTCGAGTTCTTCTGCGCGCCCGCCGAGGAAATGCAGTGGTTTAACTACTGGAAGGATTTCTGCCACAAGTGGTTGCTCTCGCTCGGCATGAAGCAAGACAGCATCCGCCTGCGTGACCACGACGCCGAAGAGTTATCGCACTACTCCAACGCGACGACGGATATAGAGTTTTTGTTCCCGTTCGGTTGGGGCGAGCTTTGGGGCATTGCCGACCGAACAAACTTTGACTTAAAACAGCATATGGATACATCGGGCGTGAGCCTTGAGTATATCGACCCGGTCACCAACGAAAAATATTTGCCGTACTGCATTGAGCCCTCTCTTGGCGCCGACCGCGTCGCGCTCGCGTTCCTGTGCGACGCGTACGATGAAGAGCAGCTGGAAAATGATACGCGCACGGTGCTGCGCCTCTCCCCCGTGCTTGCGCCGTACAAAGCGGCGATTCTGCCGCAGCAAAAGCAGCTTGTGGAAAAAGCGGGCGAGGTATACGAGATGCTCCTCAAAGACCACATGGTGGATTTCGACGTGACCGGCAGCATCGGCAAGCGTTACCGCCGTCAGGACGAGATCGGCACACCGTACTGCATCACCGTGGATTTCGACACGCTTGAAGACTCTCAGGTCACCATCCGCGACCGCGACACGATGCAGCAGATTCGTATCGACATCAGCAAGGTCAGCGCGTACATCGCGGACAAGGTGAAATTCTAATAACACCGTAGAGACGGGTTTCAAAACCCATTCGTAATGATATGGGATAAAACATAGAAAACCTCTTTATTTCTTGAAGAAAAGAAGCAAAAGACACTCAAGCCATGCCATTCGGCATGGCTTGAGTTATTCAAACGAGAATTTTGAATATTTGCATCGAACTAGTATAAGAACACGTTAATGTATAATATGTCTGTAGAGGTGTATATTTTTATTTTAGGAGTCAAGAAACATGATTGCCGGAATTGTTTTAGTTATTATTGCTGCTGCGTGTTTTATATATGCTTGTTTTGCATACGCCAAAAAAAGGCCCACTTCTATCAACAATGTACTTCATCGCAGATCCCTCGGAAAAACAAAAAATGAAAAGTCAACGTGAATACATATTTATTGCAACACCTTCTTATTGCTTGCCATTGTTTTGTTCGTATTCGGTCTGTTTTTTCTGACGAAAATCGAATGGCTGAAAACCGCAGGGAATGCAGCTATCGGCGCAACTGTCTTGTTTACCATTCTTGGCTCAATTCTAAGCGAAAAGAAACGCCGAAAAAAATGAAATGTAACGATATTAAATACGACATACTCCCTCTTCTTATTCTCTATCGGTAAATATCTTTTGTTTCAGTTTGCATACTTTTTATTTGTACAACACTATTATCATAGGCAGGTGAGATTTATGGAATACGAGAGAATCAGAAGCTTAAGAGAAGATAGAGTTTGGACACAGAAGCGCATGGCTGAGCTTCTGTTTATTAATAGACGCACCTATTCTAGTTATGAAACATGCGTTCGCTCAATGTCGCCCGAAATCCTTATCAAGTTGGCTCGCATACACAATGTCAGCATCGATTATCTTCTAAAACTGACGGATGAAAAACGCCCTATAAAAGGAAATGAATTTTATAACTATGCTGCGAGACGCTCGCTTTGGGAATTAACTTGGGATATTGTAAATGCGTCTTTGTGCGCTTTGCTATTGACATAAAGTTTATCACTGTCCTATACTAGTTAACGAGATTAGAGAGAATGCATTTCATGACCATAAGATGAGAAGAGAACAGGTGTTATTCTTGACGACTCAAAAATAACATGATTAGAGGAGACGAGTATGAGCAAAAACATTCCTAACAAAATCTTTTTATCCGAAGACGAATTACCCAAACAGTATTACAACATTGCGGCAGATATGCCAAACAAGCCTCAGCCTTATTTGCATCCGATGACACAGCATCCGGCGACCGCTTCCGATTTGGAGCCGCTTTTTGCAAAAGCACTGATCGAACAGGAAATGTCGACAGAGCGTTATATTGACATTCCAAAAGAAGTCAGAGAAATTTACGCAAAATTTCGTCCGTCGCCGCTCGTCCGCGCATACGGGCTGGAGAAAGCGTTGGACACACCCGCCAAGATTTATTACAAATACGAAGGAAACAACCCCTCGGGCAGCCATAAATTAAACAGCGCTGTACCGCAGGCTTTTTATAACAAAATAGAAGGTATCAAACGTTTGTCTACAGAAACCGGGGCTGGCCAATGGGGTAGCGCGCTTTCCATCGCATGCGCCATGTTCGGCCTTGAATGTGCGGTTTATATGGTTCGCGTATCGTATGAGCAAAAACCATACAGAAAAACGCTGATGCAAACCTATGGCGCCAGCGTGGTCGCCAGCCCGTCGAGCTTGACCACTGCGGGACGCGCGATACTCGCCAAAGACCCGGATTCTCTCGGCAGCCTCGGCATCGCGATCTCCGAAGCCGTGGAAGACGCGGTAATGCGTGAAGACACGCATTACGCGCTCGGCAGCGTGCTCAACCACGTGATTTTGCACCAGTCTATCATCGGGCAGGAAGCCAAGAAGCAATTTGAAAAGATTGACGAATATCCGGACATCATCATCGGCTGCAACGGCGGCGGTTCCAACTTCTCGGGCTGTTCGTTCCCGTTTCTGCACGATACGCTTTCAAAAGGTAACAAGACGGAGTTCGTCGCAGTGGAACCCGCGGCTTGCCCCAAGCTGACCAAGGGCAAATTCGCTTACGACTACGGCGATACTGCCAAGATGGCGCCCATCACGATGATGTATACCTTAGGGCACGATTTTATACCGGCGGGTATTCACGCAGGCGGGCTTCGCTATCACGGCGATTCCGCGCTGCTCTCACAGCTTTACCACGACGGTTATGTAAAAGCGGCAGCCGTTCAGCAGACAGACGTTTTCAAAGCAGCTGTGCTGTTTGCAAAAAATGAAATCATACTGCCTGCGCCCGAATCATCTCACGCAATTGCGCATGTGATTAAAAAAGCACTGGAATGCAAGGAATCCGGCGAAGCCAAGACGATATTCTTCAACCTTTCCGGCCATGGCAATTTCGACCTCGCGGCTTATGAAGAATACCTTGCAGGCAATCTGGAAGACTTTGATTACACCGATGAAATGCTCGAGCAGGGTCTTTCCACCGTTCCCGCTATCGGATAAAATGATTTTTACAAAGCGGTTGCACCTCGCGGCCGCTTTTTTTATGTTCACCCAATTGATAATTTATCACAACTATCTGCCGATAAACAATTATTACAATAAAAAAGCTGCCATATGGAGACAGCTGCATTATACAATATCTAAATTAGATCAATATGCTTAACGCGCTTGTGTTCATGCTTTCAAGGTATTGCCTATAAGCCGCCACTGTGTCGCTGTATGCGGTCACAGCGTTGCGCGTCGATATCGAATCGCCCAGAGCTTCTCTCACTTTTTCCGTATTGGCCTTGCTCGTATTAATAATCCCGAAAAAGTCGGCCATATCAGTGTCTTTTGCAAAAAGGCTTACCACGCTGCTGCTCAGCGCGTCGTTTGTGCCCCGGTCTTTCGTCTGGCTCAGCTTGTATATATCTTTGGCGTAACTCGCGGCACTGCCGACTGTACCTCGTTTAGTTTCGCTGCTCAGCATATCCAATGCGTCGCTGATATCCGATACATTGAACTTCGCCTGTGACACAGCGGATACATCCATAGCGTTTTGCCTGAACGTGTCGCTGTTTGTCAGGGTATAAATGTTATAATAGGTTTTTGATAAGCTCGAAACAGCAATACTCATTTTTTAAACTCTCCTTCTATTTGTCATTATAACACGTTTTGTCTCAAAAAACACTATTTTTCTATATATTCCCTCACCAAATTTTCATATTCGTCATATTTTTCATATTGGCATATAAACGCAACCGCAAGGCAAACCAGCGCCAATGCGCCATACACAACCGGCTGATAAAAAGTGACAACACCCCACAGCGCAAATATATTGGTTAAAGCGCCCCATATCATGGCTGGCACAAGCGCGATTAACGCCGGAACAAACCGATTATCAAATGCCCTGCTCGCCGTCAGCAAAGCAAATACAAACACAATAAAAGCCTCATAACCCATGCCAAGCGCGGGCGTTACCGTTTGCAGCCGGACAAGCAATACAAAACCCGCCGCAGCCGCAATCTCCGCGCTGACCACATACGCAAATATATATGAAATGAACGGGCGTTCATTTTTCCTGTCAAACAAAGACAAACCCGTCCTGCTTAAAATGTTGTAAAATAAAGCAAACACAAAAGCCGTGCCTAACAGCGCCAGCACGCCAACGGGGCTCTCACTCGCATAGGCTTGAACCCGTTCGGAAAACGTCACGGCCCGCATTTGCCCCTGCGTCAGCGCTATACTCACTCCCCCTACCACCACGCCAGACACAAGTGTCGTGATAACGGCGGGCGCTTTCAAAAAGGAAACCACAAAACCGTTAACGAGCCCCAACACCATAGCCGCCGCCGCCGCAAGCAGTACACCGTTTATGAGCGGACTGCCCATAAGCATTGTTTGGGCAATAATCGCCGCGCTCATCCCCATCATAGGACCGATGGACAAATCAATGCCTCTGGCCCGCATGGATAGCACCACCGCCATCGCGACCAGTGCATATACACCACACTGTTTAACAACGTTCATAAGATTCGCAGCATTAAAAAACATAGGCGTTACAACGCCGAGTATGGCCGTAACACCCAGTAGAACAAAGATAAGAATAAGCCCGAGCCCCGTGTTTTGAAACGTATATATACGAGGACTTCCGGAATACATCAAAGACACCGCCTTACGGTTTCTCTCATAAACCTTGGAAGACGGGGGCTCCACCGGTTCCGCTTCCGGAAAAACGCCGCAATAGGGCATTGGATCAGGCGCGGCTGACTGAGCTTCTTCAAAACGGTCATCCGTTGGCAGCGGCGAAGAAGACGGCATCATCGCGTGGAGCCCACCGGTCAATGTCTTCTTATCGGCCTTCACCGGATCGCACGATGACTGAATAGTCTCTGCGCCTGCAAACTCTACCTGTTCAATCGGCGTCAATTTATTTCCGCATTTTGTGCAAAACACAGTGCCGTCGCTCAACTCATTTCCGCAATGCATACAGTAAAGCATTCTTTACACCTCACATATCAATAATTGACAATGAATCGTACTCAAACATGACTATAGACCTTTACGAATGTAAAAAGCAACAGGGACAAGCTTGTTCGGCAATAAATCAGCTAAATTGACAAACATCGCAGAAATTTAAACTGTTTGCAAGCGTTTTTCTAATTCATTACAAAGCTTTGGGTATTTTCATTTTTCAGGCCGCATACTCGCATAAGTCATACGAAAATCCCAAGTCATTAATCAATCCTTATTTGCTGGTTAATGTTTAATAAGTGTAATCGACTTTTCGTCATAAGAAACAAGGCCATCTTGTCTCATTTTTGCCAATTCTCTTGAAAGTGATGTTCGCTGGACGCCAATCTTTTCTGCCAATGCCTTTTTTGTCATATTCAGCTTTATATGGTTAGAACCTTGCTTTTTAATCTCATAATTAATAAAATTCAAAAGGCTTTCCCGTATTGTCCTGTTCACATAATGTTTAATTTTGTCTCCCAAAATATAAACGTGATCAGAAACATATTCGAGGTACATACGCAGAAAGGTGGGGTTTTTACAAAACAGGTCAAACAAAATCTCTCTGTTTATTTCCAAAATAATTGTTTTTTGCTTTGAAATCACCGTCATCGGGTAATAAGAATTCTTGGAAAAAAGCAAATTACCTCCTAATAAATCATCGAGAACAAACTCCGCTATTGTTAGCAGACCGCCAGATTCATCTATCCTTTCCACAGCAACTCTGCCGGACAAGATAATCTCCAATTTAGTACATGGTTCATTTTCAAAATGGATAACCGAGTCTTTACTATAAGAAACAAACCGAAACTTACCGGAGTTCACATGAACCTGTATGACCTCTGAGTTTATTGTCTTGATAAGTGCCGAATTTTTAATTAACTTCTCATGCTGCATAATAATCTCCTTAAGTGTTACATTGGTAACACCCTTTTTCAAATTATAGTCGTATAGTATGACTAAAAGCAAGGCGTGGCCATTGAATTATTCAACAGTCCACATTACTAGATATTATAATAACGAGGAGCAAACACATGAAGGTTTTCGTCACAATAATAAGGCTGCTTTTCTTGGCTCTGTTTTTATTTTTAATCGTCACAGGCAAAATGTTTCTTTGGCTTGCATTGTACGGAGTGAGTCTGATATTCGCCATCTTCTTTGGTAGAGTTTATTGTGGGTACGCTTGCCCAATGAATACACTGATGATTCCAGCCCAATGGCTTTCGAAAAAATTGAAAATACAATCTAATAATACTCCAAATTGGTTAACAAAAGGTGCTGTTTCCTGGGTTTTTTTCATTATCACCATTGCGCTAATAATTATCTCTCAAGGTGTTTTGCATCTTAGTCTGCCCATTCTACCGATTTGGCTGGTGGTTTCCGTGTTTGTAACACTAAGATATAAACCAGAAGTGTTTCACAATTTCATATGTCCATTCGGTACACTCCAAAGAACTATTGGACGGTTCGCAATACTAAAAAGGAAGGTCGCTATATCGTCCTGTATCGGCTGCAAGCTCTGCGAAAAAGCTTGTCCTACAAGTGCAATAGTTGTATCTTTAGACAATTGTAAAGCCTTCATTAACAATGCACTTTGTCTTCAATGTACAACATGCAGTCAAGCATGCCCAAAGAATGCCATTCACTACGGGAAATAGTACGCTTTGTTGCAATTGCAACGCACTTAAGAAGATATTATGTGGTAAAATATTTTTAATCAAATTAGTAAAATAAAAAAGTATTTTGGAGGTGTTCCAGTATGGTTGAACAAGTATTCAAGCTAGCTACCGGCAATGACAAGGCTGTTGAGAAAATTATTTTCGACGAAAACCTTCATTACCTCCACATGGTATTTAATAAAAATGAAGGTTTGCCAGAGCATTTATCTAATTCAAACGTATACATGACGGTGGTTAGGGGCAAGCTCTCTATTGGTCTAGACGATCAAGAAATTCACGAATATGAAAAGGGGACACTTCTTAAGATTCCTTACAAAACGAAGATGAATGTAAAGAACTTATGTGAAGAGACCTTGGAACTGATTGTAGTAAAGGCCCCTGCGCCGCAGCAATAACCAAGGCTCAAATATTAAGGAGGTAAAAGATGAAAAAGTACAAATGCATCCCTTGCGGATACATTTATGATCCCGTTCAAGGCGATCCAGACAGCGGTATTGCACCCGGTACCTTATTTGAAAATATTCCCGATGCTTGGGTTTGCCCTGTCTGCTTTGTAAGTAAAGATGATTTTGAACTTGTCGAAGAATAATTTTTTTGGAGGATGAAATTATGAGTATGTTTTGTTTTCAAAGCCAGGAAACAGCCAGAGGAACCGGCTGCGAAGTCCGCGGAGTGTGCGGAAAAACCGAGGAAGTGGCTAAGCTTCAGGATTTGCTGATTTATTCTCTCAAAGGTATTTCAGAGACTGTTGTGAAAGGACGTATTCAAATTGGAAATTTATCGGATGTCAATCATCAGGTGATAACCAGCTTGTTTATGACCATTACCAATGCAAACTTCGATGATTCGGCTATTGAAGCGCAGATTAAAAGAGTTCTTTCCCTGAGGAATGGTCTCAAGAAAACAGTTAACACAGAAGGCTTGCACGATGCGGCGAATTTCAATGCGGATACCAGAGAAACGATGCTTGAAAAAGCAGCAGCCATTGGGGTACTGTCGACCGAAGATGAAGATGTCCGCTCTTTGCGGGAAATGATTACATATGGGCTTAAAGGGATGGCTGCCTATACAGAACATGCACTGAATCTTGGCAAAGAGAATCCAGAAATCTATGCGTTTGTTTATGAAGCATTGGCTGCGACTTTGGATAACTCACTGACGGCTGATGATCTTGTTTCTCTGACTTTAAAAACCGGTGAGTATGGCGTAAAGGCTATGGCTCTTTTGGATGAGGCCAATACGTCAAAATACGGAAACCCAGAAATCACCGAGGTGAATATCGGTGTCCGTAAAAATCCGTCCATTCTTATCTCAGGCCACGATCTGACCGACCTCGAACAGCTGCTTGAACAGACAAAAGGGACTGGCGTAGACGTATACACACACAGCGAAATGTTACCGGCGCATTATTACCCTGCATTTAAAAAGTATGATAACTTTGTGGGAAACTACGGTAATGCATGGTGGAAGCAGATTGGTGAGTTCGAATCCTTTCACGGACCTATCTTGTTTACCACCAACTGTATCGTGCCGCCAAAAAGCGACGAAGTTAAAAACCGCATTTTCACAACGAATTCTGCTGGTTTTCCTGGGTGTCCACATATTCTGGCGGACGCAAAAGGTAATAAGGATTTTTCTCAGATCATTGCCCTTGCAAAAACACTCCCTGCGCCTGATGAAATTGAAACAGGCAGTATCATAGGCGGTTTTGCTCACAATCAGGTGATCGCGCTTGCCGACAAGGTCGTTGACGCCGTTAAGACTGGGGCTATAAAGAAATTCTTTGTAATGGCTGGCTGTGACGGAAGGATGAAGTCGAGGGAGTATTACACCGAATTTGCGCAGAGTCTGCCCAATGACACGGTTATCCTGACAGCTGGATGTGCGAAATACCGTTATAATAAACTTAAGCTGGGTGACATCGGTGGTATCCCGCGTGTTTTGGATGCGGGCCAATGCAACGACTCATATTCTCTTGCAGTGATAGCTCTTAAGCTAAAAGAGGTGTTTGGTCTGGATGACATAAACAAACTGCCTATCGCCTTTAATATCGCATGGTATGAGCAAAAAGCAGTTATCGTTCTTCTGGCGCTGTTATATCTCGGTGTTAAGAACATTCATCTTGGACCGACGCTTCCTGGATTTCTGTCGCCTAATGTGGCAAAGGTTCTTGTCGAGAAGTTCGGCATTGCTGGTATTGGTACGGTCGAAGAAGACATTGAACTCTTTATGTCATGAAAGTCATTCAAAGCTTGAGCCTTTCATCATAAACAAAAATATAAACATCAGAAACTACGGCCATTTCCTTCATGAAGTGGTCGTTTTTTCTTCATATCAAAATCATCTTAACAGCGTCACCCGCTATTGATTCACGCGGTCTTGAGCTTTCATTTTCACCTGAAGCAAGGGTGTCTACGAATCGAATGAATTTAAAAAGTCCTCCTCGCAAGCGAAGAGGACTTTTCTAAAGGCTTAAAGTTCAATATGTCTGCTCTCTAGCAAGGGCACTTTTCGTTCAGGCAATTTCTTACTTCCAGCTGATTCTTTACTTTCAAGCAATTCATTTTCGTTAAGGCTGAACTTACCTACCATATCTTTGAGAATATTTGCCTGTCCCGAAATTTCTTGTGAAGAGGCCGCCACTTCCTGTGCCGTCGCCGAATTAGTCTGCACGACCGCCGATAGCTGGTTAATCCCTTTGTTAATCTGATCGATGCCGGTCGCTTGCTCGTTAGACGATGTCGCAATTTCTCCCGATAAGTCTACCGTCGTTTCTACGCCATTGACAATTTCGATAAGCGCCTCGGCAGTCACATTGGCAATATCCGTTCCCGCCTTGGTTTTCTTCATGGAGCCATCAATAAGCGTGGTTGTTTCCTTAGCCGCCTGCGCACTTTTTGCGGCAAGGTTTCTGACTTCCTCCGCCACCACAGCAAACCCTTTGCCATGTACGCCGGCTCTTGCCGCCTCCACCGCTGCGTTTAGTGCAAGGATGTTTGTCTGGAAAGCAATATCATCGATGACTTTAATGATCTTCGAAATGTTTGATGACGCTTCGTTGATTTCATCCATGGCCGAAAGCAGCATCTTCATCTTTTCGTTTCCGCTTAAAGCGTTATCTTTTGCTTTTAGCGAAAGTTCATTGGCCTTGCCCGCACGCTCCGCATTCTTTTTGGTTTGATCCGAAATCTCGGAAATTGAGGCCGAAAGCTGTTCCAATGCCGAGGCTTGATCCGAAGCACCCTGCGAAATCGCCTGACTGCTACCAGATACCTGTTCAGTGCCTCCGGATACTTCTTCTGCCGCCGCATTGATGTCCAAAAGCAAGCTGTTAAACGATGCGATACTTTTATTAATCGCCGTCTTTATAGCCGCAAAATCACCCACGTATTCGGATTCAATATTAACTGTGAGCACGCCTTCCGCCATTTCGCCGAGCACAAACGTAATATCGCTGATATACCCTTTGAGAGTGTCAATGGTTTTGTTCAGCGCTGTTTTAATTAACGCAAAATCCCCCTTAAACTCGTTTTTGACACTGACGTTTAAGTTGCCTTTTGCCAACTCGCTTAATACCTCTGCCGATTCTTTTATCGGCTCAATCATTGCATCCAGTGTTGCGTTGATACCTTCCACAATACGGCGGTATGTCCCCTCATGTTTCTGCGCATCCGCACGCACCGTGAGCTGACCTTCCATTGCCGCATCAATCAGCATGCCCGTGTCATCCTCAAGTCCTTTTATAACCTGCAGTATCGTACGGATCGCCTCCCGCATTTTACCCACCTCATCTTTTGTTGTCTTCTCTTCAAGCGAAATATCTGTTTCACCTTGAGCCAATGAGGTGATGTTGTTAGTCAGTTTTCTAATCGGCCGGCTGATTCCACGGGATATGATGATACCGATAGCTATTGAAAGTACAAAAACAGCACCGACCGCGATAATCGTAAATAGAAACACAGAATCGCTTGTCTTATTGTTTTCTGTGGATATTTTAGAAGCATCTCCCGTTACCGCATACATTAGCTTTTCGAACGCGATATTCAGATTGGCTTCCGCTTGCAGAAACTCTCCGTAATCTTTTAATTCTTTGATGAGTTCATCTTGATTTCCGTTTTTAACGTCTTCCGCTGCTTTTTGAAGCAAAGGATCAAATTTTTGATACGCCTGTTCTGCGCTCGTGAATGCGTCCATTTTATCCGCCGGTATCAGCGCCTTAATCATGCTAAGATTTGACTGAGCAAGGCTCCTGTTTGTTTCTATTTTTGACACCGACGCGAGCCGCATTGAATCATCTTCATCCAGCAGCACAGCCTGACGCAATGAATTGCAGGCCTCTTTGACGCTGGTGGTCAGGTCGGCAACAAGTTTGCTGGGCAATAAAATATTCGCATACATCATTTTTGACGAATCGCTCACATTTTTTATACCGCTTACCGCATAAACTCCCATCGCCGTACTCAAAATGGCAATAATAAGAAACCCCATGAGTATCTTTGTGGCAATTCTCATATTGCCCAAAAAAGAAAATACATTTTTCTTTCCTGTACGATAACTTCGGATTCTATTTTTTTTTCGTATTGATTTATCTTTGACCGTTGCGCCGTTTACTATGTTTTCATCCTCTTTTTTTTTAGCCCTTCTTGCAAAAAAGAATTTCATTGCAATGCCTCCTCATATAACTTCGAATAAAAAATGATGTCAATCCTGTTGACGCACATACCCGTTCCCCTCTTGGGTATCTATCAATGAATCATAATGATTGCCATTATGAAATCTAGTAAACTTATCCCTCAGTTTTCATGAAATGGTGCAATAATCGATAATGTTTCAGTCTCTAAAACCAACTAGGCCTATAATAAACACCTAATCGATATTTATATATAAACCTATGTGTATCGAAATAATCAATTATTATTATAAAATGTGATTTATATTTCACAGCCAATTTTAAAGTATAGAGCCTTAAGTGCAGCCGGCGTGTCCATGTCCATATATTCAAATGCAGAGTTCCTATAATGCCATCTCACAAACACAAACCCGAGAACGAGTACCGCCGTCACAATAAGACCGCCTTCCGGTCCAAACGCGCCGCCATTTAAAATGGTATCGGCTGCGTATTGTGTGCTGATGACTCCTTGGAAATCTGTGCCGCTTACCGCAAAACCATATACGCACCCTTGGAAATAGTTCCACGTAATGTGATAACCAATCGGCATCCAGACACTGCCCGATTTAAAATACATATACGCAAACAACAATCCTGCCAGCATGATGTTGATAAAAGGCACCAAGCTGAATGCGTTGTTCATTATATGCATCAGCGAAAACAAAAAAGAGGATGTAAAAATGACCAGCGGCATGCTTTTTGTCTGCCGCAGCACCGACATAAAATAACCCCGTGTTAATATTTCTTCTGCAAATGCGACGACAATAAAAACGAACAGGTACAGCACCGTATCAGTCGTAAACTGCGGTGTCCACGATACCACATAAACGTTACCTGTAAGCAGCATCGCAACAAATGCGGCAGTGATTGACACAATGCCAAACAACAACCCCACGCCAAACGGCTTTTTATTTGCCCTTAACCGTCCGAGCCCCATATCATCCAGTTTGCGCTTTGAAAGCACCTTCCACGCAATGACCGGCACAGCAATCATCACAGCTTGCGAAATGATAAACAGCAACCATTGCCACTGAGCATACAGCGTATCGTATGCCCTGTGCAAGTCGGCTTCCGTACCACGCATGACGTGTAGAGTCGCAAAATACTCAAACAGATAATCCTCAAGATACATCAGTCCAAAAATTATTGCCAATACAAGTGCGATTTTCCAACCCGATCTAAATAGACCTTCTTTATTTTTTAACAATTCTGTTCAACCTTTTTTTGCGAGTCTTAAAATTCCATGTATATTTACCCTATATTCGGATTATTTAAACAAAAAAAGACAGAATCTGTTCTGCCTTTTTTATAAATATTTTCATTATTTTATTTTTTTGCTTTTTCGTCGTTCTGTGCAGTATCATATTCCGTTTCATTAAGCTTTGGATTCTTATCAAGCACACGGCTCTTGTCTTTTCCAAGATACTCGGGCAGTTCCATGCCCGCCATGTCAAAAAGCTCGTTCATGGGCGGCAGGCTCTTCATAAGACCAGAGAGGAAATTCGCCGTGGACGACTCGCCCTTGCCGTTGCCGCTGTCCCAAACAGTCACCTTGTCGATCTTTAAGTTCTTGATGGCTTCGACCTGCACCTTCACAATCTCTTCCATCTTATCCGCGATCATCATACGCACTGCCGCGTTGGCATCGCCATCCGCCGCGCCGATGATCTGCTTAAAGCCCTCGGCCTGCTTGACAAGCACCTCGTTGACACCATTGGCCTGTGCCTGCATCTTGGCAAATATCGCATCTGCTTCGCCCTTCGCCATTCTTCTTAAGCGTTCCGCTTCGGCCTCGGCATCAATCTCGGCTTTTCGCTTGGCGATTTCGGCCTGCACGATGATATCCGCTTCCTTGGAAGCCTGCTCGCGGCTCGCTCTCTGGCGTTCCGCCGCTTCTTCCGCCGCATACGCTTCCTCAAGCGCTTTGGCGGTTTGCACCTTTTCCGCTGCTGTGGCGCGTCTTAACGCTTCGGCTTCTTTTTCTCTGCGCAGCGCGTCAGAATTAGCCACGGTAATCTTCGCGGTATTTTCACCTTCGATAGCTTGGGAATTTGCCTCAGCAACACTCACTCTTTCGTCCTTCTGGGCCAGCGCTTCACCGATGGAACCGTCTCTGTTCTTTTCAGCCACGCTCTTTCTCGCGTCGTTGATTGCCTTGGCCGCCGCTTCCTTTCCCAACGCTTCAATATAGCCCGATTCATCGTTAATATCCGTCACGTTCACGTTGATAAGACGCAGCCCGATTTTCTTGAGCTCGGTTTCCACATTACGCGACACTTCTTCAAGGAACAAATCTCGGTCTGTGTTGATCTCCTCAATATCCATCGTCGCCACGACAAGACGCAGCTGACCAAATATGATATCCTTGGCAAGCTCTTCAATCTCATCGAGCTTAAGCCCCAGCAGACGTTCCGCCGCGTTCTGCATTATGCCCGGTTCAGTCGAAATGCCAACCGTAAAACGCGAAGGCACATCAATTCGGATATTCTGCTTGGACAACGCGTTTTTTAAATCGACCGTTATGGACATCGGTGTTAAGCTCATAAACTCATAATGCTGAAAAACCGGCCATACAAATGCCGCGCCGCCGTGTATACACTTTGCGCTCGCCGTTGCGCCATTGGCACCTCTGCCAACCTTACCATACACCACAAGAATTCTGTCAGACGGACATCTCTTGTAGCGCGTCAATATCGCAATAAATGTCGTGAACAGAATCACAACTGCGACAATGATGAGTATCAATGTTTCCATACGTTTCTCCTTTATTTTTTAACGATAAGCGTGCTGCCGGTTTTGCCAACAACGCGTACTGCCGCACCTGTGGGGATTTTCTTAGAATCATCCGTGATGGCCTCGGCTTCCACAAGCTGCTCTTGAAACGCCACCATCACCTTACCTTTGCCCGTACGCTTTGGAGGGACGGGAATATAAACCTCGGCATCCTTGCCTACTGCGTTGCTGTATATAAGATTACCGCTGGCCTGCATATGCTTCATCGCGTAAAACATCAGCCCGATAATGAGCATGGCCAAAAGCCCCGCCGCCACGGAGATCACAATCACAAGCGCTGTGCCGAGCGTCGTATCGCTCAGCGCATATCCCGTCCAGCCGAATATGCAGAAGAACGCCACCAAGCCTCTGATTGTAAAGAAGCGAAAACCCGCCGCACTCACAGCCGCTTCGTGCGCATCGGTATCCACATCCGTATCCGCACCGACATCCACATCTGTATCCACATCCGTGTCGGCATCCATATCCGCATCGTGGCCGCCGAGCCCTATGATTGTCAGTATGGCCTGAAAAACCAGTATCAATGTAAAAGGAATTGCCGCATAAAGAAACATATGCTGCAGCGCGCTCAGCGCATTCCACCATTCAGCCATGCGATCACCTCAACTGTTTTTTACATATTATAACACAAACAAAACGTAATCGATAGAATTTGTGAAAAAAATAGAAAAAAATCTATTCACAAAAACGCGGCGTAAAATATATTTATCTGCGTATTCCTTGTTTCTTTGGTGTGAATCGTAATTGAACAAAATATATGTTTGAATGATTCTACGTATTTAAAAATTCCCCGATCCGCTTTGCCGCGGTCAGTATGCGTTGCTCGCTCTGCACCAGCGCAATGCGTACAAACCCGCAGCCGCAGCTGCCAAACGCGCTGCCCGGCACCACGAGCACACCCGTCGCCTGCATCAGCTGCTTCACAAATGCCACGTCGTCATTACCGAACTTTTCGGGAATCCTCGCCCATACAAACATCGTCGCGCGGGGTTTTTCAATCTGCCAGCCGTGAGCCGCAAACGCCTCGATGAGTATATCACGGCGTTTCTCGTAAGCCGCCGCCGTCTCTCGCACCACGGTTTCGTCACTTTGCAGCGCGCAGATACCCGCCTTTTGTATGGGCAGAAATATACCGTAATCCGTATTGGATTTCAGCTGCTTTAGCGCCGATACATATTCGCTGTTGCCCACGCAAAACCCGAGCCTCGCGCCCGCATACCCGTAAGACTTAGACAACGAATTGAACTCCGCGCCAATCTCTTTCGCGCCATTGTGCGCAAGAAAGCTGCCCACACGCAGCCCGTCAAACGCCAGCTCGCTGTAGGCGTTGTCGTGAATAACGAATATGTCGTGCTTTTTCGAAAACGCGATGAGCTCATCGTAAAACTCAGGCGGTGCCACCGCCGTGGTAGGGTTGTTCGGATACGAGAAGATCATCAGCTTAGCACGCTGTGCCACATCCTGCGGTATATCGTCAAAGTCGATCAGGAAACCGTTTTTCTCCCGCTGCGGCACGCGGTAAATCTGCGCGTGCGCAATCGCCGCACCCGTAAAAAACGCAGGATAACACGGATCCTGCAATATCACCGTGTCGCCCGGGTCAATCACGGGCAGGCAGCAGTGCGCCAGCCCCTCCTGTGTGCCGAGCACTGCGCACACTTCTGTGCTTGCGTTGATGTCTACACCGTAACGCCGCTTATACCATTGCGCTGCCGCTTCTTTCAGCTCCGGCAAATCGTCGATCGCGTAAATATAGCTTTCGTCCTTCATCGCCTCGTCCGCAATGGTTTGCTTAATCGCCTGTGCGGGCGCAATGTTGGGTGTGCCCACGCTTAAATCGATGACATCCGTGCCGTCTGCCTGAAGCGCTGCCTTTTCCTTGGCGAGCTCCAAAAATATTCCCGACGATAAATCGTTCATCATTGATGATCGTTTCATTCGCAATACCTCTTTTGCGCCTTTCTCACTAAGACGTCAGTGGCGCGTTACTGCGGAATACCGGTATACACCATGCCGCGCGCTGTGTCCAGCGTCACCGTCGTACCGTTTTTCAGTATGCTCGTGGCGTTTTCCGCGTTGCAGAGCACGGGAATCCCCAGCGTGAGCCCCACGATGGCCGCATGTGAATCCATACCACCCTGTTCGGTGATAATGCCCGACGCTTCTTTGAGAAGATCCATCAGATCGTTGCTCGTACGCGGAATAACAAGAATATCGCCCGGTTCAAACAGTTCGCGCGCCGTCTGTTCGTTTGCCGCCACGCAAAGCTGACCGCTGATAGCGATGTTGTTATAGCCTGTCCCTTTAACGAGCACATTGCCGACTATATGCACCTTAAGCGTATTGGTTGTACCGCTGATGCCGATGGGCACACCGGCCGTGATAACCACCACCTCGCCGTGATGCACGAGCCCGGTGGATTTGGCTCGCTCTACTGCGTGTTCAAAGAGCCTGTCCGTGTTTTCCTGTTCTTTGCCCAAAACGGGTCGAACCCCCCAGGAGAGCGCAAGCTGATTACACACCTTTTCATTGGGCGAACACGCGATAATCGAAACAGCCGGACGAAAACTTGAAACCATTGTGGCCGTTCGGCCTGATTTGGTAAAAGCGATAATCGCACTGGCTCCCAAGCTGTGCGCCGTCAAGCACGTCGCGTGGGATATCGCGCTTGTCACGCTTGCACAGGAATCGGGAAGCTTATTGTTAAAACGCGTTTTATAATGAATGTTGTTCTCCGTGCTTTCGGCAATGCGCGACATGGTGATAAGGCTCTCAATCGGATACTTACCCACCGCTGTTTCGCCTGAAAGCATGATGGCGCTTGTGCCGTCGTATACGGCATTGGCCACGTCAGTCGCCTCGGCGCGTGTGGGGCGTGGGTTATGAATCATTGAATCGAGCATTTGCGTGGCAGTGATAACCCTGCGGCCGGCCGAATACGCTTTTTTAATGAGCAGCTTTTGTATGCGCGGCAGATCGACAATATCCATTTCGACGCCCATATCGCCGCGTGCGATCATGATGCCTTCACTCACCTTGATAATTTCATCGATATTGTTGACGCCGCTTTCGTTTTCAATTTTTGCGATGATCTGAATCCTTTTGCCGGCGTTCTTTTCGAGAAGCTGACGAATCTCCAGCACATCCTGAGCCGTCCGGCAGAACGAAGCCGCAATAAAATCCACATCATTCTCAATGCCAAACAGGATATCGTTTCTGTCCTTTTCGCTGATATAATCCATCTGCAGGTGGATGCTTGGCACATTGATCGATTTATTGTCCTTGAGCAGTCCGCCCGTTACAACGCGGCATTGAATCACCTCAGAGGAGATATCCTCAGCCTCCAGTTCAATCAACCCGTCGTCCAGCAGTATTCGTGTGCCCTTGTTTAGCTCATTTGCCAATGACGGATACGTGATAGACACGTTTGTGTCATCACCCTCCACGTCCTGCATGCACAGCGAAAACTGTCCGCCTTCCAAAAGCTCTGTGCATCCGTCTTTAAATTGTTTAACGCGCACCTCAGGGCCTTTTGTGTCAAGCAATATGCCGATTGGCCGTTGATATTCCGTTCTTAGCTTTTTTAGCATATCAATTCGTCTTTTATGTGCGGCGTGGTCTCCGTGACTGAAGTTAAGCCTCGCCACATCCATGCCGTTTTCTATCAGCTGCCGCATGGATTTCTCATTGTCCGTTGAAGGACCGATTGTACATATTATCTTTGTTTTTCTCATAAACTCTCCTTTGTTACTATTATAAATGTTTCGGCCAATTAAGCAACAACCGTATATGCGTTGATATGGTAAACTCTAGCGTGTTTATTTATACGTCCATATATTTTTCTTTGTTTCACTTAGCTTTTTGAAGATTTCGCTAATCTAAAGACTTATCCTTGCGGCTATGCGTCAATGCAATTAAAATGAGAGAAAAAAGGAAAAAAATATGCCATATATTTTAGCCGCATATCTGATCATTTTTAATATTGTCGGTTTTGTCGTATGCGCAGCAGACAAACGCGCTGCCATCAGGCATAACCGCCGCGTCAGCGAGCGCACGCTGTTTTTGCTTGCGCTGGTTGGCGGCGCGATTGGCATATGGCTGTCTATGCTCTTTTTTCGTCACAAAACAAGGAAGCTGCGCTTTATGGTTTTTATACCGGTTATCGCGCTTGCTCATGCGGCGCTTGCATATGTTTTGCTGTGCCAATAAGCGCTGGATGCAGCGCATTCTTCTCGCATTCTTTATGCAGAATGCAAACCGGATATTTGCCTTGTTTTGCGCCCATTTTATTGCTATAATGTATAATCGTCAAAAAGCGTTAAAAAGGAGTTAATTAAATTGAAACAGCTGACCAGTAAAGAGCTTCGGCAGATGTATCTTGAGTTTTTCGCGTCGAAGGGGCATAAAATCATCCCTTCCGCGTCTTTGATACCCGAAAACGACCCCACCGTGTTGTTTACCACGGCCGGCATGCACCCGCTGGTGCCGTATCTGCTGGGCGCAAGGCACCCTGAGGGCACGCGCTTAACCGATGTGCAAAAATGCGTGCGCACCGGCGATATCGACGCCGTGGGCGACGCGTCCCACTGCACGTTCTTTGAAATGCTGGGCAACTGGTCACTCGGAGATTATTTCAAAAAAGAAGCCATTTCTTACAGCTTTGAATTCTTAACGTCCGACGAGTGGCTTGGGCTTGACAAGGACAAGCTTTACTTCACATGCTTTGCGGGCGATGCGGACGCGCCCAAAGACACCGAATCCGCCAGCATTTGGATGAGCCTCGGTGTAGACGAAAGCCACATCTTTTTTCTTGATAAAAAGCATAACTGGTGGGGCCCCGCAGGGCAGACAGGCCCGTGCGGTCCGGACACCGAGATGTTTATCGATACAGGCATTCCGGCATGCTCAAAAGATTGCAGCCCGGCATGCTCATGCGGCAAGTATCTGGAAATCTGGAACGACGTTTTTATGCAATACAATAAAACAGCAGACGGCAGGTTTGAGCCGCTCACTCAAAAAAACGTGGACACCGGCATGGGGCTGGACCGTACCATCGCCACATTACAGGGCAAAAAATCCGTCTACGACACCGACGCGTTCAGCGGCATACTCGCCAAAATCGAAGAGCTTTCCGGCCAGGGCTACGAGGATGACCCTGACACCATGCGCGCGTTTCGCATCATCGCTGATCATATACGCTGCGCCACTTTCATACTGGGAGACGAAAAGGGTGTCACACCATCCAACGTGGATCAAGGCTACGTGCTGCGCCGACTGATTCGCCGCGCCGTGCGGTACGCGCTGCGACTGGGTATTGAGCGCATGTCTTTGCAGCATGTCGCACAGGCCGTGATCGATCAGTATAAGGACGCGTATCCCGAACTGGGGCGCAATGCCGAGCGCATCATCACCGAGCTCAATCTCGAAGAGGAGCGTTTCTCGCGCACCATCACGCAGGGACTGAAAGAGTTTGAGAAGCTTGAAGCGCGTCTTAACGGTAAAATCATTGCAGGAAAAGACGCTTTTCATCTTTACGATACTTTCGGTTTCCCTCTTGAGTTCACTTTGGAGCTTGCGCACGAGCACGGACTGGAAGTGGACGAAAAAGGCTTTGATGAAGCGTTCCGTAAGCACCAGGAGGTTTCCGGCGCGGGCGCGGAACAGCGTTTCAAGGGCGGCCTTGCCGACACAGGCGAAGCCACCGCGAGACTGCACACCGCCACGCATCTCATGCACGCTGCGCTGCGGCAGGTGCTGGGCACCGAGGTGGAGCAGCGCGGCAGCAACATCACCGCAGATCGCCTGCGTTTCGATTTCGCTTTTTCGAGGAAAGTGGAGAAGCCGGAGCTAGACGAGGTGGAACGTCTCGTCAATGAGGCGATCGAGCAGAACATGCCTATCGTCTGCGAGGAAATGAGCGTGGATGAAGCCAAAGGGCAGGGTGCCATCGGTATATTCGACTCCAAATACGGCAGCATCGTCAAAGTGTATTCCGCGGGTGATTTCTCCAAGGAAATTTGCGGCGGACCGCACGCAAGCAACACGGGCGAGCTCGGCGGTTTTAAGATTCAAAAAGAGCAATCCAGTTCGGCGGGCGTTCGCCGCATCAAGGCTGTGCTGATAAACAAATAAGAACAACTTGACTAAGCGGGCATTTAGCCCGCTTCAGACTGTCAAAAAAGTGAAAAATATAATTCGTGGGTAAGACGGGCTTTGCCCGCGCAGCCCACACCTTGTGGTTTTTCGCTGTTTCGAGCGTAGCGAGGAACAAGCAAAACCAAAAAACTAGCGGAAAACCGAAGGTTTTTCGACATGCTCACCATTAGTACGGATTCATAAACATTTGTGTCCAATACAATGTGCCGCTTGCCGTTTTTGCGACACCGATACCAATTTGTGTGTAGGCCTCTGAAAGAATATTGGCTCTGTGCCCCGACGAATTCATCCATGAATTCATGACCTCTAAAGCCGTTCGCTGCCCATAGGCGATATTCTCTCCCCCCGCGCTGAATTTGAGTCCAAAGCTTTGCATCATATCAAACGGCGATCCGTATGTGGGCGATGTATGCGAAAAGTATTTTTTGTCGATCATGTCCTGGCTTTTAAATCGCGCCACGCGGCTGAGCTCTGTATTGAGCTTAAGCAATGGCAGTCCGCGATTTGCGCGCTCCTTATTAACCAACTCAAACACCTGCTGTTCGTGGCTCGCAAGCGACTGTGTATCGGGTATTGTCATCGTCTGCCCCACATAGATCAAGTTGATATTTGTGATGTTGGGGTTGGCTTTTTTCAGTTCATCAACGCTGATTTCAAACTTCTTTGCGATACCAAAGAACGTGTCGCCTCGCTGAACTGTATAGCTTACTGATTTTGTGGTCGGAATATTAAGCGTTTGTCCGGCATAAATCAGCGACGCGTTTTTAATGGACGGATTGGCCGCAAGAAGATCATCCAAAGTCACGTTGTTGACGCTGGCTATCTTATAGAGCGTATCGCCGGATTTCACCGTGTATGTGCTGGCCGCGAGCGTGAGCGTAGCCGTCAGCATACACAGCGCCAGTGTGAGAATCACAACTTTCTTAAGCAGTTTTTTCATATTCAAAGCTCCTTTCACTGTTTAACCGCTGCTTTTTACGCTATTTTGCGCTTAAATGCGCGTAAATATTTACAGACATGCTGACTCGTGCTAAGCTTTGGTTAATTGGAGAAGAAAATGAAAACACCGGTATATGTGACGTTCAAAGAAACAATACGACAAAGAATTGAGAGCGGCGATCTCGCACCGGGTGACAAACTGCCTTCAGAGCGTGATCTTGCCTCTACCCACGCTCTTTCGAGAATGACGGTGCGTCAGGCGCTGACAGAACTGGTGAAGACGGGCGTGCTTTACCGCGAGCAAGGCCGCGGCACATTTGTATCCGCACATAAAATCCAGCAGCAAAACATATCGAGCTTTACCGAGACGGTGCGCCTAAGAGGACTCAAGCCAGCAACAAAGGTGTCCTTTTTCTCCGTCTGCGAACCGCCTGCCGATGTGGCCGGTTTGCTTAGCGCCAAAGGTGAAGGTTACCGTGCCGTGCGCATCCGTCTGGCTGACGGGATGCCTGTCGCGGTGGAAGAGATTTTTATTCCCATGCACATATGCCCAGGGCTGCGCCTCAATGACCTGCTCGGCTCGCTTTACAGCCTGATGGCGGATACATACGGCCATAAAATCAGCAGCGCTGACAGCTCAATGTCGGCCCAGCTGCCAGGGCCTAGGCTTCAGGAAGACCTTGGCATCACGCGCCAAACGCCCGTACTTATGGTAAACAGCCTATATTACGCGGCCAGCGGCATCACGCTGTATTACGAGCACGCCGCATACCGAACGGATATGTTTGAATACAACATCCATATCAGCAAACAACCGAGCGGCTAAAAGCTACAATGTGTGCAGCAAAAGCATATAAAGCGGTATGGTTAATAAGGATGCGAGCATCGTAAAGAAGACATTTTTGGTGGCATATTCCGAATCGGCGCCATACAGCTCCGCCACAATCGACGTTTGCATCATGGCGGGCAGACCGATCTGCATCACAAAAACGTTTCGCATTAACACAAGTTCCGCTGATGCTCCGGGCGCAAACAGCGCAATGCCTAATGCACACATACCAAAGCATAAAGCGGGAATTATCACAAACCGGCCAAGCAGTACTGTGGCCACACTCTTTTCCCACCTCATACCTGCAAAGCCCATATCATATATCATGCATCCGATAAATATCAGCGACAGCGGCGTTGTCAAATTCCCTATGTATTTGGCTGTTGTCAGTATCATGTCCGGCAGCTTGATTTGTGCAAATATGACGACAATCATAACGAACACCGTCAAAATGGGCGGCTGAATCAGCTTTTTAATCACTTGGCCAAATCGGTACCGCTGCTGTCGGCCTTTCAACGCATCCGCGTCACGCTTGATAGCATAGTTGCCAAGCAGCCAGAACGCGGATGTGTTTGCGAGAAAATAAAAAACGGCATACGTCATGCCCGCATCGCCAAACAGCGCCTGCGCCACAGGAAAGCCGATAAACACGGAATTGGAAAACGAAAACAGCACCACGAAAACACCGCGACGCGTGACGGGTACTTTAAAAAGACGTGCAAATATGTGCCCCAGAATATATGCTGTCGGCATCACAAGAAAAATAATCAGAAGCGGCAGCCATGCTTCAATAAGCTGCTGCCGCGTAAAATTGCTGTATAAGCTGTACACAACCGTTCCCGGCACCGCCAGATTGATGACGATTTTTGGAAACGACTTTGCGGTTTCCCGCGATACCCATTTGCGCCAAGCCACAAACACCCCGGCTCCTATCAGCGCGAAAATAACCAATACCGCTTGCAGTGAATTGAAAATCATTTCTGTCCGCAGAATGCGTTGTATATGGCACGAATGGCTTTTTCAAAATCCTTTTCGTCCACACCCACAATGATGTTGATTTCGCTCGATCCTTGGTCGATCATACGGATGTTAACATCATTCTCGGCCAATGCGGTAAACAAGCGGCTCGCAACGCCCACTTTGCTGATCATGCCGCGGCCCACCGTTGCGATAAGCGCGAGGCCTTTAAACACCTCAAGCGAATCGGGCTGACACAGGTTATAGACATCATCCAGGAGTTGCGGCTGTTTGCCCTCAATTTCGTTGTTGGCAAGCACGATTCCAAGGGTATCAATGCCCGAAGGCATATGTTCAAAGGATATATTGTTTTTTTCGAGAGCCGAGAGCATACGGCGGCCAAAGCCAAGCTCCGCATTCATGTTGGCCTTTTCCACTGCAAGAACTGAAAACCCCTTTTTGCCAGCGATTCCCGTGATAATATCCGTGTCGCCGTCGTCCACATTGGGCACAATCATTGTGCCTTGATCATCAGGAGCATTGGTGTTTTTGATATTGATCGGGATATTCGCTTTAAACACAGGGAATATCGCGTCTTCATGCAACACCGTCGCACCCATATAGGAAAGCTCTCTAAGCTCTCGGTATGTGATTTTTTTGATCACTTTGGGGCTGTCGACAATGCGCGGATCCGCCATGAGCACGCCCGATACATCCGTCCAATTTTCGTACACATCAGCTCTGGCCGATCTTGCCACAATCGCGCCCGTGATATCCGAACCGCCGCGTGAAAACGTTTTAATTTGCCCGTCCGGCATGCTTCCGTAAAAGCCAGGGATGACAGCATTTTTCGAATGGCGAAGCCGCCCGCGCATCACTGTGCGTGTCTTCTCCGATTCGTATACGCCGTCCATGCTAAAAAATATGGTTTCCGCCGGATCGACAAAATCGAAATTTAAGTAGTCCGCCATCAATATGCCGTTCAAAAACTCGCCGCGGCTTACCGTATAATCCACACCCGCACCGTTTTGCACATCACAATGTATCGTCTCAAGATACGATTCAATATCCGTGCCAAGTTCAAGTTCATCTCGAAGCGACACAAACCGCTTCCTGATTTCATCGAATATGCCAGTACCGTCTTCACCGCTGCTGACAGCTGCATGATACGCATATAAAAGGTCTGTGACCTTTGTATCGCCCGAAGAGCGCTTGCCGGGAGCCGAAGGCACAATGTAAACACGCTGCGTGTCCGACTCGATAATTTGTTTGACTTTTTTAAACTGGTCAGCGTCCGCAAGCGAGCTGCCGCCAAATTTGCACACCTTCATTCATTAATCCCGCTTTCGTCCAAATAGCCCGCGCCTTGGCTTGCGCGATGCGCGTGTGTCACTATCTTCTTCCACATCTGCCGCCTGGTCATCCTGCTCCACTGGCGCTTGCTCATCTTTCTCCGCCGGTTCGTCATCGTTTTGCTCCGCCGGTAATTCCACAGGCTCCTGAGAAATTTCAGAAGACTCCGCCGGGATCGGCTCTTCTTCAGGCTCATCATCCTCCGCCTCCACAATCAGGCGGCATTCAAAATAGTACCGTTTTTCCTCGGCCATACCCAGCGAGAACGCCTTTTTGGGCAGCACACCATATTCGATCACATTGTCAAATATTTCATTTTTCTGCATGGGTTCCATAATGAAACCAAGGCTTGCATGGCTGCGCGCCAGTGCATGAAACTCATCGTCGCCATGAATATAATCGATACGCGCTTTGGGCAGTTCTTCCGCGAGCAAGTCCAGCGCTTCGGTCAGCGTCTGGCTCACCAGCGGATGCTTGGGTTTTGTGACCTCAATATGCCCTTTAGACATTTTGGATTCAAACAGAATCGTATGGACGCCCTCTTTTTTCTGAACACGCGTCCCGCGCGTATACATCATATGCGCTTCCTGACCCGTTCGGTTAAAAATAGACACCAATGTGCGAAGCGCGTTAGACACATCGGGCACATTAAACACGACACGGTGAATCGGATGAACCGTGATACCGGGGTCATAAAGATTGACCACCTCACAGAGCGCATAACGAAGCGGACTGTTGGCGCGCTCCTCAGGCGTCATCATTTCTTTGCGCTTATCCCATACCGCCTTGGCCGCAGCCAGCGAATGGTTGCCGTCGCCCACAGCAAACAGCATATTGTCCCTGCTTTGCTCTTTTAACCTACCAAGCGCATCCGTCACACCGCTCAGCACAGCCGGGTCGTCGATAAACCAACCTTGTACATGGCCGCCGTTTTGCATCAGCGGCGTGCTGTATATCTTTGAAAATTTTTCTCTGACTTGATAGACAGGCGCAATAATGGTGTCCTTAATATCGTTAATCAGCAGCATGACATGCGGGCACTCGAGCACCGCATCCTCACGAAGGTTGATACGAACAGGCAGCCTCTCGGTCACTGTTCTTTCCGTGGCGCGAATCAACGGCTTTTTAGACGCATCGGTGTCGTACTGCTCAAGATCGACGGCAAGCACCACGCCCACACGCGTGCCATGCGGCGTCTCTCGTTCCACCAGCATCAAACCTTCGGGCAGGCTCACAAGCACCCCGTCCTCAATATAATCGCGCATCGTTTGCTTCGCGTGGGCAATTCTCTCTTTCGCATCGTTGTCTTTTAAGAAAAGCTCAGGAACAATAATATGATATGAAGAAGGTGAGCCGCCCACTAGCCGTGCTGTCTTTATCCAATAATCCTCGTTTGAGGTGAATTGATCGCAAGCAATAACCGACCATTTTTGCTTATTCACTTTTTTATCCGGAATAAGTATCTGAGGGAATACAATCCCCAATTGATCTGTGTCCATCCGATCCTCCTACTCACAAAATAGCATATAGGTCAATATAACACACTTGAAAGCCGTATTCAAGGTTATTACCTGTGAAAACATCTACGTTGGCCTTGAAAACATACTCTTGAAAACGTCGATGTAGAATCTATACAACACACCATTCATCATATCCGCCCGCTTCAATTGAATTCATTAAATATAATGTATATACTCAAGAAAATTTGAAAACAGGGGGCTGTCATATGACATCAGATCAAAGAGTGGAGAAAGCCAGAAAGTTATTCTTAAGCGGCTATAACTGCGCCCAATCCGTCGCAGCCGCTTTCACCGACCTGACACAGTTGAACGAAAACACAATGCTTAAAATGGCCTCATCGTTCGGTGGCGGTGTGGGGCATTTGAAAGAGGTTTGCGGCGTGGTCTCCGGCATGGCGCTTATCGCGGGCCTGCTTTACGGTGAAATCGACCCGGCCGACAAGGCAACAAAGGACGCCCATTATGATCGCGTGCAAACATTTGCGCTCAAGTTCAAGGACGAATTCGACTCACTTATCTGCCGCGATTTGCTGGACAGCGCCGAAAAGAACCCCAGCAGCGCAATGTCATTAAGTTAAGAAAGAGTGGAGTATCACAATTGATACCCCACTCTTTTTTTGCAGAGAATTTCAAAATAATATCCAAAATGATTAAAACCACTTGACAAATAAGATAAAAAATGTGGCGAAGCCTCTTGAAAA
>QKIQ01000013.1 GCA_003249555.1 Clostridia bacterium | reverse complement strand
AAGAGAACGGGAGCAATCCTTATGACTATTTGGTTTGGGTACTTAAGGCCGCGCCTAAGATGGAACCTTCGCGGAACCCAAATCTGGCGGCGCAATTGTTGCCAATTCATTTTAAAGCAACGGACAGGCCCATTTGACGCTTACGATTCTTCGTGCTAGTGCATCAAAATACATGGACATAGTCGTAAGAGAACATATATTGTACCAAGTATAGTCGCAAGTATCCATTCCTATATATGTTTTTGTCCCAATTGAACCTGATGTTTCTGCGTTAGGGACAGAATGTGGGTCTTGTGTTGAACTAACAACAGACTTTACTTCGTCCTTTTGAGCATCTAACGTTATTGCCAAAGTTTCAGCCTTCGACCATTCTTCATCCAGCGCTTTTTGCTCATAGTTCTCAGGGATATTTTTCTCTATAAGACCAGATAGCTCTTTTGTATTGCAAACCATTTGCTGTTGACTTATATCGACAATAATGTCACCCTTTTTAAGCAGGTAGCCAGAAGCTCTACCAAAATAGACCTTCTCTTCGTTCATTAAGTAAAGGTACTTGTCAGCATCTAAGCCATACTCTAGGACAGGCGGTGCATTTTTACTTGCACCTGCAACAATGTAACCAACAAGCTTTTTGCCATTTACGACCCCATATATGTAGCCATAAATTGTGTTATCTAAATTGTAAATTTCTTTAGGAACGGTTAGTTTTGCTTCCAGCCAAAACTTAAATCTGGGATCATCGTTTTCGCTTGTGGTGCTCATTTTGAGCAAAGCAGCATTTCTTCCTACTTCGCTAGTGTTTTTTGTTAGTTCCCTTGTTTCAAGTACAGTTTTATCAAGGATTATAGATAATAATTCGCCTGAATATTCGGGAAGCTCATTATACCAAGTATCAATATCAGTGAATTCTTTTTGATAATACTCTTCAAGTCCCTGAGTTTGCTTTAAATAATCCGTCTCATCATCGGCTACATCATCTGGCAAAGTTGTTTTTTGAGATTCAGTGGTTGTCTCAACTTCATTAGCTATACTTACAGCATCATTGATATCTGGTTCTTCTTTTGCAAAAGCAACAGGAGAAAAGACAGTCGTTATTATCATAATTGCTAGAACGATTGTTACAACTTTTTTCATTTGATTACTCCATTCTTTTTTTATTACATTTAAGCCGAGAACAAATTCTATCCCTGTACTATCATCTGCTAATAGTCCCTGCCAAGCCGGCTACCGTAACACTCGGTAGGGTTAGCGCCAACCCGTTTTTTCTAGGACTTTATTTCACAATCATATATACATCACCTTTACCTTTCCCCATAAAGGTTGTCCATATTGTTTAAGCCATTCCAAATGATGCTATATGTATAAGACGTTTCAAAACTCTAAAAGTGCTATGCTTTTTTTAAGAAACTAACTAAATATTTCATATGGATAGGATTCTTTTAATTTTTCTTCATCGCAAACACAGATTAGCTGTACTTCTTGCGGAGTGATTAAACCGCAAAAGCTGTACTTTCAAGACACCGATTATGATGTTATTGAGTCTACATCATTTTAATATAATTTCCATACTTTCATTTACCATTTATAAGTTATGTCAACCAAGAACGGCACCAGCGTCGATTACGGCCTACAAAAAGCGAGTGACATGGTTGTGTCATTTTCAAACCTATGTTGGCTATTAATATCCCAGCCATTCAAGCAGTGCAATGCTTGTCTTACGGTCCTCTATGACATGATTGCCGTCCCATAACACCACATCATATACATTACCATTCCCAATGCCAAAACGATGGCGGCCAAGATGTTATTCATTGCCGTGCCGATCAGCACACCCGCCACGGCCAACAGCACGGCGCCGAGCTGGTATTTCCTTAAGTCGCCCATGTCTGCCGATTCAAGCATATCCTGACTGTTATTAAACATCTGCCGCAGTCTGGATGGCGTTTTCCCCACAATCCTGTCAATGCGTTCTTTCGTCTTTCTTTTTTTGTTCCACGGCTTTAGAAGCAAGCCGATAAACTGGACCGCGTCCACACGGAACAGGATAAACAACCCAAGAATCATCAGGATCGCGGCCAGCACCTTAAACTGCATCATATCGCTTTCCTCCTTTCGGTTTTTTTGAGAAAGTCATTTGAGCAAAATCGCTTGAGCGCCGTGCGATCAACACCATCGTCCAAAAGACGCTGTGCCAATTTTTCGGATATCACCCCGGCATGGATATGCTGCTGTGTGTCTATATCGAAACGAAACAGTGTATTGGCTTGCAGGACACCATCGTCAAGGCCTGTCGCTTCCACGATTTCCATGATCCGGCGTGTGCCGTCCGATATCTGTTTCTTAAAGACCATCACCGGGAACGCCTCGATGATAAACCGCAAGAGCGTCGTATCCGACAGCTCCGTACCGCCCATGCGACACATGGAAAGTATGCGGCCATAGGCTTTTCGCGCGCTGTTGGCGTGAAGGCTGGTGACAACGGCATGGCCTGTTCTGGCCGCTTCCTGTGCGGTCATGGCCTCCGCGCCGCGCATTTCAGCCACACAGATAATATCGGGGTTAAAACGCAGCGCATGGCGCAGCAGTTTGTTGGCATCGATCGTCATATTGTCCGATGGCCTGTGTATCGCATCCATGATTGCGTACTGCTCAGCAAGCCCCCATTGCGCTTTTCCGTTCAAGCAACGGCTAATATGTTCTGCACTACGGTTTAAAACAAGACCAACATCAGCGTTTTGTAGTCCGTTTGCAAGCAGCTTGCCGCGCAACCTACGGAATTGATCTTTTTTTCTTGGGGTGTAAACTGTAAGCTTAGGCATTGGGTGCTCCTCTCTCGAAATAGAATCACTTCAATTTAGTTGCACTTATGCGACTATTGGACTAAAAAAATATCCATTGCTTCCGTCTTTGACAGATTTAGAACTTCACAAATTTTATGCATATCCCCGATCAAAAGCTTACCATTTTTGAGTCTTCGATAAAATGTACTCCTACTTATCCCAATTTCATCTGATATAGCGTCTTTTGTGGTTCTACGCTCTGCAATTTTCCCATTAAGTTTATCAATGTCTATATAAAACATTAACTGCCCCCTTTCCACTGTGTCGCATTTATGCAACTTGATGTATTAACAATACATCAAGTTATTGTATATGTCAACAGCTCAGTTGCATTTATGCTCATTCAAAAAATTGCATCATTGCGACACTTGTGATATACTTTAAGTCAAAATGAATAGGAGGATAAGAATTGACTACAGGCGAAATAATACGTAACCGTCGAAAAGAGCTTGATATTACAGCTGATATACTTGCCGAGAAAATTGGAGTTTCACGGTCAACTGTCTTCCGTTGGGAAAATGGATTTATTGAGAAACTGCCAATAGATAAACTCGTTCCGATTGCCCGTGTGCTTAAAACTACAGTGGGCTATTTAATGGGATGGGATGATAAGCAAGTACCTGCCTCCGGCGCCGAAGATGGGTACGAAAAAGACGTTATGATTTTTTTTGATTCTCTTTCGGAAAATCAGAAGCGTGAGGCTTTAAACTATCTTCGTTATCTTGCATCGAGCGAAGAAAAATCATGAAATGTTCTTGTTTGTTTATTGGTAGCCTCTTAAAAAGTCCTCGAACGTCGATCCATCTGAGTGTGGTCATTGGTGTGTCTCCTTTTTTAAGTTAACTATCGATAGTGATAAGATTGTAACATATTTTAATAAGGTTTGGTATTATATAGATTGTTCTATAAAAATATGATATTTAAGGTATAATTGAATTAAATGTCTCATTTCTTAGCTTCTAATCGTACTAATAATTTTATTAGCAGGATACAACAATTATGAGCTACCGGAAAGTGGTCTGATATATTTATAGATAGAGATTCATACGAAAATGCATTATTATAGGGTGCTTAGCTTGACATAAACGAAAAAAGCATTCAGCAATGCTCGATGGTTTCGTACTATACTCTTCTGTCACGGTAAGCAATCGTATTAATTAATGAGATAGAGGATAAGAGCACAAGAGGAGGAAAGTTAATAAGTGGCAAAAAGAACGACTGTCGCTAAGTGGTTACCCAAATACGAACGTTGGCAGATCAAGGTTCGTAAAGACAGCGAACGAAAAACATTTACATGTCCGATTCCGGGGCGTGAAGGTCAGCGCGAATGTCATAAGAAAGCCGACGTTTGGCTTGACGAAGGACTCATTGACCAGAATATCAAGGTAGGTACTCTCTTTGATAGAATGATCGAAGAGTTGAAAGTGAATACGTCAAAGACACATTGGCGTAACTATGAATTATTTGGGCGATTGTATATTAAGCCTTGCATTGGAAATAAGCGAACATCCGAATTGAACGAGCAGCATTTACAGAATGTAATCACCTATGCATATAAGCACCCAGCCAAAAAGAAAACGCTTTCAAAAAAAACATTTAAGGATATCATTTCCTGCCTCAAATACTTCGTAAAGTTTGCGCGAAAGAATCAAATAACAAAGCTTTATCCCGAAAGCCTGTCAATTCCGCATGGCGCAAAAGAAACAAACAAGGGAACGCTCGTACCCGCCGATCTTGAAAAGCTGTTCGGGTGTGCTAAGACAATATATAAGAACAAAGAGGCGGAGGAATGGTTTATCCATGCATGGCGTTTTGCTGTGATAACTGGGATGAGGCCAGGCGAAATAAGCGGGTTGCGCAATGTGGATATTAAGAAAGGTGTGTGCACGATCCGGCAGGCAATAAACTTCGACAAAGAAACAACAACCGGTAAGAACAGAAACGCGCAGCGGACATTCGTTCTTCCAGCAATCGCACTAGATGTCTTGAAGGATCAGCAGCATATGATGAAAAACGTGGGGCTGGTGTCACCGTATGTATTTCCGGCTCCTACCGGCGAAGCATTTATCCAGCAAACCTATTATAAGCGCTGGCTAAGATATCGAGAAGCAAACGGAATATCAAAGCGTACTCCCTATGAAATGCGGCATACATTTTTTTCAGCGACCAAGGCGCTGCCGACCGAGCGCATAAAGGCAGTTGGCGGTCACGGAAAAGATTTTGATACGTTCGGTACATATGGCCATGAACTTCCTGGTGAAGCTGAGGAAACAGCTGATATGATCAATAATGTCTATAAAAAGCTGCTGAATAAAGACAAGTGAATAAGCAAAAGGGGTTAATGTAGGGGTTAATGACATAGCCAAAATAAACAAAAAGCCCGATATATACGATGACATCGGGCTTTAGCATTGGTGGAGATAGCTGGATTCGAACCAGCGACCTCTCGCATGTGAAGCGAGCGCTCTAACCGACTGAGCCATACCTCCACTTTTGGTGCGTATGCTATTATAATATATCAAGCGCCGTTAATCAACCACTTTTTAATATTTTTCGCTGTCATACCGCGCAACCTTTGCTCTGTGCTTGCCTTCTCCAAAAACCAGCTTTATGTTATTTGTTTGACAATCATCTGTGCTTTGAATATCATATGACTATCAAAAAAATGAGGAGACAAAATGAACGTCGTCGGCATATCGGGCAGCCCGAGAATAAACGGAAATACGTCTTATCTGATTGACCAAGCGCTTGAGGAAATCAAAACGTTCGGTATCGACACCGAGCTGGTTCATCTGTCGCGCTGCAAAATCAGCGACTGCATCGGCTGCGAGGGATGCAGACACACATATGCCTGTGTCATCCAAGACGATATGCAAAAGCTGTATCCGCTTCTGGAAAAGGCGGACGCCATCATTGTGGGTTCTCCGACTTACTTTTACGACGTGACGGCACTGATGAAAGCGTTCTTAGACCGCCTGTACTGCTGGGAAGCGTTTGACGATGATGACCGCAGCGTATGGATGAGCGTCAACGAGGCGCTGGGCGGCAAGCTGGCGGCTGTCATCAGCGTGTGCGAGCAAACCAGAGCCGAAGACACGGGGCACGCCGCCATGACGATGCAGCTCACGCTGCAATCGCTCGGCTACAGAGTCACGGACTGCGCGGAGGTTATCAATCTCTTTGCAAAAAACGAAGCGGGCGACAATGTCGCCGCGATACAGCAAGCCCGAAGCCTTGGGCAAAAGCTCGCCAAAACGATGCTGTTAAAAAACACAATACGCTCAAAGTATACAGGCCCTGCCGAATAGAAAGCTCAATCCTTATCCTCAATGCTTTGCAGCGCGGCTCTGACCGCCTCCACCACAAAAGCCGTAAAGGTGCAGTCTTTGCCCTCTATGGTTTGCTCGACCTTTTTGACGATATCAACGGGAAACCGAATGCTCTTACTTGTCGTCGGCGAGACAGACGGGATCTTGAATTTTTTCACAACACTATTCGCTCAATGCTATTATTTTAACATAATGTTATATTATTCATTCAACGATGTCTGCATCACGTTTGTATTGCATAAAAATGTTAATTTATCTGCTATCATTTCATTAGCATTGAACTTTGCGCGCTAAAAAATGTAGGGCTGGGGATAAGTGCGCATAAAAAAACAAGCGCCGATATGTGAGGAATCGGTGCTTGTTTTTGCATTAGTTGCTTAGTTCGTATCTGATAGGGGGCAAATATAATAACTTGAATAATTCCAAGAAGCGTTAAAGTTGATATAATTATTGAAACAATATATACTTTATTCTGTTGCAAAAATAGTCTGGGACGTGATTCAATTGGCACCATGGGTAAAAAAAACAAAGTATTATAAGCTTCTTTTGTGCATGTATGGTCTTTTTTTAGGATGGTTATTGTCTTTTATTTATAGCGGGCCATTATTCCGTATAGTCATCGATGAACAGCATTATTCTTATTCATTGTTATTTTCACTCTTATTCTTGGTCCCTGCGGCTGTTTTTTTCATTTTGGGTCACTTAAATCTTAATGAAGACAAGAAAAATAAACTGTTACCGTTATCTGTTTTTGTTTGCTTGTTTTGCTCAATCATATATCTGCTTACTGGACAAATGCAGTCAAGTCCACTTTTGCTCATAATACTCATTGCCGCAACATTACTGATTGGCATCTTTACGATGTTTTTCATCATTTCTTCAACAGCGTATTTTGTTAAGATCGTACCATTTAATGATATGTTTAAAGCAATGGCCGTCATTATTCTCATAGCCAATTTAATTGTTTATTTGGTTGAAATACTCACACAAAAAGGCTATTATACGTTGGGCATAATCGTTAATTTTGTTTCAATATGTTTTGCGTTTGTTTTTACGCTTATGATAAGAGACCACGAAGAAATCCAAAGACCGGCATATGACATACCCATGTCTAAAAAATCCCTATTCGTTATATGCGCTTCGTTTTTTTTGCTAAACATCGGAGGCGGTGTCGTTTTCTCTGTTGTTGAGCCTGCTGCTATCCAGCAATCGCCTATTTCCACACACCTATATATGCTTCCATATATTTTTTCGGTTATAGCCATGCTGACGATAAATCAACGAGTACAAAAATCGCTGGATATACTTTTAACTGTTGCCGCAGGGCTTGTGGCTATAGGGCTTCTTTTGTTCCAATTTTCTCATATTAATGCATTGATTACGAATATGTTTATTCAGATCGGTTACGCTATGCTTGATATTTTGCTTTGGGGACTGGTTGGAAAGATGTGCTTTGTTTATGGAAAGCCATATAAAATCACATCCTTCACAATGGCTTCAAATATTACAGCAGTTTTCCTAGGCATGGTTGGGGCACGTATCCTTATTGATCAAATCACTAATCTTGTTTTGACTTTATTCGCTGCCGTTTGTATTATTACTGCGATCATGGCTATGCCTTTTATACATCGTATAACGATAAATGATATGGAAAAAGGCATACGCAATATTCGAAGAGAACAAAAAAAGATGGAAGACCTCATAAAAATCAATAAAATTGAACGATTGACCACACGCGAACATGAAATTGTTCAAATGATGCTGACAATGGATACTAACCGCGAAATTGCTAACGCTCTCTTTATTAGTGAGAACACATTAAAAACGCATGCAAAAAAAATTTATTCTAAACTTGGAGTTAAAAATAAAAAAGCCTTGCGAGATCTTTTGAGATTTAACTAAGCAGTAAATCAAAATCACCCCAAAAACAGCGAATGGGTGATTTTTTTATTCTTCTTTTTCTCCTATAATGAGCAAAAATTATAGTTTTGGAGGATGTAAATATGAAAAGAAAGCTTTTACTGATGGTGGTTGTGTTGATTCTGATGAGTTCCTTTGCTTTGCCGGCACTGGCTGCTGATAAAGACGAAGTCACTATAACCGGTACCATACGTGAATCAGACGGAACTCCGGCAGAAAAAGGGAAATATGTACTATCGATCACAACAGATAAATTGGTATGCATCAGCGGAACGGATGGATTCATAACGCTAGTCCCGCAGTTTATGGATGACACCCATGTGCTTACCGTGAAAAAAGATAATGTTGAGGTCGCTTCAGCCAATATTAATCTAAGCCATGGTGATGAATATAGCCTTGTCGCAACAGAGTCAGGAGCAGATATCGTCGTTCCTGTTGGCATGAAAGAAATCCAATTTGATATTATTGTGGATGACGACATACTGATCATTGAAGAGGACAGTGAAACAACGATAGCGGCAAGCAGCAAAAAGAGTAGCTCAAGCGCCTTGATTTATGTTGTTATCGCAGCTGTTGTCGTTATCATCATAATAACAATTATTCTGATTAGCAAAAAGAAAACAAAGGCGTAACGGAATATGAAAAAAAGGCTGTTATTATTAATCATTGTCCTTTGTGCTTGTATCTTTAGCGGCTGCGGCGCGTCAAAAACAATCGATGAATCCAAGAAGCTTCTCGATCAGTTTTATGCTTCTTTTTCAGCGGAAGATATTCAAACGATAACATTAACTATGCATGATTCGTTAATTAAAGATCTTGGCGGTGAAGAGTATACACAAAACCGCATAATGGCAAGACGCGCATTGCTTGGCGATGTAAAGGATTACAATATTGAAAACACTGCTTTTGAGTCACTCAATGGTGTTACAGAGGTTGAATTAACAGTTAACACTGAGTATGGTTCAGGCGAATCATATGAAGAAGTTTTTACGTTCTTAACAACTGATGACAGGCTGTATATAACTGGTATTGATATGCCGAAGGAAAAAAATGTGGATGATATGGCCGAAGCGTTTTTTTCTTCGCTAGATGATAGCAAAACGATTAGTTCGTTATATATTCCTTTGCTGGTCGACGCGCAGCTTGAAACGAATTTGAACGCGCTTTGCCAACGAATTCATAAAGCCGGGGATACCTTTGCGGGATATACGCTTGAGAACCAGCAATTCGATTATCAAATTTTAGGTGAAAACGAGGCAGCGTTTGTATATATCGGGACGTATGCGCTTAAGTTTGGTGTTATGGATTTTGCTTGTGTTCTTCAAATGAGCGTTCAAGATGGTAAGCTTGGGCTTAACAACGTAGAGATTACGCCAAGTGATGCATTGCAAATGTGCGAAAATTATTTCTCGGCAATATCTAAAGCTGATGAAAAAGAGGCCGCAAATCTTTATTCACAGATATTTTATGATGAAACACCAGGCGGAAAAGAAGGATGGATAACAAACTTTCTTTCTCCTATATGCCACAATTACGGTTCACTTATAAATTACGATATTACCGATTGGGATACAGGGGAAACAGAAGGTCCAAATGGCAGCACTGTAGACACTGTTTCTCTAAAAATCATATCAGAATATGAAAACATACAGCTGGAAGAATTTATAGTTTTTAATTGTGACAAAATTCTTGCTCATAGTATAAACGAAATACAATAATCATAGCTACAAATTGCACCAATATTATTGGTATCAAAAAAAGCCCTGAACTGGGCTTTTTTGTTTGGTGGAGAATACCGGATTCGAACCGGTGACCTCCTGACTGCCAGTCAGGCACTCTAGCCAACTGAGCTAATCCCCCACGTATTCATATGTCCCATGTGAAACGGACAACCACAATTGTAACGGTAAAAAACGCGTCTGTCAACACCGAGTTTTTATGCAGTGTATCGTTGCAAAATCATGATATGTTGATTAAGTGATCCCACAAATCTATCGCCTGCAGCTTCACTTTCTCATTGGAATAGCTGTGCACTTTGCACACATTCGCACTCAGCTTCGTGTTTTGCGCTGCGTATTCGGTAATAAGAGCTCTGATTTTTTCGTCTATGTTGATGCGCTTTGTATATCCGCTTGCTTTATCATTGAAACACCATTCATGATCATTGCCCAGAATATACTCAAACTCACCAAGAATACTGCCGATATGAACAGACGCATATTCCAATATTTCAGATTCAAGCTCCTGCTCGATCATATAGCTGTAATAATAATTGGGGGTTTCGTTGTTTAATAGAAACCTTCTGCTCTCAAACAAATCTTTGATAATGTTCTGAGCATTTCGCTGTAACGCTTTTATTTTAAGCAGAAAGTCTTTTTGTTTATCAGCATCCATCTCAACGATAATGTGGGGATACTCGTCTTTCACCCTGGCTTCAATACATCTTATAATCTGGTCTTTTAACAATGAGCCAACGCTTTCAATCAGCCTGCCTCGTATATCTTTTAAAGCAATGGTATTATTATCTATATCATGCTGCAGTTGTTCGATCTTTTGGTTAATTTCTTTTATCGTCATAATATTATCCTCTCATGGTTTTTTATTGTATTATTTGTTAATTATACATACGTTATCAGCATTAATCAATGCGTTTCCCACGGCACCAAAAAAGCGGCTCCTGCATACCCCGCAAAAGCCGCTTAAACCGCTTATTCTTATCCTCTAATCGCCTGGACGATTTTCTTGACCGCTTCGTCCACGGCAAGCTCCTCAGCCGCCTTTTCACAGCGCTTCTTATATTCCACAACGCCTTCCGCCGCACGTCGCCCCACGTTGATTCGGTGCGGTATGCCTATCAAATCAGCGTCTTTAAACTTCACGCCCGCGCGCTCGTCTCTGTCGTCCAGCATCGTTTCAATACCCGCGGCATTGAGTTTTTCGTATATCTGCTCCGCAAGCGCCATCTGCGCTTCGTTCGCGGCGCTCACCGGCACCACGATCACGTTATACGGCGCCACGCTGTCCGGCCAAATGATGCCGTCGTCGTCGTGAGACTGCTCGATGATCGCCTGCATCGTGCGATTGAGACCGATGCCGTAGCTACCCATGATGCAGGGCTTTTGCTTGGCTTCCTGATCGAGGAACATGCATTCCATCGCGATGCTGTACTTGGTACCCAGCTTGAAAATATGCCCCACCTCAATGGTTTTGGCAAGCTCCGCCTTCGCACCGCACACAGGACACGGATCGCCCGATTCGATGAGACGGATGTCGCACACGTCAGCGGATACAAAATCCCGCTCGTAGTTAACGCCGATATAGTGATAATCCGTCTGGTTCGCGCCCACAAGGAAATTGCGCATTTTGGGTATCTCCTTGTCTACGATCAGCTTGTCCGCATCAATCCCGACAGGCCCCGCAAACCCAACCTCTGCGCCTGTCGCCTTGCGCACCTCGTCATACGACGCCAAATCAAGGTTCGCGCACCCCAGATAGTTTTTCAGCTTTGTTTCGTTAAGCTCGCGGTCTCCGCGCACCATCGCGGCAACGATCTTGCCGTCCGCGTTGTAAAGCAACGTTTTGGCAAACTTATCGGGTGTGGTCTTAAAAAAACCCACCAGCTCATCGATCGTGCCCACATTGGGCGTATGCACCTTTTGCACGGCAGCCATCTCTTCTGTGCTTAGGGGCGCGTCCGGACACGTGGCAAGCTCTGCGTTGGCCGCATAGCCGCAGCTCGGGCAAGACACGATGGTGTCGTCGCCGATATCCGATTTGATCATAAACTCCTGCGAACCCGAGCCGCCCATGGCACCGCTGTCCGCGTGCACCACCACGTATTTCAAACCGCAGCGATCAAACACCTTGCAGTACGCGTCGTACATCTTCTGGTAAGACGCATCGAGCCCCGCTTCATCTATGTCGAACGAATACGCGTCCTTCATCACAAATTCGCGGCAGCGGATCATGCCAAAACGCGGCCGACGCTCGTCGCGGTATTTGTTCTGTATCTGATAAATGGTTTTGGGCATGGATTTATAAGACTGCAGCTCCGGCCTTAACACATGCGCAAAAATCTCTTCGTGCGTGGGTCCTAAGCAAAAGTCGCGCTGATTGCGGTCTTTAAACTTGATCATCTCAGTACCGAAAACGTCCCACCGGCCCGACTGCTGATAATATTCCGCCGGCAAAAACGCAGACATGATAAGCTCCTGCGCGCCCGCCGCGTCCATTTCCTCTCGGATGATATTTTCAATCTTTTTAAACACTTTAAAACCAAGCGGCATCAGCGCATATACACCCGCCGCCAAACGGCGGATCATGCCGGCTTTGAGCAGCAGCACATGGCTGTCCGCTTCGGCCTCCGAAGGCACCTCGCGCTGTGTAGAAAACAACATTTGTGACATTCTCATGAGAAAAACTCCTTAATAGCTAGTTCGCTCCGACAGTATATCACAATAAAGGAAGCTGTACAATAATGGCGCAATCAAAAAGCAAGGGGCTGTAAACACGCTAAAACAGCTGCCTTGCGTATCGTATATCGTAACAACGAGCCGCGATATGGTATGCCTCGATCAAGCAACTGCACTCACTGTGTCTTGCATCGGCCAACGTATAAAAATGCATCTATTGCCATAAGCAAAGCATGTCCTTCATCCATTGATGAACGTCCATGTTATATACCGATTCTAAATTTTCTCGCGTTAGCACATGAGGAATCTGTCCCGACGATACAACCTTTCCTTTATGCAGCAAAAGCGCTTCAGTGCCGTACGCTTTGGCTAAGCTTAAATCGTGCACGACCGAAATAACAGCACGCCCTTTTTGTTTTGTCCAGTCTTGTATCAATTTGAACACCTGTTGCTGATAGACAAGATCCAAATGGTTTGTCGGTTCATCGAGTATCAGCAGCTTTGGATCCTGTGCAAATATCTGCGCGAGAAACGTTCTTTGCAGCTCACCGCCGGACAGCGTCAGCACGGAGTGCGAACGAAAAGCTGACATACCAGTCAGCGCCAGCGCATCTTCGACCATTTTTGCATCTTCGTCTGTAGACGTAGAAAAAATACCCTGGGAATATGAATATCGTCCGAGCTTTACCACTTCTTCAACGGTGAACGAATAACCCACATGATGGTTTTGAGTCAACACACCGATTTGTCTTGCTAACTCGGACGGTTTGTATTTGACAACATTGGATTTCTTAAAGTATATGGAACCGGTATATGGGATTCCCTGTGATATGGCGTTGACGATTGTCGATTTGCCTGCTCCGTTTGGCCCGACAATCATAAGCCATTGCTTTTCATTAAGATCAAAGCTGACGTTATCTAAAATTGTCAGGCTGCCGTATCGCACTGTCAGGTTTTCAACTCTAAGCATCTTATTTGACCTTTCGTCTGGAGTAAAAGATATAGACAAACACAAACGAGCCGATAAATGAAGTCACCACGCCGATCGGAAGCTCCAAAGGGCTTAATAGAATACGCCCAACAAGGTCTGCGAGCATCAAAAACGTTGCTCCCATAAAAAGCACTGACGGAAGCAAACGTTTATGGTTCGGCCCCACGATCATACGGGTCATGTGAGGAATGACCAGTCCGACAAAGCCGATTGTGCCGCCTATCGACACGCATACACCGATCAGGCCGGATACGGCAATCAACACCACCAGCTTTACTTTCCTGACATTCACCCCCACATGGCGGGCATTGTCCTCTCCGATTGCAAAAGCATTCAGCTCTCGTGAATAACGCAGTATGACCACACCAAATATAACGAGTGCGATAGACAGCGTCAGCGCGTTCAAATAACTGCTGCCGGACAGCGAACCCATTGTCCAAAACATGATATGCTTGACTTTATCGCCCGCAAAGGTGATGAGCAGGCTTATAATGCTATGTGCAAACATGTTAAAAATTACACCAATCAGAATAATCGTGTTGGTTGATAATGAGTAGTCCAGCTTATACGCCAGCGAAAGTATCAGAACGAGGGATAAAAAAGCAAACAGCATAGCCGTGATCATGGTGCCCGCAAAGGGAAGGCCGGGTATTGTAACGCCGAATGCAATCGCAATAACCGCCCCGAGTGACGCGCCTGAGGATACGCCCAGCGTTGAACCGTCGGCAAGCGGATTGCGTAAAAGCCCCTGCATAGCACCGCCGCACAAAGATAAAGACGCGCCGATAAGCGCCACACACAGCACGCGAGGTAAACGGACAAATACAATGATAGACTCGGACACCGGTTGCCCCAAGATGGCGTTCCAAATAGAATTCAAGGTTTGATCGATCGGTATGTTGACACTGCCAATGCATACACAAAGCAATATCGTTGCTAACGTAACGATACCAAACAACGTATATTCTATCAACCTAAAGCCTTCAAACTTGTGCTTCATGTCTTCTCCCGGGATAAAAAGGGGACGTCACAACGCCCCCTCATTTTAATATATATTATGCAGCGGAATCAAGCGCTTCGCTTTCATATACAAAATCATATAGTGTGGAAACGGCATCCGCAAGACGAGGGCCCGGTCTTGAAATCTCGTTGGAATCGGCGTTCAGCACCGTGCCGTTTTTAATGGCCTTCATGTCCTGCCAGCCTTCACGTCCCATAATCTCTTCCTCAGGTTTAGGGCCTTCTCCAAAGTACATGGTAATCGTTACAATGTAATCCGGGTCGCGCTCGATGACTTGTTCTTGGGATATCTCGCCCCATCCTTCAACATCCGCAAACACATTTGTTAGACCAAGCATTGCAGCCATTTCGTCCATAAACGTACCGCTGCCCGCTGTCCACAAGCCATACTCAAGCGGGGAAACTTCAAAATATATTGTCTTCTCGCCGTTGCCTGTCGATTTTTCTAAAATGTCTGCAAACGATGCTTTCATATTGTTGACAACATCGGCAGCCTCAGTATCCTTGCCCGTGATCGCGCCAATCATCTCAATGGCCGTATATACGCCATCAATATCTTTTGCATCACTGACAACAACCTGAATACCCGCCGCTTGAAGGGACGCAACTTGTTCTTCGGTTTGTGCCATGGTGCTCATCAAAACGACTTGCGGCTCAAGTTCAATAATCTGTTCAATGTTGGTGTCATTACCCGATTGGACAGCCGGAATATCCATCACTTCCGCCGGATAATCACAGTATTCTCCGCGTCCGATGAGCGTGTTTCCTGCGCCTATCGCATATAAAATCTCACAATCCGAGGCGGTAAGTGCCACGATTCTTTCAGCGGGTGCATCCAGCGCAATCTCGTTACCCGTCATGTCTTTGACCACGATAGCGGTCGACTCAGCTTCAATTTCTTCAGTCGGCGCTGGTGCTGTGGTCTGTTCCTCTGTCGGTTCCGGTTCGCTTTTTTCTTCCGGCTGCGAGCATCCCATAAAAAGCGATGCCAAAAGCAATAAAGCCATCAAAAAAACAAGGAGTTTTAAGTATTTCATATCTGTATCCTTTCAAAACAGTTTTTAACGAATAGATTGAGAAGACGCACAAAAAAGCTGCGCCCCAAGATTGAGGTGCAGCTATGCATGCAGTAGTTAACTAATTATCATTTAGTTTCCCAACCCCAGGAGTGTCAATGAGTAAACAGGTTTCCCGACTTAGCTTTATCCTACTATGGCGTCTTCCCATCATGACTGACAGTGACTTTTTGCCGTTTCGTCCGCTTCACGGTTACTGGGATAGTCCGGAAATTTCATCCGCGTTCCCTTGGTATCATAATGATACCAGCACCTTTGTGCAGATACCCAAGCTATTCATTTTTCGTTAATATATCATACCAGTTAACTTGAGTCAATATTATTATACGAACACAATTGCGTAATATATGGTTACTCAACGTTAATTTTACATCATACAATATGTCATCTGCATAATATAGACATTCAGATGCTGATCTTTCTAAATGCATGACAAATAAAAAAAGAATTGCAGCACTGATAACGGCGACAGTGACGGTATTGGAACCATCAAGCTTTTTGAAATGTTCCTGAACAGCATTGACGAGTAAAAGTATGGGTTTGTCTGGGTTTGTCTTTCAGTTGAAAGCCGTTTTGTATTGTTGTATACTTATAAGGATATATTGGTATTAATAAAAATTTTTATATACATGGAGGAAACAACATGAGTAAGCGGATTGGAATACTCACAAGCGGCGGAGATTGCCCCGGGCTCAATGCTGCGATTCGCGGCGTGGCCAAGGCGTCTTATCAGTTCTTTGACGACGCGGAAATCGTCGGCATCACAGACGGCTTTGGCGGCCTTATAGACGCCGCTTACCGTACGATGAAAAAAGAAGAGTTTTCGGGCATCTTAACGCTGGGGGGCACGATCCTTCGCACCTCACGACATCGAGACAAAACAATGCGCCAAAACACCGGAAAGTATCTCGACGCATTCAAAACGATGGCCAAAAACTATGAAAAGATGGAACTGGACTGTCTTGTGGCAATCGGCGGAAACGGTACGCACACCGCCGCGGGCATGCTAGAAGCACATGGGCTAAACGTTATCGGCCTCCCCAAAACGATCGACAACGACATATGGGGAACGGATATCACGTTCGGCTTTCAAAGCGCCGTGGATATCGCGGCGGATGTGATTGACAAGGTGCACACCACCGCTTTTTCGCACTCACGCGTGATTATCGTGGAGCTCATGGGCAACACAGCCGGTTGGCTCACGCTAAACGCAGGGCTGGCGAGCGGCGCCGACGTGATTCTGCTGCCTGAGATCCCCTACGATATCAACTCTGTGGCCGAAGCCATCAGCGAACGTTATGAGAGCGGCAAGCATTTTTCCATCATTGCCGTGGCGGAAGGCGCACGCAGCATTACGGATGCAGAAGATCAGGACTTAAAGGGCAAGCATTACTCCATCGGCTATAAGCTGGCGGATGAGCTCAACAGCGTGATTGATATCGACACACGTGTGGTCGTCCCCGGGCATTATCAGCGCGGCGGCCCGCCGTGCCCTTACGACCGCGTGCTGGCCACAGAGATGGGCGTATTTGCCGCCAAGCTCATTGAACGACGTGAGTTTGGTCACACAGTCGCCGTGAAGAACGGCCGTATTACCTCTAACCTTATGAAAGACGTGGCTGGCAAAACGAAGACAATTCCTCTTGATGACGAGCTGCTGAGTGTCGGCCGCGAAATCGGTCTGAGCTTTGGAGATTGATAAACTGCTGCTTTATAACAAGCGGTCAATATATCTTGACCGCTTCTGACTATCAAAAAACTAAAAATATAATTTGTGGGTAAGACGGGCTTTGTCTGCGCAGCCCGCACCTTGCGATTTTTCGCTGTTTAAAACCGAAAGTGTTTTGACAAGCTCTATCAGCATGCTGTTTGTTGACACGTTTGCTTTCATCTACTAATATCTATATAGTCAAATAACCCTTATGATCGGAGCTTAGTATGAATCATACAATCGCCATCGTACTCGCCGCCGGAGAAGGCAAGAGAATGAAATCAAATACCCCCAAGATTTTGCACAAAGCCGCCGGAAAAGCGCTCAGCGAGTGGGTCGTGGATGCCGCCGCCGAAGCGACCGGCCAGCCGCCTGTGCTCGTCATTGGTAAAAACGCCGATATGGTAAAAAACTATTTCGGTGAACGCGTGCGTTACGCCGTGCAGAGCGAGCCGCTTGGCTCGGGTCATGCGGTGATGGCGGCAAGCGAGTTTCTTGCCGAAGACGGTTATGTCATTGTCGTTGCAGGCGATATGCCGCTGATTCAGTCTCAAACGCTTATCCGTCTTGTGCAAACGGCTGATGAGCAAGAATTGAGCGCATGCCTGCTTACCGCCATCGTAGAAGATGCTACGGGATACGGACGAATCATACGCGGCGAAGATGGCGGCGTAACGTGCATTGTGGAGCATCGGGACGCCACGGAAGAGCAAAAAAACGTTCGCGAGATTAACCTATCGATTTACTGCTTTGCCTCCGCGCTGTTGCGCGAAGCGCTTGCATCACTTCAGCCCAACAATACACAAGGTGAGTATTACCTCACCGACTGCATCGAATATATTTCTGCCAAGGGATTGCGCGTGGAAACGGTAAGCTGCGGCAGCCCGGATGAATGGATGGGCGTGAATGACCGCGTCCAGCTTGCTGATGCCGCCAAAAAGCTTCGCCGCCGTATCAACAATCAGCATCTGCTCTCAGGTGTCACGATGATAGATCCAGACAGCACTTATATTGAAGCCAGCGTCATCATCGAGCAGGATGTCACCGTCTATCCGGGCGTCACACTGGAAGGCGATACGGTCATTGAGCAGGGCGCCGTGCTTTACCCCGGCAGCCGCATTACCAACAGCACCATCGGCGCAGACACCACGGTGCAAAATTCGGTCATCATTGATTCGTGCGTAGGCCAGCACAGCACCATCGGGCCTTATGCCTACTTAAGACCGGGTAGCCATGTGGGAAGCGGATGCCGCGTGGGCGATTTCGTGGAAGTCAAAAACGCGACCATTAAAGACGGCGCGAAAGTCTCACACCTGACATATATCGGCGACGGTGAAATCGGCGAAAAAACCAACGTTGGCTGCGGCGTGGTATTCGTCAACTACGACGGCAAGAAAAAAAGCCAAACAATCGTGGGCAAAAATGCGTTTATCGGGTGTAACGTGAACTTGATTGCACCTGTGACAGTCGGGGACGGCGCGTACATTGCGGCAGGCTCCACGGTCACTAAAGACGTGGAGGAAGATGCGCTTTGTGTGGCAAGAAGTCGCCAGAAGGTCATCGAAGGGTGGGCCAAGCGAAGGAGAGAGGAATGAGAAAAGCGGTATTCTTCGATCTGGACGGCACACTGCTTCCGCTTCACATGGACGAGTTTACGAAGACGTATTTCTCTTTAATAAAACAAAGCGGTTTCATTGATCTGTTCGGTACAGACGGTGAGAAGGTGTTTGGCAGCGGCATCTACGCGATACTGAATAACGACGGAGCGCTTCTCAACAGAGATATATTTCTGAAAACAGTGTCTGCGGCATCTCGCCTTGACACCGATGCCATCCAGTCTTATATGGACAGATTTTATACCAATGACTTTTCCGCGCTTAAATCATGTTCTCATGTGGAAGAGAGCGCTGTTAAAACCGTTGCTGTGCTCAAAAGCAAAGGCTATCGGCTGATATTGTCCACCAACCCCATATTCCCTGCCAGTGCGACCAACGCGCGCATTGAATGGGCGGGGCTTGACGTAAACGATTTTGAATATGTGAGTTATTACGATAATTCGCATTATTGCAAGCCAAATCTGGAATACTTTAAAGAGATACTCGATCATACCGGATTGAAGGCAGACGATTGCTATGTCGTCGGCAACGATGTTGTTGAGGACATGTGCGCTGTCTCGCTCGGCTTTGAAGGCTTTTTGGTGCTGGATAATATGATCGGGGATTTAGGAAAGGTACCGCCATGCGTGCAGGGAAACTATTCGGATCTGCTAAGCTTCGCAAAAAATCTCCCACCGGTTTAAACGCGGACTATTACATTGTGGGGCTCGGAAACCCGGGCGGCAAATACGCGCATACCCGCCATAATGCAGGTTTTGACGTGATCGATATCCTCTCACAGCGCCACAGCATCCCCGTGCGCATGCACATGTTCAGTGCGCGAATCGGCAAGGGCGATATTGCGGGCAAGCGTGTGGTGATGACCATGCCGCAGACCTACATGAACAACTCTGGCGAAAGCGTGAAGGAAATGGCCAAGGCACTGGGCGTAAAGGCAAACCAGCTCATACTTGTGTATGACGATGTCGATTTGAAAACAGGTACTGTGCGCATTAAAGCACGCGGCAGCGCGGGCACGCACAACGGCATGAAATCGGTAATCTATCATCTGCAAACAGAGGAATTTGTGCGTGTGCGTGTGGGGATTGGCAAGCCGCAGGGTGACCTTATCGACCATGTTCTCGGCGATTACGACGACAAGCAGGCCGCATTCGATACGCTTTTAAAGGCAGCGGACGCCGTGGAAGCGATAATAAAAGAAGGCGTTGAGCAGGCTCAAAGCCGGTTTAACTAGCTAGCAAAAAGGTCTAAGAATATGCAAATCACGACACACCTCACAGCATCAGAGGTGTTTTCACAGCTCACACAAACTTTGCGGACAGGAAAACTTCCTTGCTCCCTTTTTGGTGTTCCCGAAAGCTTAAAGCCGCATCTGGCTTTGGCGCTCTCGCAGCAGCTTGACCGAAGCGTTGTCGTGGTCTGTGCGGACGAGGGCAGCGCGGAAATATACGCCGATGCGCTCGAAGAAGCCGTCTATATCCCCCGCCGCACACTTCAGCTTCGCTCGTCCGTGGCGCGCAGCCGCGAGGTCATGTTCCGTCGCATCGACGGGATATCAAAGATGCTGCGCGGCGAATCAAAAATCGCGTTTTTAAGCGAAGAGGCGCTGCTGGCACGGCTCGTCTCTCCCGACGACTTTGATTTTGCCCATATCACCATCCGCAAGGATGCTGTGTACGACCCGGAAAAGCTGATACAGATTCTCGTTATGAACGGCTATGAACGCGTGGGCTCCGTGGAAACCGCTGGACAGGCGGCGCGGCGCGGTGAAATACTCGATGTGTTTTGTCCCGGCGCTGTGACGCCTTACCGCATCGACTTCTTTGATACCGTCGTGGAGAGTATAAACGCTTTTGACCCCGGCACTCAGCGTCGCAGCCGTGAAAGCTTGAATGAGGTCACGCTGCCACCCGCCGTGGAGCTTGTGCTGAGCGAAGACACCGCGAAAAAAAGCGCGGCATATTTTGCGTCCATCAAACCCAAAAACCCTGTCCTCGCACATCGGTTGGACGACTACGCGCAGCACCTCAGCAAGCATCACTATTTTGATGACCTCGAAAACTATGCTTATCTGTTGGGCAGCCATAGCCTGCCTGAATACGTACCTGATGCGCTTGTCCTGTTTGATGACCACCGGCGCGTGACAGACGCGGCACAGCAGCGCAGCGATGAGTTTAACGAACGCTTAAATACACTGCTTCAGACGGGCACAGCACTGGCCGATCAACAGACACTTTTTCTGCCGCTCAGCGATATCACAGCGCAAGGCAAAGACATCATCGACCTTTGTACAATATCCCCATCCGCTGATTTGCAGCCGCAGACCATGCTTCACTTAAAGGCCAAAAGCGCATTGTCATATCACCGCAAGCTTGATCTGCTTCAGGACGATTTAAAGGGGCGCGTGAATGCGGGTTGGCGTGTCTATCTTGCGTGCGGCAGTCTCGCCCGGGCGGAACGCCTTGCTTCCGAGCTGTCCGACGCGTCTTTCAGTTTTCCGTGTATTAAAGATCATCGCCAGCTCAACCCCGGCGAAGCGGGCGCTTATCCCGACCGGCTTCTCTCGGGCTTCGAGCTGACCTCTGAAAAAACGTATTTTCTGGGCGAGCATGAGATATACGGCTTTGCGCGCAAGCGCCGCCGTGTGACCTCGCGCAAACGCATGGATATTTTCACCGATTTAAAGCCGGGCGATATCATCGTGCACGATATCCACGGCAAGGGGCGATTCTTAGGGCTCGTCACTCGCGCCGTGCAGAGCATATCGCGCGATTACATGGAACTCGAATACCGCGACGGCGACAAGCTTTTTATCCCCACTGACCAAATTGATCGTGTACAAAAATACATGGGCGGTGAAAACGAGCGGCTGTCCAAACTGGGCGGGCGAGAATGGAGCCAGACCAAAGCGCGCGTAAAAAAGGCCGTAAAAGAACTCGCGGAAGACCTTGTATCCATCTACAGCGAACGCCTGCATAAAACAGGCTATAAATACAGCGAGGATACTCTTTGGCAGCACCAGTTTGAAGACAGCTTCCCTTATGACGAAACGGAAGGTCAGTTGCAAAGCATCGCCGAAATCAAAAATGACATGCAGCAGGAAAAGGTGATGGATCGGCTGCTGTTAGGAGACGTGGGCTACGGCAAAACAGAGGTGGCGATGCGCGCCTGCTTCAAGGCTGTGATGGAAGGGCGGCAATGCGCCGTACTCGTGCCCACCACACTGCTTGCGCGCCAGCATGACCACACATTCCGCGAACGCTTCAAGGAGTTCGCTGTTTCCATCGAAACAGTATCTCGTTATGTGTCCGCATCCGAGCAAACGCGCATACTCAAAGGCCTCAAAGCGGGCACGGTAGATATCGTCATCGGCACACACCGGCTGCTTTCGCCGGATATCAAGTTTAAGGACTTAGGGCTGCTCGTCATCGATGAGGAGCAGCGTTTCGGCGTGTCGCACAAAGAGCGCATCAAAGATATCAAACGCACCGTGGACGTCCTCACGCTCTCAGCCACACCCATCCCGCGCACGCTCCAGATGGCGCTCACAGGCATCCGTGACATGAGCGTACTCGATACACCACCCGAGGAGCGCAAGGCTCCCGAAAGCTACGTGATGGAATATTCGGGTCAGCTGCTGCGAGATGCGGTCACCCGAGAAATGGACCGAGGCGGTCAGGCGTATCTCGTCTGCCGTCAGATTGGACAGATGGATCACCTCGTCTCCCAGTTGCGCAAAAACGTACCCGAAGCACGCGTGGCTGTGGCACACGGGCGCATGGGTGAGACGCAGATGGAAGACGTGATGGAAGACTTTTTAAACAGCATGTACGATGTGCTGCTGTGCACCACCATTATTGAATCGGGCATCGATATTCCCAACGTCAACACGGTGATCGTTTACGAGGCAGATAAGTTCGGCCTGGCGCAGCTTTATCAGATAAAAGGACGCGTGGGGCGCGCCGCAAAAACGTCTTTCGCGTATCTCACTTACCTGCCGGGCACGCATATGACACCGGACGCAGAAAAGCGGCTCGCTACCATTGCCGAATTTACTGAGCTCGGCGCGGGCTTCAAAATCGCTATGCGCGATCTTGAGATCAGAGGCGCGGGCAATCTGCTGGGTGCCGAACAGTCCGGCCAGATGGCTGCCGTGGGCTACGACATGTACTGCCGTCTTATGCGCGAAGCCGTGGCTGAAATCAAGGGCGACCGAATAGAGCGCCCCGCAGATACATCTGTTGAAATCGGTCTCAACGCGCATATTCCCGCTTCTTACATTGACGATGAAATTCAGCGCATTGAGTTATATAAAAAGATTGCTGCCATTGAAGGCACGAGCAGCGCCAAGCAGCTTAAAGAGGAGATCGTCGACCGCTACGGCAAGATGCCGCGCAGTGTGGAAAACCTCATGCTCATTTCGCTAATCAAGCGGTTTGCGGCACAGGCCGGTATCGTTTCGGTGACGCGCAACGCAAATGCGTTCATGCTCAAATACCCTGAAGAATGCACCATTGATACAGACAGACTGCTTCACGTATTGCAAAAGCACAAAAACTCAAGGCTGAGGGATGCTGTGCCGCCGTATATCACGTTCAAAACGCCCAAAACCGCGGTGAGCGCGCTGCTGCAATTCCTAAGCGACATCCGTCGCTGCTGCTCGCCCAAAGCGGAAGAGTAGTTTCCAATCAATTATAAAAAGTGCTCGCTCACTATCACCCTTTCCACAAGCGCCATCGCATCCTCTCCGCATGGCAGCTCACCATTCACCATCAGCACGGCGATACCATGCACGAGACCCCAGCAGTAAACGATGAGCTCCTCTACGGTTCTTTCGTCGTGGGGACTAGCCGTCTTGTAATTCTTCACGGCTTTCTCCAGCGCCGAATACGGATGTTCTTCTGCATAGTGGCATTCGTTCATCACCGCTTCTCTCATCCATGCCTGCGCATTGCTGAAATACAGCAGCCGCAGGTATTCGGGATTCTCTATGAAGAAAGAAATATAATATCGCCCCATCGCTTTGAGCTGATCTCTAGGGTCTCCCACTTTCTCAAACGCTTTTTCAAGGCTTTGGTTAAATTCCTGCAGAGCTTTTAGAGCGATGGTCTTTATGAGGTCGTTTTTGTCCTTAAAATGGCGATACGGCGCCGTTTGACTGACATTGCAGACCTTGGCGACCTTGCGCATGGAAAAGCCTTCATAGCCCTCCTCATCCAATATTTTAAGACCTTTGCTGATAAGCTGCGCTTTTAAATCCCCATGGTGATAGTTTTCTTTGGCCACGCCTCGTCTCCTTTTGACGCTGATTACGTTCTTTTTAAACAAATTATAGCATAACATGTTGACATAGTAAACATTTGCTGGTATTATGTTTACGTCGTAAACATTAAGAAGGAGTATTTGATGTGAATGCTTATATACTATCTGACAAGGACTATATGACAGGTGCTTATTCTCGGCTGTTGTCTCAGGCAAAGAACTTTCTGCATGATTTTGACATTGAAGAAAAGCGAATCGGCAAAGATGATCTTCATTATTGCATGGGCTGCTTTGGCTGCTGGGTTAAAAAACCCGGCGAATGCGTGATTCATGACGACATCACAAATATCAATCACGCAATGATGAACAGCGATGTGGTTATATACCTCTGCCCCGTTGTTTTCGGCCAATTCAGCGCGAACATCAAGCACGCCATTGACCGATGGCTTCCCAATATGCTGCCCTTCTTCGAGGTTCGAAAAGACGGCTCCACGATGCATCCGCGCCGATATGAAAGCTACCCCAGACAAATTATGATTGGATACGGCGATCATTTAAACAACGATGACACGCGGCTGTTCATCGATATCACTCAGAAGCACAGAACAAATATCATTGTACTTGTCGATGACGGAACTCAGGATCAAATCAAAAAAGCGCTCGAGCAAATTTCGCTGAGGCGCGTTGCGGGAGGTGCGTTATGAAGAAAATAATTATCCTAAACGCAAGCCCCAAGAACAATGAAAAATCCGTATCCGGCTTGCTTTCTCTGATGGCCAAGGAGCAGCTCAGCAGCAAAGGCATTCCAGCGGATATCATTGACGTGCGCAAAACGCTGACAAGTAAAGACTGCACCGCCGCATTCAACGCCATGCATGAAGTACACGCCATGCTGATTGTTTTTCCGCTATACTTTTTCTGCATGCCGGGTATGCTGACGCGCTTCTTAGAGGACTACGCAGCGCTTTTGGGCTCTCAGGATAAACCGCAGAAAGTCTATACCATTGTCAATTGCGGTTTTCCAGAACCGGAGATTAACGAAGAAGCCATCCATGTGATACAAAGCTTTAGCCGTCACATTAACGCTTTGTTCCGCTTTGGCATAGGCTTTGGCAGCGGCGGCATGATTATGGGCGCTAAGGAAGCGCCGTTCATGAAAAAGGCGATGAAAACATTAAACGACACATTTAATCTCATGGCAGATGATATACGCAGTGAGCAGCTGCCGCCTTTGAAAAACGTATATATCAAAGTCGGCTTTCCAAGGCGCTTGTATTTCTTTGGCGGAAGCTTTGGATGGCGCAAGCTTGCTAAGCAAAACGGACTGAAAACGTGCGAGCTGTACCGCAAGCCATATCAAACAAAATCGTAATTGCATACACCCAAAAGACACCCAGCAACGTTTACATCAAAAACACAGTCATATAACGATAACGGAAAAAGGAGTTCGTACGTCTATTTTGGAAATACTTATTCAATATCCACCGAAGCAGCTTTTCCGCCAACAAACAGTATAATCACACTCAGTATTGTTGTGATGATTGTTAAATCTAACGAAAAAGCCAGGAAAAGAGTTAATACCAAATCCAAAGCCGCCGCGACACCCGCGCTTATAAACATCGCGGATGCTTTTTTGTGCCCTGAAATTGAGAATATTGACGCAATAATCGAAAACACTGCCGCAGCCAGTACAAAAACCGCCAATAATATCGCAGCGAAATTCCAAACGGTATTTGATAATATCATCAATATACCGGGTACCAACAACCCCAGCGCCACCAGCCCCATAACAAATACAATGCTCTTTTTCATTTGTGCTCTCCTTTATTGTTGTATCATTACCAGCTGATCATCGGGATGGATCAGCTCAAATCGCATCATAACCTCATAAATCAAATGATTATTACAATGTCTACTTATCATATATTGACGGAAACTACTAGATACAAACAATTATTTATTATATTTTAACCAGTTGTACCTATGATGTTTCAGTACCCGATGTCTTTGGAAAAATGCTGATAGTCCTTGTCGCCCTTCCAGTCGCCGCCCCACGTCCAGCCGTGATCGACAAATAGCTTGTAGCAGAGGTCGTCATGATCGATTTTGCCTGCAAAGTCCTTAGAACGGTCCGCGTATTCTGCGCCGTTTTCAGGTGCAATGCGGTCTCCATCAATATAAGGGTTTAGTTTGGGGTTAATATCGATCGCCGCACCGTAGCTGTGGCGCGAGAGTGTTTTAGAGCCTGTGACCCGGCGATAATTAAATGCGGATGTGTTATTGGCCGCCATTGAAAGATTATCGTCTCCCGGCTCACCGAAATCGTCCACAAGGCGTACCGACTCTAGCGGATAGTTGGCCTTGTAAAGCTCGTAGAATATCTCCATCACTTCATCTGCCAGTTTCTTATTCACAATCAGCTCACCCGAGTGCAGGTTGCCTTGGAAATCAACATATTTGAGCTTGATATAACGCAAATCGTCATAGCTTATCATTATATCCTCGTCATCTTTGGGATAGCTCATGCCCGTAATGCGCTGTTTGATGTCGTCACTGAGCTTGATATAATAAAACCCTTCGGTCAGCGTTACCTTGCCGTTGTCTTCATCAGTGAGCGCCGACGGCACTTGCAGCGGTTGTGCTGTTTCAGAGGGAACCGCTTCATCTGCGAAAATCTGCTCAGACACAACCAAAATATCCGGCTCGGTCGTCTTTATCGGCGTAGAAACAGCCGTTGGAGCCGCTGAGTGCGTATCCTCTGCAGCCAGCTGCGCAACGGCGCTTTCTAAAGTCTTCGGCATTATTTCAGCCTCAGGCGAACAGGCACAAATCCCAAGTATAAACATCAATATGAAAACTACCAAAAGAACCGTTGTAATAAATTTCAATAACATTTACCTCAAATGTTTATTTTCACACATCATTGTAGCATATTCGTTTGATATAACAAATGGACATAACCGCCCTATAATAATGATCGCGTCACACCATAAAATATGACCTCACCTTTTTCAAAAAACTTTTGGGGTAAATATTGTAGAACTATAGTATATACTGCTATACTATTTTTGATTATCGGAAAGGGACTGCTTGATTTGATAGACCTCAGCGTTATAAAAGATCTCTCAAGGGCAAAAAAGTATCAAAAAAACAACGTTTTTTTGCACCATAGCACCACTCCTGAAATGTATATCATTCTCACAGGCACCGTGGGTATATATTTGAACCACGGAAAAAGGAACGAAGAATTATTTGCCACCATAGGCTCCGGAAGTGTTTTTAACGAGACCGCTTTTATTAACAATAATGCGCGCTTCACAGCTGTTGCGCTTAAAGATGTGATTGTGCTACCTATAAGCCAAAACACATTGCCCGATTTCATCAAATGCGAGCCCGAAATGACATTGGAACTGTTAAAAGAGTTCAGCTATCAGTTATTTGATATAAATGCCGAATACGAGAGACAGACCGGGTATCCATGGGTAAATACAAAAACACGACAATCGTCAGCAAGATTAATCCAGAAAAACTCCGAATCTCTTTCGGCGATTACGGAGCAAAATGGAGCTTCGTCACTATCAGAAAGTGTCCACATCAGCGAACAAAAATCCACAACGCTCCGTTCAGTGAGCGATGAACACATAGCGGCTCACTTTTCTCTTTTTCCCGACGGACATGGCCGTTATCATCTGCCTCTTTGTAACGATGATAAATCATTTATCATGAACAAGAGCTATACCTGTCCGATATGCGAAAAAAATTTCAAGGCTCTTAAAGTGAAATCTTCAAAGCTTTTTCTGGATACCACAGACAGCGACTTTCGCAACCGATATAAAGGCATTGAGCCGCTTCACTACGATATCGTCACGTGTCCGGCATGTCTTTTCAGCGCTTTAAACGAGATTTTTGATAAGCCGGATAAGACAAGGGCCTCATTGCCCATCGAACTCAAAACGCTAAGACATAACAGCGATATCAAATTCGGCGCAAATATAGACACCTACTCCATATTTGCGGGATATTATCTCGCTCTAATATGCGCCCCTAATTTTTTTCTTTCCCATCATATGATTACTGCAAGGCTGCTTATGAAGCTTAGCTGGTTATATGCTGACTGCAAAGATAAAGAAATGGAATCAAAGACAATAAACCGCTCACTTGACGCTTTTTTATACGTCTACGAGCACATCAAAATTATACCGTATATTGAAAAGCAAGTTTGTCTGATTATCGGCGAGTTGCTGCTTAAGCATAGCGAACTGAGAAAAGCCAAGGACTTTTTCTTTAAAGCCAAAACAAATCACGCCGGCGGCCGGGCACTGAATCAGCATGCTGAAAACCGCTTGCTATACATCCGCGAAATGATGAATAAAGAGTAATCAAACGCTGGTTAAAGAATTTATTCAAGTAAACTCAGATTTCACTTCAATGGTCTTAAACTTACATGTTGATAATGCTGCTTTAAAAAAAATCATCATGCCAATTATGAAACTAATCAGCATGATGAGCATATTTCTAAAAGCTAACCGGGCAAAATGAACCCATTAAGCAATAACTATTTTAAAAAGTTCGATAATATTTATTCCAGCTCAAGCATTAATTCAACCGTCACACCGGCATCCTGTGCTCTTTCTATGACAGATGCATTCACCATGGTGCCTTTGGCTATGATGATATTGCCGCTCTCATCCTTCACATCGTTTTTCACAACGCGTCCGATCATATAATCTTTTTGTTCCTTTTCCAAAGCAGTTGCTGCGTTATTAACTGTACCCGCCGCACCGGATGGGTCATATTGCACAAACAGCAAACTGTTGGATAATGACAGTATGCTATACCCCTGAATCTCAATCCCTGAATCAATCTTAACCGCTTTGATATCTCCGGCTTTCTCGTCGAATTCAAATTCTGTCACCGAACCAAGCACATCACCAGAGGCAGCAATACACTGTACATTAAGCAAAGGAACCCCCACGCGGCCCGTTTCAATGCTCTTTACGTTTTCAATGCTTTGCATAATCACAAAATCCTTACCGATTCCCATAACGTCAATTAGTTTTAGCTGATGAAAGTCATAGTCGTTTTTTGAACCACGTACAACCAGAGCTTCAACCTTTTTGTTCTGGGCGTCGACAACGATATCTTGGACAGACCCAACCTTCTGTCCTTCTTTCACGCTCATAAGTGGCAATCCTAAAACCTGAGACGAACTTTTCATAATATCCTCCTTATTTATCTTGAATGTATTTTCCAACCAATACGATCTTGCCGAGCGGTGGGTATTTATCCCACGAAATGACTGAACGGTCTGTTTCGACACCGTTTTTATAATAGATACGAAAGACTCGAACACTGTAGCCAGTCTTTCCTTTTCGAATCGTTTCGCTGATACCTTCGGGCAACTCGCTCGTGTATCGATATTCTGTTTTAGGCGGCTTCAACTCATCAACAATCTCATTTTGCACCTTTATGCTGACACCGGGATCAAGCGGTTTCCCGTAAAGCGCCACCTTCACCTTCTGATTTTCGAATCGTGCGCTGATGAATATACTATAGTCAGTCGTATTCTTGATTTTCAAATCCTTATCGTCCCAATTCAGCGTGGCATCCTGGCCGATGGGCAGATAATTCGACGGCCACGTATGGCTGACTCTCTCCACTATCTCCATATCCGCAAGAAGCGCCGCATTATACAGCGTTCCGGCAAGCTGACATATCCCACCGCCGATATCATCTTTGGTCATCCCGTCAATAATGGCCGGTGCGGCTTTAAATCCTTTCGCCTCAGTCCGTTCTCCCACCAAGTCATTGATAGACAAAGTGTCTCCCGGTTTTAACTCCAAGCCGTCCGTCGCATCACACATGAGCTGAATATTGACGTTCCTGTTTTGGTTAAAGTCAGCAATCGTCTCATAAGAGGCCACCAGCTTCATGTTTTCCTGCAAATCGCTTTGCTTCACTTGGGCGTATACGATATCGCTTTTCACCTCTAAGTCCGAAAAGTCTTTTTCATTCACTTTGCTTTTTATTTGACTGACAAGAATCCCTGTATTTATTTCGATGCCGTTTTCTTCTCCTGCAAAAGTAAATGTCTGTGTTTCTTTGTCAAAAAACGCAGCCGCATCGACAGCGTCTTTTTCGTATTGCGCTGCGTATTCCTGAACGGTTTTGTTCAGCTTGCTGTTATCAATTATGACGGACGATACAATATCACTATCATTTATAAGCAAAGCCGTCTTATCAAACCGCTGCTCAAGCGAATCGAATTCACTTTTATTATAATGATAAGTATTGTCCAGAGCTTCTTGAAAGTTGATACTGATGCCCAACTCATCACTTTTGAACACCGTTTCTTCACCGGCATACACCAACGTGATGTGCATGTCGTCCAAAGCCTTTTTTGCATTTTCCTGAAGTAATTGCTGCGCCTCATCATAGCTTTTCCCGGATACGTCAATGCCGTCAATATATACGCCATCAGCAAAAAGCGTGCTGTCGACAGTTTGATACACGGACACAAAACCGCTCATAACAAAAATTATCAGCAATGTAACCGCCATCAGCAACATACTTTTTATAAATGCTTTTTCTGTTTTCTTTTTAACTTTTTTCACATCTGTCATAGTTGTCCCGCGTTTAACTGCCCCATTATGGCTTTTAATTTGGCTTTTTCAGCCGTATCTAAATCATACTTTTTATTCAGAATATCAAACCACTTTTTTTGTCCTTGACTATATTGTTTTGATAATACAAAGCATTCAAACAACAGCATATCGACTTGTTTCATGACTGCTTCATCTTTTATCTTATCATTAACCGATTGCAGCATAAAAATAGTGTTTAGGTATTTCCCCTGACTTATCAGCTCTGTCGCTTTGAATATAACCCTTGAATATTTGTCTTCTGCTGCTGAATTGTCAGCTTCCTGCGCATACGCCGCAACACCGTCTGTCTGCTCGGCTTCCATTATATCGGCTTCTTGTTCTGCTGCTGAATTGTCAGCTTCCTGCGCATATGCCGCAACACCGTCTGTCTGCTCGGTCTCCATCCTATCAGCTTCTTGTTCTGCTGCTGAATTGTCAGCTTCCTGCGCATATGCCGCAACACC
>QKIQ01000099.1 GCA_003249555.1 Clostridia bacterium | reverse complement strand
CCAGACTGGTCAATACGCGCAACTGCCACCTTGCCGGAAAGAATAATTTCCAGACTGGTACATGGCTCACCCTCAAAATGAATAACAGTGTTCTTTTTATATGAAACGAACCGGAACCTACCTTCGTTTACATAGGCTTGTATGTCTTTAAGTTGCAACCCTTTAAGCAAAGTCGCGTCCTGTAAAAGTTTAAAATTTTGATTCAAGCCACAATTTCTCCCTTAGGTGTTACCTTGGTAACGCCGTTTTAATCAGTATAGTCTTATAGTATAGGTATTATCAAGTATAGGGAGGAATTCTGTGGACGTTTTTACGCTTATATTTTTAATCATAGCGGTCGGATTGACTGTAGTATCTATCATAAAAGACAAGAGAAAGACCTTTGCGGCAATGAAAAAGTCTAAGAGCATGATGGGTAATATGCTGGGAGAAATCATCGCCATCATATTTTTAATTGGACTATTGCTTACTCTGATACCGCCTGAGACCATACAGTCTGCGCTGGGCTCAGCAAACACCTTTGTATCCACGATTTTGGGAGCTGTAGTGGGTAGTATCACCCTGATCCCAGCGTTTGTAGCCTTTCCGCTGGTAGGGTCTTTAGTCGATGCGGGTGCCAGTATCATACCCGCTGTTGCTTTTCTCACCACATTGACCATGGTGGGGGTTGTCACATTCCCGCTTGAAAAAAAAGAGTTCGGTACTAAATTTGCACTAACCAGAAACATCTTGAGTTTTGGCTTTGCGGTTGTGATCGCTCTGGTAATGGGGGTAATCTTATGAAAGCATTAAATATATTAAAGAAAAACAAGCTGCTTGTACTTGTCACACTGGTATATGGAATCATTTTTATTGCGGCTCCTCAAACTGCCATGAAATCGGTTGGAAACAGTGTCTACTATCTCGTTGAAATGCTACAGGTACTTCCCGTGATATTCCTTCTCACTGTGGTGATTGAAGCATGGGTACCAAAAGAGCTGATTATGCGGGGCTTTGGAGAAAAATCAGGGTTTAAAGGCAATCTGCTTTCGTTGCTCCTGGGAAGTATTTCTGCCGGCCCTATTTATGCCGCTTTTCCGATCAGTAAATCGCTGCTTTCAAAAGGCGCAAGTGTAAGAAACATTGTTATTATCTTAAGTTCGTGGGCGGTTATAAAATTGCCTATGTTGGCCAACGAAGCCAAGTTCCTTGGCGTGGATTTCATGATTGTTCGATGGATACTAACGGTTATTTGTATATTTGTGATGGCGTATTTAACAGCGATTGTTGTGAAAAAAAAAGATATGCCTGGTACTGCGTTAAAAAAGCAAACGGACGTTTTTAGTATAAAGGAAGAATACTGCATAGGCTGTGGCTTATGCGCTGAAATACTTCCAGAGTACTATGGAATGAAAAACAACAAGGCATGTGTTAAGGCATCACCGGACAATAAAGAAGCAGTTAAGGCTGTGTTGGAATCGGTACAAAAATGTCCAACCAAAGCCATTATTTTTGAAAAAGCAATGAAGGGGGAAATATCATGAAATGGATTGTTACGATCATAAGGGTACTGTTTTTGGGGTTGTTCATATTTCTTATTGCTACAGGTAATATGTTGCTGTGGCTTGCGCTGTTTGCGGTGAGCTTGATAGCGGCATTATTCTTCGGCAGGGTGTATTGCGGATATGTCTGCCCGATGCATACGCTGATGATCCCTGCTGAATGGCTCTCAAAAAAACTAAAGCTTCAAACTAATAATAAACCAAAGTGGCTAAAAAACGGAGTGTTTGCGTGGGTATTCTTAGTTGTCAGTGCAGCAGCTATGCTTTTATTCCAAAAGCTGCTGCATATCAATCTGCCGATACTGCCCATATGGCTGGTTATCTCTGTGCTTGTGACGCTAAGATATAAGCCGGAAGTATTCCATAACTTGGTTTGCCCGTTTGGCGCATTGCAAAGAACCTTCGGTAGGTTTGCCCTACTCACAAAAAAGGTAGACAAAGAATCCTGTATCGGCTGCAGGCTGTGTGAGAAGGCCTGCCCATCCGAATCTATTGCTGTTCAGAAAGAAGACAAAAAAGCAGTGATAGACCGGAGGCTATGCCTCCAATGTACTGATTGCGCGGCTGTCTGTCCAAAATCGGCAATAACGTACGGGCGGAAAAGTAATGTGAAGAAAATAATTAAGGATGTACCCGGAGAACCACCGGCAATAGGATTATAGTAACCAATATGATGTAATATTACCCCCCGTCTCTATATCCTTGGAGGTTGGGGGGTATCATCATTTTTACATATTGACGTGTAGTGATTTGATACTATTTTTAATAGCAATGCTCAAAAAGCTAACAGCGGACACAGAAAACATGATAATATAATAACGAACAATAGTGTATTTTTTAATAAAAGGGGAGAGAAAAATGGTTGAACAAGTTTTTAAATTATCGGTAACAGATGATAAAGCAGTTGAAAAAGTGATCTTTGATGACAACATCCATTATCTACATATGGTGTTTAATAAGAATGAGGGTTTGCCGGAGCACTTCTCAAACTCAAACGTATATATGACGGTGGTAAGAGGAAAGCTTTCCATTGGTCTTGACGATCAGGAAATCCATGAATATGATAAGGGTACGCTCCTTAAGATTCCCTTCAAAACCAAGATGAATGTTAAAAACTTAAGTGAAGAGGTTTTGGAACTTATTGTTGTCAAAGCGCCCGCACCCAAACAGTAACGGCGGATACAAATATTTTTGGAGGAGACAAATGAAAAAATACAGATGCATCCCTTGTGGCTACATTTATGATCCTGAGCAAGGTGATCCGGATAGCGGAATTGTACCCGGAACATCCTTTGAAGACATCCCGGACGATTGGGTTTGCCCAATCTGTTTTGTGGGTAAAGATGATTTTGAACTTATAGAAGAGTAAATATTTTGGAGGAAATTTAAGATGAGCATGTTTTGTTTTCAATGTCAGGAAACGGCCAGAGGAACCGGTTGTGAAGTCCGTGGCGTATGTGGAAAGACCGAAGAAGTTGCCAAATTGCAAGATTTACTGATCTACACACTGAAAGGTGTATCAGAAATTGTGGTGAAAGGAAAGCTTGATGTCACCAATCTGCATGATGCCAATCATCAGGTGCTAAACAGCCTGTTTATGACCATAACCAACGCCAACTTTGACGATGCGTCAATTGAAGCCCAAATAAAAAAAGTTATTTCTTTGAGAGATGAACTGAAAAAAACAGTAAACTCAAGTAATCTGCACGATGCCGCAAGCTATAATGTGGATACCAGAGAAGCCATGCTTGTAAAGGCGTCAAGTATTGGGGTATTGTCCACCGAAAATGAAGATGTCCGCTCGCTGCGAGAGATGATCACTTATGGCCTCAAGGGCATGGCAGCTTATGCTGAGCATGCGCTGAACCTTGGCAAGAAGAACCCTGAAATTTATGCGTTTATTTATGAAGCGCTTGCAGCAACACTAGACAGCAAGCTTACTGCCGATGATCTGGTTGCATTGACGTTGAAGACCGGTGAATATGGCGTAAAGGCGATGGCCCTTTTAGATGAAGCCAACACATCAAAATACGGTAACCCCGAAATTACCGAGGTGAATATCGGCGTTCGCAAGAATCCGGCCATTCTAATCTCCGGACACGATTTGACCGATCTTGAACAATTGCTTGAACAAACAAAAGGGACTGGCGTGGACGTCTATACGCACAGTGAAATGCTTCCGGCGCATTATTATCCTGCGTTCAAGAAGTATGACAACTTTGCGGGTAACTATGGTAATGCGTGGTGGAAGCAGGTTGGTGAGTTCGAATCCTTCCATGGGCCAATTCTGTTTACTACCAATTGCATCGTCCCGCCAAAGAGCGAGGAGGTCAGGAACCGCATTTTCACGACAAACTCAGCGGGTTATCCCGGATGTCCGCATATTGAGGCCGACGTTAACGGTAAAAAGGACTTTTCTCAGATTATCGCGCTTGCCAAAACGCTCTCTGCGCCTGATGAGATTGAAACAGGCAGCATCGTGGGCGGTTTCGCACATAATCAGGTAATCGCGCTCGCCGACAAGGTTGTTGAAGCAGTCAAATCCGGTGCTATTAAAAAATTCTTTGTGATGGCTGGCTGTGACGGCAGGATGAAGTCAAGAGATTATTACACGGATTTTGTGAATAAGCTTCCAATAGATACGGTTATCCTGACAGCTGGTTGTGCGAAATACCGTTACAACAAACTGAAGCTTGGCGATATTGGCGGTATCCCGCGTGTGTTGGATGCCGGACAGTGCAATGACTCCTATTCCCTGGCGGTCATTGCGCTTAAGCTTAAAGAGGTGTTTGGGCTCGATGACATTAATCAGCTGCCTATCGCTTTCAATATCGCATGGTATGAGCAAAAGGCCGTTATCGTTCTGCTAGCGCTTTTATATCTGGGTGTAAAGAACATTCATCTGGGGCCGACGCTGCCTGGATTTCTATCGCCAAATGTGGCAAAGGTGCTTGTCGAGAAATTTGGAATTGCGGGTATCGGCACAGTAGAGGAAGATATCGAACTGTTTATGAATTAAATATTTGGAAGCTACCCCATTGGGATATAGACTAAGCCCAATGGGGTAATTCATTTAATATAAAGCCATTGTTTCACATTATTAATGAAGTGGGCGGTTACAGTGAAATGCACCCCGAAAGTTAGATAATGTGCAGTTGACTTTACACGACGCTCCCTTGGTGCGGAAACATACTCAGCAGATGACTAATCTCGACGCACGTGGAAGGCGGGGCAATTTCTCGCCCAGCCTTCCTTTTTTGCCGTATCCCCTTATTGCGTATATGGCCGTCCGAATCCCCAAATGGGATAGCTGCCGCTTTCCCACAGATCACGCACCAGTACGCGCCCTTTGGAGGAACTGGCCTCCATGACCTTGCCGTCGCCGACGTAGATGCCGACGTGGTGGATTTCATTCCATCTGCTGCAGCCTGAGCAGCCAAGGTTCTGCCAGAATACCAGATCGCCGGGCTGAAGCTCACTCTGTCCCACCATACAGCTGTTGTTGTAGCACCATTTGGCCTGTCCCGCCGCGTTGGTGCGGGACGCGCCCAGGGGTGAGCTTGTCTGGCTGAGGCACCAATAAGCGAACCCCGAGCAGTCGAACTTGTTCGGGCCGCTTGCGCCCCATACATACGGGCACCCCACCTTGGTCAGCCCAGCCTTAACCACCTCTGCCCCGGTCGTGCCGACGGGCAGGCCGGACACGATCTCGGTCATGTTCACGCCGTCCCACACGTCCACGCCGGTGATAGCGGCAAACAGCGCGGCATACTCGGGTTGCATTAGCTCGTCTAAAAGCTCGCGCTGCTCTTCACTCATATGATAAAGGTCCGCTGCGTCTTCATTGGACAGGCTGGTGATGCGGACGCGGATGATAAGCGTGGTCGTGGTGACGGTTTCCTCCTCGCCCTCGTCGTTTACCTCGGTATGCGTTTCGGACTGCACCTCCGTGCTATATGCCACTTGGTTCATATCATCAAAATACGACTGAAGCTTTCCCAGCTTTTCCGGCGTTATGGTCACAACCTCGGTGCCCGCCTCCACGTTGGTATTGAGAAGGACTGCGTACACGGCCAGCACGTCGCTCCAGTTGTTGACATTGGCGCTGTCTCCGTCGCCGTCCCCCTCGTAGACGATTTGCACCTCGTCATAGTCGCCGCCAGTTTTGAGTTGCTCGATCTTTGCGCCGATCCCGGACTGAAACCCGGCGCTGATCTCGCTGACCGCTTCGGACATGGGCTGACCGTCCGTTTCATTGGAAAAAAAGATACCGAATACGGAGCCAAGTAAAAGACCGACCAGAGCAATCACCAGAACGACGACCACGGCTATCCAGCCGCCCGCCGCAATGGCCGCAATCAGCCCCTTGACGGCGGCAATCGCCATTTTGACAAAGGCAATCGTGGCCTTAACCGCCGCCTTCACCACCGCAGCCGCTGTCTTTGCGGCAATACGTGCGGCTTGTGCGGCTGCTCTGCCCGCTTTTGCGGCGGCCTGGGCGCTTTTCTGCGCGAGCTTCGCCGCCTGCTGTGTGGTCTTTATGGTGGTTTTGGCCGTTCTCTGCGCCGTTTTGATGGATTTTCCCGCCGTTTTTACCGTACCCTTGGCGGTAGTCTTGACTGTATTTCCCGCAGACCGCGCGGATTGCTTGATTGTCCTTTCGGTCTGCTGCGTGGTCTTAATGGTGCGCTCCGCCGATTGCCGGGCACGAGCGCTGGAGCGGCGTACATTCTCTTGCGCGTGCTGTTTCATCTGCTCTTTCGACAGGTCGGAAGCCTGCTTTTTGATAGGGCCGGAGGGACGGCGAACGCCGTCCGCAGCATTATGAGCGGAATCCGCCGTCCGTTTCGCGTCCCCGGAGCCGTGTCGCGCGTCCTTTATCTTCCTCACAGCATTGCCGCCCTGCTTTTTCACCTGATGGGCAGCTCCATGCACGGCGTTATCGGTCTTCTCTGTTATCTTATCCTCGGCGTACTCGGCAGGGGAAGCGTGCTCCCGTTCGTCCTGCCCAGCCCGCGCGGCTCCATCCTTCGTGCGCACAAAGGTATCCTTCATGCGCTCGGCGGCGATCCCGGCCTTGTCCAGTACGCGAATGTCCCGCTTGGCTTCGCGGATTTTTATGGTTTTACTCAAAAGCTCACCTCCCTGGAAAACCACTACTCCTTGAAAAAAGGATAGGGCGGACTGCCCGGCAATCCGCCCGTCGTGTAAAGAAATGAATTATAGGGTTTCTTCACCCGGTTTTGTTGTCATGAGCTTATACAGACGGGTCTGGCGTGGGAATTTGTTAATAAATGGAACCAACGCGCTGCCGTACTTGATAAGCCCGCAGCCCGCGTCCGCATTGGTAATATAGCTCATCTGCTCGCTGGAGATGCTCAGCAGCTTGGACAGCTTTTCGCGGTCACTCGCCGCCTGATTGAGCATGACGATGAACTCGGAGTTGGAGAGCATGGTGCTTGCCAGCACGGAATCCAGAAGGTACTCCACATTCTGTGTAATGGCCGTGGGATATGCGTTTCTTTTTCTGAACCTGCGCCACGCGGAGTTGAAGAAAGACCCGCTGTGCTCGTTCTCAAAGACCACATGGAACTCGTCGATAAAGATGTGCGTCCGTTTTCCTGCCGCCCAGTTTTCTGTCACGCGGTTGAGCATGGCGTCGGTAATGACCAGCAGGCCCATGGTTTTGAGCTGCTTTCCGAGGTCCATGATGTCGTACACGATCATGCGGTTGTTCACGTCCACGTTGGTCAGATGCGCGAACGCATTGAGGCTGCCGGAGGTGAACAGCTCCAGGGACAACGCAAGGTCGGCGGCTTCCTTTTCAGGCTGCGCCAACAATTCCTCGCGCAGCGTCACCAGCGTGGGCATATCGCCGCTTTTCTTAAAGGCCCGGTAGACGTTCTCCACGCAACGGTCAATGATGCTTTTCTGCTTCGGCCCCATACCGCCCTTATCCAATTGTTCAAACAGGGAGAGTACAAACTCGGATTTGTCGATGACCGGATTGCCGCCGTCGCCGTACCCCTCCACCATATCGAGGGCGTTGATGTGGTCGTCGCTGCCCGCCGCAATGCGGATGACCTCGCCGCCCATGGCGCGCACCAGAGAGGCGTACTCGCGCTCGGGATCGCAGACCAAGATATCATCGTCGGTGGCAAGTGCAAGAAAAGCGATCAGCTCCTTGGCGCTAAAGGATTTGCCGGAGCCTGGCACGCCCAGCAGAAAGGCGTTGGGATTTAAGAGCTTTGCCTTATTGCACATGATGAGGTTATGGGAGATGGCGTTCTCCCCAAAATACACGCCGCCCGTGTCCATGATTTCCTGTACCCGGAACGGAATGAGCACCGCCAGGCTCTCGGTGGTCAGCGTCCGCAGCGCGTTGACTTTCCGCAGACCGATGGGCAGCGCGGTGCTCAGCCCGTCCATCTGCTGGTATTTCAGCGTTGCGAACTGGCACAGGTGCTTGCGGGCTGTGGTCAAAAGCGCGTCGGTGTCCGCGTCAAGCTGCTCCATGGTGTCGGCGGTATGCACCAGCGTCAGCACGGCGAACATCATGCGCTGGTCGCGGGTGGTCAGGTCGTCCAAAAACTCCTTGCTTTCCTTGCGCTGCAATTCCATATCATACGGTATCACGGCGGAAAAGTTGTTGTTCTGGTTCTGGCGGCGCTGCCAGTTGGTGATGTTGGTTTCTACGCCCAGCAAGCGGTTTTCCACCTCGCGCACCGCCTCGTCCGTGGGCACGGGGATCACGTCGATACTCAGCATGAGGTTGCGGTTGAGATCGGTCAGTTCCGTTACCATGTCGTCCTTAATATAGGAGGCATATTCCCGCAGGAATAGTACCCGCCCGTAGCGGTCGCCCATCTTGAAGTGATCCGCTTCAAACTCAAGGGTGTCCGGGCAGATAAAGTCCCGGAAATCGTGGCCCTTGCGCATGGTTTCGGAAAGTTCAAAGCGGAAGCTGGTTTCCTCGCCCGTGCGATAAAAGTCATGAAGTGCCCGCAGCTTCTCGGTGGCGTCCATCTCGGCGCAGCGGGACCCCAGCCGCATGAAGTGGACGATGAGGTCAGCGCCCACGCGGGCAAAGTAGTTTTTCGCTTCCTCAATGCTCTTTTTGCACACGGAGATGGTCACATATTTTTCCTGTACCATGCTGTTTACGCCGGTGGCTTTGTCCGTGAGCATTTTGTTATATTCCTTGCGGTAGAGGTCAAGTCCGTCCTCCCTGTAAGGGATCAGTATGGCTTTTTCAAAATCCGCTTTGTTGAGCCTGCGGTTGGCGATGGTGATTTTGGTGGTCGCGCCGCTATCCAAGCTGTTCAGGAGCTCGCTGTACTCCAAAAACATGGCCTCCTTGTCCTCACGGGAGGCCACGGCGTAGTTGATGTCTGTAAACTTGTAAGTCCTGGCGTACTTATTGCGGCCAACAAGAAAAATGCCATCCTCCCAAATGCACGAAATGGGGATGGCCTGCTGAACGCTTTTCGGAACGACGAACCTTTCCTTGTCCTGCCGGAACAGGTTTTTCAGTGTTTTAATCGCCATGTCGCTTCATTTCCTCCTTCTCCTTGGATTCAATAAAGCCCTTTAAGGCTTCGTGATAGATGTTGACAGGCTGAA
>QKIQ01000014.1 GCA_003249555.1 Clostridia bacterium | reverse complement strand
AGGTCAAGATTTCGCTATCCCCTTCCTTCAGCTCACACATCACTGTGCGCACCTTGGGGTTTGCTATGCGGTTGGCTATGAGTACCCCCGCTGCGGACTTTCACCGCTTAAGACTGGTGCCATGCTCGGCACACATAAAAAAGACCGCCATGATTAGCGGTCAGATTCATTCGTTTTGCTTTGTCTTTTTAGTTATGCGTTCCTTCATACACATTGACAAACGGCCTTATGTTGCTGGACGCTTTCTCTAGTTCTTCCTGTTCACCGACCGCTTTCGCCGCTGCCCTGTAGATGTCTTCACTGGCGCTCTTTAACTTGCACAGCTTTTTGTAGCAGCCATCCGCAGCCGTTTTTATCAGCACCTCTTCACTCTTTGCCTTTTGCACAATGGATTTTGCTTGATTCCGTGCTTCTGTGATAATCGTTTGTGCCGTTTCTTCCGCGCGCTTGAAAGCCCCTAAAATATACTTCTCATTGTCCTGATATTTCAAAAACTTGGTTTTGAGTTCGCGGTTTTCATCCCGCAATGTGATGATGCGGTCCTTTTGTTCCTTCAAGCACTGCTCATAGTCGTTCCTCACTTTTAGCAGCAATTTGTCTACGTCGGCGGCATTATATTTTCCCATAATGCTCTTTTTTAAATTGTTCATTAAGACCACCCTTTCTTTTTTGAAAAAGAATAGCACCGTGCGGCTCTTAAATAATGTCGGACGGTGCGAATTGGTAAGTCTTATTTTGCGGAAAACTCAGTTTGCCCACTGCTCCAGCAACGTTTTTTTGAGATCATACAGTTTATACGATAAATCGACTTTGTATTCCTGAGGATTGATAAGCCGCTTGATTTCATCCCAGAACGTAGCAAGATCCTGCTTCGCATATTCCTGAATATCCATCAACGAAGGTGATTCATAAACCTGCTTTCCGTCTACATAGACGGGAATCAGCAGATCTTTTGTGTGGTAATTGGTCAGCCGCATCCGTTTCCACGTGTCCACGGGATGGAAGATGACAAGCGGCTGTGTTTCGTCAACCACTTCATCATTCAGCATAATCAGATCGGCAATCGCTTTTTTTGAACTGTTATCATACAGGCGCGCAAGCTTTTTATAGCCGGGGTTGGTGATCTTTTCTACATTGTCGCTCACCTTGATCTTAGGAATCGTTTTCCCGTCCTCAATCTCAGCAGAAAGCTTATATACGCCACCCAATGCTGGGCAACCGTCGCCGGTAATCAGTTTTGTTCCAACACCCCAGACATCAATCTTTGCGCCCTGCAGCTTCATATCTCGTATCAGCCATTCATCAATATCGCTGGACGCAAATATCTTGGCATCATGAAAACCCGCATTATCCAGCATGATTCGCGCCTTCTTGCTCAGATATGCAAGATCTCCCGAATCAAGCCGGATGCCAATTGGCTTGTGGCCTTTTGATCGAAGCTCCTCAAACACCTTGATGGCATTGGGCACGCCGCTTTTGAGTGTATCGTATGTATCCACAAGCAACAGGCACGTGTCGGGAAAAATATCCGCATAAGCACGAAACGCGTCTATTTCATTCGGAAAACTCATTACCCAACTGTGCGCGTGTGTGCCTTTGGCAGGTATACCGAAAATTTCACCCGTCAGCACATTAGACGTGGACGTGCACCCGCCAATGATCGCGGCTCTGGCACCATAAATACCCGCATCAGGACCCTGCGCACGGCGAAGGCCGAATTCCAACACACTGCTGCCTTCCGCCGCATAAACAACGCGGGAGGCTTTTGTCGCGATAAGCGTCTGATGATTGATGAGGTTAAGCAAAGCCGTCTCAATAAGTTGTGCTTCCATAATGGGCGCCTTCACACGAACAATCGGCTCGTACGGGAATATGACCGTCCCTTCTTTGACGGCATATATTTCGCCCGTAAACTCAAATTCTTTCAGTAGCTTTAAAAACTCTTCGTCAAACAGTGAAAGTGAGCGCAGATATGAGATATCCTCTTCAGAAAAATGCAGGTTGTTAATAAAGTCGATGACTTGTTCTAAACCCGCCGCAATCGCGTATGCGCTCTCACATGCCGATTTTCTGTAAAACAGATCAAACACGGCCACCTTACCCGACATTCCGCACTTATGATAACCATACATCATCGTCAACTGGTATAAATCCGTTAACATTGTTAAATTGCGCACTGTTTAAGACTCCTTATTATTTTCAAATTCGGATACTGCTTCGTCTGTATCCTCAGCCTTTGTTTGCTGCTTTTCAGCCTCGGCTTTCTTCCGTCTGATTTTCTCCAGCTTCTTCTTTGCTTTTTCCTCTTTTACCTCGGCCTTTTTCACTTTTTCTAACTGATCGTCGTACTTTTGTTTAATCTCTCTGGCTTTGGTTTCAGCTCTTTTCGCATTCTCTTCGGCTCTTATAGATTTGCTGTTCGCCTTGTATTCTTCTATTTGCTCAGGCGTCCAGCTTAAGCTGTAGTAGCCTTCGTATGCGGGCCATTCTTTCTTCCTCATCAGCACGAGATATAAAATACCGCCCACGATCAAAATGATACTGACCAACTGGGAAATTCTTAAACTGCTGAACATAAGGCTGTCTGTTCTCAGCGATTCTATAAAGTAACGACCGAATCCGTACAAAATGCCATAGAGCGCAAAAACACCGCCCCTGACCTTTATCTTCTTTCTAATAAGCATCAATATGACAAACACAATCACGTTCCATGTAAACTCATAGAAAAAGGTGGCCTGATACCATAACCCGTCGATTTTCACGCCAGCGGGGAACCACTGCCATGCCTTGTCCAAAATTAAGCCGCCATGCGCTTCCTGATTCACGAAGTTGCCCCAGCGCCCAATGCCTTGAGCAAGAATCAGGCTTGGCGCCGCAATATCCAATATCTCTCCGACGGAAACTCTGCGCCAGAGGTAAAAAATCAATGCGGCAATAACGCCGCCGATGACCCCACCGTATATGGCTAGACCGCCTTCCCAAACTGCAAAAACTTTTAGTACATCATTTGCATAGCTTTCCCATGCAAATACCACATAATATAGGCGGGCACATACGATCGCAACCGGTATCGCAATCAGCATGAAATCAAGAATCATCTCGCTCCGGTATCCCCTGCGTTTCGCTTCACGGACACCCAAAATCACACCAATGATCAACCCTGTCGCAATAATAATGCCATACCAGTGTATAGCTATTCCGTTTTCACCAAACAGATAAAAGGCCACTCTTGGATCTTTCATTTTTACCTCCCAAACCGTACCGATTGTCGACACTGGATTTATTATATGTGTTTGCAACTTCCGGGTCAAGAAAACACCCATAAAAAAAGAATTACACCGACTTTGGATGTAATTCTGAGTTTGCCTTATAAAGCATTCCTTATTTAAGTAAATCTTGTACCTTCAGCGCGAAAAGGCCTGCCTTTTCTTCCGTGGATTCTATGATTTCATGATAAAAAGCAAAATCATAAATCGATATTTCTTCAACCACGATGCTTTCCAGATGGTCAACTTTGCATGTTTTGAGTTTTTCAATAACCATTGCTTTTTTTGCGGCGTTAAACGCACCGGATATCACACTGTACACGGTAGGCGCAAGGCTTTCCTGTTCGTTTACCTGAGGATCGATCGCCACAAGAACGTCACAATCATCCCGAATCACATCAAACGGCACAGGATTCACGCAAGTACCGTCCATCATGATTTCACCGTTCACCTCGTTTGGCATAAACACGCCGGGAATGGACACAGCCGAACGGACAGCAGGACCCACATCGCCGCTGTCAAATACCACTTGCTGTCCGGTCGCCCAATTTGCGGCCACGATTTTTAACGGGAAATACAACCGGTCAAAAACTTTTACAGGAACAATCATCTGATAGTACTCTTCAAGACCAAGGCTATCAAGAATACCGTACTTGGCGTCCTTGATTTTATTGATATTAATAGGACGTTTGGATCCTGGAAAATTGATTTCCAGCAGAAAATCGATCATGTCCTGACTGGACATTCCCGCCGCATACATGGCCGCCACGACTGCGCCGATGCCAGATCCTGACACGATATCCGGCTTAATTTCCAGCGCTTCAAGCGCCTTGATGTATGCAATGTTTGCGATGCCTTGCGCACCGCTTCCTCCAAAAGCGATTCCAAGTTTTTTTGACATAGGCTTACCCTTTCATAAGTACTTTATTAAGCTGCTCAGCAAACCCGGAAATATGGGTCTTCGCACGCTTGTATATGCTTAAGAACTGCTTGGCTAAAGACACCGCGACATTATCCCTTTTAAGCGCCTTAACCAACGACACCTTAGATCGCTTTTAATGCTTAAAAGGCTCCCCAGCATGGCGTACATATCAGCTGGTGACACGCCGCTCGAAGTCCCCGCAATCACGTTTGGTCTTAAGCCCATATCTTCCATTGCCTTAAGATAAGCGATGTGCGTCACTCCCCGCGCGCCGCCCCCGCCAAATGCCAAACCGATTGTCTTCACGAAAATATCTCCTTGCACCATATAGGCTTATTTATACTATACCATCATGCAAATGCCACGTAAAGGCAATTTGTATCAAGTCAACGCGATATCTATATTCAAAATGCCGTTGTTGGTTGAGAAGTTTTATCCGGTCTGATACAATTCTTTTTAAGTGCAACAAGAAAGGTCTGGATGATGAGTATACCGATACAGGATATTGAATACTTTGTGCTTGATATGGACGGCACAATATATCTTGGAGAACGCGTGATTCCGGGTGCGCGCGATCTTTTGAATTATTTTGAGCAGAAAGGAATTCATTATTGCTTTTTTACTAACAACTCTTCCCGTTCTCCAAAGGACTATATAGCCAAGCTGGAAAGGCTGGGATTTTGTTCTCACCCGACGGTCATCACATCTGGCGACGTCACAGCCGACTATCTTCTCAAACACTACGGTCCAAACCCTCGTGCCTATGTGGTTGGCACGGAGCCGCTCGTCGAACAATTGACGCAGGCGGGTATAAGATGCGAGAATACGTTTAAGCCAGACTGCGTGGTGGTCGGCTTTGATACGACTTTTGACTTTTCCAAGGCCACCCGCGCCGTGGAACTGCTTCGCGAAGGCATCCCATTTATTGCAACCAACGTGGATGCCGTCTGCCCGTTAGAGGATAATAAGGTGCTGCCGGACTGTGCCAGCATATGCGCCATGCTTACTTATGCCACAGGCTGCAAGCCCAAATTCATCGGAAAACCCTTTGCCGAAACCGCGGCATACATTCAGCGCTCCACAAAGCTTCCTGCGAAAAAAATCGCCGTTATCGGAGACCGTCTTTATACGGATATGCAGCTTGCGCTGGAAAACGGCATGTGCGCAGTGGGCGTGCTTTCGGGCGAAATGACCCGTGAGGATATACAGAACAGCGATTCCAAGCCGCACTATCTTTTTGACAGTGTGGCTGGTTTATATGAATTGCTTATTAGAAAGTAAAATTTTTAACAATTATTTTTATTGATAAGTCATGAAGAGGCATCACGTGTTATAGTATATATCGTAAACAATTAGAAAGGGTGAATAAGTTGAAAGCAATCGGTATTAATGGTAGTCCAAGACAAACGGGCAATACATTCTACCTGCTCTCTACGGTGCTTGGAGAGTTGGAGCTCAGAGGCATAGACACTCAGCTCATACAGGCAGGCGGCAGAGACATACACGGGTGCATCGCATGCGGCAAATGCCGCAAAAGCTCTGTGCCCAAATGTGCATTTGATGATGACATCATCAACGAAGCGCTTTCTGCGATCGAAAAAGCAGATATTTTGATACTCGGCTCACCCGTGTATTTTGGCGGCCTCAGCGCCCAAATGAAAGCGTTTATTGACCGCGTAGGTTACGCAGGCCGCCCGCACAAGCTGCTAAAAGGCAAAATCTGCGCCAGTGTTGTCGCTGTTCGCCGCAACGGTGCGCTTGTCGCGTTTAACTCTATGAACAATCTATTTACAATTTCGGAAGGCATTATCGTGGGATCAAGCTACTGGAATCAGGGTATGGGCGGAGCAATCGGAGATGTCGCCGGTGATGAAGAAGGCATTCAAACCATGAAGACGCTGGGGCAAAACATTGCGGACGTGGCAATGGCATTAAAGGAATAAATGGTTTTATAAAAGCCGTTCGGTGGATTCCAAACGGCTTTTGTTATCTTTTTTACAATTACATCATCTCTTTAAGCATTTCATATAATCTAGGCATCACACGCTTCATGGAATAAGGCTTAAAGTTTTTATCCACAAACGCATGGTCTGTCTGCCCTGTTGCAATCAGCTTGGCATCCTTTTCACGTATAATTTCATAAGAGAATTTCACTTTTGCAGAGCTTAAATCTGCCAAGGATACCCTGACGGTCAGCATATCATTGTAATAAGCGGGATGATAATAGCGGCACATATCTGAAATAGGCGCAAGAAAATATCCGAGGTCTTCCACTTCTCTGTAGCTTAATCCGCATTGTTTGATAATTTCCTCTAGCCCCATGTCGAACCAATCAAGATAATGAGCATGATGAGCCAGACCCTGACGGCCCACTTCGGAGTATCTCACACCAATTTTGCATTCAACCGTCTTCATACGGTCCTCCCCCAAATAAAATTAATAGCCCTTCTCAATAAGTATTTCTCTGGCTGCGTCAGATTCAGACTCCAATACCAAAATCTCGTAAGTATCGCTGCTGCGCTTGGTCTTTGAAGAGACGTTGCGAAGCTTAACAAGTATGCCTTCGGATTCCAGTCCTTTCTGCATCGCTTGCGCTGTTATTTGAGAGCTGGCCATTCCCACTACTATCCACATAACCGATCCTCTTTATGTTTCAGTCTTGCCCGAATATATAATACCGTATGCAGTGTTAACCTGTGCTTTGCCTCTTATTTTGACAGCGGATGTGTTTTCGGTAAACTGGGCAATCATCACCTCGCCGTTGTCAAGCTTTTCAGTATGGTGGAACCGCGTATCGCGGCCGCGCGTCATGCCGATGATATTGACGCCGTCCTCCAGCGCTTTTATCACAATATAGTCCTGATTATACTTACTTTCCGCGTCCATCTGTTCCACCCCGTTTCGTTTAGTCATATACTAGCATAATCTTTCATTCTCTTCAATATGAATCATTCCAGTACCACGTTGTCTTTGCCGTATGCCGCTTCCAGATTATGAATGAGCGTATCGGAAATTGTCACACCCAGCGCACCGCACGTTTTCATCTTCTTACCCGTCTTTTCCAGCACAACTGATACACATTCGTCACCGGGCGATGTTTTGAGTATTTGTTTCAGTTTGACGGTATTGTCTCCCATATCCTTGGGAACTCGCACAAAAAGCTTTTTACCCGCATACTTTTCATCCCTTACAACAAAAGGCTTTATCTCATCCACAAGCAGCTGCGGCGCTTCACCCTCACGGATGTCCACCTTTCCCGTCACATACACGATGGCGTCATCCACCAGCATCGGCTCCGCCTTCTGAAAAGCACTCGGAAAAATCACAAGCTCAATCGTGCCGTACAGGTCTTCCAGAAACGCATTCGCCATCATCTTTTTCAGCTTTGTGGATCGTCGCCTGATACCGCTCAATATGCCAATCAGTTCCACATCGCGCGATTCGAAATAGCGGGCAGAATCCACATCCTCCGTCGCGGACAATATTTTATATATGTTGACGCCGCGGTTTTCAAGTATCTTTTTATATCTGTCAAGCGGATGCCCGGACAAATATACACCAGTCGCCAGTTTTTCTATCGCAAGCAGTTTTTCTTTTGAATACTCGGGGATATCCTCAAAATCGTCGGTATCGCCCGCCTCGCTGTCCGGCATCGCGTCAAAAAGCGACATTTGCCCTTCCACGTTTTTGCGTTTGGCGTCCTGCGCGGTTTTGAGCACCCTTTCACACACGGCAGCCAACTGTGAGCGTTTAAGACCAAGGCTGTCGAAACAGCCCGCAAATATCATGCCTTCCAGCATTTTTCTATTAGTAATACCCGTTGTACGGTTTATAAAACCCCTAAAGCTCCTATAATCACCGTTATTACGCTCGGTAACGATATCCTCCGCGGCACGCCCCACATCGCGTATGGCTGCGAAGCCGAAACGAATACCGCCTTTCTCCGGCACAAACAAAAATTGCGATTGATTGATATCGGGACCAAAAACGCGAATACCGCAGCCGATGCAGTACTGAATATACGCGGATATCTTATCAGGCGTGCCAATAAAGCTGTTGAGAAGCGCTGTTAAGTATTCAACCTTAAAATAATATTTAAGGTAAGCTGTATAATAAGCAATAACCGCATACGCACAAGCATGCGACTTGTTAAACGCGTATTCAGCAAAGTCCATCATCTGCGAAAATATCGTCTCCGCAATGTATGCAGGCACACCTCTTTTAACCGCGCCTTCCACACCGCTTTCCAAGTCGCCGTTTATAAAAATACGGCGTTCCTTCTCCATCACGTCCTTTTTCTTCTTGCTCATTGCGCGGCGAACCAAATCGCTGCGACCCATCGAATAGCCCGCAAGATCGCGCACAATCTCCATCACCTGCTCCTGATACACCATGCAGCCATACGTTTCGGCAAGTATGCGCTTTAATCTCGGATGAAGGTAGTTTACTTTTTCGGGATGGCTTTTTGACTCAAGATATGTAGGAATTTCGTCCATCGGCCCCGGACGATACAGCGATATGCCCACCATGATATCATTAAGGCTCGTCGCCTTCAGCCGCTGCATGAGGTTGCGCATCCCTGCGCTTTCAAGTTGGAATATACCGTCTGTATCTCCTGAAGCAATCAGCGCATAGACGTTTGGATCATCGTATTTGAGCTTGCTTAAATCGAGCTTTTCCCCGCGCGTCTTTTCAATAATCTTAAGCGTATGACGAATCACCGTAAGGTTTCTCAGCCCCAAGAAGTCCATCTTCAAAAGGCCAAGGCTCTCCAGCGTTCCCATAGGGAATTGCGTAATGACGCTGCCGTCTCGCGGGTTGATCTGAAGCGGGACATATTCCGTAATGGGCTGGCGTGATATTACAACGCCCGCCGCGTGAGTCGACGCATGACGCGGTATGCCTTCAAGCTTCATCGCCGTGTCCAGCAGTTCCTTAATCTCATGCTTCGTTTGATATTCCATCATCAGACGCGGGTTTTCATCCATCGCGCGTTTAATCGTCATTTTAAGCGCAAACGGCACCATCTTTGCAATCCTGTCCGCGTCGGCAAGCGGAAGCCTCATCGCGCGCGCCACATCGCGTATCACCTGTTTGGCTCCCAATGTACCAAATGTGATGATCTGCGCCACCTTGTCCTCGCCGTATTTTCTCACCACATAATCGATGACTTCCTGCCGGCGTTCAATGCAAAAATCAATATCGATATCTGGCATACTGATACGTTCAGGGTTCAAAAACCTCTCAAAGAGCAATGAATATTCTATCGGGTCAATGTCAGTAATATGCAGCACATAAGCGGCGAGACTGCCCGCGGCACTGCCTCTCCCCGGCCCCACCATAATATCATTGTCCCGCGCGTATTTAATAAAATCCCACACGATGAGAAAGTAATCCGTGAAACCCATTTTTTTGATGACGCCGAGTTCATATTCGAGACGTTCCTTGAGCGCGTCCGTCACAACCTCATAGCGCTCGTTAAGGCCATCCGTGCAGACCCTCTTTAAATAAACATCGTGGTCTTCCTTATTCGGGACGGCAAACACGGGCAGATGTCGTGTGGAAAAATCCATCGTGACACTACATTTATCCGCAATGAGGGTTGTATTTCGGATAGCTTCTGGCGCATTGGCAAACAGCTTATCCATTTCTTCCGCACTTTTTATGTAGAATTCATCGGTACCAAAACGCATTCTGTCAGTATCATCCACAAATGAGCGCGTCTGTATACAAAGAAGGATGTCCTGCGCCTGAGCGTCTTCTCTGTTCGTATAATGCACGTCGTTAGTGGCCACAAGCGGTATGGACAATTCTCTGCCCATATTGATCAACGCGGTGTTCACCTGCTTTTGCTCTGGCAGAAAATGATCTTGAAGCTCCAAGTAAAAATCTTCACCGAACATGCCCTGCAGCCGTTTGGCAAGATTTTTTGCACCTTCAATGTCTCCCGCCATTACCATACGCGGAATGTCGCCCGCGAGGCAGGCTGAAAGACAGACGAGCCCTCGCTTGTTTTGTTCCAGCACATCATAGTCGATACGCGGCTTGTGATAAAACCCTTGTGTAAAGCCGGTGGACGAAAGGCGCATGAGGTTCTGATAGCCCTCATTATTCTTTGCAAGCAATACGAGATGAGAATATTCCTTCATCTCTTTGGTCTTGTCGACAAGACTACCGGGCGCCACGTACACCTCACAACCTATGATAGGTTTGATACCTTCCTCCATCGCCTTGCGGTAAAAATCCACCACGCCGTAAAGCACACCGTGGTCCGTGATGGCAATACTGGGCATATTCAGCTTGGCCGCGCGCAAAATCACGTCACCTATACGTGCCGCGCCGTCGAGCAGGCTGTATTCTGTATGAAGATGAAGATGTGTAAAGTCCATATTTGCCTCCATAATTATCATACCTTAAATGATAATATGATTCAACGTGCAAGCACATATACATCACATACATCAAGTACAAAAAGATACGCAGACGCTCAAACATATGATATAATCGGATCGATTACAATTCGGGAGCGTTTTTGTGTGTTTGAGCTGAAAAAAGAAAAAAACATGACCCGTTATTTAAAAACTGTACTGATCGCGTTATTTTGGCTGGTCGTCTGGCAGATAGCCTCAATGATCGTAAACCAGCCGCTTTATATGCCGTCGCCCTTGGAGACGTTTTCGTCTCTGGGCGGTCTTGTGGTTACACAGGATTACTGGCTCAGCGTGGGGTATACGTTTTACCGCGTCTTGCTGGGATTAGTCATTTCGTTTATTCTCGGCGTTGTCTTAGGATTTCTTGCGTCAAAGTTCAGCGTTCTTGAAAGCCTTCTTCGTCCGCTTATGGCAACAGTAAAATCCACCCCTGTCATGTCGGTCATTGTGCTGGCGCTCGTGTGGTTCTCTTCTTCGTTTGTGCCTGTATTCTCTTGTGTGCTGCTTTGTCTGCCCATCTTCTATACCAACACGCTTTCCGGTATACGCTCAGTCGATAAAAGCTTGCTCGAAATGGCTCATGTGTTTAAGGTGAAGCACCATCATGTCGTACAAGATATCGTTATACCGTCTGTAATGCCTCATATATATTCCGCACTTGCAGTGTGTCTCGGTTTTTCCTGGAAATCCGTCGTGGCGGCAGAGGTGCTTTCGAGTCCCAAGTATTCGATGGGTTTCAGGCTATACGCGACCAAGCTTTATCTTGATACGCCCGCGTTGTTTGCGTGGACGCTGACCATTATCGTGATAAGCCTGATTGTCGAAAAGGTCTTAAAACGCATACTTCCGGGAGGCGGCGCATTATGAGCATACGCATCAAATCACTGACAAAAGAATTCGGCGACCAAATTCTGTTTAACGACATGAGTCTTGATATTAAAAAAGGCAGCATCACCGCACTGATTGGGGGCAGCGGTTGCGGCAAAACCACGCTGCTTCGCATGATATGCGGCCTCGACAAAGACTATTCAGGAATCATTTCCGGCGTACCCGACCGAGTATCGTTTCTGTTTCAGGAGGACCGACTTTTGCCGTGGTGCAATGTCAAAAAGAATATTGAGTTTGTTCTTAAAGACATGATGGATAAAGAACAGACAGAAACGTTGGTATCACAGATCATCAAAGACGTACAGCTTAATGGCCACGAGCAAAAGCTGCCTTCCGAATTATCCGGAGGCATGCAGCGCCGTGTAGCGATGGCGCGCGCTTTTTGTTATCCTGCCAGCCTGCTGCTTATGGACGAGCCATTCAAGGGCTTTGACTTAAAGCTAAACTTAGAATTGATTTCGTTGTTCAAAGAGCTGTATGCGGATTCCGGTAAAACCGTGATAATTGTCGCTCATGAAATGGAGCTGATTGAGCGGCTCGCCCATTGCACCGTTATCGACGTGGAGGCATTTAGCCTCGCAAAGCGCAACTAACCGCGCTTTAACGTGATAACAACAATTTCAGGCCGGTTAAAAAGCCGTAAAGGAAACACACTGCTGCCAAGGCCCCGACTCACCACCATGCCCGTTAATCCTTTGCTGTACAGTCCGCTTGTGTATTGAGGCAAAATACCCTGATGAGGAGCATACAGCCCTCCCAAAAGCGGAAGCCGAAACTGTCCGCCGTGTGCATGACCCGTCAGCACGAGGTCAAACCCCAGCTGCGCATATAAATCCATTTTTTCCGGACGGTGCGAAAGAAGCAAACGAAATCCGTTTGGATGATGCTGTGCCAAGGCACTAAGCTTGTGCTCATAAAACCAGTCGTCCCAGAAGAACTCTATGTCCTTCACACCAATTATTATGATCTTCTCGCCATTTTTTGTGATTTCCGCGATTTCGTTTCCCATAACCAAAACGCCGCATGACTTAAGCCTTGTAGAGAGCTTTTCATAGACCCCCGCAGATTTTTCATGGTTCCCGGGAACGTAATAAACGGGCGCGATACCTGCAGCAAGTGAAGCAAGCTTTAGAGCCGCTGCTGTGCCGGCACGGCGCTTATCAATGATGTCTCCCGTTACGGCGATGATATCCGGTTTTGCATTAGAAATTAATTCAGCGATTTTTTTTTGACCGTCACCAAAGCATTTATTATGCAAATCAGATATTTGGAGTATTTTGCAGCCGTTAAATGCTCTTGGCACATTCTCGCCGGTATAAGCGATTTGCGTCACAACAATGCCGTTATTTTGCCATTTGCAAAACGCAGCAAGCAAGATGATACCGACCAATACAGCCAAATAAACCATGACGCACCTTTCATTGAAAAACTTCCGAGCTATTATACCACATTCTCTAAAACTATCCTATGTGATAAGGTTTTAAATAAGCCGCAATATACCAAAAAAGCTCCCATTCATCGGGAGCCTTTTGTCTTTTGGTTTTATGCCCTATTTAGGGAATGAAAGACTATTGAGGCTGGACGTTGGCCGCGCGCAGCTTCCGGCTGTCTTTAGGATCTTGTTCCACATCGAACATCACTTTCTGACCTTCAGCAAGCGTTTTGAAACCGCTTGAAGCAATGCTGGAGAAATGCACAAACACATCATCCCCGCCTTCATCATTGGATATAAATCCGTATCCTTTGCTCTCATTAAACCATTTTACTGTACCTTTATACATCAAAGATACCTCCTCGTTTTTATTATATCCCGTCCTGCAAAAAAAACACATGTATTTGTCAAGCATGCAACGAACACATGACTGACAAATACATGTGAATCAATTCGTACATTCTGGAAATACCTCTTACTAGATTAGCAAAGGATAATGAATATTTCAAGTACTATTTTGCTAATGCATATTTTTACGCTATTTTTCTTTTTGATTTTTAACATGATTGGGGGTATAATTATATAAAATTAATAAATCCATTGTTGCTTTACCGCACATGCTCATTGATTCTACGATTATGCCACAGAAATTATTTAGTATTTACTGAACGATAAATTTACAAAATGCGGAGCTGGCAATGAAACATTCTCTCTACCATAGGATACTCATTTTTTATATCGTACTAATTCTTTCCGTTATTATTCTAAATATGCTGGCTTACTGGCTTTTCGTTTCATATGAGCCTGCCGCGTTAAAGCTGGACGCAAAGGATTTCACATCCGGCCAGAATAATCTTGCCTATTATGTTCTTGATCATAATGATGAAACAAGAATGACATTCAGCGCAGCTGTGACAAAACAAGACCTTGATATCGCTGGCGATGGTGAATATGCCGTCTTGTTTTATCAGCTTAACGGACAGGCTTTTCGTGTTTCTTTCAACGGTGAATTCATCGGCTCTGTCGGGGATATTGAAACCGGCAACAGCAATATTTGGAATTCTGCTCATTACTTTTTTTTGGACAGCAATAAAGTAAAAGATGAAAACATTCTAAGTATAGACTTGCTGAGCCTTTACGACAGAGGCTTGACAGCGATGCCTATTTATATTCTGAAAACATCGGAGCTCAACTCACTAATTGGCTATGCGAAATATTCGACTGAAGGATTTAATCAGATCGCGTTTGGCATATCAATATTTGCATGCGTCGTCGTATTTATACTCTATTTGATATCATCACCGAGAAACAGCGCATTCCTGTTTTTTTCTCTGGCACTGCTCTTTCTCGGTTTGTTTACGTTTAACTACGCAACAATTTACAACATGCCTTTTAGTTGCCTAATTTTTAAAAAGCTCGTTTACTGTGCGCTATACTTATCGGTCTCTATGGCTTCATTGGGTATTTACAAGTTGTTTCATCGAAAAGCCGATCTCATTTTTTCTGCCGTTACATTACTCGGTTATTTTGTTGTGTTTATATTCTTTGTTCGCGATATCATCACAATGAAATCAATTTACAGCTATTTTAACATACTGGTTACATTGAATATCATCAATTGGATTATCACCTCGCAGAAAAATTTCAAAAAAAGGGGCGAAGCAAAATTGTTTCTTATCGGTAATCTATTGCTTTTTCTATGCACCCTTTCGGACATTATTATGGGAATCTGCGGTCTATCCTTCAGTTTGAGCACACCATTCACTTATTCAATTGTGTTGTCCACGGTATCAATCATCCTCTTTTTCAGGGAGTTTGCAATAAAAAATCAGCAGCTTGAGCTAGTGAATGACGCTCACAAGAAAAGCTATCTAGCCTCCATCACCGACGGACTAACGGGGCTTTATAACCACAGATATCTATCGGATGTGCTTAAAAAAATTACACATCCATATTCTGTGGCCATGCTTGATATCGATGATTTCAAAGATATTAACGACTCGTTTGGACACCGTTTTGGCGATGCTGTTATTTGCGATTTTGCTCACAAACTGACCAACCACGTGCGAAGCACGGATATCGTATTCCGCTATGGAGGTGATGAGTTTTTTATCATATTCCCAAGATGCAGCGCGGAAAACGCCAAGGAAGTCATTCAGAAGATTCAAGTTGCGCTAAATGAAAATACATTTCATCATGACGGCCAAGTTATTCCCATCACATTTTCCGGGGGAATTTATTATGTTTCATGTTTTGAAGACGCCGATAGTATATTTGAAAAAGTTGATAAGCCGCTATACCATTCCAAAAAAGAAGGGAAAAACAAAATAGCTCTCTACAATATTCAAAAAGAACTCTAAATCTGTGAGCACATCACATAGCCGCTAGATTACTGACCCAAGCAAAAGCAGCGGCAGATTGTCGTCATAGATCCGGTTAAACTGCGAAATCGGCAACGGATTTTTTCCTCTGCCTACCTCAACAGTATACCCCGGACGTCCGTATTCCTTGATAAACCAGTCTTTATATCCTGCATACGAGGCAATTCCTGTTGCCTCATCAAGAGTATAGCCGCTGGCTTTTGCTAATGCTTCTCCTATCTTTTTAGCCTCCTGTGTCGCCATATCTTGAAAGTTCCAGAAAATCACTTCGCCTTGACTATGATAGGCGAGCACGAGACGAAAATCCCGGCTGAGCGTAAAGTCGACCATTGAACGGGTTTCCGGCTCGGACATAGGATATGGTCCTGAATAGCGCGTCGGCCCTGGCCCTGTGATACCAAGAGCAGCTTCTGCTTCTTTAGACTCCTCCCATCCTGCATTGTAGTTGTGATTCAAATCCACGCCTTTGTTGTTCGCTTGCCAGTCGGCAGAAAAATCCATGCTTTCGTTGTTCCATTGGCGCAGTTCATCGTTGTACGGATTCGACTGTGATAACCCTTTTAGCACAAGGTCTACGCCGTCCGGATTCACCATAGGCACAATGTAGATACTGCTTTTATCATATATCTCACCGGGCACATATCCGGCGAGATTTTGTCCCAATGCATAAGCTTTGGAAAAATCTTCGGCGAACTTCATAAGCAACGGCGATGTGATCCATTCCAGTGCATGATGCGCGCCATTGTAAAACACCTGATTGGGCCCCTGCCCCAGCCGTATGTAATACAGATTCCTGCCAAGCACGCTTTCTCCGGCAATACCAGTTTCAATAAACGGATAGAGCGCTTTGAGCCCCGCCACATTTCTTTGCAATATGTCGTATGTGTAATCCACATTTGTCGGCACAACGTATAAGCCATACGGCACTTTAATACGCTGTCCGACAGACAAATTGCTTTCATCAATATCCGGATTCGCGACACGTATCAAATCGGGATTCACGCCATATCGGCTTGCGATGCCAAAAAGCGTATCGCCCGGACGAATCGTGTACATATCATAGCCCCGCAAAAACGATTCCATCAGCCTAAATGTATTGAGCCCTATAATGCCATCAGGCACGAGCCCGAATTTTCGCTGAAATTGAATAACGGCCTGCTGAGTAAGCGGGCCGAAGATGCCGTCTATCGGTCCCGGGCCCAACCCTATTTTTTTAAGCAACGACTGGATTTCCATTACATCCGTACCCGTTGTTCCCAATTTTAGTACTCTCATGAATTGACGACCTTCCCGTGCCGACGCACATGTTATCATTACTATTTTATTCTGCCTCTTCAATGAGAATGATACTTTGTAGCGAATCATAACATTTACCATATCAAAAGAAAAACCGCTGCAATCGCAAGCGGCATACTGATTTCAAAATGTGTAAATATTAAAAGCTCGCCTTGTACATATTGATAATGTCATTTTTCGAAGGCGGTATCATGGTATTCCCGACGTTTTTTGTTTTAATGGCAATCTGCGAAAATTCCATTATTTCTTGATCAGAGACTGCTTCTTTTTCCCTTAGCAGTTCAATCATTGTGCTTTTAAATGCTTCCACAGACAAAAAACCCATCAGTGACAGAATCTCTGACACTTTTTCAGGCACGCTTTTTTGAAGAAAATCAAAGAACGCCGCAAGCAACAAGCCATTGGCACGGCCATGTTCAATATCCTTAAAATAAGTCAGCGGATAACCCATCGCATGAACGACAGTTGTGCCCGTATTGGCAATCACCATGCCGCTCATCATGGATGCATAAAGCAGCTTTTCGCGAATGTCAGTCGTCAACGCATTTTGTTTCATGGCGCCGATACAAAACGCGATGTTTTTTATCGCCTCTGCTGCCATAATATCTGTCATCGCATTGGTGCGTACAGTAAGCATTCCTTCCACTGCGTGCGAAAGCGCATCAATGGCCGTATTGATTGTCACACTGTTGGATAATCCCGACATATAGCGCGCATCAAGCAGTGCGATTTTTGGGAAAAGTAACGGTGAAGCCAGCGACATTTTCGTCTGTGCCGCGTGGTTTGTGAGTACCGCATATGGTGTCACCTCCGAACCCGTGCCGGCCGTCGTTGGGATATGCACCATCGGCAGCACACCCGTATAGTATCGCCCCGAAAACAGCTCGGTTTCAGGAATTTCCTGCCGTGCAAGCAGCGCCATGGCTTTGGCCGCGTCCATCGGGGATCCGCCGCCGATAGCAATAATAAAATCGCAGCCTTGTTCTTTGGCAAATGCTGCTCCATCATACGCGCATGCTATCGTCGGATTGCTCATTACCTTGTTGTATACAGCGTAGTCTTGGCCGTTTTGGCTCAGTGCCGCAACCACATCGTCCTGAGAACCGTTGCTCTTGGCTGAACGGGCGCCTGTCACAATCAGAGCCTTGCTGCCCATTTCGGCTATCAGCGCCGCGTTTGCGCATACACAGCCTTCTCCAAAAAGCACTTTTGTCGGCATTTGATAAGCAATATTCATTCCGTCACTCCTTTAAAACAGGCTATTCATTTGGTCCTGCTATGCGAATACAAACAGAACGATCGCTCCTGCGAGCGCCAATGATCCAAACACATAACACAAAACCACAGCCGCCTTCTCCGTCGATTTTTTGCCAAGTTTTTTCTGCACCAAACGAATCATCTTAGGCGGTTTTGCAATCGCGATATAATAAACAAGTATCGCGTACACCAGACAGGCAATGGCACCAATAATCATAACAACCTCTCTCCTTATCTGTTTTTATTTATGCAATTTATTATTGCAAACGCTTCTTAATCCACGGCAGCATCAGCGTATATACAAAAGCGCATATAGCGATAATAATGCCGACATACAGCAAAAGCTCTCCCAACGTACCCGTTTTAGTAAGTATCGAGTTGTTCGCTCGGTACGCCCAGTAGAACGGTGACCAGTAAAAGAAAAACTGCCAGCCTTCGTTAACAAGCTCGTATCCGACAACCGACCCGGCCATCGGCAAAAACATCAACTTCACACTTCCCGCAGCTTCCATGACATCATCACTGTTAAGGCCCTGCGCAAACCCAACCATCAGGCTGAGCATGGCGGAAACCAGTGCAATCAGCACAAGCAGGCCGATATTCACCTCGAAAAACCCTGTGATATAAATGCACGCAACGGAAGTCGCCAAAGTGATAAATATACCCATCAGGCTTTTTCCAAGAATATATGTCGTGCGCGACGTCGGCGACACATTGATGGCGCTCAGCGTTTTGTCCGACTTCTCTTCCACGATGTTGAGCGCTGTCAGCATGCCCGCGAGCATTGGGATCATCAGCAGCAGCATATTCACGAGCATTTTCTTGAGCGGGGGCACCGTTTCGCCAAACTCCTTAAGCTGGACATTTGCCGTGTCAATCTGCACATCTCCTTCATAGAAAACCTTGAGCAGTTTCGTGTATTCGACGACCGATTCAGGTTCGTTCCCCTGTGTCAATATATAATATCCGTCACCTTCGCGCAGTATGCCGACGATGTTGTCCCTGCCCATCACGCGCGTTTTCACATCATCATCGTTTTCAAACGCTTCCACGTGAGCAAAGTTGTTAAAGTACTCTGCCTGCGCTATATTCTCGCCCTCTATCAGCGCAACGTTCACAGTCGTATCGTTGATACCGGGCGACAGCAGATTGATACCAACAGCCAGCAATATCGGTGCGATGATAATGTAGAGCGGCATTGCTTCGCGTAAATTGACTTTTAAGTCTCTTTTAAATATCAACCAGATTCTTTTAAACATTTCACACCTCCCTACACGCTGAGTAATTTTTTAAAACGAACGTTTGTGATCCCAAAGAGTGCCGCGCCCACAACAGCAAATCCCGCACTCACCAGCAATACATACGCCTTGTCTCCATTTGTCGTCACAATCTCCTTGAAGCCCTCAAGCATCGGATACGTTGGAATGACGCGAATCCATGTGGGATCCCAGCTCGGGATGAAATACGCGATGCTCGGCAGCATAAACAGTATAATAAGAAGAAAAATGAGACTGAACGCTTTCATGATGTCTTTGTAGAAACTCGACAAAAGCAGCCCGAGCACCGAAGCAAAGAATCCGCTTGTCAGCAGCAGCAGCACAAACAGCAGGTAGTTGATCTTTAAGCCCATAACCGGCATAACCACGATCAAGCCCGTTACCACCGATGTCAGCATAAGCACGAATATCTTAGAGAGCAAGTACCTTGAAACCGACGAGGCGGTCACAGCAAACGCCTTGATAACCCCTTCTTTCTTATCGAGAAAGATGTACGATGCCATGACAAACATGCCCATCAGACTGCCTGTGAATGTGATGAGCGGCGGAACCGCGTTCTCTCTTTCATTCAGCGGCTCATAGTCTGCCTGAATCGCGCGTACCTCTTGGGCATCAAACCGCTCAAGCAGTGTCTGTGTGTCGAGCCCATGAATCACCCTTAACAAATTCTTCAACCGTTCGGATTCATACCCCTGCAAATAATACGTATAGTCAAGCTTGTTATCATCCGACAGCGTAACCACGCCGCCGATGTTTGTCGTGGCTTTTGCCATCGCTTCAACGGCGTCTTCGCTCTTCATCATGTAGATGTTGCGCTCAATCGACTCAATCAGCGAAGCCGGATAGACTTTACCGTCTGCTTCAAGCTCCGTTTCCTTCATCTCGCCATCTGTATCATCGCTCATCAGCTCTTCAATCATGACTGATGCTGACGCATCCGGCATGTTCAGATAGATATATTCATCCGACTTGGTTTCCGAATGCTCCGGTATAGCAAACAACAGCACGACCAGTACAATAACCGCAAGCCCTATTTCAATGTAAAAATAGAAGCTGCGCGACGCAAGTATCAGCTCCTTTTTGAAACTGCTGAATAGTTTCATGTTACGCCAGCCCCCTTCCAGTCACCTTGATGAATATCTCTTCAAGGGTTGCCTCCTTTGTGTGCATTGTGACGATTTCCTTGGTATTGAGAATTCCCGCGAGTGCGTCTTTATCTTTTTTCAGCACTGTCGAAAACGTCTCTTTTTTCTTCTCTCCGTTGTCTGCGTATTCCACATCGACGACCTTTTCGCCATACTGCAGCTTTAGATTTTTCGGCGAATCGATCAGTTTTATCTCTCCGTCTATAATGAAAGCCACACGGTCGCAAAGCTCGTCAGCGATAAACATGTTGTGCGTGGTCAAAAATACCGTGACGCCCTTGTCATTCTGCTCACGTATAATGTCCTTTATATTGGCGGCAATTGCCGGATCAAGACCTGTCGTCGGTTCATCGAGGAACCACATTTCGGGATTGTTAATCATTGAGCGCGCAAATGTTAACCGGTGCTTCATGCCTTTGGAAAACTCACCGGCCTTAATATCTTCCTTCCCATTTAGGCCGACAAGGTCGATAAGTTCCTGCGGATCGCGGGTATTCACATCAAACAGCTGAGCATAGAACTTTAGGTTCTCTATCGCCGTCAGCTTTGAATACACATTACTCTGTTCAAAGCTCATGCCGATCTTATTGAACATCTCCTGCTTCATGTGCTTTAAGTCGTACCCTGCGACAGTCACTTCGCCCTGCTGCAGCTGCAGTAAACCTGTCAAAACGCCCTGCGTGGTCGATTTACCTGCACCCGAGGGCCCAAGGAAACCGAACACCTCGCCCTTGGGCACATCGAAGCTGACATCCTTCACCGCACACTTATCGTCTTTGGAATACGAATGATAAAGACCCTTAACACTAATCATTGACGCTTAGTCTCCTTCCTTTTTTTCGATTCCGTTTTTTAAAAAATCCAGCTGTTTATCAACCAATTTCATAATTGATTCAGTATGTTTGCCAATATCAAAATCATGATTGTTCGTTTCCAGCCAATACTCAAAATTCGCCACAGCCAGCGTTACCAGCATATAGCTCACATATACGATATCAATATCCTCGCGCACTTCTCCTCTTTGAACCGCGAGTTTGAGCAGTTCTTCATATATCTTGTATGAAGCAGGTAAATTCTCTCCGAGAAGCTCCTGATAAATAGGACTGTTGACATTCTTAATAAGCTGATTCCCAATATTGGCGAGCTTAACATTTGATGTCGCAAACTTTAGGCCCGACGCATACAATTCTTTGAGCAATGTAAAGAAATCATGTTTTTGCGGATTTCTCAGCGTATCGGATAGATACTTCATTTTCTCTTGTCCAATCAGTTGGATAATATGCAAAAACAAATCCTTTTTATCACTGAAATACTGATAGAAACTGCCTTTGGCAATTTCCGAATTTTCGACGATACGATTGATGCTTGCATTTTCAAATCCATACTCCGCAAATTCATCGATGGCAGCGTCTTCAACCTTTTTTCGTTTTTCATTCGCCAAGTTTAAAAAAGTGTCTTTTGGCATAAAACTCTCACCTTGCTCGCTTGCAACCATATGACCTGTTGGTCACATGACTTTATGGTCACATTTTACGCCATCTCCATCTATTTGTCAAGCAAGGATAAACGCATTGCACATACTAGGCATAATCTGCTCACAAATCGCCAACACTATCAAAATGAGTAAAAAAGGAGACAAGCCAATGAAGCTGAAAGAACAGATTACGGAAACTGAACTAAAGCTGATGCTTAGCAGCAATAAAGCGCTTCAAAATAAGGATACGCTCAGCGAGGATTTTAAATCACTTTTCCATTTTAATAATGAACCGGATATTGTTAACATATGGTATTTGGAAACACCAGCACAAGATTTACGAAAAGCTGATTGGTCTGTGAGATACCGCCAGTTTGACGGAAACGGGTTCGAGCTTACTTTTAAAAAGCGATACAGCGAAAAAAGTTATAAAACCATGCTTGAGAGCGACACCGCGAAAATGTTTTCAGCCGATTTTACGCCGGAAATTGATATGGAATATACCAAAAAGACCTTTAGTCTTTCGTTTGAGAGATTATTCACCGATATAAAAGAACTCACTGAATCGGAAGCAAAACGGCTGGCCATATTAAACAGCCCTCCTGTTTTCACGGACTGGAAAAGCAAAAACTCAGGATTCGTTCATTTGTGCGCGTCCAGCCTTTTAGGGCCTGTGACTGCCGCTACCTATAAGGGTAATTTTGAAGATTATGAAGCCAAGCTTGAAATCTGGAAGCTCAAAGATTATCTTGTCGAAATCTCTTTTGACGTTCCTACTAAAAAAAGCACCCAGCTAAAAAGAAACCTTTTAAAGGTGCTTACAGACTACGATTTGCTGTTGACCAAAAACCAGCTCAAAACTGATGCTTTTTTTGATTTTTTCGCAAAGAACAGCCTTCAGTGAGCCTCGAATTTCGTTATTCAAAAGCTTTTTTCCAGCTTGACAAAGTAATCAAGCAGCGCCTGCAGTGATTTTACAACATACGGGTGCTCCGAAATGTTGAATTCTTGAAGGATACGGTCAACAAGCCCTTCATGGAACTCTCGGTGCTTACCGCAGCTTATCTCACCCTTTTCCGTTAGCTTAAGCGTGGTAATTCTTTTGTCGTTCTCTTCCTTATCCTTTTTGACAAATCCCTTTTTCACCAGCCGTTTTATCGTCACACTCGCGGTGGCCTTGGTTATGCCAAGCTTGTCCGCTATTTGAGTGAGCGTGACATATTCCGAGCTTTCAATCGCTTCAAGCGTATGCATCTCTGTGCGGCTGACACTTTCCTTCGCCGTTCTCGAGACCATTTTTGCCTGCAGCTTCAGAATCTTAAAAAAAAGGTCCTTAAGTATCTGGTTAAGAAGTTTTCTGATTACCTCTTCGGTCATGCCGGCCTCGCTCTCTATGTTAATCAATTTTAAATATAATATCATAATATTTGTCGAAAAAAAACCCCCGCTTACGGGGGGGAGGAGATTGTGACTAGAGCAATATGCAAATCAATCCGCCGCTTCCTTCATTGATAATCCGTTGGAGCGTTTCCTGAATTTTGAGCCGTGCATCATCTGGCATATGCGAGAGCTTACTTGAAAGCCCTTCTTTAACAAGCTCGTGAAGCGGTTTGCCGAAAATATCCGTCTTCCATATTTTTGCCGGATCGTTTTCAAACTCCGTAAGCATATATCTGACAAGCTCCTCACTTTGCTTTTCACTGCCGACAATCGGCGAAACTTCCGTTTCTATATCCACACGAATTAGGTGCAGCGACGGCGCGCTTGCCTTAAGCCTAACACCAAAGCGGCCGCCCTGCCGCACCATCTCAGGCTCTTCCATTGACATATCATCCATTGAAGGCGGTACGAGCCCGTATCCAGTTTCCTTGACGCTTTTTAAGGCGTCGGCCATCCGGTCATATTGCTTTTTCGCACTCACAAGATCCTTCACAATCGACACAAGATGGTAGTCGTCCTCAATTGGGTACCCGCATTCATCGCCGAGAATTTTATAAAACAGTGTTTCGGGAAATGTAAGCTGCATTCTCACACTGCCTTCTCCCAGCATAATTCTATCAACCGATGCGCTGCTAACGTCCTCAAGTTCCTTAAGTGCTACCTCCAGCCCTTTATAATCTCGCACCTTTTCCAGCACACCGACTGATTCTGAAATTCCGTTTAAAACTTCGCCCATCAGCCAATGATCGGGAGACAGCGCGCGTGCCCATCCCGGCATCGCAATGTTGATTTCTTTAAGCGGAAATTCATAAAGCAGGTTTTCCAGCATCGCGGTGATGTCTGTTTCGCTAAGACGCATAATATCCATCAGCAGCACAGGAACTTTATATTTTTCAGCCATTGCATTTCGCAGGCTGATCGTATCCTCGTTCCTTGGATTGGCTGAGTTGAGTATAATAATAAACGGCTTCCCAAGCTCCATAAGTTCTTTGATCACACGTTCTTCAGCCTGCACATAGCTTGAACGGGGAATCTCCGTGATGCTGCCGTCAGTCGTCATCACGATACCGATCGTACTGTGTTCTGTAATAACCTTGCGCGTGCCTGTTTCCGCTGCTTCCTCGAACGGAATATCGTGGTCGAACCAGGGCGTGGTGACCATACGAGGCATATCATTTTCCATATGACCCATCGCCCCGTCTACCATATAGCCCACAGAATCGACCATACGCACGTTCATTTCCGCCTCATCGTTGATTTTGATCTTTACCGCCGATGCGGGCACGAATTTTGGCTGTGTGGTCATAATTGTTTTGCCCGCGCTGCTTTGAGGCAGCTCATCCACCACACGTTCCTTCTCATGTGTATCGTCCAGATTCGGGAGCACCAGCATATCCATAAACCGCTTTATAAACGTCGATTTGCCTGTTCTGACCGGCCCTACAACGCCGATATATATGTCGCCCCCCGTTCTCTCTGAAATATCCTTGTACAGATTATAGCTTTGCATGGCGCATCCTCCATCGTATAGATTGCTTAAACACTAGATATATATGAACGTATGCGCACACTCATGCCTTTTCTATACGAAAAAAAGAGACGAACCAACGATTCGCCCCATACTTTGTTCATAGCAATCCCGCCTCTTGTTACCATCTCACAGTCTTCATATCATCAATATGGAAAAGCCATCATGATTAAGCGTCTTCACTCGGGTAAGTCTTCACTCGTATCCTTTACAAACGGAAGACAGAGCTTAAGCCCCATGCTGATAATACGAATCAATATAATGAGCGCAATGCATATATACGTGCTTAAATCCTTGCCCAATACCGGGTAAACAAACCAAAGCGCTACAGACCCGATTAAAGCTGCAGTGGCGTATATTTCTTTATGCAGCACCATTGGAATCTCCCTCGCAATAATATCGCGTATAATACCGCCGCCAACGCCCGTAATTAGGCAAACAAACAAGAAACTGAGAAAATTATATTCCAGCTCAATCGCTTTGACTCCCGCGTAAATAGCGAAAACAGCCAGTCCCACCGCATCAAAAAAGAAAACGATGCGTTTCCACTTGATACGGCCTTTAAGCAGCAAAACGAAAACAGCCGTGGCCAGTATAACCGCAATGTATTCATAGTGTTGAAAAAAGACGGGCATACCGACATCCATCACCACATCACGAAGTACACCGCCGCCTATAGCCGTGACGATGGCAAGAAATATTACCCCGAATAAATCCATCTTTTTTCTGATGGCCACCGTAGCGCCCGAAACAGCAAAGGCCGCCACACCAACAAGCTCCAAGTAATCAAGAATAGGCACTGCAAAACCTCACTATCAGTGAATTACACGCGTATTGTAACGTGAAAATATACGTATGTCAAAGATGATGTTTAAAAAATAAATATATGGTTTGCCTCTTGCTAAATTTACCTGTCTCTTGTTTATGATGAAAATGTTAACAATTAAATAATTTAAGCGGTTTTGTTTGCCTACGAATCTGTGTCTATGCTATCATGACAATACTCAATGTTAGCATGTCTAACTATTTTTATTGAGATGATAAGAACAAAAAATCTATTAAAAGGAATAAGAAATGAAACGATCCCCAATGAAAAATTTAATCATCGGCCATTTGAAGGCCAGGCTTCCTATCATACAAGGCGGCATGGGCGTTGGAATCTCATTATCAGGGCTCTCTTCTGCTGTTGCCAATCAAGGCGGCATTGGCGTTATAGCTGCAGCAGGCATCGGCATGCAAGAGGCTGATGCTTACACAAATTTCAACGGTTCAAACATTCGTGCTTTAAAAGAACAGATTAGAAAAGCGCGTGAACTCACAAAAGGAATCTTAGGGGTCAACATTATGGTGGCTCTCTCAAACTTTTCCGAGCTGGTTAAAGCAGCTATTGAAGAAGGTATTGATATTATTTTTTCAGGTGCCGGGCTGCCGCTCAATTTGCCCAGCTTCTTAAATGGTTCTCAGAAAACCAAGCTGGTTCCTATCGTGTCTTCAGGCAAAGCCGCAAAAATTATTTCTCAAAAGTGGCTTGCCGATTTTAATTATCTGCCCGATGCGATTGTTGTGGAAGGCCCGAAAGCGGGAGGTCACCTTGGTTTTAAACTGGATCAAATCGATAACGATGCATACGCGTTGGAGAATTTAATCCCATCTGTGATTAGTCAATTGAATCCAATCGAAGAAGCAACCGGTAAGACTATCCCTGTTATCGCTGCCGGCGGTATATATACCGGACAGGATATATTGAACATCATGCGCAAAGGAGCCGCTGGCGTGCAGATGTCAACCCGTTTCGTCCCGACCGTGGAATGTGATGCTTCTGAAGCATTCAAAAACAGCTATATCAAAGCCACAAAAGATGATATCGGTATTATTAAGAGTCCTGTCGGCATGCCCGGAAGAGCGATTATCAATGATTTTATTATGAGTTCACTTGAGGGCAAAAAAAAGCCTTTTCGCTGTCCTTATCACTGCATATCCACATGCGAGTACAAAAACAGTCCATATTGCATTGCACTTGCCCTTTTAAATGCAAAAAAAGGATGCCTAAATAACGGATTCGCTTTTGCAGGCGAAAATGCCTATCGTTCAACGTCTATCGTTCCCGTAAAAGAACTCATCGAATCGCTGGAAAAAGAGTACAACGATGCTCTGTCAACTGAAGAGTCTAAAAGCTTATCAAGCAAGTCCTAAACTCACAAAAAGAGCAGTGACGTTATTCGCTGCTCTTTTTCGTGTGATAAAACGCAAATTAAATTGATATTCAGCAACATTAGCAACCCAAAATCCAGCCCGACAGACTACGTTACGAATAAAACAGCGTTTCCTTTGCTTTATTCCTGTTTCAGCTTTTTAAACGCAGGCTTGCCATTCTCCATATACATATAGACGTGATCCGTAATACTGATACTGCCCTTGAGTATCTCTTCGGACAGCTCATCCTCCACAATCTGCTGAATCATTCTGCGCAGCGGACGCGCACCATAGTTTTCATCAAAGCCTTCCTTCGCAAGGTATTCCACCGTATCGTCTGAATATGTCAGATAAATTTCACGCTCTTCCAGACGCTTGATCACATTTCCCAGCATCAGTTTCACAATCTGCTTTGTATGGTCCTCACTCAGCTTGTGAAACACGATGATATCATCCAGCCTGTTAATAAACTCCGGACGGAATGCTTTTTTAAGCTCTTCCATGATGCCCTGCTTCATCTGCTCATAACCACGGTCGCTCTCCACAACGGAGAAGCCGATTCGCTTGGTTTCGATATTGGTCGCGCCAAGGTTAGACGTCATGATGATAACGCAGTTTTTAAAATCCACAAGACGCCCCTTGGAATCCGTCAAACGCCCGTCCTCGAGTATCTGAAGCATGATGTTAAACACATCGGGGTGTGCTTTTTCGATTTCATCAAGCAGCAGCACCGAATACGGATGCCGGCGTATCTTCTCGGTAAGCTGACCGCCCTCGTCAAAGCCGACATATCCAGGAGGAGATCCGATAAGCTTGGATACCGCGTGTTTTTCCATGTATTCAGACATGTCCAGACGAATCAACGCGTCTTCGTCTCCAAACATGGCCTCAGCCAGCGCGCGTGTCAGCTCGGTTTTCCCGACCCCCGTAGGGCCTAAAAATATAAACGACCCAACGGGGCGCTTGGGGTCTTTAAGACCCGCGCGCGAACGCCGTATCGCTTTTGCCACAGCCATGCACGCTTCGTCCTGACCGATGACACGGCGGTGCAGCGTGTCTTCCAAACCGAGAAGGCGCTTGGCTTCGTCTTCCGTAAGCTTAACGACGGGAATATTCGTCCAATTGGATATAATCCCTGCGATTTCCTTTTCCGTGACTTCACCTTCTCGCTGGTTTGTATCCTTCTGCCACGCGCTCTTCATTTCGGAAATCTGCTTTTCGATCTTTTTCTCCTCGTCTCGAAGTTCCGCTGCTTTTTCAAAGTTTTGATGTGTGATAGCCTGTTCCTTTTCTTTGCGCAGCTCTTCTTGCTTCTCTTCAAGCTCTTTAATATCAGGCGGGGCGGTGTATAGACTGAGCCGCACCTTAGAAGCCGCCTCGTCCATAAGATCAATCGCTTTGTCCGGCAAAAACCGGTCTGTCAGATAGCGATCAGACATCTCCACAGCGGCTTTCAAAGCCCCATCCGTGATCTTCACACGGTGATGGGCCTCGTAGCGGTCGCGCAACCCTTTGAGTATTTCTATTGCTTCCTCTCGCGTGGGCTCCCCCACCGTGACCGGCTGAAAACGCCGCTCCAGCGCCGCATCCTTCTCAATATGCTTTCTGTATTCATCGTATGTCGTCGCGCCCACCACCTGTATTTCACCGCGCGCGAGCGCCGGTTTTAGTATGCTGGCTGCGTCCATTGCGCCTTCGGCTGCGCCCGCGCCCACAATCGTATGTATCTCATCGATAAACATTATCACACTGCCCGATGCTTTGAGATCCTTGAGCACGTCTTTGAGCCTGTCTTCAAACTCACCGCGGTATTTGGTTCCAGCAATCATTCCCGCAAGATCCAGCGACACAACGCGTTTATCGCGCAATAACTCCGGTACGCCGCCGTCCGCGATACGCTGTGCGAGCCCTTCGGCGATCGCCGATTTACCCACACCCGGTTCACCAATCAGCACAGGGTTGTTTTTGGTGCGCCGTGAGAGTATCTGCGTGATGCGCTCAATCTCCTGTGTGCGCCCAATCACGGGGTCAAGCTCGCCGTCTTTGGCGGCTTTGGTGAGGTCTCTTCCGAATTTATCTAGTTTTGGCGTCTTTGCATTCTTTTTTGAACCCTTTTCGCCCTGCTCTACATTTTCGCCTGTCACGTTATAGATGCCGTTTTCCAACTCACCGAAATCCGCACCAAGATCGCTCAGAATCTTAAAAGCAACGCCTTCTTTTTCACGAATAAGCGCCATCAGAATATGCTCTGTGCCCACGTAGCTCTGCCCGAGCTGCCGCGACAGCGTCACACTCAATTCCAAAATCTTTTTGGAACGGGGCGTATAGCCAAAGCCCTGTGTAAATACAAAATCGCCCTGACCGATCAGCGACAGCACGTTCGTCGTCACGGCTTCTTCAGACACGCCCGATAGATTAAGCAGATTGGCGGCGGCACCCTCTCTTTCACAAATCAAACCAAGCAACAAATGCTCGGTGCCCACATAATTGTGTCCCAGCTCACGCGCTTTCTTTTCAGCGTGTTTGAGCGCGTTTTTCGCGCCCTCCGTAAACTTCGCAAAAAAGTCCATATATATCTCCCTTCTGAGGTTAACTAAAAACCTGTTTTATGATATCCGCCCTTACCACATCTCTGTCAACGGCGTTCAGTTGTCCGTACCTCTCCGCGATAATGGCAGGCCGCGAGTTCATCATCACTTTATATAGCTGACTACTTGTTAATTTGGGTACAATGCCAAGTGACACGCCAAACGCCACATCTGAAATCAGCTTTTGCGCTTCCGCGTCACCGATCCGCCGCGCGTATTTCAATATTCCGACCGCACGCCATATACGGTCTTCTAGCACAATCCCTAAGCTTTTGTACAGTTCTTTGCGTGTGCCACGCTCAAAACTGATCACTTTGTTCGCCGTAGACAGCAAACGCGAAAGTATTTCTTTCTCGGAAACGCCCAATGTCACCTGATTTGATATCTGATAAAACGCACCGGACGCCGCGCTGCCTTCTCCAAAAGCGCCGCGTACCGTCATGCCCACCTTATTGATCATGGCTGTGATTCGCGGCAGTGCTTTTGCCGCCGATAGCGCCGGCAGATGCAGCATGAGCGAAGCACGAAGGCCTGTCCCGAGGTTGGTCGGGCAGCTTGTCAGAAATCCCAGTTTTTCATCGAAAGCGTAATCAACCCCTTCCGCCAGCATGTTGTCCAATCTGTCGGCTGCGTCATAGGCCTTATAGAGCGCAAGCCCCGAGCACAGGCTTTGCAGGCGGTAATGGTCTTCCTCTAGTATCATCACGCTTATGCTTTGGTCGCTGCTCATAATAAGCCCGCCGATACGGCTTTGTGAAAGCTCCGTGCTGATGACATGCTCTTCCACGAGCGCGCGTTTGCCGAGCTCTGTCATGTCGCAAAGCTGTGAATACGTGAACTCCGGCGACACGAGCAGGCTTTGCTTCGCAAGACTATGCACCTTTTCAATATCATCCGGCTTCTCGATTCGCCCCGGAAAAGGAACATCGGCGAGATTTCTTGCCAGCCGAATACGTGTAGACACCACCACATCGCTTTGGGGCGCACCATCTTCCAGCCACTTCATACTCACCCCTCCTTTTCAAGCAGCGCTATTTCGTCTCTCAAGCGCGCCGCTTCTTCAAAATTTTCCACCGCCACCGCTTCTTTAAGCTTGGTTTTAAGAATCTCTGTGCGGTTTTTGTTTTCGTCGTTTTCTTTTTCCTTGTCCGAATGAACGTTAACGCGTTCTCCCGGGTATTTGCCCGTATGCTCCATACTCATATGAATGCCCTTAATCACAGGGCTGATGCTCTCTTCAAATAATCTGTAACAGTTGACACAACCGAGCTTTCCATTCTTTTTGAAGCTTTCCAGTGTTGTACCGCAAACTTCACATTGCTGATCTGCCTTTGCTTCTTCCTCATAAAACGTGCTCATAAAGTCGTTAAAGGAAAACCACGGCGTCACCACCGCTGTCTTTTTCTTGGACGCACACTGGGCGCAAAGATGCACTGTTTTTACCTGTCCGTTCACAAATGTCGTCATATGAACGGTGGCGTTGTGTTTTAAACAATTGTCACACAGCATTATCTCTCCTCCTCACTTAACAATACGAGTACAAGCTGCTTTAATATGTTTGCCCTCACATGGTCTTTGAGCATCGCAGGAATAGCGAGTGATTTATCCGCTACAGCGGCGCTCATAAGTGCACCTTCCTTTTTGCTGACGGCATCGCTTTCCACCAGACGGCAGATCACGTCCAGCGCATCCCTTTCGGATATACTTTCTCCGATACGCGAAGTCACCAAACGGAAAAGATGATCCGATTCATCAATGCTCAAGCGCAGTACGCGGATATAGCCGCCTCCGCCGCGCCTGCTTTCTATGATATATCCCTTGTCGGGCGTAAAGCGCGTGGCCAGCACATAATTGATCTGCGAGGGGGCACAGTTAAAATGCTGTGCAAGCTCATTCCTTTGCAATTCAATTTTACCTTCATATTCACTCATCAGCTCTTTGATGAACTGTTCTATCGTATCGCTAAGTATCGACATATCCCACCAACTCCTCTTTTGACTATCTTTGACCTTTAATATCATTATACACATTTTACGAAAAAAAGCAACGGATAATCTGCGAATTTTGTGTAATAAAATGGAGGGTTAATTCCCAAAGTAAATTCCACAGTGGAAAAATAAGTGGAATTTAAATTGCGACGGCATCCAGTAGAATTAAGATCGGGAAATTTTCTCGGATTCGGAGGATGCCATGTCACAGACGTATTCGAAAAAGAACAAACACATGACGTTAGACGACCGTATAGAGATACAGGATTGCCTCTATCACGGAATGACCTTTAAGGCCATAGCCCATCGGATAGGCAAAGACCAAACCACGGTTTCCAAGGAGGTAAAAAAGCATCTTGCCGTAAA
>QKIQ01000130.1 GCA_003249555.1 Clostridia bacterium | reverse complement strand
CAGGTCTTTCACTCTGCCTCCTCTGATAAGCACCACAGAGTGCTCCTGAAGATTGTGGCCGATGCCAGGAATGTACGCCGTACCTTCCATGCCATTGACCAGGCGAACTCTTGCAATCTTTCTTAACGCAGAATTCGGCTTCTTGGGCGTCATTGTCCTCACCGTTAAGCAAACGCCTCTTTTCTGAGGGCATTGCTTGAGTATAGGAGAATCGCTCTTAGATTCCGCCGTCTTTCTGCCTTGTTTCACTAGCTGATTAATTGTCGGCATATTTTACTTTTTCACCTCCTTCATGTGATAGCTGTCTATAAATAACCCCTCGCAACCCATATAAGGGGATAATCTCCTACTTGCCCGTTTTTAAAACGCCCGCACATGCGCTGCCAACCTCAATTTCACATAATGTGCCTATTTGATGCATTGTCAGCGTCATGTCGCAGGAAATGCGATGCTTGTCGCATTCTGCTTTCACCTTGTTTATGATATCCTCATCCGCATCCTTGGCGATGTATACCTTATCGAGCATTGACATGCGTGCATAACGCATCACCTGCTTTAAGCCCACTACCCTTTCCTGTTCGGATAGCTCATGCACCATACTCAAAAACCATAACCTCCATTACGGACAACGCCCAAAAAACGCAAGCAGAGCCATTTTAACATCAGGCAAAATACTTGTCAATCCTCTGTATGTAAGGACTTTTTTAATTATCTTCCTGTTTTTCCCCTAATTCTATACCCATATCACATAGCCTTGATATTGTCGGCTTCTTGGAGAAAAACAAACGCGACACAAATCCTTCGTCTTGAACGGTGAACCATCCGTTCTGTTTCATCTCTGCGCAGACAGGAATGTCGAAAACATTGAATCTCGTCTGAGCGCTCTTATTGCTGACATAAGCGGACGATGCGATTTTTCCTGCAATATAGCCAATCAGTATTCCCAGCAATATCACGCCATAGGGAATCGCCGGGTTCGCATTAATGGCCGGTATAAAACAAAGCCCGACGGCAATGCCTCCGAAAAAAAGCATCATCAGCCATTTGAGAGACTCGGCAACCCGAAAGTTCTTCCGGCACTGAGCGCATATCGATATGGATACGGGAACGAGCGAACCAATTCTTTGGCGCACCTTTTTCCCGATGCCGAAAAACATGCCGCGCTTGTGTTCGGGATCTTTGTGAGCAAGGTCGATCGTCGCATAACCTGAGCGCTTTAACGGTTTATCGCTGCAAAAACAACATTCCTCAGACTGCAGTTTGTCAAAATCTTTCGGTAGCAAAGAAAGCGTCACTTCAAAATCTTCGAGCACTTTCCTTGATTCCGATTCTTCTTTCATGTCATTGATATAACAGTCTTTGCAGTCCTTATTGATCCATTTGCAAAGCGCGCTGTCTGTGACCACACACTTTTCATTCTTCGGCATTTTTACCCCCCCAAATTAGCAGCTACAACAACTCAGCGTTCAAATCCGCCGGATCATGATATCCATCCAGCAAAGCGCTTGTATACTGTGTGTCGTGTCCGCTAAGCTCAGGCGCTATGTCTTCATTCAGTATGTTCTTTATCACGTCAATGTTTTTATACCGTTTCATGCCCGTACCCGCCGGTATCAGCTTGCCGATAATGACGTTTTCCTTAAGACCCAGCAGCGGATCGGACTTGCCCTTTATGGCAGCTTCCGTGAGCACTCTTGTTGTCTCCTGGAACGACGCGGCGGACAAGAACGAATCTGTGGCCAGCGAAGCCTTCGTAATACCAAGCAAAACGCGCTTAGCTGTCGCGGGCTTTTTGCCCTCGCGGATCATGCGCTCGTTTTCGGAATCAAACTGATGAATATCCACCAACGAACCGGGCAGCAGTTCGGTATCTCCCGCGTCCTCGATTTTGCACTTCTTGAGCATCTGACGAATGATCACCTCAATGTGCTTGTCGGAAATTTCCACGCCCTGCAGGCGGTAAACCATCTGAACCTCTTTTAGCAGATAGTTCTGAACGCCCTTGGCACCTTTGATTTTTAATATATCGTTGGGGTTAATAGAGCCCTCAGTGAGTTCGTCACCCGCTTCAATCACATCGCCTTCTTTTACCTTGATACGCGAACCAAACGGTATCGAATATACTTCTGCCAAACCGTCTTCGCTCGTCACTGTGACCTCCTGCTTTTTGCGGTTGTCACCCACAGAGACTGTTCCCGCTATCTCACTGATAACAGCAAGACCTTTGGGCTTTCTCGCCTCAAAAAGCTCTTCAACACGCGGCAGACCGTGCGTAATATCTTCACCGGCGACACCGCCCGTATGGAACGTACGCATCGTCAGCTGTGTTCCCGGTTCACCGATGGACTGAGCGGCGATGATACCCACCGCTTCCCCAATGCTGACCGTCTTGCCGGATGACATATCTGCGCCATAGCACTTTGAGCAAACGCCATGCTGCGTCTTGCATGTCAGCACCGAACGGATGAAGGCACCCTTGATGCCCGCCGCCTCGATACGGCGGCAATGATCGAAGCTAATCATTTCGTTGGTGCGAACAATGATTTCGCCCGTTTTGGGATCTACAACATCCGCTGCTGCGTATCGGCCCCCGATTCTGTCGATAAACGGCTCGATGACTTCTTTTCCTTCAACTACATCTTCAACCCAAACGCCTCTCACAGAATCGCCTTCCTTAAGGCAGTCATGCTCTCTGACGATTACGTCTTGGCTGACGTCCACGAGACGGCGCGTTAAGTAACCTGAGTCCGCGGTACGTAGCGCCGTGTCCGCAAGACCTTTTCTGGCGCCGTGCGTCGAAATGAAGAACTCGAGAACAGTGAGACCTTCACGGAAGTTTGCGCGAATGGGGATCTCAATGATTGCACCAGACGGGTCTGCCATGAGACCGCGCATACCGGCCAGCTGACGAATCTGATTGGTTGAACCTCTCGCGCCCGAGTTAGCCATCATGTATACCGGGTTGAATTCGCTCAATCCGTCCATCAGCGCGTCGGTCACAAGGTTCGTGGTATCCGCCCACACCTTGATGACGTTTTCTTTTCTTTCTTTATTTGTGAGGAACCCTCTTTTAAACTTCTTTTCAATCTCGACAACTCTTTCCTCGGCGCTCTGAATATATTTTGCCTTCGCTTCGGGAATCACAATATCGCTCACGCTGATTGTGATGGCGCCCACCGTAGAATAATGGAAGCCGAGACGTTTGATTTCGTCAAGCATTGCCGCCGTCTTTGTCTCGCCATGCTTTCTATAGCAAAAATCCACGATTTTTCCAAGCTGCTTTTTACCCACAAGAAAATCGACTTCAAGTAAAAACTCACTGTCTTCCTGTGTTCTATCCACAAAACCCAGATTCTGAGGAATCGCTTCGTTGAATATGATACGGCCGGGCGTAGTCTTTAGCATCTTGCTGCGCTTCTCGCCGTTGATTATTTTGGTATACCGCACATTGACCATCGCCTGAAGTGCAATCTGTTCCGTTTGATAAGCAAGCACAGCTTCTTCCGGCGACGAGAAATATTGTCCCTCACCCTTCGCACCTTCGCGATGTATTGTCAGATAATAGCTGCCGATAACCATGTCCTGCGTGGGACTGACCACCGGTTTACCATCCTGCGGCTTTAGTATGTTGTTCGCTGCCAGCATGAGAAAACGGCACTCGGCCTGCGCCTCCACAGACAGTGGCACGTGTACAGCCATCTGATCGCCGTCAAAGTCCGCGTTGTATGCGGTACAAACAAGCGGATGCAGCTTAAGCGCCTTGCCTTCAACCAGTACGGGCTCAAACGCCTGAATGCCGAGACGATGCAGCGTAGGCGCGCGGTTAAGGAGCACAGGGTGATCCTTAATCACCGTTTCAAGCGCACCCCAAACTTCGTTTCTTACGCGCTCCACCATACGCTTGGCGCTTTTGATATTATGAGCAAGACCGTCTTCCACAAGTTTTTTCATGACAAAGGGCTTAAAAAGCTCCAGCGCCATTTCTTTGGGAAGACCACACTGATACATCTTAAGATCCGGTCCCACAACGATAACGCTTCGGCCGCTGTAGTCAACGCGTTTGCCGAGCAGATTTTGGCGGAACCGGCCCTGCTTGCCGCGAAGCATGTCGGAAAGCGACTTTAGCGGTCTGTTGCCGGGACCCGTTACGGGACGTCCGCGGCGTCCGTTGTCAATCAGCGCATCCACAGCCTCCTGAAGCATACGCTTTTCGTTGCGCACAATGATATCCGGCGCGCGCAGTGCCAGCAGTCTGTTTAATCGATTGTTACGGTTGATGACGCGGCGGTAAAGATCGTTCAGATCGCTCGTGGCAAACCGTCCACCGTCCAACTGAACCATAGGCCGCAGCTCCGGCGGAATAATCGGAACGCAATCGAGTATTATCCATTCGGGCTTATTGCCCGACTGACGAAACGCTTCCACGACCTCAAGCCGTTTGACGGCACGGACACGTTTTTGTCCGGTGCAGCTCTCCAGCTCTTTTTTGAGCTCCCGAGACGCCTTATCAAGGTCGATCTTCTTAAGCAGATCTTTGACGCCTTCAGCGCCCATCTTGGCCACAAACGCGTCTTCACCGTATTTTTCCTGGCTTTCGCGCAGTTCCTTGTCGTTTAAAAGCTGCTTATACTCTAGCGGCGTGTTTCCAGGGTCTGTGACAACGAACGATGCAAAATACAGCACCTTTTCGAGGTCTCGCGGAGACATGTCGAGCAGCAGCCCCATGCGCGACGGAATGCCCTTGAAATACCAAATGTGAGACACCGGTGCGGCCAACTCAATGTGACCCATGCGCTCACGGCGCACTTTGGCACGCGTCACCTCAACACCGCACTTGTCGCAGATAATGCCCTTGTAACGCACGCGCTTATAGCGTCCGCAATGGCACTCCCAGTCCTTTGTAGGCCCGAAAATACGTTCACAAAAAAGGCCGTCTTTTTCGGGTTTGAGTGTGCGGTAATTGATGGTTTCAGGCTTTTTTACCTCGCCTCTCGACCACTCTCTAATCTTCTCCGGGGACGCCAAACCAATCTGAATGGAATCAAAATTGCCAAGTTCGAACAAATAATTCCTCTCCTCTCATATATGCCAAAAAAACTTACTATTCTTTGTCGTCATCGTAATCATCATCGTACAGCCTGTCTTCATCCTCAATCAGGCCGTCGAGAGATTCGATCTCTAAATCGTCAAAATCATCATCCGAATATTTCTTATCGTAATCGATGTTATCATCACTGTCCTCAAAACCATCTTTTTCGTACGCATTATCGTCGTCAGAATCGGCATCCGCATCGTCATCATCGAAATCGTCATCGAAATCGTCATCGTCATCGTCATCGTCAAAGCCATTGCCATCGTCGTCCTTGTTGCGGCGGCTCTTCGGTTTTTCAAATTCGATGTCATCATCCAAATCATCAATATCCGGCACGTCAAGCTCGTCAAAGCTCAGGTTCGAGAAATCATCCTCGCGGGATTTTTCTGCCCGTTTTTCCGACGCATCGCGTTCAGCGCCTTCAATATTCACTTCAAGGCCGGAGATATCATCTTCCACGCTTTCCCTGATGGCAATCTCTTCGCCCACGTCACCCAACACCTTCACATCCAGCGAGAGCGACTGCATCTCCTTGATGAGGACCTTGAACGACTCGGGAACGCCGGGTTCGGGGATATTTTCACCCTTCACGATGGCTTCATACGTTTTCACGCGGCCCACCACGTCGTCCGATTTCACGGTGAGTATCTCCTGCAGCGTATTTGCCGCGCCGTATGCCTCAAGCGCCCACACTTCCATCTCACCGAAACGCTGCCCGCCGAACTGCGCCTTACCTCCCAGAGGCTGCTGCGTAACCAGCGAGTAAGGCCCTGTGGAACGTGCGTGTATCTTATCGTCCACAAGATGGTGAAGCTTTAATATGTACATGTAACCGACAGTCACTCGGTTTTCAAACGGTTCGCCGCTGCGACCGTCATATAGCGCCGTCTTGCCATCCGGCTCCATACCCTGCTGCTTAAAGAGCTCCATGATGTCGTCCTCTGTCGCCCCATCGAAAACGGGTGTGGCGATACGCCATCCCAACGCCTTTGCGACATAGCCAAGATGCACTTCCAGCACCTGACCGATATTCATACGGGACGGGACACCGAGCGGATTCAGCACGATATCAAGCGGCGTGCCATCCGGCAGGAACGGCATATCCTCCACGGGCAGTATCCTAGAAATAACACCCTTGTTCCCGTGGCGTCCGGCCATTTTATCACCCACAGAAATCTTGCGCTTCTGAGCGATATATACGCGCACCAGCTTGTTGACACCTGCTGTCAATTCATCCTTGTTTTCACGCGTAAACACCTTGATATCGACAACGATACCTTCTTCACCGTGCGGTACGCGAAGGGATGTATCTCTGACCTCGCGCGCTTTTTCGCCGAATATCGCGCGCAGCAGGCGTTCCTCCGCCGTCAGCTCTGTTTCGCCCTTGGGCGTCACCTTGCCGACAAGAATATCTCCCGCACGCACCTCGGCACCGATGCGGATAATACCGCGTTCATCAAGATTCTTAAGCGCGTCTTCGCCCACGTTGGGGATATCTCGTGTAATCTCTTCAGGTCCCAGCTTGGTGTCACGCGCTTCGGCTTCGTAGCCTTCAATATGGATGGATGTAAACACATCGTCGCGAACCAACCGCTCGCTGATGAGGATTGCGTCCTCGTAGTTGTAACCTTCCCATGTCATGAAGCCGACCAGCACGTTGCGCCCAAGCGCAAGCTCGCCCATTTCTGTGGACGGCCCATCCGCGATAATCTGTCCCTTTGTGACTCTCTCTCCCGTTTTGACAAACGGATACTGATTGATGCAGGTACCCTGATTGGAGCGGGAGAATTTTATCAGCTTATATTCTCTTATCTGTTTATCTTCTTGAACAAGAATCCTGTCGGCGGACACGCTCTTGACAATGCCGTCTTCATAAGCCCGGACAACCGCGCCCGAATCTTTGGCGGCCTTGTGCTCCATGCCCGTACCCACAATAGGCGCTTCGGGAATGGTCAGCGGCACCGCCTGACGCTGCATGTTAGATCCCATGAGCGCGCGGTTCGCATCGTCGTTTTCCAAGAACGGTATCAGCGCGGTGGCGACAGAGACAACCTGCTTTGGAGAAACGTCCATGAGGTCAACCTCTTCGCGCGCCACTTCAACAATCTCCTCCTGCCGGCGCGACATAACACGGGTATGCGCAAAGTAGCCGTCTTCTCCGATGGGCTCATTGGCCTGCGCCACCACGTATTTATCCTCTTCATCCGCCGTTAAGTAGACGATGTCCTCCGTCACAATTTTGTTTTTCTTATCAATGTTGCGGTACGGAGATTCAATAAAACCGTACTCGTTGATACGCGCAAATGTAGACAGCGAGCCGATAAGGCCGATATTGGGACCTTCAGGCGTCTCTATCGGGCACATACGGCCATAATGCGTGTGGTGAACGTCGCGAACGTCGAACGACGCGCGCTCACGATTCAAGCCGCCGGGGCCCAGTGCCGACAAACGGCGTTTATGAGTAAGCTCTGCCAGCGGATTCGTCTGATCCATAAACTGCGATAGCTGCGAAGAACCGAAAAACTCTTTAATCGCCGCTGTAACCGGACGAATATTGATTAGGTTGGAGGGCGTCGCCACATCCATATCCTGAATGGACATGCGCTCCCTGACCACACGCTCCAGCCTCGACAAACCAACGCGAATCTGGTTCTGAAGCAGCTCACCCACGCTTCTAAGGCGTCTGTTGCCAAGGTGGTCAATGTCATCCGTGCGGCCCAGGCCATATTTGAGCCCCATTTCATAGTTCATGGAAGCCATGATATCGTCTACAATAATATGCTTGGGAATTAGCTTGTCAATGCTGCTCTTGATCTGTTTTTTAAGCTCATCCTCATCGCTGCCGAATTCATCGATAATCGCTTTTAATGTCGGGTAATGCACCTTTTCATTGATACCCACGCTCGCAGGATCAAACGACAGGTGGCTGTTTGCATATACGAAGTTGTTGCCCAACACCTTTACTTCGGTTTCACCGATCAGCAGCGTCACGCTGTTGATGCCGGCCGCTTCAATCTGCGCCGCCGCATCGCGCGAGATCACTTCGCCTTTAGGAGCCAGAAGTTCACCGTCTTCTGAGACAATGTTATCAGCGCTTTTGTGGCCTTCAATGCGATCAGCGATCGAAAGCTTCTTATTATATTTATAACGGCCAACCCTCGCCAGGTCATACCGTCTCGGGTCAAAGAATAAAGAATCAATCAGCATCCGCGCGCTTTCCACTGTGGGCGGCTCACCCGGACGCAAACGCCGGTAGATTTCGATAAGACCGTCCTCTACGCTCTGTCCGCCATCTTTTTTAAATGTGGCCTGTAAAAAATCTTCATCGCCGAAAAGATTGATGATCTGCTGGTTCGTACCGCAGCCCATAGCGCGCATCAGCACCGTCATTGGCAGTTTGCGTGTTCTGTCCACGCGCACCCAGTAGCAGTCGTTAGAGTCGGTTTCATATTCAAGCCAGGCACCGCGGTTCGGAATCACCGTGGCCGAATACAGATTTTTGCCCGACTTGTCGATGGCAACGTCAAAATAGACGCCGGGAGAACGAACAAGCTGGCTGACAATGACGCGTTCGGCACCGTTGATGATAAATGTACCCTTTTCCGTCATAAGCGGAAAATCGCCCATGAACACTTCCTGTTCCTTCATCTCGCCCGTCTCTTTGTTGATGAGTCGCACAATCACCTTCAAGGGCGCAGCAAAATTCACGTCCCTTTCTTTGCATTCCTCGACAGAATACTTGGGCTTGTTTTCAATATAGTAGTCAACAAATTCAAGAATCAGATTCTCTGAATAATCGGTGATAGGAGAAATATCATTAAGTACCTCTCTAAGTCCGGTCTCTAAAAATGAATTGTATGAGTTCTTTTGGATCTCTATCAGATCCGGCATATCCAGGACTTCTTCGATCTTCGAAAAGCTCATCCTGCTTCGCTTTTCATAATTGACTTCATGCACCATACGTTTTATAACCACTCTCCTGTTAGCAAAGTAACATTATGACATTTTCAAGATGAAGGCACTCGCTGATTATTCCCGAAAAAAGGCAATAATATACGCAATTTTCATGCGCCTACCGTTAAAAAAAGACCCGCATCCATCGTCGGCAAATAAAGAGACTCCCCCCTATTATGAGCACGCTAATGCAATATAACATATTACTATACCCGAATATCCTTGTCAATAAGGAAAGAGCGTGTATTAGAGTCTTTTTATAAACTGTTTACATTGCCTTGGCGCGTGTCTTGAATATCATATTCTTCTTTGCATTAATATTTTAAGGTCGCAAAGTAATCCTCAGGCGTCTCCGCACGGCGGATGAGCTCGGCTTCACCGTTTTCCTTTAGCAGCAGCTCCGCGCTACGCAGCTTGCCGTTATAGTTGTATCCCATAGCAAAGCCATGGGCACCTGTATCGTGAATGACGAGAATATCGCCTTTTTCTATTCTGGGCAGCATCCTGTCAATGGCAAACTTATCGTTGTTTTCACATAGGCCGCCTGTCACATCATACCTATTGTCAATCGGCGCATTTTCCTTGCCGAGCACAGTGATATGATGATACGCGCCGTACATGGCGGGGCGCATCAGGTTTGCGGCGCACGCATCCACGCCGATATAGTTTTTGTATATTTCTTTTTTATGTATCGCCGTGGTCACCAGATGCCCATAAGGTGCGAGCATATAGCGGCCAAGCTCGGTGTATATCGCTGTGTCGCCAAGGCCCGCAGGCACCATAATCTCTTCAAAAGCTTCGCGTACCGCATCGCCGATGGCCATGATGTCACTGCCCTGTTCCTCCGGCCTATATGGAATACCGATACCGCCAGACAGATTGATAAACGCAATGGGCGCTCCCGTCTCGCGGTTCAGCTCTACCGCAGTCTCAAAGAGCAGCCGCGCCAGCTTTGGGTAATATGCGTTCGTGGTGGTGTTAGACGCAAGAAACGCATGCAAGCCAAAGCGTTTTGCGCCAAGCTCAAGCAGCTTCTTAAACCCTTCCGAAAGCTGTTCACGCGTAAAGCCGTATTTGGCCTCGCCGGGGTTGTCCATGATTTTATTCTCCAGCTCAAAGTGGCCGCCCGGATTAAAACGGCAGCCAACGATTTCCGGAATACCGATCAATGAGTTCAAATAGTCAATATGCGTAATATCATCAAAGTTGATGACTGCCCCCATCTTGCCGGCAAGCCGATAATCCTCCTCCGGTGTCACGTTCGATGAAAACATAATCTCATCGCCCTCAAAACCACACATATCGGCCATCATAAGCTCTGTTAACGATGAGCAATCTACGCCGCAGCCCTCTTCCTTCAATATTCTAAGTATAGATGGATTGGGCGTCGCTTTCACTGCAAAGTACTCCTTAAAGCCTTTGTTCCAACTGAATGCCCTGTAAAGATTTCTTGCGTTTTCACGAATGCCTTTCTCGTCATATAAATGGAAAGGTGTTGGATACTTTTCTCTGATTTGTTCAGCCTGCTTTTTTGAGATGAATGGTTTCTTCATACAATTATGCCTTTCTTGAGGTTGTCCTAAATTTATATTGTTTTATCGATGAAAGATAAAACAAAAGCGGCGCTTTTCGCAGCCGCTCATATTCATTTTTTATCGTAAGCTGTAACTGCCGAGCGTCCCAAGCGTCTCTTTTTCGCTTAATACCACATCATACAGACTTATGCCCAGCGTGTTGCAAAGCGCGGCAAGGTAAAACAGCTGACCTCCGATCTCCTTTTCAATCGTCTGTCTGCATTCGGGGCAAAGCTCACCTTTAACCTGAGTGGACATGAGGCCGCTTAAATTCTTCATGCTAACCTCACCGGGAAAGACCTGTTTTTTTCCTTCAATTTCTATGCATCCGCAATGCGTCACCGCTTTGACAACGCTCCGATTTACGCGACCCCCGCTCGTTTGTATTTTAGTCAGGATATCAAGAACGCTTCTGTTGCGCATCAATAGCTCGCTTACCACGTTCTGGAAATCTTCCATTAAGATGTCATTTATTGAACTTCCCATAACTGCCCCTCTTTTCATTTCGCTTCTGTTACTTCATATTATATAGCGCCCACGCCTTTTGTCAAAGAATGTTTTTTGTCGCAATCTGTCTTAATGACTATAACGAAAACGGACAAACATATCAATTAAATAGAATGAAAAGTGTTTGTCCAGCCGGGGGGGGTACATTGCTCTAACTTTGATTTATTCATCGTTGGAGCAATAATACAGAATGCTTCATACTGTTTATACTATGATAACAGCAATCGAAGAAAAAAGCAAAAAAACAAGCTGACTGAACTCCATAGAAAAACCGATGATATCTCCCGTAATCCCTTCAAGTTTCCTTGCAAATCCGCGAACGACAAAAACCGTGACCAAAAGCGCCGCCAGAAGCGACACAACCAGCCCTGCAAGTGAAGGCCAGCCTTGAGTACCGTTCCATAAACAAAGCGTCGCCGCTATTGCCGCAAACGCGGCCCCTGAGAATACCACATGCGCCGTTTTCACGCCGTCCACAAACCACCGCCCGAGTCCGTTGGTCGCGCTGCTGTTCGTACGCGTGCAAAGCAGGCCTGCCGTGCGTCCCGCAAGAGGGAAAAGCGCTGCCGCCACAAAACCGGCCTGAGCCATGCAAATTGTCATACCCGCGACATACACACATACCGCCAACACGCCGAATGTACCGATATGGCTGTCTTTCATGATCGCCAGCGTGCCTTCTCTGTCGCGATGAGCGGCAAATCCATCCACGGTGTCTGCCATACCATCCACGTGAAGCCCGCCGCTTAAAACCAGATAGATCACCAGCGCCGCAAACGCAGACAAGTAAGCACCCATCACACCACTAAGCAGCATCACCGCCCCCACGGGCAACCCGACGATAATGCCTATAATAAATAAGAATTTGATTCCCTTCTTATATAAGTCTTCGTCGATTGTCTCGGGCGCACGCACGGGTATCCGCGTGAAAAAAGCCAGCATCAAAACAAAACTCTTCATATCTATTTAAGCCTCAACGGCAGTCCTGAAATCATACAGATAACTTCGTCCGCGCGCGATGCCACATGCATATTCAGCCGCCCGGCCATGTCGCGAAACAAGCTGCCCATGCGGTACGCAGGCACAACTCCCTGCCCCACTTCATTAGTGACCACGATCAGCTGTTTACCGGCTGCCGCGGCCAGCAAGTCATCCACGTCTGCCGTAATCTTTTCCTCAAGCATCTGAACCGCCTCCAGCGCGCATGTATCGAAATCGAGCCCGCTGTCTATCATATGGTTGGTCGTCAACGTCGTTAGGCAATCCAGCAGCAGCGTATCACATGACACAAAGCGTTCGTCGCATGCCAGCTTTACGAATCCGCTGTATCTCTCAAACGTCTCCCACTCGGCCGGGCGCGATAACCTGTGCCTTAAGATCCTGTCTGCCATATCCTCATCCGTCACCGCCGCTGTCGCGATATATCCTACACGCCTGCCGGTTTCCCTTGCACGCCGCTCAGCATATCCGCTCTTGCCGCTGCGCGCACCGCCCGTCACCAAGAGCACCGCACCGTTACTCGCGTTGCCTCCGTTTACACTGTTCATCAGAATTCAATGCCCTTTCTCGCGCTGATGCCGCTGTTCATATAATGCTTGACCTCACGCATCTCGGTCACCAAATCTGCCTTTTGGACAATTTCGCCCGGTGCGTCTCTGCCCGTCAGCACCACCTCGGTGCCGCCCCGCACATCCATGATATGCAGCAACTCTTCAAGCTTCAGCACGCCACACGTAAGCGCCCCAAGCGCTTCGTCAAGTATCAGCAAATCAATTTTGTCAAGCCACGTTTCTATAAGGCGCAGCACCTCGCACGCGCCGTCACGCAGTTCTGCCTTTTCCTCGTCACTCATCATACGATAAAACTTCTTGCACTGTGAAGCGCGCACCAGCTCGATGCCCAACCTGCCAAGCGAAGCGAGTTCACCCGTTTCACGGGCCTTCATGAACTGAACGATCTTGACGGTTAAGCCCCGCCCTGCGCCGCGCACCGCAAGCCCCATAGCCGCCGTGGTTTTGCCCTTGCCATTGCCCGTATACACCTGCACACACGATTTTTCCATAACCATCTGCTCCTTATCTTTGCTATAAGATACCACATGCCGCTAGGCAGAATCAACCTGACGCCGAATATTGGCACACTTTCTTTCGTAGCTTTTATACAAAGATTTGTGCTATAATGATGCGCAGGAAAGGACGACATATATGGCACTCTCATTAACCCCGCTTTTTTCCGGTTCATCCGGCAACGCAATACTCATAAGCTCCGGTACCACGCGCATTCTTGTGGATGCGGGCGTATCGGGACGCCGCCTCGAAGAGGCGCTGCGAAGCGTCGGGCAGGATGCCCGCGATTTGCAGGGCATACTCATTACGCATGAGCATTCTGACCACATTCAGGGAGCGGGTATTCTCTCTCGCAAGCACGATATCCCTGTTTACGCTACAGCGCCTACCTGGGAAGCATGCGAAGGCAAGCTGGGCAACGTCCAAAGCCGTCTTATTCGCGTCATCAGCAAAACGGGGTTTTATATCGACGATCTGCTTGTCGAGCCTTACGATATTCCGCATGACGCAGCCGACCCCGTGGGTTACTGCATATCCTGCGGCGCGCGCAAGGTGGCTGTGGCGACCGACCTTGGCTATTTCCCCAAAGCGGTGGAAATGAAGCTCCAATCGTGCGACCTTGTACTGCTGGAATCCAACCACGATGCCGCCATGCTGCACACAGGCAGGTATCCGCGCGCGCTCAAAGACCGCATCAAATCGCGCCGTGGACACCTCTCCAACGACGACGCAGCCGACGCGGCGGTGCGCCTCGCCTGCGCGGGCGTGTCGTCGATACTTCTCGGTCACTTGAGCCACGAGAATAACTCTGAGCAGCTCGCCTTTCGCACCGTGACCGACGCGCTGATCGCCCAAGGGCTCACCCCCGGGCACGATCTGAACCTGGGTCTTGCCTTCCGCGATAGAGTCACAGGCGTGTTCCATGTCAAATAATTAAGGGGTCTTCACATGGATATCAAACGATTTGCGCAAGACACTTACTTGTATCTTATTCTCTCCACTCTGGCTCTTAACATCTTAATCTCATTCGTACCAATCCAATATTTTGGTTTTCACCTCGGGGTTACAATGGATCATTTGTTAAATGGCAATCAAATGGACGATATAAGAGAATATCAGAAAGAGTTGGCTTGCCTTATGGAGGGTTGCAACAGTTGTGAAAAGCGGATTATCTATGAAGTTGCTCTAGCAACCAAAAAGGTTTTACTTGAAAGCAAATGTTCACAATGAAGATATCCATAAACACTTTCAGAAAAACTCGTGATTGTATACATTGTCTTGAAGCTATGTGTTATAATATGGTATTAAATTGTAAAGGCTATTTGTATAATGGAGATTGATACTATGGACTTAATAAATATAAAGGTTAATCATAAATCATTTGGCGTAGGTACCGTCGTTGATTTCGATGGTCAATATATCAGTGTTCAATTTGCGGACAAGTCCAGTAAGTTTGTATATCCAGACGCATTTGTGAAGTTCATCAAGACCGAGGATTCAACAGTACAGGAAGCAATAATGAATGATATTTCTGCTGCAAAGCAGGCTGAGGAAGAAAGAATACTGATAGAACTTGCAACTCGTAAAGCAGATGAAGAAAGACGAGTTGCTGAAAGACAGGCTATTTCTCCAGTGAAAAAAGCGAGAAACATCGATGATGGCTTTGGTGCTGATTATAATGTAGGTCATTTAGCAAGACAGCCAATTTTAACTTATCAACAGGTTGAAGAACAGTTTGGTATTAGGATTTCCGGCTTTGGTAGAGGCATTAATAAAACACCGTCAACAGTCGTTCTTATATCTTCTGTTGATAAGAAAAAGACCGGCTTTGTGTATCACGACCACTGGACTACAGATGGTGAGTATATTTATTCCGGCGAAGGAAAGAGCGGTGATCAAACAATGTCATCCGGCAATACAGCCATTGTAAATGCTGCAGACGAAGGAAAAGATATTCACCTGTTTGTGAAGTTCTCACCTCAAGAGTATTACTATCAGGGTGTATTTAAACTTGTAAATTATTCCTATGAAGATGATCTAGATGAGAACGGAAATACAAGAAAAGAGTATAAGTTCCGTTTGAGAAAGAAGCAGTAATGAAAAAGATTACAGAGGTTGTAGCTGCACTGATATGGGATGACGATAAATTTATGATATGCCAGAGACCGATTCAAAAAGCCAGAGCACTACTTTGGGAGTTTGTCGGCGGCAAGGTTGAAGCCGGCGAAACTAAAGAAAAAGCACTTATCAGAGAATGTCGAGAAGAATTATCTGTTGAGCTTTCTGTTGGAGACGTGTTCATGTCTGTCATTCATGAATACCCAGATATCAATGTGCGACTCACATTATTTAATACAACGATTAAAGATGGTGTTCCGCAGAAGTTGGAGCACAATGACATAAAATGGATTACAAAAGAGGAGATTCCTCAGTATGACTTCTGCCCGGCGGATGCTGAAATACTGAAGAGGATTGCCGAAGGTTAGTATTCGCAAAATTTATAATGCATGTTATAGAAAAAAGGAGGGGTAGTATGAAATTGAAGTTCAGCTTAAAAGATAAAGAAGCAAGTTTAGATGCGGATGTTGAAGGTCTTATAGAAAAAAAGATGGCTTACAAAGATAAGCATCCTGACAAAAAGACTCGTTATCAAATTAAACAAGAGGAAAAAAGGAAAACAGAAGAACTTAAACATAAGCAGCAAATGCAATGGATCTTCATTATGCTGGGCCTTTTAGCAGTACTAATTTTGTTTGGTGTTATAGTTACGATTCTTGGCATTTAAAAAATAACCACTGGTATCCATATACAGCCTACGAATACGATGGTGATACATATTATAGCATACAGTACTCGGGGCTTGTTGATGAGAGTGATTTCTACAAATAAAAAAATACCCGAGAGCGACCATTGCGTTTAGCAGAGCTATTTATGTTTTTAATATCGGCCTGATGTGGGGAAACATGTTTACACTCATCTTTCTGTTTCTTGCGGCAATTGGTGTTTCAATACTGCTGTTTGCGAAAATGCCGGGCAAAACGCTGAAAACATATAACGTTGTTTGCAATAAGGAAAAACCTCGTCCGGCTTTTATCATCGCTATTGTCATTGTTGTGATCTGCACTTTGTGGCTGACCGGACTTGATGTTTATTTTATTTTGATTATATAGGAGTAAGGAATGTCTAACGTCACTATCGCTTGTATCGGAAAACTAAAGGAAAAGTACTTGAAGGACGCGCAGTCCGAATATGCAAAACGGCTGTGTGCGTTCTGCGGCGTGTCCATTGTGGAAAAGGGGGAAGCGCGCATCGAAAAAGATGCGTCCGACGCGCTGATTATAAAAGCGCAGGAACAGGAAGGGCAGGCGCTGATGAGCGCTTCAAAGGGGACACTTATCGCGCTGTCGCCCGAGGGTGAGCAGATGGATTCCCTCCGTTTTTCCGTACTCTTGAAAAAGCTCTGTGACGAGGGAGACTTAACCTTTGCCATTGGGGGCTCATACGGGCTCTCCGATGCCGTTAAAAAGAGTGCCCGCCACATCGTGTCATTTTCAGACCTGACAATGCCGCACCAGCTTTTCCGCATCGTGCTTTTGGAACAAATCTACCGCGGTTTCATGATCGCGGCAGGCCGAACATATCATAAATAACCCAAAAACTTTCGACAAATATCGCATTTGATGATAATTTAATTACTATTTCTGTCGTTTATTAGGAACTATTGGCATATGTGAAGGACAATCTTTATTTATGCCGAATTCTGCATTAAACAAACCCGAAATAGAGAAAAGAAACGGGAAAGTATGTTGGTTTTTATTATTTTCGATTATGTGTATATGTAAAGGAGTGTTTTAATATTGTTAAGGTTTCAAAAGCCCAGCGCTGATGTAGCGCGTAAATTCAACATGGATAAAAGTCAGAATAATACGCTCGAAATCATCCCTGTGGATTATATCCGTCCCAATCCCTATCAGCCACGTCGGGTATTTACAGAAGAAAGCTTGGCTGAGCTTTCCCATTCCATCAAACAGTATGGTCTGCTTCAGCCGATTACCGTGAGAAAACTCAATCACAGCTATTATGAAATTATCGCCGGGGAGCGCCGCTGGCGCGCTGTCTGCAAAGCCGGTTTTACTCATATCAAAGCTTTTGTACAGCCAGCTATCGACGAAGACAGTGCCATGATCGCGCTGATCGAAAACCTTCAACGAGAAAACCTGCATTTTTTTGAAGAAGCGGAAGCTTATCTTAGCCTCATGAAGGAGCACGGGCTCACGCAGGAAGAACTGGCGCGCCGTCTCGGAAAAAATCAAAGCACCGTGGCCAACAAAATGCGCATATTAAAGCTCACCAACAACGTGAAGGAAATGATTACAACGTATAAGCTGACCGAACGCCATGCGCGCGCCCTGCTGCGGCTGCACAATGAAGATGCTCAGATTCGCCTAATTAAGGATATTACACAGAAAAACCTGTCGGTGAAAATGACCGAGGAAATCGTGGAGAAAATGCTTTCTAAGCTTTACGGTGAGATTCCTGCGGGCACAAGCGGACAGCATATTGTATGCATTATGCATGATTACCGCATCTACATCAACACAATCAAAAAAGCGCTGTCACGAATTAAAAAATCGGGCGTAAAGGTTAGCTACAGCGCATTGGAATGCAAAGGTAAAGTCTCTATCACGATAGAGCTTGTTAAATAGTTTACAGCGTTTGACACGTTTGTAACCCCTAACTTGTCCCCAATACCCCTACTTTTGGCGGAACGTCGGGTAAGAACCCCTGCCGTTTCCGCCCATTTTTTTGCACTGCTGCTCAAAGCCTATTTTCAATTAGCTGCTGATATAATGCTAGGGTTTTTTCTTTATTGCCGAAACTGATATAAATGTCTTCTTTGTCTTTGCGCGAAATCCGTATCGTGGGCGATGAATCGGCATTTACAAAAAGCATAAACTGGCCGCTGTTCGAGCTGAAATGACCCTTCAATGTGCCAAAACCGCCATAGCCGTTGTCTTTTTGCATACAAGGCTCAATTTCGTCCATTGGTTGGTCAATAAGCGATATATCTTCTATATCGGACCATTTGATATCAAGACCATACATGGCCTCAATTTGTATTTGACTCTGCGATATACTTACCACAGGATCTTTTTCGCCATCATGAAGCATCAAAACAACGGCAATTATTATGATCACTGCCGTCACAATAACAACTATCAAGCCGCCTTTTGACATCTTCGCATTGTGTTTGTATCCACGAGACATCCTTATTGCCGTCACACACGCGTCAGCAATCATAATGAGTATAAGCGCTTCGGCCGCCCAATTCAGTTTAAAATGAAACGCCACACCCGATAAAAACAAAGCCAGCGCCATTCTAAACAGCAAATTCCCTGTTTTTTTCGACAGCTCCTTTTTGTCCACCTTGTGGCGCTCATGCTTCGGCATGGTGTTGTACCCCGCAATAAGCATCAGCCCTTTTCCGCGCCGGATGAAAAAACCGAGTATAAAAAACGACAAAGCAGCAAGCCCTGTTATCAAAATGCCCAATGGCTTTTACTCCTAAACAAATGTAGTATATTTATATTATAATACCATTTGCTATTATCCGAAAGTGCAAACGTTTATATGTAAATTGAGCTCTGTTCTTACAACACATTGTTGCTTCGAGCTTATCCCATGGAATACTTCGCATATCTCAGTATGACGCCATAAAGTTTTAATCCAAACAGTAATTGAAGTCGTCGACCTTGGTCATTTCTTTACGGTGAATGTCCGCGCCGATAGATTTTAATTTGCTTTCGATATGGTCGTATCCCCGGTCGATGTACTGGACACCCGTAATCTCTGTTTCACCGTCCGCCATGAGGCCCGCCACAATCAGCGCCGCTCCTGCTCTTAGGTCTGTGGCACGAACAGGCGCGCCGGTCAGGCGCTCGACACCTTCCACCACGCACACGCGTCCATCGATGGATACCTTGGCGCCCATGCGCCGTATTTCATTAATATGCTTAAACCGCGATTCAAAAATGCTCTCGACGATGATACTGGCTCCGTCTGCTGTGCTTAAGAGCACCGTGGCGGGCTGCTGAAGGTCTGTGGGAAAGCCCGGATAAGGCAGTGTTTTGATATTCACATGTTTGGGCGTTCGCGCACACGTCACACGGAGCGTGTCGTCCCCCTCCTCGACTGTCACACCCATTTCGATAAGCTTGGCTGTCAGCGCTTCCATATGCGTAGGAATTACATTGGTAATGGTTAAGTCTCCGCGCGTGGCCGCCGCCGCAATCATCAGCGTGCCTGTCTCTATCTGGTCTGGAATAATGGAATAGCTGCAGCCATGCAGCTTGTCTACACCCGTGATACGCACAATATCCGTACCCGCGCCTTTCACCTTGGCACCCATGCAATTTAAAAAGTTTGCGACATCCACCACATGCGGCTCCTTAGCCGCATTTACAATCGTCGTCTTGCCCTTGGCGAGCACCGCCGCAAGCATCACATTGATCGTCGCGCCGACAGACACGACGTCGAGATAAATATCGGTTCCGACAAGACCGTTTGGAGCCGAAGCTTTGAGCATACCGTATTCCGTCTTAACAGTGGCGCCGAGCGCTTCCATGCCTTTGATATGCTGATCAATCGGGCGCAGGCCGATGGCACAGCCGCCCGGCAAAGACACCTCAGCCTTGCCAAAGCGCCCCAAAAGCGCGCCCATAAGATAATAAGAAGCGCGCATCATTTTCACAGCGTCGTTGTCGATCACATGTTTGTTTATGCCGCTCGTTTCTATCGTAATTTTGGTTTTATCCAGAGTTGTCGCGGCACCCATCCAACAAAGCAGATGGTCCAGCAGACGGACGTCGTCGATATTGGGCAGATTGTCAATCTCGCATTTGCCTTCACAAAGAATTGTAGCGGGGAGTATGGCTACAGCCGCGTTCTTCGCGCCACTGACGCAAACTGTCCCTTTTAGCGGTTTCCCGCCCCTGATTACAAGCTTTTCTTTCATCATGCTAATGCGTGCAGAACTGCACAATCCTCCATTATGTCGTGTTTAATCACATAGATGAGTATAACAGGTTATCCTGGGCGTATCAATATAAAAAATGCATTAGCAAAAGCACTGGCAAAGGTTGTATGATTATATGACGTTTATAATTATATGCGTATGCTTTTTTTGAATCTATAAACGCTTTAATATTTACTGTTTTAATGTTATAATTGCTGTGCTATTTATTTGAGGAGAGGAAGATTGCTGTGTATAAGATTCTTAAAAAACAAACCCTGAGCGAGCAAGTCAAGCTCATGGTCATTGATGCACCGCTGGTTGCAAGAAAAGCGCAGCCCGGTCAGTTTATCATATTGCGCATCAATGAACAGGGCGAACGCATACCGCTGACCATTGCCGATTACGACGAAGAAGCCGGCACTGTGACGATTATTTTCCAGGAAGTCGGTAAAACGACGATTCACCTTGGCACGTTGAATGAAGGCGACAGCCTTCTTGATTTTGTGGGGCCGCTTGGCAAACCGTCTCATTTCGACAGCAGTATCAAAAAAGCGGCTGTTATCGGCGGCGGTCTTGGCACGGCTATCGCATACCCGCAGGCGAAAAAGCTGCATTCTCTTGGCGTTGATGTAACCAGTATCACAGGCTTTCGCACTCAGAACCTGGTACTACTGGAAAAGGAAATCGGCGACGTATCCGATAAGCTCATTGTCATGACGGATGACGGGAGCAACGGCCACCAGGGATTCGTGACCGACGCACTTAAATCTGAAATCGAAGCGGGTGAAAAGTTTGATTTGGTCATTGCCATCGGTCCGCTGATTATGATGAAATTCGTTTCTAAGCTTACCAAGCAATACGGCATTAAGACAATCATCAGCATGAACCCGATTATGATCGACGGCACGGGCATGTGCGGCGGCTGCCGCGTCACCGTGGGCGGCAAAACGAAATTTGCCTGCGTGGACGGGCCCGACTTTGACGGCCACGAGGTGGATTTTGACGAAGCCATGCGCCGTCAGAATATGTATAAAAAAGAGCAGGAAGACTCCTGCAACCTGTTCAAGGGGGTAGAGTCATGACAAAACGCAATATGGATCCAAAAAAAACAGCAATGCCCGAACAGGATGCCAAACAAAGAGCATGCAATTTCACCGAAGTGGCACTCGGATACACCGAAGAAATGGCGAAGACCGAGGCAGAGCGCTGTCTGCAATGCAAGAACCATCCGTGCGTATCCGGCTGTCCCGTCAACGTACAGATCCCTGAGTTTATCGCGCTGGCTGCCCAGGGCAAGTATATTGAGGCGTATGATAAAATTCGCGAAACCAACGGCCTGCCGGCTATTTGCGGCCGTGTTTGCCCCCAGGAAACGCAGTGCGAAGAACGCTGTGTGCGCGGTATCAAAGGAGAGCCTGTGGGTATCGGGCGGCTTGAGCGCTTCGTGGCAGACTACGCTATCGCGCACGAAGCCCCGCCAACAGAATGCAAACCGGCCACCGGCAAAAAAGCCGCCATCATCGGCTCCGGCCCAGCCGGCCTTACATGCGCCGCGGATCTTGCCAAAATGGGCATAGACGTCACGATATTTGAAGCCTTCCACATGCCGGGCGGCGTGCTGGTATACGGCATCCCCGAGTTTCGTCTGCCAAAAGGCTTGGTGCAAAAAGAAATCGATGCGCTTAAATGCATGGGCGTCAAGATTGAGACAAACATGGTTATGGGCCGCGTGCTCACCATCGACGATTTAAAGGAGATGGGTTTTGAAACAATATTCATCGGCACGGGTGCGGGTCTGCCAAAGTTCATGGATATCCCCGGTGAGAATTTGAACGGCGTTTATTCCGCAAACGAATTCTTAACGCGCATCAACCTGATGAAAGGATACAAGTTCCCCGAATACGATACTCCTGTGGTGCGGCATAAAAAAGTCGCTGTCATCGGCGGCGGCAACGTCGCGATGGACGCGGCACGCTGCGCGAAACGTCTCGGCGCGGAAGATGTCTATATCGTCTACCGACGCGGAGAAGCTGAGATGCCGGCGAGAAACGAAGAGATTCATCACGCCAAGGAAGAGGGCGTCATCTTCCAGTTCCTCGTCAACCCAACCGATATTCTCGGCACTGAAGACGGATACGTGAGCGGTATGCGGCTGCAAAAGATGGAGCTTGGAGAGCCCGACAGTTCGGGACGCCGCCGTCCGGTAGCTGTGAAAGGCTCGGAATACGAAATCGAGCTGGACGCGGTTGTGGTCGCCATCGGTCAAAGCCCCAATCCGTTGATGCGTGAAGCCACACCCGGTCTCAAAACACAAAGCTGGGGCGGAATCATCGCCAATGATGACACAGGCGCGACATCCATCGAAGGCGTGTACGCAGGCGGCGACGCCGTGTCGGGCGCGGCCACCGTCATCCTCGCGATGGGCGCAGGCAAAGCGGCCGCCAAAGCGATGTATGACTATATGTACATAAAATAGCACTTGATACGACCTAAGCCGGAAGCAGCGATATGTTTCCGGCTTTTTATTGCATAAAAAAAGCCCTCAGCAACCATCATGCCGCCGAGGGCTTTAATTTTTTCGCTTATTTAATTGTGATAAAGAATATATGGTTGCTTCTTGACCCCACGACGATTGTATTGTTATACACCGCTGGCGTCGCTTCAAAGTTGTTGCTGTCTTCCACACCCATCTCTTCGTTCACGTTGATCTTATCCACCTCTGTGCATGTATCACCGTCCGCGCGAAGCAGCGCCACTGCGCCTCCGATCTCACACTGCACAATATACGCGACCGTTCTGCCCTGTTCATCCGTTTTGTCGGAATATACAGCGACAGGCGACGAGCATGACCAGCCCGACACACCCATGTCATATTCCCATACGATTTCTCCGGTCTGAGTATTCAGCGCTACCAGCTTGCTCGTGTTGGAATCGGACGTGACAGCCTGCGTTACGTTGTAAACCACCAGACCCTCCAACGTTGTGCCTTGCTTGCCGAGCACCGGCGACGCCAATATACCCCCGTCCACGCTGCCGGAATGAACAGTAAATTCCTGCTTCCAAAGTATCTCCCCCGTCATGCCGTCGATCTTGCGCGCATAAGCGGGACCGGAGCTGCCCAGCGGCCTCACAAGTTCGTCATACTCGCAGCCCGTGTAAAGATAGAAAGTGTTGTTTATCGGATCCTCCTCAAGCGGCATACTCACATCGCTGTCGTCGGTCAAATCGTTCGCGTACACAAGCGACATCGTATTCAGATCGATGCACTGAAGCATACCCGCGTTGTCCGTAAACATCAGATAGTTGCGCCATGCCACCGCGGAATTCTCAATGCCCCACCGTCCGCCGGCACCCTTGTCCGCGGATTTGTTGCGGTCGGAGGTGTAGCGGTATTTGACCTTCACAGGATCATAGTCCATCGTGACTTCTCCCGTGTCGGTGTTGTAGCTCGAATTCAAATGCATGGTATAGATGATGCCGTTCTCACCCGGCCAAATCAGCGTATCCGTCTGTGCGTGAATCAGCGGGCTGGAGTCGTAAGCCTGCCAGCCGCGATGAGCAAACGGATCGCTGCTTGATGCGCCGGCTTCCATGAGCTTTTTACCGTCAATCAGGCTGAATGCGCGCATATACATATTGCTGCATCCGTTGGCGTCTCCGTCAGACTGGAGACCCTGCCCCACATAGATAACCGGATAGCCGCGCGGGTCGAGCGCTGCCGTACCTTTGGTTGGTGCGCCTATTTCAATGTAATCGCGCGATTTATCACCCGTTGCAAGATCCATGAAGTATATGCGGCCGTCCAGCGAGCTAATGATGACTTCCACAAAATCTTCTTTGTTGCGAAATTCCTCATAGAGCGAGGTCATCTTTGAACGCAGCTCGGCGGGCCATTTCACGATGAGCGGCTGGCCTGTCCAGCCTGAGCCGCCCCAGCGGCCGATACGGCTGGTGTCCTTTGTCAGCATCAGCTCAAGCTTCTCTTCGCTGACTGCGGCTGTGCCCCAGCTCGATATGTTTCGGTAGTTGTTGCCTCTAAAGCCGGTTAACCCTTCAAGAACGGTATATTCATCGCCGGAACCAAAAGCAATTTGTTCACTGCGCTGATAGGGGTCCACTTCCGTACTGTTATCCATAATGTCCGTTGAAAACCCGAATTTCGCAGGATCGGTGTTTTCAGTGGCGTGCGGCACGGCCTCTATTGTGATAGACGGCGCGGGCGTCGGCGTCGGCTCAGGTGTCTGCGTGGGAAGTGCCGCCGTTCCATCGGGGGGAGTCATCTGCACTGTGGCACTGGGGGAAAGCGAATTGCCCTGCTTGTTGCTCAGTGCTGTCACAATTAAATATATGCCTGCCGCAAGCGCGACGACTAACAGCCCGACTATTATAAAAAACTTAGGGCTTGTTTTTCTTCTGCTTCGCTTTCTTGCGTAGTATCGTCTCTTCATATTTCGGCCTTTCTATGTCGTTTTGCATCACTGTTTATTGATTATAGTATAAAAGACTCAGAAAAGACAACGAATTTTCACATTTTTACGAAAGCCTCAAAATATACAAAATGATCCATAGCGCATTGCATCATATTCCGAAATATCAAAAAGTCCTCAGCAGCGTATTGCCGCCAAGGACTGAAATGATCGTTATATCAACCGATTGTCACAAAAAATATGTGTGAGTTTCTTGAACCGACGACGATAGTGTTGCCGTACACCGCGGGCGTGGCCTCAAAATTGTCACCCTCACCCACATTAATCTTTGCCACTTCGGTGCCCGTAGCGCCGTCAATCAGCGCTACATCGCCCGCCTTATCGCACTGGACGATATACCCCTTACCGTCAGACGTATACACCGGCACAGGTGACGACGGCGACCAACCGTCTATTTGCATATCGTAAGACCACGCTTCTGTGCCGTCTTCCTTATTCAGCGCAACAACCCTGCTCGTGGTGGTATCGCCCTTTACTTCCGCCGCCACGCTGTATATAATCAGCCCTTCCATGGTGGTACCTTGCTTGCCAAGCACCGGCGAAGCCAGTATGCCTCCGTCCACATCGCCGTCTGACTGCACATTATACGGAATTCCCCAGACAACTTCGCCATTAAGCCCGTTTACCTTGCGGGCATAGGCCGTGCCTGAATAGGCTGGGCCGCTCTGGTCAGAAGGCCGAACAAGCTCATCATACTCGCAGCCCGTGTAAAGATAGAACGTGCCATCCTGCGGCGCTTCCTCAAGCACCATGCTCACATCGCTGTCGTCGGATAAGTAGTTCGCGTAAACAGGCTGCATTGTGTTCAAATCCACACATTGCAATATGCCCGCGTTGTCCGTAAACATAATATAGTTTCGCCACGCCACGGGGGAATCCTCAATACCCCAGCGTCCGCCAGCGTCCGCGTCTGCCGATTGGTTGCGAGGCGTCGTATAGCGGTATTTGACCTTTTTGGGGTCCATATCCATTGTGAGCTCGCCCGTCTCGTCGTTGTAACTCGTGTTGAGAGCGCAGATATAAAGCACACCGTTTTCGCCCGGCCAAATCAGCGTATCCGTTTCAGCGTCGATCAGTGGGCTTGAATCGTACGCCTGCCAGTTGGTGCGGTGCGCAAACGGGTCTTTATCTGCCGCGCCAACTTTCATCTTGAGCTCACCGTCAATCAGACTGAACGCGCGGAAATACATCTCGTCCGAGTCTTTCATATTGTCAGCTTCCTGCAAGCCCTGTCCCACATAGATGATCGGATAGCCCCGCGGGTCGAGGCTGGGCGTACCTTTCACCGGGCCGCCTGTAAAAATGGGGCTGCGCGTTTTATCCCCTGTTTCCAGATCCATAAAGTAGATATATCCGCTCATCGTCGCATAAATGACTTCCACAAAATCCTCTTTGCTGCGGAATTCCTCTTTAAGCGTCGTCATCAGCGCGCGCGTTTTTTGAGGCCACTTAACGATCAGCGGCTGGCCTGTCCATGCCGCGCCCCCCCAGCCCGTCTCTTTTGTAAGCTTCAGCGTCAGTGTCTCATCGACGATTTCCGCCGCGCCCCAGCTGGGCATATCACGATAATTGTTGCCGCGAAAACCGATAATGCCTTCAAGCGCGGTATATTCTTCGCCCGAACCAAACGAAATGGGCTCGGTGCGCTCAAAGGTGTCTGTCTCTACCCCGTTGTCCATAATGCCCGTCGTCAGCTGTATATCCGAAGGGCTGGTGCCTTCGATGGGCTGCGGCACCAAATCGGCAGCCAATGTCGTCATGGGCGCCGGAGTCGGCGAAGGTTCCTCCGTCTCGAAGGGCAATGTCGCCGAGCTGTCGGGCAGCGTCATATCCACGGCTTCATTGGGCTTCTGCGGATTGCCCGTCTCCTTAATACCTGCCACGATCAAATATATACCTGCCGCCAGTGCGATAACCATCAAACTGACGATCACATAAAAACGTTTTTTTGCCTTTCTTCTGTGCCGGCGTCTTCTCGCGTAGTAATTCTTTTTCATAACAAAACCTTTCGTTTTTTTGCACTAATAATCAATGATTCCCTTATACCACCACGCAGCATCATTATACACCATTTTTTCGCAGAAACAAAATCAGCACAACAAGATAAAACAAGCAACCAACACTGGGCACTGACTATTATACAGAATATCTTTGGTTTATCACAGCTATTTGTGGATATATGTGAAAACCATTGATCGATGCGATTTAAAATAATTAACATACAAGCCTAATGATAGCTAGCATGTGTACCCGCTACTTGTTGTTCTTCCATATATAAGCAGAATCGCTTCCCCATGGTACTGTTGTATCAGTATTGTATGGAAATGCATTCCAATACCCTAGAAAAACGCAAAATGCCAGCAAGCTTACATATATGGCAGTGATAATACCGATAGATAGCTTTGTCGTAAAAGTCTTCCTTCTATTGGTATCACAAATAACAAATATGAATAAAATGACGCTTTGAAAGCCAAAAATAGCACCGATTCGAAAAACATCTATCATTGATTGTCCGCTAAAACCACCAAACAATGCCATTATCAAAAAGAATATGAACATCATTCCGCCAATGGAAAACACTCTGATATATTTGTTTTTATTAAATGCCATATCCAACATATCAAACAAAAAGCCAACAGCACAGATTGCTGCAAACAATAAAACTATCTTAATTATATTGTCAGGTATGCACTCTTTAAAATATATAAAGTAAATTAAAAATTTATCAAAGATACTGCATTTTTCAATGATTAATTCACCGATAAAAACAACCAAAGGTATACTTATGACAATAATAAAAATAGTGATTGTATACGAATATTTAAAAATTCCGCTACGTTTTATCAAGTCATAAATATAAAGAAGAAGCGGAAAAACAAGCGTCACAATCGCTCCTGTATGAAAGCAAAAAGCCGCAAACGTTAATAAAAGATAACATAGAATATTGCGCTTATGTTTTGAATAATCCATCAGGAAGTATACGCCGACACAAATTACAGCTGCGGCGGCACAATATCTTGTCACAAAAGTACCCACCAGAATAATAAAATAATAAGCAATAAACATTAGCTCATAATAGTCATGGTCTTTGTATTGGCGATATAAAAAATAACCGCAAATGGAGACAACAGCCGCATTAAACATAAAGAATAGTCTTGGTATTCCTGCCTTAGAAGAAATAAAGAAGAACAGCATTTCAATGGGTTCATTAAATGATAATCCAAGTTCCGTACGATAAAAAGCACGGTTATAATACCTTCCAAAATCAGTCGCAATATTAAATCTCAAAGCTGTCATCAAAAAAGTATAAACCAAGAAAGCAAATATAAAATGTTTGTTTTTATATTTATGTGCCAAAATACACAGGAGAATGGGAATAGCATAAATAATTATTGATATAAAGCCGCTATATCTCATGACTCTCCTCTTGAATTATTTGTTGTATTGTGTCATATTATAATATATATTTGTAATATTTAGAAGCGGTAATTTAACAAAAATGAAATATTTGATAATGTTTTCGAAATATATCGCAATAATTTTAGGATTCATATTGATAATTGCCGGTACGAAATCGGTATCTGATGAAAATTGTTATACGATGTTATCATTTAAAAGACGGAATAACAATGCAGTTTCATTAAAAGACGGAGAAGTGCCGCCTGTCATATCAAACAAAACATATACACTCCATGGCTTTATAAACTGCGGCGAATCAGCCTGCGAAGGTTACAAACTAAAGCTTAGCGGAAGCGGCATGACTGCGTCTGTCATGCCGCTTGGGCAATACCTGTTTGAAAACATGCCGATAGGTCATAATATCATTGAAGTGTATGATGATAATAACAACTATATAGATATGTTCGAGATCATTTTCAATGATGAATATGCAGATTTCGTCGATAATAAAAACAACCGAGTATATATTGATTTAAACGGCACCCAAAACGCCCTTGTGTTTACGGATAAATATCAGGTATCTTTCGGTATTGATGACATGGGTAAGATTCACTTTGATGAAACTGGCCCCTGCCATGATGTCATAGGCGATATAGAATTTGTGTCACTCGATCAAACCGTCAATCTCTACGGGCAGATAGTAAATGAAACCGCTGATCCTTTGGCTGAAATCAAAACTGAAATAGAAAATACAGATATAAGCTGTATAACAGGTGTGGAGGGCGATTTTTTGCTCCCCGATGTTCCGATAAAAGAACAAAGACTTAATTTTTATGACGCAGGCGGAGAATATATTTCAGGTGTCGACTTATTATTTAATATCGATGGCGGTGATATCTGTTTAAACAGCCTTAACATGATAATTGTTGATGTGGGAAACAGTGACGGAAAGATATTTAAGAATATGCAAATAGGCTTCGAAATTAATCTGGATAACAAGTCTTTAGGCTATAAGCATAATGAAATCCATGGCAATGTGGAAACTCCAGAAAACAGAACAAGGTACTCAATAATATGCATACTCTTTGCGCTTTCATTTTTCTTTGTCATGATAAAAATAGATAGGAAACATCCCAATGGCTTGGGTAACATTGAAAAATAAAATGACGGTCTCTCAACGAGCGCAAGATACTATCGCTGCCGTCTATCCATTATGTTATTCCCTTGCTGTTAAGCGTCTTGCGCTGTTTCCCCTTCACTCTGCTGCGTTAGATAAATGGCTCTCTGAGTGGTATACGGCTCAAAGGCATCAAGGTATGCCTGAGCATTAGCGTATGTGTCGTATCTCTGCGGATAATGCGTGCGCATCTGCGCTTCGTCTCGTATAAACAAATCATAATCGCCAACGCTTTCAAGACAGCTGTTTGCGCCCCGCTCCTTTAGTGCTGCGATAATCTGCGCGATGCCGTCCTTGCTATCCTGCGTCTTTGCGGTGAATACACGTGTCAGCGATGTGACGACCGAAGGAATGTCCGCACCGCCTTCTAGGTAAGCAAGCGCGTATTCCATGGCGGCCATGCCCGTCTGCGACGCGGTTTCTATCGTCTGCGCCAGCTGCCCGTGGTACACACCAGTCAGACCATCCACCGTGGCCCCTGTGCTCCATATTCTGCCCACCACATCATTTCTGTCATAGTCGAGCGCCGCCTGCAATACCGTGAGCGCCGCGTTGTCGTCCGGCACCACGATACCGTCCAGCTCGCCTTCTCGGTACGCCTTGAATATATTCTCCGCCGCTTTATATATCGTATCGTTGTCATCGTTTCCGGCCACACTGCATACCACATTGAGCCCGATGTAGGACGCAAGCGCACGCCGCATTCCCCTTGATCTTAATATGGACGTTTCATCGCTCACCACACCCGTGATTTCGGCAATATTGCCAAACGACTCGCCGTATTGCGCTTTCATCGTATCCGCGATATCAAGCCCGGTCAGCATACCGATCAGGTATTCATCCGGCTCGATCGTGCACACATAGCTGCCCGTTCCCGGCGCGGCTTCAATCCGCCGCCCGAGCGTCATATATGGCACGCCCTGCCCGGCGCAAAGTGCGTCCGCTTCACCCAGCGGATCATCTCCGCCCGGCGCAAATATTAGAAAATCAACGTCATCCGCTAGCAGCTGTTCAATGCTTTGCATCTGCTGCGCATCATCCGCCTGATGCAGTGTCACTGTGATATCCATAGCATCTTTATATGCTTTGCCCAGCGCAATGAATTCCTCAGTGTTTGCTGCATAAGGCGATGATTCACCGATGACGATGCCGATATGATAGCTTTGCTCCGAAATCACACCTGCTTCATTCAGCCCGTGAAGAAAACACAACGGGTAATCATCCGGCGTGACGGGAACTTTGGGTAATTCGGTCGGCACGGGCGTTTGCTCGGGCTCAGCGGCAGCCGGAACGGTCTGCACCGCGCTGCATTCGCATAGAACAGACCATAAAAGGATGAATATGATAGCGAGCAATCTTTTCTTCATAGATCCTCCGGCAATACGCAATTTGCTACAGGATAACACATTGATACAGATAAAACCATATTGGATTTGACCGTCGCTGAACAAAATAGATTAAGCTGTTCTTTTTTGCAGCTTTGCGCTGTGATATAATACAATGCGAAAACAAAAAATGGAGATAATGAAATGATTGCGGAAGTTTTATGCATTGGCACAGAAATACTGCTTGGCGATATCGTCAACACCAACGGCGCTTTTATCGCGCGTGAGCTGGCGGCACTGGGTATCGACATGTACCACCAGTCGGTGGTGGGAGACAATCCTTCACGCCTTAAGGAGAGCCTTGCGCATGCGCTGTCCCGTGCGGACGCGGTGCTGACCACAGGAGGCCTCGGGCCCACTTACGACGATCTCACAAAAAAGACCGTTGCCGATTATTTCGGCATCGGCATGCAGATGCATGAACCCAGCGTGCAAAAGATTGAAGCGCTTTTCAAAAAGCTTGACAGGCCGATGACGCCCAACAACCTGCTTCAGGCGCAGGTGCCCGCTGGAAGCACCGTGTTTTTCAACGACACAGGGTTTGCACCCGGCATCGCCGTGGAGCAGGACGGAAAAATAGTGATTATGATGCCGGGGCCGCCTTCGGAAATGCGCCCGATGTTTATAAATCATATATCACCGTATCTTCAGCGTAAAACAGGCGGCATGATCCGCTCCAAAACGCTGTATATTTTCGGCATGGGCGAATCGCAGGTGGAGCACACGCTTCGTGATCTCATGACATCTTCGACCAACCCCACCGTCGCCCCGTATGCCAAGCAGGGCGAGGTTCAGGTACGTGTGAGCGCCAAGGCGCAAAGCGAGCAGGATGCGCTGTCGCTGATCGATCCGGTTGTGGATCAGGTTAAACAGATACTGGGCAACGTGGTTTACGGTGTGGATATTGGCAGCATGCAAAACGCGTTGGTACAAACGCTGATCGAAAAGAAGCTTGTCGCCGCCACGGCAGAGAGCTGTACGGGCGGTCTTGTATCTGCCGCCATTACAGATATACCCGGTGCCTCAGCCGTTTTCGCGGGCGGCATCTGCACATATACCAACGCGCTTAAAACAAGGCTTCTTGGAGTCAGCGAAGACACGCTGACCGCAGTCGGCGCCGTATCGCCCGAAACAGCTGACCAGATGGCCCAAGGGGTACGCACCCTCACCGGTGCGGATATCGGTGTCGGCATCACAGGCATCGCGGGGCCGAGCGGCGGAAGCGACGAAAAGCCTGTGGGTCTGGTGTATATCGCAGTCAGCAGCGACGCCCACAGCGAGGTAAAAAAGCTGATGCTCTCACGAGGGCACAAAGACGAGCGCGAATCCATACGGAATCTCGCCATGCTCAACGCGCTTTACATGATGCTGACCGCCGTTCAAGAAGCATAAACGCTAAAAATCGAGTAGGGGCTAACCGTATCAGGTTTCGCCCCTCTCACACCACCGTACGTACGGTTTTCCGTATACGGCGGTTCAATTCGTAACTAAGTGTACTTTGTTGAAGTGGTCTAATAGTGATATTAGGCCTCTTTGTTTTAAC
>QKIQ01000128.1 GCA_003249555.1 Clostridia bacterium | reverse complement strand
TCGTCAGGTCAAGATTTCGCTATCCCCTTCCTTCAGCTCACACATCACTGTGCGCACCTTGGGGTTTGCTATGCGGTTGGCTATGAGTACCCCCGCTGCGGACTTTCACCGCTTAAGACTGGTGCCATGCTCGGCACACATAAATAAGAGCCGCATTTGCAGCTCTTAAAACTGTCAAAAAAACTAAAAATATAATTCGTGGGCAAGACGGGCTTTGCCCGCACAGCCCACACCTTGCGGTTTCGCTGTTTCGAGCGTAGCGAGGAACAAGCAAAACCGGAAAACTGGCGGAAAACCAAATGTTTTTCGACAAGCTCAAGAACCGCATTTGCAGCTCTTATCAACACTCTTTATGCGGTGATGGCTTTTCCCATAAATATCACAGCCAGCACGCCGGGACCGGTGTGGCATCCGATTACCGGGCCCACGTCTTGTATCAACACCTCTTTAAACGGCACAGTTTCTTTCATCTGTTGTTGCATTTTCTCAGCTGCTTCCATATTGTTCGCATGCAGCACAAAGGCTGTTTGCTCTTCGGGATTCTCTACGTTTTCTTGTATCACATTGAGAAAAAACTTCAGAATCTTCTTGGAGCCCTTCACCTTATCCGCTGCGACGATCTTGCCTTCGTGGTTGAGCTTTAAAATCGGCTTGACGTCGAGAATGGTGCCGATTGCGGCTGCCGCACCCGAAAGGCGGCCGCCTTTTTTCAGGTAATTCAGATCGTCCACCGAGAACCATGCATGCGAGCGCTGACGGTTCTCTATCACCCAGTCCCTGATCTCCTCAAGAGACTTGCCTTGCTCTTTGAGCTTTTGGGCATACATGACAAGCTGCCCGGCGCCCATGGATATACGCAGCGTATCCACAATTTCAATGCGGGCTTCTGGCGTTTCCTCTAGCACCATGTTTCTTGCCATTTGTGAAAGATCATAGTGTCCGGAAAGCGCCGACGAAAACGAAAGATACAGCACATCTTTGCCTTCTTTTAAAATATCGCGAAAAAACTCCGCAATATCCGCCGGCGGCCTTGTGGACGTAAATGCATCAGCTCCATCTCTTAGCTCCTTATAAAAGCCCACAAAATCCGTGTTCCTGCCGAGGTCAAACAGTCTCTCTTCTCCGTCCACTGTGTACGGCATCAAAAATACCGGTGTGTTGTACTGGTCGGCAAATGTATAAGGTATCTCTGTGTCCGAATCGGTGGCAATGATAAAATCGCGCATCTGATTCCTCCTATAATATATATGGATAATAACTCACAGCGCAGAACCGCACTGCCTATGGCTCCGACTGAACAAACACTTTTATTACATATAGTTGATATGATTGTCCGTCTTTGTCATAACAATATCTTATCATTCGTCCGCTTTTTTTACAAGGCGGGCAAAAAACTCAACACCTTCCCGTAACGAATCAATGTGCATCCGCTCGTTTGCGGCATGTATTGTATCCAAATCGTCCGCCATTGATCGAAACGGCTGAAAACGGTAAATTCCATCGGTCACAGACGCGTAACGGCGTGAATCCGTCGCTGCCACCATCAGGTACGGTGACACCACATATTCGGGAAACATTGCATGAATCGTTCCCTTTATGATTTTATACGCTTCGCTGTTTGTATCGGATACGCCTGAAGGCTCGTAGGCCTGTATAATTTCCAGCTTAATTGCATCGCCCACCGTATTTTTGATGTGCGCCATAAGGTCATCCACCGTATCGTCCGGCGAGATACGGAAATTGACCACCGCTTCGGCACGCTCCGCCAGCGTATTGGACGCACTGGCGCCTTTAAGCATGGTGGGCGCCGCTGTGGTGCGTACCATCGCCGCGCCCGTGCTGCCCGCACCGAGACCTTTGAGCAGCAGCGGCTTTGTGAGAAATAAATTGGACGCAATCACGTTCAACGGAAACTTCATATATCCGCCCACTGCGAAAAGCATATATTCAAGCGGCTTATTCAGCGTGGGCTTCATATGGTGCTTTTCAAGCGCCACAATCGCTTTGGCCAAAGCCCCCACCGCAGTTTGCTTGGGCGGTCTTGAAGCGTGCCCGCCTGCAGACTCGGCAATCAGCCTAATATCCGCGTAACCCTTTTCACATATCCCAACAGCGGCCACCATGGCATCCATGTTCATGAGTTTGCCGTCCATCATGACGCCGCCCTCATCAATCACAAAATCGAGACGGACATCTTTTTCGGTAAGCCTGTCCACGATTTTCTGTGCCCCCAGCGTACCCATAGATTCCTCGTCGTGACCGATGGCGATATAGATATCCCTCTTTGGCGCATAACCTTGACCAATCAGATATTCCACGCTTTCGAGCACAGCAACCAGCTGCCCCTTCATGTCAAGCGCGCCGCGTCCCCATACATAACCGTCCGCAACAGCACCCGAAAACGCCCCATACGTCCATTTGTCCGCAGTTCGTTCGTCAACAGGCACCACATCCATGTGCGCCATCATCAAAAACGGCTTTTTATCCGAGCCTGAGCCTGCCCATTTATATAGCAGGCTGTATGTGTTGACAACTTCTTTTTCCAGCGTCTTGTGCAGCAGCGGATACGTTCTTTCGATATAGGCATGCAGCCCCAAAAAAGCGTCCTTGTCACATCCTTGCGTTGTCGAGGACGTCACGGTTTTAAACTTAATCATGCCCGACAGGTTCTCTGCAAGCTTATCCTTATCAAGATCAAACGGTTGCGGACTTTGCATGGCTGTTGCTATCGGTTTTTTTCTCACCGTATTGACAGCCATCACGGCAGCCAGCAGCCCAATCAGTGCCAATATGATGTATACAGCAATCATTTCATCACTTCCTATACCATGTTCTTTTTAAACATCCATCTTGCTATCAGCACCGCCAGTACCGACATCACAGGAATAAGAATGCCGGATACCGCGTATGTGGCGGGAATGAGCAAAAACACGAGAATCATAAGCAGCGATGGCACTATCGCGATCTTCCAGCTCTTTGACAGGAACACCACGCCAAGCGCGCCGAACAGCGCAGGGATTACATAGCCCGTGGACAAGTCAAAAACACTGGAAAGCACTGGGTCAGCATTAATCCAACCGGTAATCGGTATCACAAACAGCAGCCCCAAAATAAGTATGAGATCTGTGACAATGGTAGATACCGCTACAGCGATGGTGGACAGCACCTCGCCCTCCTCCGTTGCGGCGCTCACGCCCGCTTTGTTAAGCGCAACCTGCGAGGCAGGTACTTTCATGTTAAGAAGGTTGCCCGTCACAAACGCGAGGTATGTGCCTCCGCTGCCCAGCATCGGCGAGTAGTTAAACACTTCGATGAGCCCGATCGCCCAATACATCGGCACAATCGCAATTGCGCCTCTTAAAAACGATTTCCATTCGGGAACAACGCCGTATATCAGACAAAACAACAGCGGAACGGCAATAATCAACAGCATTGCGGCAGCTGTCCATATGCGTCCGATTCGATGCGTCATTTCCTTGTATTCGCAAAGCATAAGCCCTTTATCTTTTTTCATTTGGCGCACCTCCTAAAACATGCCGTGGTAAACCACGGACAGCGCAATGGCGCCGATCATCGAAATGGGCAGCGCAAAGTTCTCCAGCCATTTGGCCTTGGTGAGCTTGATGACAAAACCGAAAATCCCCATCAGCACAGCGCCCGTCAGCAGCGTCAAGAGCTGCGCTTCACCGCCTGCTATTATTTTTTCGGAAGCCGTGCCCGCAAACGCCGCAATGCCTTTGGCTATATACTGACCGCCCATCACAGCGATGATACCCATAAACAGCGCATCGATGAGTATCTTAGACCATTTGGGGCTTTTTTCACTGATGTCGGCAAGCTTGCTTTGATACCTTTTGAGCCCAAATATATTGAACAAGGGACCGCTGATGATACCGATTGTCATTACCCACATGATGCCCGCGTAAACCGACGCAGTGATGTCTCCTGCCGCGCCTGCTACTGCACCCGCCGCAACCGTCTCATAAGACATTGAACCGATAACCGATAAACGTATCCACGAGAACGGCGCACCGATCGTTGCGGCCAACGTGAGCATCGCCAACACGATAGGTACGGACGGCACCACCGAGAACGTCGCGCTGGATACGGCGGCATCCTTCATCACTTTGTTTGACAGCCCTAGCGCACGGCCTCGTTTCACAGCACGCGCCAAAAAAAATACAGACTGCGCCAGCACAAAAACAGCAATAACTGCGCCGATGATGTACAAAAAGGCACTGTTCATAAAGTCCAAAACCATCACTCCTTAAATTGAATTCGAAAAAAGTGTAATACGAAATATAACGGTTTTATTATATACCCATAGTGATATCAGCCGCAATAAATATAAATCGTTAGGCAGCTTGACAAGCCGATCTTTTTGTGTAAGAGTGCTGGTAGAAAAAAACTTTAAGAAAGCCTGCATATCTTTATCCTGTTTATCTGCAAACGCAATTTTTTAGGAGATGTCTATGAAAAAAAAACACACTTATGAATTGCTCTATCGAAGAAATGAAGCCAACGACAAAATAATTATTGATGTCGCTCTTAATGACTATAATGAGTTTTTTCACGAGTGGGACAACGCCGTTTTCAGAAAAAGAGATATTCATCAGGACCTTGCTCATTTTCTCGATTTGTGTTCGGAAGATATACCATTGCGAAAAAAAATCGAAATACATTTTTGTGTGAAAAACATTGTAAAGAGCACTGAACACGAAGATCGTATTCGCGCGAGTTTTATCAATTATTATAATGCGCTGCTCCGCGGTGTCAAAAAGAAAACGAAGAGAATTTTCTGTACTTCCGGCATACTGCTGCTTGTTTCTGTCATTCTCTTATTCCTTCACGTATTCCTTAACGGCATTATTATCAGCACGATAATGTCCAAGGTTTTTCTTGAAAGCTTACTGATAGGAGGATGGGTGTTTACCTGGGAAGCCCTTCACGGGATCACAATCGATATCATAATTCCTTTCAGAAGACATCGTGAATTGAAGCGCTTTATAGAAGCGGATATCGTTTTTTCGTATTCCTGATAATGATCTGATTAAGAGCACACAAAGGGGCTGCCCGTTTCTCGGACAGCCCCTTATACATATCTACGTTTTTAGGCTTAATACATGCCCGGCATTCCGCCCGGAGCCGCGGGCATTGCCGCGCCCTTCTCCTCGGGGATGTCCGTCACAATGCTTTCTGTGGTCAGAAGCATTGAAGCAATAGACGCCGCATTCTGGATGGCACTTCTCGTTACCTTAGTCGGGTCGATGATGCCTTTGGCCACCATGTCGCCGTATTCGTTCTTAGCTGCGTCGTAACCGAAGTTCGTATCGTCCGCGCTCTTGATCTTGTCAACGATGACGCTGCCCTCAAGGCCTGCGTTCGCAGCAATCTGACGAACGGGTTCTTCAAGTGCACGCATGACAATCTGCATGCCCGTTTTCACATCGCCCTCAAGGCTGTCGATGGTTTTCGCCACGGCTTTCGCCGCATGCAGCGATGCCACGCCACCGCCCGGCACAATGCCTTCTTCGACGGCCGCACGTGTGGCTGCCAGCGCGTCTTCGATACGCATTTTGCTTTCCTTCATTTCCGTTTCTGTCGCGGCACCCACCTGGATCACAGCCACGCCACCTGCCAGCTTGGCAAGGCGTTCCTGCAACTTCTCACGGTCGTAATCGGATGTGGTCTCCTCAACCTGAGACTTAATGGAGTTGATGCGCGCTTTAATCTCAGACGGATCGCCTGCGCCTTCCACGATTGTGGTGTTCTCTTTGTCCACCTTAATCTGACGGGCTTTACCCAGCATTTCCATCTTGGCTTCCTTAAGATCAAGACCGATCTCTTCGGAAATCACCTGTCCGCCGGTCAGAATCGCGATATCCTGAAGCATCGCTTTGCGTCTGTCACCAAAGCCGGGAGCTTTTACAGCCACGCAGGTGAACGTGCCACGGAGCTTGTTGACAACCAGTGTAGCAAGCGCCTCACCTTCAACCTCTTCCGCGATGATGAGCAACTTCTTGCCCTGCTGTACAACCTGCTCTAAAATGGGCAGAATTTCTTGTATGTTGGAAATCTTCTTGTCTGTGATAAGGATGAGCGGTTCGTCGAGTACCGCTTCCATTTTGTCGGTATCGGTGACCATGTATGCGGACGCATACCCTCTGTCAAATTGCATACCTTCCACAACAGACAACTCAGTCTTCATCGTCTTGCTTTCTTCGACAGTGATCACACCGTCATTGCCAACTTTTTCCATCGCTTCGGCAATCAGCTTGCCAATCTCTTCGTCGCCCGCGGAGATGGACGCCACCTGAGCAATTGCTGTGGTACCCGAAATCGGGTTGGATAGCTCTTTGAGGCTCGCAACGGACGTTTCAACCGCTTTCAAAATACCTTTTTTAATAACCATCGGGTTCGCACCCGCAGCCACATTCTTAAGGCCCTCGCGAATAATCGCCTGAGCAAGCAGTGTGGCGGTGGTTGTGCCGTCGCCCGCAACATCGTTCGTCTTGGTGGCGACTTCCTTCACAAGCTGAGCGCCCATATTCTCAAACGGATCTTCAAGTTCAATTTCCTTCGCAATTGTCACGCCGTCGTTGGTGATCACAGGTGAACCAAACTTTTTGTCCAATACAACGTTTCTGCCCTTGGGTCCAAGTGTCACTTTCACTGTATCGGCAAGCTGGTTGACGCCGGTCTCAAGCAAGCGTCTTGCTTCTTCGCCATACTTAATTTGTTTTGCCATGTCTGTTTTTCCTCCTCAAAATCGATTATTCCACTGTCGCAAGCAGATCGCTCTGGCGAACGATGATAAATTCATCTCCGTCCAGCTTCACTTCCGTGCCTGCATATTTTGAATATAGCACCTTCTGACCCACCTTCACGGTCATGACAACTTCCTTGCCGTCTACCATGCCGCCGGGGCCTACTGCGATGACTTCCGCTGTCTGCGGTTTTTCCTTCGCGCTGCCTGTCAGAACGATACCGCTCTTTGTGGTTTCCTCGCTCTCAAGGCTTTTGATCACGACTCTGTCGCCCAATGGTTTGATGGACATAATAAAAACCTCCTTGTAGATATTATACTTACTCTGTTTATCATTTTTTATTAGCACTCATCCATTTCGAGTGCTAACAGGGTTAATAATAATATATAAGAGAAATGATGGCAAACCTTATTATTTTCAATAGATTATTATTTTCGGTGATAATCACTAATTATATTAGAATATCTCCGTATATAAACAAGAATTAACTTATTATCGCTCGATTACAGCATTTTTTAATTATTCCGTGTGTTCTGGCAGGACTTTTCCGCTAAGCGTTGAATAACTAGTATGTTAGAATTGCTCCATGCAAGCTTTTCAACAGATAAACCGCAATACGTTTTACACCACGCAGTATCTTATCTGTATATTTTAGATGCTGTAAATTAAACAAAAATATAGAATGATTATGGCACATTTCCGCTGGTTACTATATAATTGACAAACATCCTTGCGGATTATGTTATAAATATGCGCTGCAAAAAGCGCGGATATACTAGGGGAGCAAAAGCATGGATAAATGGGACAAGCGTTTTATGGATCTCACGGCAACCATCGCCAAATGGTCCAGCTGCTACAAGACAGACCGCAGCATCGGTGCAGTCATTGTCAAAAACAAACGGATACTCACCACAGGCTATAACGGTGCGCCCGCAGGCCTAAAAAGCTGCAAGGAAAAAGGCGAATGCCTACGTCAAAAGCTCGGCATCGAATCCGGCACCAAACACGAGCTGTGCTATGCAGTTCATGCTGAGCAAAACGCCATTATACAGGCGGCTAAGCTCGGCGTGAGCATCGAGGGAGCCACGATGTACTGTACACACCAGCCATGCGTGATTTGCTCAAAAATGATCGTCAACGCGGGTATCATCCGTGTCGTTTATTTAAAACCATATCCCGACGAATTCTCACACGAAATATTTAAGGAATCCGGGGTTGAGCTCGTCAAATATAAGGGCTGAATCTTAAAGAAAAGTGTTATCTATTGATAACACACGCCTTTTGGGGTAATATTATGTGGTGTATTGGACAGAATACACCATATTTTGTGATGGAAAAAAGGGGAGAATATATGGCCAAGCAATACAGTGCGAGCGACATACAGGTGCTCGAAGGGCTGGACGCGGTACGCAAACGCCCCGGTATGTATATCGGCTCCACAGGCCAAAAGGGGCTGCATCATCTGCTTTGGGAAATCGTCGACAACTCGGTGGACGAAGCGGCCAACGGCTATGCCGACAAAATTTATGTGACGCTGCACGCAGACAATACCGTCACCGTTGAAGACAACGGCCGAGGTATTCCCGTCGGATTGCATCCAGAAAAGAAAGTATCGGGTGTGGAGGTTGTGTTTACACAACTGCATGCGGGCGGCAAGTTCAACAACGATTCGTACACATACTCAGGCGGTCTGCACGGCGTCGGCGCTTCCGTGGTCAACGCGCTGTCGCGCTGGCTCATTGTCACGGTCTGCGTGGGCGGACGTGTTTATGAGCAGCGTTATGAAAGCCAGTTGAAAAACGGCAAAATTGAAAGCGGACGGCCCGTCACCAAGCTTGAAGAAAAAGGCACCACGAAAAATCACGGCACCAAAATCACGTTTCTGCCGGACGACAGGATTTTTGAAACCATCAACTACAGCTTCGATACGGTGGCGTCGCACTTGCGCGTAATATCTTTTTTGAGCAAAAACGTCAAAATCACGCTGACTGATGAGCGTCATTTAAAAGACGGCCGTCCAAAAAAGATCGTGTTCGATTATCAAGGCGGCATTGTGGACTTCGTTCAATATCTCAACGAAGAAAAAACCGTGCTGCACAAAACACCTATATATTTCGACGGCGAAAAAAACGACGTGCGCGTTGAGATTGCGATGCAATACAACGATACATACAACGAAAACATACTCTCTTTTGTGAATAATATCATCACGGCAGACGGCGGCACCCATGTGTCTGGGTTTAAAGCCGCACATACCAAAGTGATGAACGAATACGCAAGGTCTGCGGGTCTTTTGAAGGATAAGGAGGACAACCTTGCTGGTGACGACTACCGGGAAGGGCTGTGCACCGTCATCAGCATCAAGATGAAAGACGCGCAGTTTGAAGGCCAGACAAAAGCCAAGCTCGGCAACACCGAGGTGCGAACCATTGTGGAAAGCATTGTTCAGGAAAAGCTCTCGCTGTTCTTTGCCGACCTTAACAATACCGCAATAGCCGGCGAGCTTGTGGGTAAGGCTGTGAAAGCGGCCAAAGCGAGAGAAGCGGCCACCAAAGCCAAAAAGCTTGAGCGCCAACGCAGCAAGCTGGAAGGCGCGCCGCTCGTCGGCAAGCTTTCAAGCTGCTCGGGCCGCGACGCTAAAAGCAACGAGCTTTTCATCGTGGAAGGCGACAGCGCGGGCGGCAGCGCCAAGCAGGGCCGCGACCGTAAATTTCAGGCTATCCTCCCCCTGCGGGGTAAGCCGCTTAACGTCGAAAAGAAGCGCCTCGATCAAGTCATTGAAAACAACGAATTTCGGTCTATCATCACGGCGCTTGGCACCGGCTTCGACGGTGTTTTCGAGGAATCTGACCTGAAATATCATAAAATTATTATACTCGCGGACGCGGATCAGGACGGCGCGCATATCCGCGCGATACTGCTGACGTTCTTTTACCGCTATTTCCGTGATCTGCTCACCGCGGGGCATATTTATATCGGCCGTCCCCCGCTGTACCGCGTTCACAAGGGCAGCAAGTCCATTTACGCCTACACAGATTCAGAGCTCAAAGCCGCGCAGCAGGAGTTTGGCAAAGATGCCAACGTCCAGCGTTACAAAGGGCTTGGCGAGATGAATCCTGAACAGCTTTGGGAAACAACAATGAATCCTGCACAGCGCAAGCTGTACCGTGTGGAACTGGACGACGCGGCGGAAGCCGAGCGGCTTGTCACACTGCTTATGGGCGACAAGGCCGAACCGCGAAAGGAATACATCTCCGAGCATGCCAATTTCAACAAGGAAGACAGTTTTTATAAAGAGAAGGTGCTGAGCCATGCCTAACAGAAACGAAGCCGCAGTCAGCGAGATTACACCCGTTTCCATGAGCGACATGATGCACGATTCGATGATCCCATTCGCCGAATACGTGATCATGGACAGGGCGCTGCCCCGCGTGGAAGACGGCTTAAAGCCTGTTCAGCGGCGTATACTCTACACGATGTTGGAGCTTGGGCTCACGCCCGACAAGCCCCACAGAAAATCCGCGCGTATCGTTGGTGATACGCTGGGTAAATACCATCCGCACGGTGACAGCTCGGTTTACGATGCCATGGTGCGCATGGCGCAGGATTTTGTGATGCGCGCACCGCTCGTGAACGGGCACGGCAACTTCGGCAGTATGGACGGCGATTCCGCCGCCGCAATGCGTTACACCGAAGCACGTCTTTCTCCCATTGCCATGGAAATGCTTGCGCATATTGAAAAAGACACCGTACGCTGGTCTTTAAACTTCGACGACACGCTCAAAGAGCCCGATATGCTGCCCGCACGTTTCCCCAATCTGCTGGTTAACGGCGCGACAGGTATTGCGGTCGGGCTTGCGACTAACATACCGCCGCACAACCTGGGAGAAGTGATCGACGGGGTGGTGGCGCGAATTCGCAATCCGAGGCTCACGCTCGAAGAGCTTATGACGTTGATTCCAGGTCCGGATTTCCCTACGGGCGGCTATCTGCTGAATCTCGATCAGCTCAAAGAAGCATATGCCACAGGCCGCGGCAAGATTGCGCTGCGCGCTAAGACGACCATCGAAAAAGGTCCCAACGGCAAGTCTTATATTGTCATCAACGAAATGCCGTATCAGGTCAACAAAGCGGCGATGCTCGAAAAGATTTTGCAGATTACCGAGCAGAAAAAGGAGATGTTTGCGGGAATTTCAGATATCCGGGATGAATCCGATCGCAGCGGTCTTCGTGCCGTCATCGAAGTACGCAAAGACTACGATCCCAAAACGATACTCAATTGTCTGTACAAGTATTCGGATATGCAGACAACGTTCGGCATCAACATGGTGTGCATTGCGGACGGGCAGCCAAGGCAACTCTCGCTGATGGCCATCATCGACCACTATATCCGCTTTCAAAAAGAAATCGTCACGCGCCGCACCGAGTACGATCTGGAAAAAGCACGTCAAAGAGAGCATATCCTCGCCGGTCTTATCATCGCCGTTCAGAATATCGATGAAGTCATCCGCATCATCCGCAGCTCAAAATCTCCCAAGGAAGCGCGGGAGAAGCTGATAACACGCTTCGCTCTCTCGCAGATACAGGCGCAGGCGATACTCGACATGCGGCTCGCAAGACTGACTGCGCTGGAAATTGAATCGCTCCAAAAAGAGTATGCGTTTATTTTGGAAACCATCGCGAGACTGGAAGCGATTCTTGCTTCAGAACACAAGCTTATGAGCGTAATCATTCATGAGCTCACGGAAATTAAAGAAAAATACGGCGACAAGCGCCGCACAAAGATACTCGAAGCAAATCATGAGATCGAAATCAATGAAGATGAGTTTAAGTCCGTTGAGGATTGCGTTGTGATACTCACGAATGGCGGCTTTTTGAAACGCATCAACCAAAAATCGTTCCAGAAATCTGTACCAAGTGAAGACGACAACGTAAAAACCATTGTGCCATCGGCTACGAATCTGCGCGTACAGATATTCACAAACCTCGGCACACTCTATACCCTGTCCGTCACAGACATTCCCGACTGCAAGCTCAAAGACAAGGGCAAGCCGCTGTCTGCCATTATCGCGGGCATTGATCCGAACGAGAGCATTGTCGGGCTGTTTTCGGTTGCCGATTACAGCAGCGGCGACGTTTTATTCGCGACGCAAAACGGGCTGATTAAGCGGACGCATCTGTCTGAATACGATGTACGCAACAAAAAAATCGTCGCCTGCGGCGTTTCAGACGGCGACAGCATCATTTCCGTGAATGTGCAGACGGGTGAAAGCGACTGGATGATCGTCACCAAACTGGGTATGGGTATCCGCTTCTCTTCCGAAGATGTGAACGCCATGGGCCGCGCCGCGAAAGGTGTCAAAAGCATCACGCTGCAAAAGGACGACTGCGTGGTGATGGCGTCGCCCGTGTCCGAACAGGACGACTTGGCGCTGTTCACCGACCTTGGCTACGCCAAGCTCACACGGGTCTATCTGTTTGAAACGCAAAAGCGCGGAGGCAAAGGGCTTAAAGCCGTTTCGCTTCTTAAAAACGGCTCAACCGGCGTTTGCTTGGCGGCGGCGTTTCCCGTTTCTGAACCTTGCGGTATCGTGGTCACGCTGAAAAGCGGACAAAGCTTTTCGCTATCCTCCGAGCAACTGGACAGGCAAGACAGAAACGGCAAAGGAGCTTCCGCCGTGCTGGCTGTACTTGGAGATTGTGTGATATGGGCTGGAAAATCGTTCCTCGCGTAAATCTTAAAAAACACAAGCCGTTCACAACATTGTGAGCGGTTTTTTATCTGTCAATAATCATCTTTATATAAGGCAGCAAATAAAAGGAGCGGTCTGCGCCGCCCCTCATATATAAACTGTTATTCATTACCGTCTTATCTTATAGCTGTACTGCGGCTTTCTGCGCGTGCTGTAGCGCTTGCGCCGCTTTCTGTTTACCGTCAGCAGTCTGAACACGAGGAACCCGATCAGCGCCACGGGAATCAGCAGCCAGAGCCAGATGCCTGAATGATCGCTCTTCTTTATCAACTGCTCTGGTATTGTCGGCGGAAGTGTAGCCACGGCCGTTCCGCCTTTCACACTGCTCTCAGTGCCTGCCTGAAGCACATCGCGCGAAGCCACCAGCGAACCCGTATAGATGGTCTCACCCGTTTTTTCGCTTTTGTACGTGACCGACCCGAGCACCTGGCCTTTTTGTATCGGTGCCTGCAACGGTGTCATTGTAAATGTCGTTTCAACCTGTACACTGTCCGAACCGTTAAGCAGGCCGGCGGCCGTATCGTTTGTCAGCGTCACGTAGGTGTCTTCAGAGGGCGACACAAACTCGAGCAGTCCCCCGTTTTCATCGGTGGTAGAACAGTTCTCCACCGTCTGCTGAACAGGCTGCGCGTCTTTCAGCGCCTCTGAAAGCTTTAGTGTCTGGTAGTTCTTAAATCCGTAATCGAACAGGCTCTTGGCATCCGTCCATCTGTCCCTGCCGACACTCGTCGCCGTATCCTTGAATAAAAGGACAATGAACCTCGTGCCGTCCTTGCTGGCCGAAGCCACAAGGCAATCACCGGCTTCTCTTGTGGAACCTGTTTTTATGCCCGTCGCGTAAGGATAATAGTATTCATCTTCCGGATCCATCAGCTTATTTGTATTGGGATATTTGCGATTATTCTCGGGCAATGTATATGACGACTGATCCACTATATCCATAAATGTCTGATTTTTCATCGCAGCACGCACAAGTATGGCCATGTCTGATACGGTGGTGACATGGTCTTCCTCATGCATACCGTGAGGTGTCACAAAATGCGTATTTGCCATACCAAGTTCTTTGGCTTTGGCATTCATTATGTCAGCGAAGCCTTCTTCGCCGCCGCCCAAATGCTCCGCCACGGCTGTCGCCGCATCGTTGCCGGATGCCATCATCATGGCATTTAGAAGGTGCTCCAAGTTAACTTCTGAGTCTTCATTCAGTTCGCAGGATGAACCCCCCTGGCGAGACGCATGACCGCTAATTGTGACCGTATCGCTGAGGTTCCCCTTTTCCAATGCCAACAGCAGCGTCATGATCTTGGTCGTACTCGCAGGCTCGATGATCTCGTTTTCGTTCTCAGCCGCAAGCACTTCGCCCGAATCCGCATCGATAAGCATCCACGCATAAGCTTCCGGGTCGCCCGTATACTGAGGCTCGGCTGCAAGCGCGGAACTCGTAAACACGGCAAATAATAAAACAAACAGTAATAAAAAAGAAGTCACTCTTCTCAAAATAAAAACATCTCCCCAACCACCTGTATTCATCTCTAAAAACACAAAGTGTAGTAACAGTATAACACTTTTGTAACACTTTGTACATACTTATTAAACAAATCGAGCCATAGCATATGGATCAATTTTTACATATAACAATCGGAGTGTGAATAAATTGTGTGAATTTGATTGTTCTATTCTAGTTTTTCTTATAGAAAAAATATATTGATGCACGAAACAGATTGACATCTCAATACATGATACAGTATTTGATGCATTGAATCAATGAAAAAAATTGTGAACGAATAAATTTGTACGCTCTTTGATTAAAATGGACAATGCTGTCCAAGTAAAAAGCGACGCTAAATAAACAATGCGTCAATAAAACAGACCCTTCCCAAGCCACATAAGCTTGAAGAACGGTCTGCAAATATTTAGAGTACGGAACCTATAGCACGAAGCAAAATGCCGATAAGCATCGGCATAAAAATATGATTCCTTCGCGTTTGATAGCAAACCGCAGCTGCCAGCACAAACAAGACACTGGCTGCTAAATTAAAGCCATAGCTATCAACTGTTATTCTTAATCATCTTCCTCTTCGTCGTCTTCGTAATAAAGGCGCTCAAATTCTTCCCATACCTGGTCGAGGCGGTCTTCGTTCTCTATCGGCACATAGCAGTCGTTGCCGTCCTCGTCCTCAAGTATTTCCATCAGCAGCACTTCTCCGTTTTCGATGTCTTCCATATCTTCCTCGGGGGTCAGTGCCACAAAAAAACTCTCTTCAAAATCAAACGTCATAATGTGCAAAAAACGTATGTCTTTGCCGTCTTCATCTGTGAGTATGACCACATTTTCTTCGTCCATCGTTGTCTCCTTTGCCAAAACCGGCATTCTTTATTATGATAAGCCGCTCGTGGTTTTATACGCGCGGCAGATCTCGTATAGACATTACGCTCTGTGTGTGTCAAGATAAGCGCTCAATATATACACAGCCGCCAATTTATCCACAACCTGACGGCGCTTTTTGCGGGACACATCCGCCTCAATAAGCATGCGCTCCGCGCTTACTGTCGTCAGCCTCTCATCCTGAAAAATGACAGGCAGCCCCATCGCTTCTACCTCGGCCATAAATGCACGGACATTCTGAGCCGCCGGCCCTTCGCTGCCGTTCATATTAAGCGGCAAACCTGCCACAATAATCGAGGCTCCAAGCTCGCGCGCTTTGTCTGCGATATATGCCGCGTCGCCCTCACCCTTGCGTGCATATGTTTCCACCCCCTGCGCCGTCATACCAAGCGCGTCTGAAACGGCAATACCAATACGTTTTTCGCCGATATCCAGCCCCAAGACTTTTTTCATTCTCTCCCCTTTGTGCGATTACAAAAAAGGTCAAACTCAGAACAGAGCTTAACCCTATCGCGCTTTAATATCAAAGCAAAAGGTCCTTCGCTTCATAAGCCAATCAGCCTTCCGCTTTTTGCATATTTTCGATGTAAACCTTAACGAACTCTTCCAAAAGCTCGTCCCGTTCCACGCGTTTTATCAAAGAGCGCGCGTTTTTATAGCTTGTGATGTAAGTGGGATCACCCGAAATAATATACCCCACAATTTGATTGACAGGATCGTAACCCTTGTCTTTGAGTGCGTCACAAACAAGCCAGATGACTTCTCTCTGTGGGTTATCAAGCTCCTTTGAAAGCGAAAATTTCATTGTCTCATCAAATCTGGACACGTTTTGCACCCCCCGTGCGCTTTTGATTATTATATACCATATATGGACGCTTTTCAAACGCTATAACGCAAACATTTGGTAAACTTTAATAATTGTCACAGTTGCATCACATATTCGTAACGATTTTGAATTCTAAAGTAATTACATATCACAAAGCCGGCATCTTCCGCCGGCCTTGACATTTTGCAGCGTTTTTTAACCGCTGAGAAACGAAATTTTCAGGCTGCTCAGCTTCCCTGTTCCGTCATCTTATCCATTTGGTTGTTAATCGCTTTGCGTCCCTGGCGAATCATACGATTCATTCGAGGCTGAATATACGGCATCGCAACCATCGTGGCAGCCGCGCCGATTGCGCCGCCCACAATCATGCCCATTAGCACATTGACTTTCATCTGTCACACTCCTTTCAAGCAGTTCTTGCTACTTGTATTTTGCTCAGTAAGTGCCAAAGATATTTAAGCCGATATCTATTAAATTATTCCATAAAAAACTATATCTTCGATTTGTAGTCTGCGATTGCGGCTTTTATCGCGTCTTCCACCATCAGCGAGCAATGCACCTTTTGACCCGGCAAGCCGCCAAGCTCCTCCACGATATCTGCTTTAGTAAGCGCCTCTGCTTCTTGAATTGTTCTTCCCTTCACCATGTCCGTCGCAATGCTGGACGACGCAATCGCCGCACAGCAGCCGTAAGTTTTGTACTTAATATCCGTAATTTTGCCGTCCTGCACTCTTAAATACATCGCCATTGTATCGCCGCATTCGCTGCTACCCACTTCGGCATAGCCGTCCGGATTTTCCATTTCACCCACGTTGTGCGGATCTTTAAAATGCGCCAGAACTTTTTCGTTATACATGCTTTTTGCCTCCTCTGCGCTGTGCGAAAAGCGGCGATAGTGCCTGAAGCCTTTCCACCGCGGCTTTTATCTTTTGTATGGCGATATCGATCTGTTCGACATTGTTCTCGCGACCGATGCTCATGCGCAGCGAACCGCGTGCATCTTCGATTGAAAGCCCCATCGCCCGCAGTACGTATGAAGGCTTTAAAGAACCTGACGAGCATGCTGAACCCGTGGAAACCGCAATACCTTCCAGATCGAGAAATGTCAAGAGAGCTTCGGCCTCAATGCCGCTAAACGTCACATTGACGTGCCCCGGCAACCGCTCTGCCCCGGCACCGTTGAGACGCGTTTCGGGCAGCGCCAGTAAGCTTTCCGTTAGCCTGTTTGCCAGCATGCGTTCGTGCCGGGCATTTTCCGTCATCGTGTCTACCGCGAGCTGTGCCGCTGCGCCCAAACCCACAATGCCCGGGGTGTTAAGCGTACCCGCACGCACACTTCTTTCCTGCGCGCCGCCGTGCATAAACCGACCTATGGTCACGCCCTGCCTCACGTAAAGCGCGCCGACGCCTTTTGGGCCGTAAAACTTATGCGCGCTCATTGACAATAGATCAATATCCGTTTCGTTCACATCAACGGGCACATGCCCTACGGCCTGTACCGCGTCCGTGTGAAACAGTATGTCATGTTCCCGCGCAATTTTGCCGATCTCCGCTATGGGCATCAGCACGCCTGTTTCGTTGTTGGCAAACATGATGCTGATGAGAATAGTATCCGGCTGAATGGCCTCTTCCACGGAATTTGCGCTCACGCGTCCCGTCTCGTCGACAGGCAGAAATGTGACGTCAAACCCGCGAGACTTCAAATAGTCGCATGTATCCAGCACGGCGTGGTGCTCGACAGAAGTGGTGATGATATGCCCCTTACCCGCAAGCTCCGCAATGCCTTTTATCGCCCAGTTGTCGCTCTCTGTGCCGCCGGAGGTGAAATAGATTTCTTCCGTTTTGGCGCCGATCGCCGCCGCCGTCTGCTCGCGCGCTTTCATGACGGCTTTTTCCGCCGCGCGTCCGAAACCGTGCAGGCTGGACGCGTTGCCGTACGTCTCCTCAAAAAGCGGCCGCATCACTTCCAGCACACGCTTGTCCGTGTACGTGGTTGCGGCATGATCCAAATAGATTTGCATGATTAACACCTTATATTTTTTGCTTGAGGATGCTGCTCCGCAAGCCTTTTTTCATCATCAAGCATATCTTGCAGCGATATGCCCTCGACCACGGCGCTGATGCCGTCGTATATGCGCTGCCATATCGCATGCGCTGTGCAGGCCTTCGCGTTTTCGCAATCCGCTTCACCGCACACACAGTCAGCCGGAGCCAGTTCTCCCTCCAAGGCTGTGAGGACACTGCCTACGGATATATCCTTTGGCTCCCTTTTTAGCACATAGCCGCCGCCCGCGCCGCGCGTGCTCTTCACAAGCGCCGCGCTTTTTAGCATCGGAAATATCTGCTCCAGATACTGTTCGCTTAAACCCTGCTGCGCCGCAATCTGCCGTAGGCTCAGCGGCCCGCCGCCCCATGCTTTGGCAAGCTCGAACATCGCGCGAAGACCGTATCGGCCCTTAGTGGAAATAATCACTTGCCCCCTCCAAAAATCCGAGTTTTTTGGTCGGATTTATGATATGCCAAGAAAAGCGGTTTGTCAATATCCTTTATACGAAAATACAGCAGGTATGTTTTGCTCTTTATACTCCGAATTTACGATATAAAAAAGGCGTTTTGATATGCACATGGCATAATGGAAAATCTACCGAATAGTATTAATTATGGATAGGCGGCAAATAAGGAAGGAGTTGTATATGAAAAAGATTTCTCTTATCGTTCTGTCAATCATTATTGTTGTCATGGGTATCTTAGCTTTATTCCCCGGAATCACCATTGGCACAGAGCCTTTGTGGCATGCAATTATAAAAATCGTCTTTGGCCTCGCCGGCTTATTTATCGGACTGAAAAAGGACTAGAAAAACAAACCAATCCCATTAAGCCGCCTATCTGCCACATCGTTTCATAGATAGTACTTAAAAAACAAATCAAAGCTTCCTAAACTTTAAATGCTGTCAGCAAACTCGTTGTGATCGCTTCGGCGAAAGCTTCTTTCTTCATCCAGTTGATTCGAGAGCAGCTGTCCGTACGCGGTCCAGTAAAACTGAACGAAAAGGCCAAACACAATCAAAACCAGCGCCGCGCCGCCAATCAGATAAGCATGTGAAATAAGGAAATGCTGAAACGGAACCAGCAGATTGTCATATGCGACGATGCCTACCGCATCCACACCCGCGACAAATAGATATAAGCCGAAATATGACGCACCGCACCCCCCGATCACAGCGGTACTGATGACTGTTCCTATGCGATGATAGACAGTTGTAAGCAACGCGGCCACAACAGAGACTGTCAGACAGATGGGATAAATGAGCGTCGTGTTCTGCGCGCCCAGCACATAGACAACAAAAACAGCCAATGTACCGCCCGCAGCCAGCCCTGTAAAAAAGCTGGCAAACCGTTTGAGAAAAAACAATACCAGATATATCGCAATGGCGCTACCCACAAAAAACAGCCATGTACTCACCACGTCAAGACGCAAATGATCATACACGAACAGATAGAGCAGCCCCTCAAACAAAGCGAGGCCGCTGAAAGGCAGCAAGAACCGAGCCAGCTTGTACCCAAAAAAACACTGAAGCAGGCTAATTAGCAGCGCCGCGCATCCGCAAATTAATATCAAAAGAGATAAATCCATGGCATTTCCCCCGTTATCGTTTTTTGCCTGTTAACTGAACAATCAGACCGCCGACGAACAGTACCCCAAGAGCCACAAGATATACAGTTGATGAATAGGCGCTGTATGTGGCCTGCGAATCGTACAGCACGAGCGACTGCGTTCTTATGCCGCCCACAATCTGGTCTACAAACTGCGCAAGCGCCGACGCACCGATAAACGCAGTAAACACCGCGATGAATATCCGTTTATGGTTAAGCGTGAGTGCCCCCAGCAAACAGCATATGACAAGCGCCGGTATATATACATACCAGCTTAAAACATTGAGTGCCAATACATCAGTCAGCAGCATACAAAGCAACAAACCGCCGCCGAAGCCGATACAGAATATGCCGAAATACAGCAGAAACACGAAAATCAGCGCACCCGCAGCGCCGGCGCAAAGGCTGGCCAGCAGCAGCGTGGTGCCGCTAAAAGACGTAAAAATGGGAAATATTGTGTTTGCAAGTAGAAATCCTGCCGCAAAACCGTATATCGCAAGAATCACCTTGAGCCATCTGTTGCCGAAGAAACAGAACACCACACCCAGGCCAAGGTCGATAATGAGCAAAAGTATTAAAATCAGTTGTTCGTCCATAAACACCCTCCCCGCATGTATTTTACCACACGGAAAATACAAACACAATTGTTTGAACTATCCACATATTCAGTCCAGCAGCAGCTGCATACCCGGATAAACCGGCTCGTTTTGTTCAAGGCCGTTCTTTTCGCGTATGCAGTGCGTCGGCATACCGCGTCGACGCGCAATATCGTCTATCGTTTCACCTTCGCGCACGGAGTATATTTCGCCCGTCAGTATCGGGATACTAATCTTTTCCCCTTCACAAATACTGTCAGGGTCAGAGAGGCTATTGGCCTTTTTCAGTATGTTCATGGTTACACCGTGCCGCTTCGCGATGCTGAAAAGCGTATCGCCCGCCGATACTGTGTATATTTTCCAGTCTGTCTTTTCCTTGCCCTTCAAGCGGTTGCAATAGCATTGCCGAGGAATGTTGATCCGCCGACATCGCTCAAAATCCTTCACGGATTTAATGTCATTGGCGCGCATTATCATGCACACCGGTATGTGGTACTTGGCGCTGAGCTTTTCGAGCCTGTCCGTGCGCCTTAAGTTATGAACCGTCAGCATTTCCATATCCATCACCCCGTTAAAGAATATGCCGGGGCAGCCATGCTATATGAGTGACAGTATAAATTTTGCGCATTCTTCCTGCGTGAATGTCACAGGATTTTTGCTCATTGACGAACCCATCGACTTTTCGGCAAGCTCCTCCGCGATATCCGCCGTGACACCCAGCTCACCAAGACGAACCGGCAGCCCCACATCCACGCAGAGCTTTGCTACAGCGCCTGACACGGCAAGCGCCGCTTCCTTTTCACTCACAAACGTTTTGTCGCAGACAGCATCCGCCAGCATGGCGTATTTGGTTATGCCATGAGCAATATTGTAGCGCATCACATGCGGAAGCAGCATCCCGCAGGCCACGCCGTGCGTCACGCCAAGCACTGCGCCGAGTCCTGCGCCAATACCGTGCGCCGCGCCGAGCCCCGAGTTTGCAAGGCATATACCGCTCACCAGCGCCGCGAGAGACATCGTTTCGCGCGCTTCAAGGTCGCCGCCGTCCGCGTATGCGCACCGCAGAGCTTTCATGGCACGCGGCGCGTGATAAAGCGCCATCGCATCGCAAAAATCATTTGCTTGCCGTGTGGTCAGGCTTTCGATAAGCTGGCATATCGCATCCATCCCGGACGCTGCTGTGACGCCGGGCGGAACAGACACCGTGAGCGCCGGGTCCACGACCGCCACACGCGCAATCAGCCGTTCGTCACGCATGCTCACTTTAAATTTACCCTCGGTCGACATGATGACCGCATTTTTGGTTGCTTCCGTGCCTGTGCCCGCCGTTGTCGGCACCGCAATAAAAGGCAGCGGATCTTCAACAATCTTGTCGCCTGTACCCGCGCCTTCCAGAAACCGCGTTACGCTGCCTCCGTTTGGAATCACGCCCGCGGCAGCTTTGGCTGTATCCATCGCACTGCCGCCGCCGATGCCCAGCACCGCGTCTATATTTGCATCGATGCCACATTTCACGGCTGAGTCCACCGTTTCCGGCGTCGGTTCTTCCTTCGCGCCGTCATATACGGTGCATCTTATACCCGTTTTTTCCATGTCATGCAGCAATGTATCCAGCACGCCGGATCGGCGCAGCGAACCGCCCCCCGTCACGATCAGATAATGCTTGCCAAACCCCGCGCAGATAGACGGAAACTTTTTAATAGCACCGCTTTCAAACACGATGTGCGGCGGGGTGTAAAATTCAAAACCCATGAACATCTCCTATTCTTCGCGCTGCATCGCAACAAGCTCGGGCGCCGACACGCAGTACTGCGCGTCGCGGCAGTATTGTTCGGTAAAACGCCCTTCCTTTGCGCTTTTTCCGTGACCCAGCAGCAAAAACGGCGCAGGTTCGCCGCCGTGCCCGCCGCTGTCCGAGAATGTATAATGATCGGACACCACAAACGCGCTGTAAGGCTCCTTGACCTGCGCAAAGAAGGGACGGATAAAATGCTCATCGATCAGCTCAATCGCATGCATTTTCTCCACTGGCTGAAGCTCATGAGAAAGGTCGTCGAGCTTTTGTATATGAATGTACGCGTAATCGTAATCCTCAAGCGCTTTCAGAGCAGATCTCGTTTTATCCTTGAGAAACGCTTCAAATCCGCTGTCTTCAGGCGTGGTGACACAGTCTGTACCCGAAAGCGCCGCAATACCGCGCATCAGCGAGGTTTCCGCCAGCACCACCCGGCGTCCCGACGGAGGCGCTTCAAATTCAGGCGCGTAAGACGCACCCCAGAACCAGATGGCATTGGCTTTGGTGTCGTTATCCTCTTTAAGCACGTCATACGCTTTGCGCATCATATTGAAGTACGATTGCATCACCTCGCCGCCCTTCAAATAATCGGCCGTCATGCCGCCGATCATGTCGTGAGCGGGCATAAACTTAAGCTCCGGCGCAATCTCTGCGGCGCCGTCCACCACAAGTATGTTGCGGAATGTGTCGATGTTAATCAGCTCAAAAGGCGCATGAAACACCTCTTTATTAAGCCGCTCAACGAGTGGGCGCGAAAGATGGGTATCGATGTCGTGCGCGCTGTAGCTTTGCATGATGCTGTTTTCAAAATCAACACCCTCCAGCGTCACGAGGTTGCAGCGCACATAAAGTGCGCCCTGCTTGACAGGCAGCCCTGCCCCAGCCGCTTCAATGACCGCGCGTCCCTTATATGTTTTTACGGGATCATACCCCAGCAGATTCATGTTCGCCACGGCGCTGCCAATTTCCATCCCCTGTGGAATGGTACTCACGGTACCCGGTTTGGCATTCAAAAAAAGCGCGTCTAGCCCAGGCGTTTTTGCTGCCTCCATTGGCGTTTTTCCATTCAGCTTTTCCTGCGGCCTGTCCGCAATGCCGTCCAAAACGATGGTGAATTGTTTCATTGTGTACTCCTTAATCTCATTAACGCATCATATATTTGATCCGCACGGGGTGGACATCCCTTGACGCAATATTCAATCGCCCCTTTTTCGTTAGTATTATAACAGAAAAAGAGGCGCTTCCAAAGTAAAATAAAACGAATGAACATCTTTGCGCCTTTATCAATGGATTTGAAAAGAGGGCGATACAACATCTCCCTCTCCGTTAACCAAACATATATTGATATACCCAAACGCAAGAATATGTATTACTATAGGGGCCGTTTCGCGGTCACCCTCGGGCGTTGTCTATACAAACTGTTTTTGTTCATTGCCTTGTCATGTTATATGTCATGCCGTCCTCATAGCAATACAGTGCCACCGTATTAAGATCGATACACGAAAACCCAAACATCGGAGTTTCTGCGCTGTCTTTAGGGGACATATACAAAATACCGTCTTTAAACATGTAAGTCCCACCATCGATCCCCGGTAGGTTGTATTGAATACCGCCGTTTGAATCCATGATAAATAAATTTTCCTTTTCATCCTGCCAGCTTCCGCAAAGATAGTGCGTAATCAGCGTGTCGCAAGTCAAATACGGCGTGAGATCCGTGATATCTGCCAACCGCAAAAATGCGTGATAGTCTTCCTGTGTGAACGCATCACCGCTCTGTGCGCGTATAAGCAGGCTGCACCCTATTGCATACACGTCCGACTGCTCATACCCCGGAATCGCCTCAAAACGTGATGCGGCTGTCTCAGTATCTCCTGCTTTCATGGCACTCAGCGCCAGTTCGTAGAGCTTTAATTTTGCTTCATCAATTCGCACCGGGGTGTCATTATATGAATTTATGGTTTTAAACACCTCGAGCGCGGAAACATAAAGACCCGCATCCATATATGCGCACGCGTTTAGATACGCAATTTCCGTTCTCATCTGTGCCGCATCCTTATAATCGAATATGGTATCCAGCAACGCTTCCGCTTCTGAATAACTGCCCTTTTGCATCAGGTACTGTGCGTGGCGGTAAGCTGTTTCGCTGACCATCTCGGATGCATTGCGGTAATTGCCGAGCTCAAAGAAAAGGCGCGATGCCGCTTCATATTCGCCGTCTTTCAGCCTCATGCCAGCCTCTGTATACAGCGAAAGCTGCTTTGCATCCCCATAGAAAGCGAACACGCCCTTAAGACTCCTTTGTGCCTTTTCATACGCGCCCGATTCGACATGAGAGACTGCTTGCGTGTAATTAACCGCGTTGACAAGCCATGCGCCGCCCAGCAGCAGCACGCCTAATACAACGCTCCATAAGACTATTCTCTTTTTGCGTCTTAATCTTTCGTGCGCCGCGTCAGAAATAAATGAAGCTTGGCTTTTCTCCGTTTTCGCCCCATGCTTTGCGGCCGCAGGCGCGGGAGTTATTTTAATCAGACACGACTGAATCTGTACAAAAAGCATATCCAAAGATGGTATTCTTTTCGATATGTCAAGTTCAACGCCTCCCGATATGGCATCTGCCAATGACTGGTATTTCTGAACAAGGCCGTCAAACAGCGTTTCCCCAGGGCTGCGTTCAAATGAGGGCGGCAGTTTGCGTCCTGTGATGGCGTGATATACCATCGCGCTGACAGCATACACGTCCGACCACGGCCCCACATCCCCACCCGTGTACCACTCGGGCGCGGCAAGTTCCGGGCACGGGGCTATTGTACCGCCAGCATTCAGTTGAATGTTTTTCACTCGAAGCACAGCACCTTTTGGCGACATAACAATATTTTGCGGGCAGATATCAAAGCCATAGCGTCCTTTTCGGTGCAACTCGCGCACCTGCTCCACAACTGGCAGTATGGCTTTCAGTTCGTCTTCAATCTGCCTCATCGGATTTCGGATAAAACCGTCTGGCATATCGTCTTTCTTGTGTTTTTTCACGAGTTGGTAACATCTCCATTTTATACTATTAATACAAGTATATATAGAGACACGCTTTTTTTCAACAATGGTTTTTTCGCTTATGTTCTGGAACGTTTTTTTAGCGGCTTAATGGTGATTTCGCGGAGAGTGACCCCGTTCACATACACCTTAATTACATAGTTTTTCTCCGCATCAATGGGCCCGAAAACAAACTCGCCGTCACTGTCTGTGAATGTATCCGCGACAGATTCAAGCTTTTCCTCATTGCAGACAAAAAGCCGAACAACGGCATCTAAAACGCGCTGCCCATCGAGATCATAAACCGTACCATGAACAATAGATCTTAGATCTTTGGGTACGGTCACCACAGCTTCTATTCTCTCGTTTTTGCCCGGCGTGAACGCAAATCTCATAGGATAAAGCGGCATAAGTGACTCCTTGGTCGTGTTTTGTTTCATTATTATTCATCTGCATCAATGAAAATGTGTGCTATAATGAGAAAAAAGGCAGGAGACGTTTATGATATTTGGCACAAGAGAAGTCAGCACCGATCTGGGCGTATTCAGCAGTGAAAAATGCAGCGCGTGCAAAAGCAGCTATGCATATCATTTTCATAAGATCACTCGTTTTATCGTCGTGCTTTTTGTGAATCTTATCCCACTTGGCTCTCACTACGAAGCCGTATGTGAAGGCTGCGAAGATTCAAGAGCCGTAGACGGCAAAACCGGCCGCGGCATTGCCAAACAGAATTTTAGGAAACGCCACCTGGCACTGACCGTAAAAACAATTCTAAAACTGACGGCAGCCTTGGTTGTGATTACGGCGGCGGTGATGCTGCCTCATACCATTCCCATTTCACCGGTTTCGCACCCTGACACGTTAAAATCTCTCGTCAGCGAAGACGGGCTGTACAGCATTCAGAACAGCGATGGTGAAGTCCTTGCTGTGGTGCAAATTGCGGACGGCATGAATCTTCTTACCTACTACGACGACGCGAGTGTGCTCGTAAAGGAACCCGGCGCAGACGGCAGCTTCATAAAGCATGAATATCGTCAGGAAGCCACAAACGAAGCGAATCCTGACGGTATTTTTCTCGTGTATATCCCCGACAATCCGGGTATTCTTGAAGACCGATACGGCACACCGGTGCGCATTTACCATTACGATACCGACACCGACGCTCTGGGGTATTCCCGGGGTGTGGAGGATCTGTCGGCTATCGAATACAAAGCAGACAAATCCGTCTATCCGTTTAAGTACTATTCGTCCGACACACAGGAACCCACGGATTACCTGTTTGTGCTGTATTTCGAGGGGAACAAACAGCTGGAAGCCACGTTCATTCCGCAGCTTGCGACAGGTGAGACCAACCAATTTGTGATGCTGACAGTAAAAGAGCTTTTAAACGGCCGCGTTGCATCTGAGTCCGTATATAACTTTAGCGAAAACACAATTGCGCTTGCTAAAAAAGCCGGCCTTACACAGCAGAGCACCGCACAGGACATCTTGAATTTCGTCGAGCAAAACAAGCTGACACCCAATATGGTCACTGACTACGAGTATTACAAGAAAACCAAGGTTATCTCTAAGATAACGCTCGCCATGCAGGACGCAGACGGCAATATGCAAAGCGTATCGCAGGACTTTGATATCGCAGTGAAAAACGGTTACTACATTGTGCAAAGTATGGAGAACTACCAGTAAAAAAGGTGTAGGCTGCGCGGGCAAAACCCGTCTTGCCCACGAATTATATTTTAGCTTTTTTGACAGTCTTATGTGCGCTGTTGCAGCACACCAGAGCTTTTTGTTTCCCTAGTTTTTCATTAGCAAACGCCTTAAGTTGTTAAAGTAGAACTTGGTGACCTTCTCAAAAAGGAAGTCGTAAATCACGAACGCCGCCTCCGCCAATACCAAAAACAGCCAAAAGGCAATACCTGTGCTTAATACATCCTCATAAATGATCTGCTGCGCGAGCAGATAGACAAGCCCGAGCGCCACATTATAATACAGCAGCTTGACGATATATCCCGCTATCTTGTCCTTGATTCGCGTCTGAATATAGTATTTGCCGATACCGTAATGTCCGAAAAAAAATACATACGGTAGCACACGCAGTATATTGGGCATCAGCAGCAATGACATCAGCGACACGCCGATATACATGAGCACGGCAAGCCCGATTTCTTCCTCAACCACCAGCCCCATGACAAAAACAGAGCTTAAAAAATACATCGCAATGCGCATTGTCGGCAAGACGGACGCCATATATAAAAACAGCAACGACATGGATGCAAACATCGCTGTCAAACTGATTCTATGTGCGGTACGGTGAAAACGCGGCATGAAATATCCTCCCTATGTCGTAAAATCAGCAGCAGGGTATGCAGTCTCCGCCCATACATTCGCAGCAGCAGTCTGCACAAAGCAGCCCCCCGCAAATGTTGCAGACGTTCGCGTCGTTCATGCCTTGTCTGCCGCCGTAAAACGTCTGACCGTAGCCGCTCGCGCTTCTGTTGACTGTGTTGTACGCATTCGCATATTCCACGTTGCCGGGTTCCATGCCCGCAGCCGTGCCAAAATGCTGACGCGCGCCGTCGTACCAGCCTTTTTTTAGCAGCACCATGCCTTTAAGATAGTGCCACTCTGCCGTTCTGCTAGAGATCGCGTCCAACATGGCGTCGGCGCGTGTTAAATCCCCTCGCTGTATAGCCATGCGGATATCCGCAAACTGCGACGATCCCGAATAGCTGCTTCCGCCGCCGGTGCCCGACCCGCCGGAGTATGAATAACGGCTGCCTGACTGGCGCTGTTTTTGTATCATATCATAGGCTTCGTTGATCTCCTTAAGCCTCTCTCCCGCGAGGTCTTCCAGATCATGCCCTTTATATTTGTCAGGATGGTATTTTTTCGCGAGATTTCTGTACGCTGTTTTGATTTCAGCATCCGTCGCGCTCGGACTAACCCCCAATACTTTGTACGGATCCATCGGTATCCCCTTTCAACAAATCTTCCGTTTTTTTCGCAAGCCCCAGATACATGATGTTATCCAGCAGCGGCTTGTCTCTTTTTATATCCAACAGCTCATAGGCCTTAACAGCCTGAGCCAATGACATATTCAAATTAAACGCAGCCTCTTCTTTTATGGTTTCTCGCAACGCCGCCACGTCTTTAAAATCGCGCTGTAAATAAACGTTGTAGTTCTTCTTTTTATGGTCTTTTTCGATATCACTGACTGCGTCAGCAATATATATCCAGCGCCCGAGGTTATACCCAAAATGCCAGAGCGCCCGTTTCGCAGTTTCATCCACAAAATCAAACGGCGCACCCGCAAACACAGCGGCCAGCAGCTCGGCAAACTCATTAGAAACCGCGTCGATGTCCTTGCAGCTTTGCTTTTCCAGCACATGTAAACCGGCAAGCCTGCCTGCAAACTGCGCTGCTAATTCCTCGTGGCTTTTCGAAGCTTTGCGGCTCACACGCCTATACAGCAGCGAGAGTATGCGCGCATAAAGCTTTTTTTCGTCTAGCGCCGTGTCATCAATCTTTGCGTAACCCAGCAAAACGTTTATCGCTGCCGCATATTCGGCCTGTGCCGAACGCACGATGATCTTCTTTTTGAACGGATTCGCGATACATGCTTCCCTTGTGACCTTAGGAACGGCATCGTTCATGGACGACAACAGCAAAAGGAGCACAGCGCAATCGTAGTTTAGCATAAATCGCGCGCCGTGTGTATAGTTTTCTCCTATCGCCTTGCAAAGGCCGCAGTAATAACCCTTAAACGCCTCGTATTCCTTGACCTTAAGCTCAGGCTTTAAAGGCTGTACATATCCGAACATATCCGTCTCCTAAGCTCTAATATTACCATGCGCCGCCATTTTTAACAATCGACGAAGGCGCCATATTTACGTTTCGTTCATAAAGTTCAATGACTGCAAACATCTTTAATCATAATAGCAGGATGATCTCACAAGTTTATCTGAACAGAAAGATCAATATATTGAATGTGATATGTATGATGACGGGAACCCATACGGATTTGGTTTTTTCGCATAAATACCCCAGAAAAATACCCAGTATAAACAATAAAACAAGCTGAATTATATTTTGTTCCAAAAGCTCATTGATATGCAGCAAACTGAAAAGGACCGAGGCTGTTATATTTGCCCATAAAAATCCATATTTCTCTTTGAAAAATTTCAGATAAAAACCGCGGAATACGATTTCCTCGAACAGACCCGCCAGCACCGTCCCCGTCAGCACCAATAGCCACCATTTATCAACAGTATTTATCTGAAACCTGTTTGTGATGAAAAATATGAGCGCCATTGGTGCGGCAATAACAAATCCTATAGCTATGCATTTAAAACTGCAATTTAAATTCAGATAATAAACGGGACTCACTTTAAATACCTTTTTCAAAAAAAGTAAAATAGGCATAATAAAAATAAGCAGATAAAATAAAAGGTTCTTAAGAAAATCCAGTGCCACACTCAATTCAACCGTAACGAAGACCATCACAAGAATGGCTGCGATGTATTGCAGCGCAATGAACAGTAATGACATATGCGTTGCTTTAATGCCTTTACTCATAAAACTCCTTCGGATTATTGCTTCAGCATCTTGACTATTTCAATAAAGGTGCCGGTGATTTGCGGATCAAATTGTGTACCGCTGCATCTTTTTAGTTCATCAATAGCCTCATCATATGTCATTGCGTTTTTATATATCCGGTTGAACGTCATTGCGTCAAAACTATCGGCAACGGTGAGTATTCTCGCAAGATACGGAATCGACTTTCCTTGCAAGCCACCCGGATAGCCACACCCGTCAAATCTTTCGTGGTGATGCATAACAAGAGGCGCAACAGTGGCAAGTGTGTCAATTTGGCTAATGATTTCCACCCCAATATTGGGATGCTGTTTAACAAGACTCCATTCTTCCAAAGTCAGCTTTGTTTTCTTGTTGAGAATATATTCAGGTATGTTTATCTTTCCGATATCATGTATGTATGCTCCATAGATAAGCGTTTCTTTATCCTTTTTAGATAAATCGAGCTTGTCAGACAGCATCTTCACGTATCGCACAACTCTTTCTACGTGTCCGTAAGTATACTTATCCTTGGTGTTGATTACACTAATAAGCGTTTTAATTGACGCGATTAAATCAAAGCTCTCTTCTTTCATATTGGTAACGATCATATTATAAACTGAACTGAACACCTCAACCTTGTTTTTTCTGGTAAACTTGGCTTTATACAAAGCGTCATCAGCACGCTTGATAAGGTTGATGTAACTGTTGACATCATCATTAAAAGCAATACCGATTGATACGGTGATATTTTTCGAAGACAAGTATTCCTGACCTTCAAAGTACATCTTTTCCATATCGCTGCGGATCGTTTCACAGATTTCATAAGCTTCATCTTTTGTTTTATCAGATAGAATAATCGCAAACTCATCTCCGCCGTAGCGTGCGATGGTGGCTTCTTCGTCTTTTAAAATCTCTTTGAGCTTATTACCGATTAATTTTAAAACGATATCGCCTTTTAAATGACCGAACATATCGTTATATTCCTTGAAATAATCGATGTCAAAGAAAATGAGCGCGATAATGCTTGTTTTTTTATCCGCGTATATTTTCTTTAGCTGTTCATAGAAATAACGATGATTATTGAGCCCTGTCAACACATCCGTATTGGCTTTATATTCAAGCATTTGAGAATGCCTCTTTTCAATCATCACATAATATGACAAAAGCCAAGCTACCATAATGAAAATTGCGGAGATGATAATATCATTTTCCAAGTTCGTATTTACCAACTGATTGGGCGCTAGAAAAATATCAGTAAACAACATGAAAGACGATGAAACTAATGCCGTTAATAAACCATATTTAAACTCGAATTGAATGGAAACAGGAATAATTATAAATAAAAAAATGATTTTGTATGGGCTTTGATCTTTGCCCGTTAGCCATATAAAAACCATAAATATAATCAAAAACAAAACCGATTCCATTATTGGTATAAACATGCTGTTTTTTATTTTAATTTTTTTGAAAAATACCGAAGACCAAAGATAATACAAAGTTGTTAGCGATAAAGATATAAACAACTTCAGCACGAAATTAATAGTAGTGTAATAGCTAACAAACACCATCCCGCTATCCGGAACTGTATTTTTAATCATGACAATGCATATAATTACAATTCCGCCTAGTTTTACAAGTGATAGTATATTGTTTATTCTGTTATTCTTACTGTCAAAGGTCATTAGTTTCTCCTAATAAAACTATAATGGGCATAGATAACTACTTTTTATTTATTCCTAAATTATTTTTGTAAGGAAGTCGGCTCTTCCGGCTGATACCATCCCCATAAGCATGCGGATGATGCCACCAACGAAGCGATAAAAGTAAACAGAGTTGCAGCTATAACGAATAGACTTGTTTTTTTCATTTCAATCTCTCCTTTTTAACATTAGTATTTTGCTGATAACCGAATCAACCTTTTTCAATACTCTATGCCCAATTATAGTTAAATTAAAACTCTGCCAGCCAACAGCTATGCCAATACACATCGCATATTCCAGGCAGACGATCTTCTCTTCTGTAAAATAAAAGATTAACAGCGCAGCAATAATTGCAGCATACACCGATAACACAATCAGTGAAAGTTTTTTCATTTTGTTTCTTTTGGTTTGGGTTCTTATGGGCTTTGCCGGGCTGTCTACGGGTGCCAATTTGATAACCAAATAATATGAAACTAGAATGAGTATAACAGGTATTGCCGCTAAGTACTCATGGGCTATAGCGTCTATCGAATAATGAGCGGTAACAGCAATGGCTATGGTAGCCAAGGTGCCAACAATCAAACAAATACTCGGTCTGGTTGCATGCACACCGCCTGAGTATTGCCTCAATATAGAGGATGCAAATGATGCAACCAAAGCCTGTGTCACCACACCGAACAACAGGCCGAACAGTGTCACAAGCGCCAATGAAGCCAACACCTGAAGAAAGGCAAAAATTCCGTAATAAACAACCTTGCTTTTCTCTTCATCAAAGTTTAATTCTGAGGATATCTTCTGTGCAAGTTTATTCGAGACGTTCATTTTTCTTTGCTCTTATTTTCTTGTTAATAAAATAATATGCCAAAACCATTGCCGCAAAAAGCAGCAATGAAGGCAGCCCATAAAGATACCTTGTGAAAGGCGTGGCATCTTTAAAAACTTCATAAGTATCGACCTTAAACACTTCAAGCAAAAACAAATTCAAGCCTTCCAGTAATAAGCTTAACAGCATACATATAATCGTTGAAATTACAGAATGCAGCACTTTGATTCTATTGATAAACACAAGTAATAAAACAGCCGCTATCGCAGATAATATCATAGGCAACGCCGCGCTAATTGGCAGTATTTTCAGCACATATGTGACCAAAGCCAAAATAACGCTGGAAAACAAATATAATTTCGCATCAATCGCCTTTTTCGATACAGCATATCCAGCCAAGATGATTAATAACCCTTCAGGAATAAGCCTTAAGAAAATATCTATCCAAGATAATCCGGACATAGATTTACCTCCGCTCAGTCGTTGCCACTATACGAACCAGGTATCAATTCTGTATACATTGGCTGATTATACTCCATAATCAGAACCTGCTTCTGCTTTGTTCAAACACAAGATTTGATTATGGAGAAATACTATTTCGAGTAGATTATACTCATAGGCACCTGTAAATAG
>QKIQ01000078.1 GCA_003249555.1 Clostridia bacterium | reverse complement strand
GTGTAGAAATAGTAGTTGCAGCTATGAGCCAGCCCAAGCACAATATCCTGATCGGCATGCTTTGATATTCCTCGACCCACCCAGCATCTTGGCCCCTGCGGCTTTGCACCGGTTTTAACCGCATCCGCATTCACGACATACTGCCCTTCACAGCTGATTCTTTCGGTTAATGTGGTGCCTTTTTCGCGATCCTTTTCACCTTCCATCAGCGCTGCAAATCCCGTGACCATCTTGAATATCGACCCCGGTGTGGCACGGCTCAAAATGGCTTTGTTGAACAGCGGGTCTCCAGGCTGATCTTTTAATGCCTCGTAATCTTCTACTGTTATACCACCTACAAACTCATTTAGATCAAAGCTGGGGTAACTTGCCATGGCAAGCACATCGCCAGAATCCGCATCCATGACAATGGCGGCGCCAGATTCCGCGAGCTTAAGCTTATCCATATCAAGCCCTGTATAGTCTCCTTCCCCATCATTATCTTTGTCAGGGTTGTTGATGAATTCTTTCACCTGTTCATCATGTATGTCAGGAATATTTTTTGCCAGAGATTCCTCGACAACCTTTTGCATCGGGATGTCGATTGTGAGCATCACGTTGTATCCTTGCGTCGGCTGTGTGGACGACAGCACGTTTTGAATCATGGCTTTGCTATCGATCTCCACTGTTTCCTTGCCCTGCCGCAACGCGCTGTTGCCGGTGAGAAATGCCTCCATGGATTTTTCGACGCCTTCCACACCCACAAGATCGTCTACATCGTAGCCCATGTCCACATAATTATTTATCTTTTGAATATCCGCTTCAGTGTCAGACGGCATTCTGCCAAGATAGCCGATTACATGCGCCGCCACGTCCACTTTGGGATACACCCGCACCGTTGAGTCCTCTATACTCATGCCAGAGAGCTCCGCCTTGTGCGTTTCAATTTCCGCCACCGTTTGCATATTCACATTGTAAGCAATTGTGACCGGCTCGTAGGCCACCCACGAATTAAGCTGAGACTCCTGCCAGACAGAAAGCACCTTACGGGCTTCTTCGTATCCCATCTCCGGCGGAATCTGATACTTTTTCCGCAGATCCTTATAAATCTCATCAGGGGTCACTATATAATTTTCCGCGGCGTCTCGCTTTGTGCTGACATACATGTTGACCCGCCAGTTCTCTTCACGTTTTTTCTTCGCGTCCTCGTTTTCTATGCCCCATTCGAAAGAAAACTCATCCGTTTGGCTGTTGTGCTGAATGACAAAAGTATCAATTATTTTACCGTTGTTATTTTCAATAATATTTATGGCATCGATAATGATGGATGTGTAATATGCGCGATCCGTCTCCGTGTTTTTGGTCGGATCGCGGTAAAACTGCACATTATAGGACTTTTCATCGTATGCAAGCGGCAGGCCGTTTCGGTCGAGTATGCTGCCGCGTGCGCCCGGAATGGAAATCACTCGCTGCTTCAGCACACCCGACATCGCCGCATATTCCTCTCCGTTGACAAGCATCAGCTGAACAAGCTGTACAAAAAGCACGATAAAAAGCGCCAGTGCCAGCGCTCCAAATATAAGAAAACGGTTACGTATGTTGACTTTCATGAACAATCTCCTGCGGTATATTCCACCACACCAAAGGTGATTATATCATATTTTTATGCAATGTGGAAAAGCTCCTGTTCTAGAAATAAAAAATAATTGTGAATTGTACCGCTTAGGTACTGGTCTCACCGCCAACGCCTCAAGTGTTATGTAAAAAACGGCAAAGCTTTTGGTTCGGATATCCAGCCTTGACTTTGCAGCATGTTTAATCGCAAAAGCGTATTCCAAAAGCGTATTCATGAAAACAGCGCAGCCGCGATGGCCGCAACACGACTGAGATAAAGCAAGTATACAAAAAGTTTGTGAATTGTGACGCAAATAGGCCCAATTTTGTTGACCATTCTTTCGAAAAAATATATAATATCAATCGATTGTGAACAGACTGCTATTTTGGCATCATGCCGATCCTGGTAGATTTTTATGTTTGACACATGATTTAATCATTTAAGGAGGATAAATATGGCTACTAAACAAACGATTGATGGCAATACGGCCGCTGCCCATGTGGCATACGCGTTTTCGGACGTCGGCGCGATCTACCCCATCACACCCTCATCGCCCATGGCAGAAATCTGCGACGAATGGGCGGCTCACGATAGACGGAACATCTTCGGTCAGAAGATGCGGGTTGCTGAGATGCAGTCCGAAGCCGGCGCGGCCGGTGCCGTTCACGGCAGCTTGGCGACAGGCGCTTTCACTTCCACCTTCACGGCATCTCAGGGTCTGCTGCTTATGATCCCGAATATGTACAAGATCGCAGGTGAGTTGCTTCCGTGCGTGTTCCATGTATCCGCAAGAAGCCTTGCCGCTCATGCGCTCTCCATCTTCGGCGACCACAGCGACGTTATGGCGACACGTCAGACAGGGTTTGCCATGCTGGCAGCCAACAGCGTGCAGGAAGTGATGGACATGGCCGCAGTGGCTCATCTGGCCACACTGAAATCCAAGGTGCCGT
>QKIQ01000069.1 GCA_003249555.1 Clostridia bacterium | reverse complement strand
AAAAACCATGATAAAAACAACAATTATCGGCAGAGCGACACAGGATTTTCAGCTTCGGAAGGATGGTGAAGATCGAAGCTGGGGCGCATTCACGGTAGCAAGCAATCGAAACTATGTAAAGAAAGGTGCGGAAGAGCCGGAAGCGGACTATATCAGCATTTACGTATCCGGCAAGTTTGCGGAAATTTGCGGCGATAAGATACGTAAGGGTATGAATATCGTCGCTGTTGGCGACTTGGAGATCAACCGCAGCACCAGCGACGGCAAAGAGTATACCAATGTAGAAATGCGAAACGCAGATATACAGTGGTTCCCTAAAAAAGAATAGCCGTTTTTTTCTTTTTAATTGTCGTGCTTTTCATCCGGCTTTGCCGGATTCTTTATAGGGGATGAGGGGTCGTAATAGGGATAAGGGGGAGGTATATGGGGTTAGGGGTTTCGGTCGCAAGTAACGCATTTGTAATGACAAATGCACTTGTTAGGGGAAACCCCTAAAACCCCGTAAGCCCTAACGGGCGAGAAAGGAAGAAAAGTGAAACGCTATTATCAAGTGCGTCTCTCCCAAATAGAGTACGCACAGCTTAAAGAAAAAGCGGCAAAGGCAGGCGTGAGCAGGGCGACGATGCTGCGCAATTATATAGCCGATAAGCCTGTCATTGACGGTGAGGTGGCGGTGGCGCTGCGGCAGCTCACAGTGGAGATCAGCCGGATCGGTAACAACTTGAATCAAATCGCCAAGAGGTGGAATGAAAGTGGTTCGGATATGCGCGACCTTGCTTTCATTGATGAACATCTAAACGAAATACTTGGGGATATAAAAGAGGTGAAAGAATATTGCTACTTTACACATCGCAGCGAAAGAAGATAAAGGACGGGGAGTGGTTAAGGATACAAAACACCTAAAACGTGCATTGCAATATATTTGTAATCCTGAAAAGACAACGGGCGGGACATTGGTGTATGGAATAGGATGCTGCCCAAACGCCGAAGCTGCTTACGACACATTTATGGACACAAAAGAGCGGTTTGGCAAACAGGGCGGCCGGCTGGCATATCATTGGGAGATCTGTTTTGCTCCTGGGGAGAGCAACACGGAGGAAGTGATGGCGGTCGCCAAGGAATGGGCGGACGAGATTTTGCAAGACAAGTTTGATTGCCTGATCGCCGTGCATGATGACAAGCATTTTTTACACGCACACCTTTTGTTCAACGCGGTGTCGCATGTGGACGGCATGAAGTTTCGATACGAGAAAAACGATCTGGAGCAAAAGCTGTATCCGGCGCTGAACCGCCTGTGTGTATCAAGGGGCTTATCATACGTCGATATGTCAAAGCCGGAGGGAGAGAAGATACAGCACAGCACATATAAGGAATGGCTGGAACAAAAGAAAGGGCATAAGACGTGGCGGGATATGATACGGCAGGACGTTGACCATGCCATCGGCTTGTCATATAGCTATGCCAATTTCATATCGAATCTTGAAAACATGGGGTACGATGTCAACCTGAACGGCAAGCACCTGAAAGTCAAAGTACCGGGGATGGACACATATGCGCGTATTTATTCGCTTGGCAACGAGTATACCGAGCAGCGTATCAAAGAGAAAATTTTGAATACCGAGCCATTGGCCAGAAAAGTATTTTCCATAGCAAAACGGTATCGGTTAAAGTCGGGGAATATGAGCAAGAGGCAGACACCGCTGACACGTTTTCAGCGGCAGTATTTGAGATACATGTATCTGCTGGGGAAAATCGGACGGCAGCCGTACAGACGGATCACCTTTGCGGAGCGACAGGAGGCGGCGCGAATTGCCGATCAGATGAATTATCTTTTCCGTCATGGTATCCATAACCGCAAGGAATTGGCAGAGAGAAAAGCGTATGTGCAAAACGAGCGGCAAAACATACAGGAGCAAAAGCGGGCGCTTTTTCTGGAACGTAAAAAATATGAAGCGGTGTTTCATCATGCGAAGGAATGGCGGTTATCGCAAGACAAAACGCACTTGGAATGGCTGCAAAAAAAGGGGTATGACGGCGGCGACGGTTTACAGAGAATCAATGAGATCAAAGAAGGCTTCACACAGAAGCTTCTTTTTTTACGGGAACAAAGCGCCGACATGCAGCAGCAGGAAAAGACAATGACGGAGATTTTGAACGAGAACATCACAACACATAAGTGGGAACAAGAGCTTGGAGGCAAAGCATATGAACGAGATCACGTTACAACTAAAGACAGGGAGCGCTGACACCACGCTGAAGATCAGGGGCGACACGAAGGAAGAAGCAAGAGCGTTGGCACACGCCATCGCCGGGCTTTGGAAAAGTGCCACGGATGCCGAAAAGCAATGCCTAATAAGCTTGGTTGAATCAGGCAAACCGCTTGATTACCGTTCCGTCAGTGAAAAGGAGTTTCGGGAATTGTGCGGCAGACTGAAAGGCGCGAATCTTTTTGCCCGTATGGACAAAAAGGGCATGTACCATGTGGTCATGCGGCGAGAAGATAAGGAACAGAGTCATGAAGCGTCAGCGGTGCGGCTGCTGCGAAAAAAACAGATTGCAAAAGAAGTGGAAAAGCGTCACGGGAAAAAACCACAGGAGGCAAAAGACGAAAAGCCTTCTGATGAAGAACAAAAAGTGTCGATGCTGTTCATGGTGCGGCGAGAGCTTGCGCCAATGCTCGAACGCATTGAAAAACTGGAAGATGAATTTAAAAAAATGATGGAGGAAAAGTGATATGGAACAACAAGCGGCAACAATGATGGTAACGATGATCGGTAAAGGTGCGGAAACAACGGTGAAGCTGGCGGGAAAATCCTTTGATGTGCTTGTGAAAATGGCCGCGTTTATTGTGAGCCTTTGGCAAAAATCGTCACAGCAAGGTCAGGTGAAGATGGCAAAGCTGCTAAAGAGCGGCGTACCGTTAAATGCGGTGACATTTGATACGGACAATTATATAAAATTCGCTTCGCTTGCAAAAGAACAATTGGTGCCATATCACGCGGCATACCGGGCAGATAATGACACCTTCCTCGTGACGATGAAAAGTGATGATCTCCAGCGAGTGAAAGCCGCTTTTGAATTTTGGGAGGTCGCGGCAACAAAACAAACCGAGGATGTGCGTGAAAATCCAGTGGGTGAACAAACCGCGGCACCCATCATTGAACAAAACACGGATGATATCTTGCAGCCGAGTGAAATGCGGCTTTCCGAGTTTGATAGCATGGTGGAGCGCAACAAGGACAATTCGGATGAAATGCGTATGGTGCATAACAAACACTGGCCGCGGCTTAAACACGCGGAGCCGACGCGGGTGAGCGTTGTCACAGAAGCGGAGTACGACGCTTTCAAAAAGCAAGCGGTGCAGGAGGGCATATTGTTTGCGCCATGCGTGAAAAACGGCGACATACTGCTTGCGTATCCAGCCAGAAGCACAGAACGCATGGGGCAGCTCATTGGCAGAGATCTGCCGCACAAGGACTTGGTGTCTGATGAGGTTTTGCAGCACCGACAGGCCGAACGGGAGCGAAAAGCGAACACACCGAAAATTGAAAACGTCAATAAGGACGAAGTGGCAGATTTTAAAATGGACGAGCTGGACGCAAAGGAAGCGCAAGCGCTGAAAACAGAGGTTGAAGGCAATGCCCATGACGCATATATCAATGAGAACAAAGACAGCTTTGACTTTGCTGCCCGAAAGCAAGAAGTGTTAAAGCAAAATGAGGGTGTTGATTTTGAGGAATGGATGAAAACAGCCAAACCCGGTGAACAGCCTCCGGCGAATTTGAATCTGTGTTTACAGACAGACCAGGCCGTATTTGATGAAATCGCTAAATCGGAGAAAATGGACAAGCTTAATGAAGCCAAAGCGGTACGGGACTTGAAAGCACAAAAGACCGTACAGATAAAAGAAAAAATGCCGAAGGTCAAAGGAAAGGATATTGGTTTTGAAAAATGAGTAAAGTGAAAAAGAACGAAATCATACTCTTTGTGTTGCTGGCCTCGGCGCTTGTGTATGCGGCGTTTGCGTGTGCGACGGTGTGGTATAAAGGGATACCGCTGCATGATTTTGTATACAGCGCATTGGACAGTTTGATGCACCCGCTTGATTTTCGCATCACAGAGATTTTAAAAGCGTTCCTTACCATTGCGGGCATTTGCTGGCTGCTCATTTTCGCGGCATATATCGTCAGCCGGGGAAAATACATGTTCGGAAAGGAAATGGGCAGCGCCGTATGGGGAAACATCGATAAAATCAACAAGGACTTAAAACAAGAGAACAATGTGATTCTCACGAAGCATATAGAAATGGGGCTGAATATGGCAGTGCCGCCAAAGGGACACGGGCGGCAGATGAACACGATTGTCATCGGCGGCGCTGGCTCCGGCAAGACGTGGCGGTTTATCACGCCGAACCTTCTGCAAGCAAACTGTTCATATGTTGTCGTTGATCCGGCAGGCGATCTCTTAAGGAACACGGGCGCGTTTTTTCGCAAGAAAAATTACAAGCTGAAGGTGCTGAACCTCATCGACATGGAACAGTCAGACGCGTTTAACCCGTGGGGATACTGCAATGACCAAAATCAATTTCAAGTGATGGTGGATAATTTTTGGAAGTCAACGGAAGAACCGATGGCGAATAAAGGGGATCAGTTTTGGGACGATGCAGCCAAATCGTTGCTGCTGGCCGTGGTGTTTTACCTTTGGGAGAAAGGCGACACGATCAATTTTCACAGCATATCTGCCATGGTGAGCTTTGCGGAGCCGGAGGACGGCGCACAGAGCGCACTCGATAGCCTGTTTGACGAGCTGTATCAGGAGAATCAGGACAGCCTTGCGGCATGGTTCTATAGTTCATTCCGCAAAGGCGCGGCGAAGACAAAGCAGAGTATTCTGCAAGTGCTGAACGCCAAACTGTTCCGCACGAAAACGGCAGAGTTTGAAAAGATGACCGCTTTTGACAGCTTGAATATTCAGGACCTGTACGCCGATACCCAGAAAAGCATATTGTATCTTGTGATCCCGACGATGAACACCACATACAACTTTTTGGTGTCCATGCTGTACATGCAGCTTTTTGAGGGGATTAACAACTACTACCCGAAACACGGAAAATGCAAACAGCATTTGCGTGTCATCATGGACGAAGCGGCCAACGTGGCGCTGCCCAAAGACTTTGACAAAGTACCCGCGGTCTGCCGGAAATACGGGTATTCGGTTGTGCTTGTGTTTCAGGGTATCAGTCAGCTAAAAACGCTTTTTGAGCGGGAACGATGGGAAGGCGTGATGGCGAATATGGATACGCAAATTTTCCTTGGTTCAACCGAACAGAGCTGCCACGAATATTTTTCTAAAGCGCTGGGTAAAGCGACGATTGACTATAAGACGAGAGGATACAGCCGGGGTATGCGAGGAAACACCAACGAGAATATTCAGATCACAGGCAGGGAGCTGATGACCTCGGACGAGATCAGGAACATGGACAATGAAGAATGCCTTCTTTTCGTGCGGGATGAGCGTCCGTTGAAAGATAAAAAATATGACGTGCGGAAACATCCGAATTTTTGTGAAACGGCTGACGGGGGCGCGGTGGCCTATTCTCATGTTTCTAAACGTGAGCCTGTGAAACCTGTGGAAAAAGAAAAGAAGGTGTATTACGGGCAGAAGATCATCGCGGTGTTACAGGACTGGACAACCCTTATGCCGCTGGGGGATGAATGGGGGGTTATCGAGTGACATGACTGATTTTGGAGATAGCGTGTTTACAATCATATTGCATGAAGGCAAGTGGAAGCTGTTTCGCAAGCTCCGCGACAATGAATTAGGGCGGTGCGGAAAGCTATGGATAGACGAAAACGGAGAGCATTGGACATATCTTTTCTATTCAAAAGACCGTCATGAACTGGAGACGTGCGTCAAAAGATATCGCACGATTGAAGCAAACCTTATAGAAATAACAAAAGTGGCAACAGGAGAGATGAAAAATGATGGAGGAGAAATGCAATTGTAGAATACGGTCAACGGATGGTGTGGTGTATGAAATATTGCAACGCGGTCAATGCGGTTTTCTCATGGTACAGCAGGATGATGAAAATGACTATATCATTGCGCTTGAGCCGAAAAGACAAAGCGAAGACATATACCATTGGGAACAGGCCAGATACTTCAAATTGAAAGAAGTCGCTCAAAAAGCCTTCACAGCTTTGGAAAAGCATATCGCAAAAGAGGGCAGGACGGTTTTTACGTGCCAAAGTGTTTTGGTTATGCGCGAGATCGCCAAAAAGCTGGCTGGCGGAAGCACGGCAATAGACATCTGCCGACGATACGGAAGGGAAGCACTTCTGAATACAATGGCGGGTATCGCACTCGGCCGTCCGCGGCTGGCTAATGAGGTCAAAGCATGGGCGGCACAAAGAACATCCGAGGCGTTATTGGTTGGCGATATGCCGACCAACAATCAAATCGTTAAAGCATGGAAGGACGCATACGACATGCGCCTTTTTTAGTTTGTTCAAAAAAACATATTAAAAAATAAGGAGATAAAAACGATGAAACGGAATTTGAAAAAGATTTATTGGACAATGGCGGCAGTTGTGATGGGTTTGCTGCCGACAACGGCACTGGCCGCGCCGGATGCAGTTACGGCAATCGACAACCTTAAAAACCTTATGCTCAGTATTTTGTCCGGGGTAGGCGTGATACTTGTTATTTGGGGCGTTGTGCAGGTGGCCATGGGCTTTAAGTCACAGGATGGCACACAAAAAGCGCACGGCGTGATGTTCCTCGCTGGCGGGGCGCTGATCGCGGGTGTCGGCGCGGTATTGACGGCGCTGGGTTTTTAACAGATGGATGCAGCAATCGGCAGTTTGAACGGCGGTTTGGGAAGCGCGATCGCGGCGCTGGGTGTGCCTGTCGTGATATGGGGCATCGTCCTTATCGGTATGGGCTTTATGAACAGCCGGAACGAATACAAAATCAAAGGGCTGCTGTTGTTTGTGGCAGGGGCAATGCTGGTCAGCGTGATGTCGATTGTCACAACAATTTTTTAAGGGGGTGAGGCCGTGCCAATACAATATGGAAGTTGGTTTTTAGACCTGCTGAACTGGGCGGTTGATTTTTGGAATCAGATGATGACGACAGGGGCAGGGATTTTAACTCAATCGCCGGAGAACGCGTCTCCCGGTGTGTGGAACGTGATCACGGGAGTCAATACGAGTATGCAAGGGATTGGATATGGCCTGCTCGTATTGTTTTTTTTGATATCCCTGTTTAAACAAACGACAAACATCAAAGATTTTACGCTGCAAGGCGTGTTCGGGTATATCCTGCGCTTTTTGGGTGGTAAGATTGCCATCGACTATTGTATGACGATTATGTCGGGCATTATATCTATCACCTTGGATATTATCGGCGTGGTTGATTCATCCTCGTCCGGCATTGTGTTAGACAGTGTGCCGAAAAACATAGCGGACATGGCAAACGGATTAAGCGCGTTTGATATCGGGGCGCAGCTTCCGTTGTGGATACTCTCGCTGATTGGTGTGCTTGTGACCTGCGTATGCGGCGTGTTGTTTTTGATCTGTGTGTATGGCCGCTTCTTTCGGGTGTATATCCATATCGCGCTGGCACCGATTGGGCTGTCGGCTTTTGGGGGTGAAGCCACAGCCTCAAGCGGCAAACGCTTTTTGATGAGCTTTATATCTGTTTGTTTGGAAGCCGCGGTGATTATGCTGGCGGTGGTGATATGCAAAGGGATGATTGCCGGAGGCGGATTCAGCCTGCCTATTATAAACGATACGGAAGTGACCACACAGCTTGCCAATTACATTATGACAAATATATTTGCGATGGTGCTGCTGTGTACGCTGACCTTTGGTGTGAATCGGTTCACAAAAGAAATGTTTGGAGGGGCATAATGCAAACGTTAGAGATAAACAAGGAAATTATCATGGAAAAGGACACGCTCATTTTGGGGCTGTCAACAAGGGAAACAATCTGTGCGGTATTGGGCGTTGGTGTCATTGCCGGCGGCTATCTGTTTTTTCAAAACAGCGGCCTTGGGTTACAAGGCGGGAGCTGGCTGGCCATCGTTGCCGGAATCCCTTTCTTTGCGGTCGGGTTTTATAAAAAGAACGGGATGCCGCTGGAGAAATACATAGCGGCGATAATTAGAAGCAAATTTATCGTGCCGCAAAAACGCCCGGTAAGCTATCCGAACACGCATTACGATTTATTGAAAAAAGAAAGCGCAGAAGGGGGGAACGAAGATGGCGAAACTGATGTATCCGAAAAGAGATAGCTATTGTGTCAATCGAAGCACGGTGCGGGAAAGCTTGCCTTTCACGGAGCTGTACGAAAACGGCATGATACGCTGCACCGCAGGAAAGCGCGGCAGTGAAGTCAATACATGGAGTATGTGCTATCAGATCACCGATACCAATTATGAGTGTGCGGACAGTCCTGAACAGCAGACGCTGTTACAAAGATGGTGCGAAATACTTAATCTGTTTGACAGCAGCACGGTCATGCAGATCACCATTATCAACCGCACCCCCAGCCGGGATATCTTAGAGGCGTCCACACAGATGCCGCTTAAAAAAGATCAATACGACAAGTATAGGGAAGAACTCAATGGGATGATGGAGCGAAAGCTCATGCACGGAGGACGGCGAAAGGTATATAAAGAAAAGTACCTCACCATATCTACTGTTAAAAAAGACAAGGAGAGCGCACAGCGGTATTTTGCCCGAATTAAAAGCGGGCTTCGTACAGGGTTCGCAAAATTAAAAAGCGGGATTGCACAGCTTGGAGAAGTTGAACGTGCGAAGATCCTGCACGATATCTATAGGCAAAACCACGAAGATGAGTTTGCGTTTTCTCCAAAGGAGATACGCAGGCGTGGGCAGACGGTCAAAGAAGCGATATCGCCTTTCCGTTTCAAGGTGCTGGATGACCATATTGAGATCGGTGAAAAGTATGCACAGAGCCTGATGTTGTATGAATTTCCGCAGTATGTTGATGATATTATTTTGCGTAAATTCACCGAAATTGAAAAGAACATGCTGCTGACGATTACCCTTGTTCCCATCGAAAAACAGGACGCGCTTGACCAATGCAATCGGGTTTATACAAACATTGAGGCTGAAATTGCCCGGTTCACGCGAAAACAGGTGTCGAACAAGAACTATAACGCGTCGATCCCGATGAAAACCGAGGCAAAGAGGGATAGTATCATTGATCTGCAAAATGACATTGGCAATCGGGATCAGGGTATTTTTTTCATGAACATGGCGATCACGGTGTTTGGAGAAACGAAAGAAGACATGATGGATGCCGCTGAAACGATCATTGAAACGGGGCGGCAGAAGCAATTCCGCATAATCACCAATCATTATTTACAGGAAGACACGTTTAATACCTGTATGCCCTATGGCTTAAAATTCGTGGAGAACTGGCGCACCATGACAAGCGAGAGCGTCGCCGCGTTTAATCCGTTTGTGGCAAGAGAGCTTTTGCAGCCGGGCGGCTTGTATTATGGAAATCACGCGATTACAGGTTCAATGATTATCGGTAACAGGGATTTACTGGACAATTCCAATGCCATTATTACAGGGGCAGTTGGTAAAGGTAAATCTATGTTTTGTAAGGCAGAATTGATACAGAATTACCTTCGTACAGATAATGATACTGACATTATCATCGTAGACCCTGATCGAGAATTTGCGGAAATTTGTAAGCTGTTTAATGGTGAACATATTATCCTGTCCGCAAATTCGCAGCACCATATCAACCCTATGGCGCTTGCAGACGCCAGTTTGCTCGATATTGAGGACAAGCC
>QKIQ01000010.1 GCA_003249555.1 Clostridia bacterium | reverse complement strand
AAGTTAATAATATAAAAGCCAATAGGACTTCCTGACCTGCTTGTACCGCGTTTTTATATAAATGCGTGTTCCATGAAGAAACGGAATAATTGATTGCAAGACCTGCAATGGTATTTCCCGTTTGCGCATCAGTCAACGGAGCGACCACCGTCTTTATAGAACCGCCCTCCGTCATCATCGGCGTGCTCTTAGTCAAGGCTTGCCGGTACGCCTGCGTATCATCCGCCATCAGATCCTCCCCTGATGATTCCGAATCGACAAGAACGCTGAGTTCATCCTCAATTTGTGTATATATGAATATTGAGGAAATATCTTCGTTGTTATTCTTAAAACCAACCAATTCATCTTTTATACTTTGATAGTTTGCAGAATTTAGCTGTCCGTCAGAAATATCATTAGCCAAATCGGCAGACATAAAAACAGATCCCATTCGCGCTATGTTTGTGGTTTGGGAAATCTTTTGATGACGGTACTCATCGTTTGAAACCAACATATGAACAATCCCCAACCCCAACAAAACCAAGCTGACCATATGCAGCAAAATGCATCTTGTTCGGTTCGGTCTTTCTTTTTTTGGGGCTTGATCAAATCTGCTGTCCATCACAACCGCGCTCCTTCAAAAGTTTGCATGCACGAGACATCCTGACATTACGCTGTCATTCTACATGTATCTCCTGTTCGTTCATGCAGTTCGAATGAATTTTGTATATACATAACAATAACCGCCGTCCATACCAGTTAAACGAACGAAAACTATTAATTTTGCATTTCGTCATAAAACAACCATTTATATATACTTTAATATCCATATATCTTGCTTTTATTTTAATTTATGGGTAATCGTAGCATAATCGCCTTGGCATCATTATCGCGTTTATACGGTACTGGAATTTCAACCCAAAGATGCAAGATGCGCGTGGGGCGCATGGCTTTGAAGCGATACCGTACACAAAGGCAATTCATCTTACCATTCTTTCCCTTTTCGAACCGAATGCCGTCGGCTTCAAGCTCACATCGGTCGTTGACACCGTGATAGCGGTTTGTGACAAGCACATAGTCACGCCCCACCAGCGAGACACATGGCCTGGTGCGTATTTTTTTGCTCACCACGTACGGCGCAATAAAAAGGCTCAGCCATGGCAGCAGAATACAGCAGAGCGCAATGGGCAGCATGGGCGGCAGCGTTGAACCATGCTCCATCGAGAAAAGGACAAAAGGCATGAAAATAATCGCAAAGCAAATACTGAAAAGCACCGAGAGTCGTATGCTTTTTTTAAATACGATGTGTTTTTGAGCCGCCGTAATCTCTTCAATCTCTTCGGGTTCATATTCGAAACGAATCAGTATCTCTTCTTTCTCAACGATCTTGCGGAGCCGTTTGGCTCTCAGATGAAAAGCGGGCATCAGTATTACACACAAAAAAGCTGCCGCAATGCCAAGCCCCAACACCGGCTCAATGGCTTTTATGCCGCCATAGAATGCCATGCCGATGAAAGCAGCGGCCAGCGCAGCCAGCAAAGGCACCCGGTTCTTTTTTTCCATTTTGTATCCCCCACCCACTATTTTACTTCTTATTCATTCGCCGCTAATTCTTTCACGCCCGGCCCAGCCAGCTTTGAACACCCGCCCGAACGGGGCCGTACGTCAATCTGTACGTCGATACGAGATTTCAGCGCCTCCACATGCGAGATCACACCGATCAGCTTACCCTCGCGGTTGACCAGAGCCGAAAGCGTTTGAAGCGCCGCCTCCAAATAATCCTCATCCAAAGACGCAAAGCCTTCGTCGATAAACAAAGAATCGATCCTTGCCGCACCGGACGACATTTCAGACAGACCAAGTGCCAGCGCCATCGATACGATAAAGCTTTCCCCGCCGGAGAGATTGCTGACGGGGCGTTTCTCCCCCGCCTGATATGTATCGATTACCGCAAGCTCAAGCGGTTTATCCGGTCCCTTTTCATCCCGCACGAGGATATAGCGGTCGCTCATGCGGTTCAATATCTGGTTGGAAAAACGAAGCAGCGCGTCAAATGTGATACTCTGCGCCATGCGGCTGAACTTATTGCCGCTGGCCGAACCGATCAGCGCGTTGAGCTTCTCCCATTTCCCGAGTGCCTGCCGCACAGTTTTCTCCTGCATTTTCAGCGTTTTGACGGCGTGCTTGTTTTCAGCGTTGGCTTTGAGTATCTGCCGTACGCTGCCAAGCCGCGCCGTTTCTCCGGATATCAGTGAACCAAGCGCGTTTATCGCGGCACCGAGCGCATCGGCATCCGGCTGCTCACCCAGCGCCGCGGCCTCGTTCGCATAACGTTCATACAGCGCCTTCACATCGTCGTCATCCGATGCATTTTTGACATTGGCCGCATCCACAGCGGTTTTTTCATATTCGGCGTTAATCTGCTGTGAGAGCAAGGCAATCTCGCCTTGCGTCCGCGTGATATCCTTTGCGTTTTGTTCCAGCGCCCGTTCGGCCGCATCAAAACGCTTTCGGCTTTGCTCCGCGGCATCCTGCGCTTGCTTTAAGTGTTCTTTCGCGGCTTTTTCCTCCGCATCCGTGTTTTTTTCGCCAAACAATTTGTTTCTTTGCTCGGTCAGCGT
>QKIQ01000034.1 GCA_003249555.1 Clostridia bacterium | reverse complement strand
ATCTTGCAGCGGTATCTTTCCAAGTTCAGGAATGATATGATTGTCTATCATCTTCCTATAACCGTATGCAGTTGTTATCTCTCTGTTTGGTACAATAATATCGTCCATCCAATAATTAAGCCATTCTGCCACGGTAGTATTCCTCGGCTTTATAAGTGTTCCTTTTGTCTTATTGGCTTCATGTTCTTTCAAAGCGCGGCGGGCATCGGCTTTTTTATCAAATGTCTTTGTCTTCTTTATTTGTTTTCCATTCTCAACACCAAAATCAAAATATACATAATACTTATCTCTGACATCATCATAAGCTATATTTCGCTCAACCTTTTTTCTAGCCATAATATCTACCTCATACAAAAAATATCTACCTACGAGATGCATTATAACACACTATTTTTCAAATATCTACCTGTATATCTACCTATGGTATATAATATTCTTGAGCACACTATATATAGGCATGATGAGCAATAAAAAACGCCATATCTTGTAGATACAGCGTGGTTTTCTGGTGCGAGGAAGGGGACTTGAACCCCTACGGTGTTAACCACACGCCCCTCAAACGTGCGCGTCTGCCGGTTCCGCCACCCTCGCATATTTTTAGTCGCAAATGTGATTATAACATATAGAAGTTAAAAGTCAAGGCGCATTTTTCGAGACGTTATGGTATAATATGTCACGTATTTTTAAAAAAGCTATTGCAACATTATAAATACTATGTAAACGAAAACCGCATTCGGCAATAGATGATTGTTTAATACAAGCAAATGTATTATAATGCAAGCAATAATGGGATATAAGTCAATAACAGAAGCGGGAATACTCATGAAAAAACATGTGAAACAATTAATTATTTTTGCCGTGCTGGCAGTGCTCGTCATGGCGGCAGGCTGCAGCTTGGCGGCATCCTCTCAACCTCCCAGCGGACTTGTCATATCTGAAGTGGTCAGCTCCAATACCAATTCGCTTATCGATTCAGTATTCGGCAATCCAGACTGGGTTGAGCTTTATAATGCGTCCGACAAAGCGATTAACCTTGAAGGCTATGCCATATCAGAATCTACGCGTAATCAATACGTGTTCCCGGATATAAGCATTGCTCCCGGAGAATACCTTCTCGTTTACTGCTGCGAGGCCATTGAAGACACAGATACTGACAAATGCTGTACTGGCTTTAAACTGTCTAAAAGCGGTTCAAAGCTCACCCTGACAACTACATTTTCCACCATTCAGGAACTCACCGTTCCCGAACTGGAAACGGACATCTCATATGGTATCAGCGAAGACGGCTCATACATATTCTTTCCCACCCCCACGCCCGGGCAGGCCAACGAGGCGCAAGGGTTTGCCTCTTTGGAGGAAATTAGCAAGCAGCAAAACGACGTACTAAAAATCAGCGAGGTTCTGCCTCAAAGTGTATCCGATTCCGACCCGTATGCGTGGATTGAGTTCTATAACACTGGCGATAATGCCATTGACCTTTCCAATTATTATATAACGGAAAACCTCTCCGACCCGAAGAAAACAAAGCTGCCCCCCATGGAGCTTGGGGCGGGTGAATACGCGGTGCTCCGGTTCACCGGTCTGGAAGGAAAAGACGAGGTTCCGTTTAAAATCAGCGCCGAGGAAACTACCGTGGCGGTTCTCAACGTTTTTGGTGTTGTGGTTGACAGAATCACTTGGGATGCCGGTCTGATCGCCGGAATTTCGGCGGGACATGATGAGAACGACGACGTTGTGTTTTTCACTCAGCCCACACCCGGGCAGGCCAACAGTACAAGTTTTGTAAAGTCTATCAGCATTGCGGACGGTATCGGCGACGTATCTGTCAGCGAAATTCTGCTTAACAACAGTTTTTCCATCATCGATGAAGACGGCGAGCGCTCGCCGTGGGTGGAGCTGCACAATACATCCGTCAGCACAGTCAATCTATCGGATTACGCACTTTCGGATGACAGCAACAAGCTATTAAGATGGCGCCTGCCGGACATAGATCTTGCACCGGACGCTTATGTGATTGTGTATCTTTCCGGGAAAGACAAGAGTGAAAACGAACTGCACGCGAATTTTAAGCTTGGCAGCGACGAAACGCAGCTTTTCCTTACAAACCTCGCTTCCTGCGCAGTGCAAACGGTGGATCTGCCTGCTCAAAGCAAAGACAATATCGCCTATGGGCTGTCCGCGGACGGCACCTGGCTGTTTTACCCGCAGCCCACGCCTCTCGCGACCAACAGCACACAGGGCTTCACAGAAATTGCCGCCACAGGCGGCAGTTCTTATCTTGTCATCAATGAAGTGTCCAGCGTAAGCAAGGCCAAGAGCGACGAAAGCGATTGGATTGAGCTATACAACGGCGCCGCAGACGATATGGATATCACAGGCTACTATCTGTCTGACTCGCGCAGCAACTTAAAAAAATGGCCGATCGGCAGCAAGAACGTGACTGCAGACAGCTACATGGTTATCGACAGCTATGAAAAAGACGATGCCACAGATGAGCTTAGTATCTCTCTTTCCGGCGAAACGCTCTATTTTTCCAACGCTCAGGGTCTCGTGCTGGATCAGTTCGACACCGGCGTACTGCGCCCCGGCGTTTCACGCGGGCGTTTCACAGACGGAGACACAACCACGGTGGCTTTTTTCAGCACACCCACACCCGGCAAAGAAAACACCGGCAATACCGTAAACGGATATTGCGCGGCACCGCTCTTTTCAGCAAACGGCGGCTATCAGACAGCGCCCGTCACGCTTGAGATACAAACCGCTACGCAAAATGCCACGGTTTATTATACTTTGGACGGCTCCACGCCTTCCTTTGAATCTACACCGTATACCGGTCCCATTACGATTTCCGCGACACAAACCGTCAGAGCGATTACCGTCGCAGACGGCAAGCTTGCAAGCGATGAAACAGTGGCCACATATCTCTTTGTCGAAGAGACACACTCGCTGCCCATTGTCTGCCTTTCGATGACGGAAAGCGATTTGCGCTGGGTGTTTGGCAGCCAGGTGCGGCAGGACAAACGTGAACGCGCGGGCTATGTGGAATATTACGAAGCGGACGGGACGCTTGGCGTAAAATTCCCCGCAGGCTTTCGCATTGCGGGTGCGGGTACAAGAACAATGCCCCAGCACTCCATCAATCTTTATCTGCGCGGCGGCTACGGACAAAGCGAGATCACATATCCGTTTTTTGGAGGGTATGACATCTCCACGTTTCAATCTCTTTCTCTGCGCAACATGGGGCAGGATATGTATTATACGCGCATTAGAGACGCCTATTTTCACATGGCTGTCAACGGTATGAACATCGACAACATGCAAACCAAGTTTGCAGTGGTCTATATCAACGGTGAATACTACGGGCTTTACGAGTTCAAAGAGAACCAGAATGAAGATTACCTTGTATCCAAATACGACATTGACCGTGACAAGGTGGATATGGCGCGCAACGAATGGACATTTGTCGGAGATAAAAATATTAAAAAAGCACTCAATATGTCGAGAGGAAATATGGCGGATGCGGATCGGTTTGCGGAATACACCGAAATCGTGGATTCGGATTATTTCATGGATTATTTGATCGCGTGCACCTTTTTCTTAAGCGATGATTATTACAATCAAAAATACGCCCACACGTCGGACAACGCACTCAAATGGCGCCCGCTGTTCTATGATCTGGATTTGGCTTTAAACAGCGGTGTCAGCGGCTTTAACCTTGGCAGCTTTTTCAACCCCTCGGGTCTTAATGTGGGCGAGGTCCAAGAGGACGGTTCACAGACTTTCGTGGACACAGGGCTTTACTACGCGTTTAAAAAGAATCCTGAATGGTGCGATCAGTTTGTGAAGCGCTATGCCGAGGTGATGAACACGGTGCTCACAGAAGAAAAACTAATCTCTCTTTTTGACGAGATGGCGGATTCGATACGCGATGAGATGCCGCGCACCATTGAAAAGTGGGGCAAGCCGCGTTCTATAGACTATTGGGAAGATGAGATTGCGGATATGCGGCAAGATCTTATCGACCGGCGCGAATACGCCATCAGTGGACTGCAAAAATACTTTGGCCTCTCGGATAACGAAATCAGCGCGCTGTTCCCGAACGATTGACACACGAGACCTCGCGGCTGACGCCTGCGAGGTTTACTTATTTTCACCTATCCTTTATAATTGACGCATCACATATAAAGGAAAAAATTATGCGTACCATTGAAGCAACAAAGATCACCAAAACCGTGCGCGATCTTTTTTTGTCTGCGTGCCGTATGCCTGGGCACGACGTATTAGACGCGATTGACAAAGCATACGCGCACGAAACGTGCCCGCCGGCAAAGGAAGCGCTTCGCCAGCTTAACCTTAACGCACAAATTGCGCAGGACACCCATATGCCGTACTGTCAAGACACAGGCATGGCGGTTGTGTTCCTTGAGACCGGGCAGGACGTGCATATAAACGGCGATTTAACAGCCGCCGTCAACGAAGGTGTTCGCCGCGCATACGATGAAGGATATCTGAGAAAATCCGTGCTGGACCCCATCACGCGCAAAAACACAGGCGACAACACACCTGCCGTCATCCACTGCAACATCATTGCCGGGGGTCAGCTTCACATCACCGTAGCGCCCAAGGGCTTTGGCAGCGAAAACATGAGCAAGATGACGATGCTCAAGCCCAGTGACGGCTTGGATGGCATCAAGCATTTTGTCATCGACAGCGTAAAAGCTGCGGGCGGCAGCCCGTGCCCGCCAGTTGTGCTTGGCGTGGGTATCGGCGGCACATTTGAAAAGTGCGCGCTGATAGCCAAGAAGCAGCTGCTGCGCGACATCGGCAGCGTCAATCCCGATCCGTTTTTGGCGGATCTGGAAAGCAGCCTCAAAGACGAAATTAACGCGCTGGGTATCGGTGCAATGGGTTTCGGCGGCAGCAACTACTGTTTCGCGGTTCATATCGCAACATACCCGACGCACATTGCGGGGCTGCCCGTGGCCGTCAATTTTCAATGCCACGCATCGCGTCACGCAAGCGCCACGCTATAAAGGAAGGATACGATGACAGAATTAACAACGCCATTGAGTGCTGAAACCAGAAAAAGCCTTCGCGCAGGAATGAGCGTCATGCTATCGGGCACGGTATACACCGCCCGAGACGCGGCACACGCACGCCTTTACTCGATGATACAAAACGGAGAGCCTGTTCCGTTTGAGATCGCGAGAACCGGCATTTATTACGCGGGCCCCTGCCCCGATATGCCGGGGCGTGTCATCAACTCATGCGGACCCACCACGTCATCGCGCATGAACGCATACGCGCCTGAGCTTTACGACTTAGGGCTTCATTTTGTGGTCGGCAAAGGCCCCGTCTCGCAGGAAGTGCGAGATGCCATCGTACGGAACAACGCCGTCTATTTTGCGGCTGTGGGCGGCGCGGGCGCGCTGATTGCGTCCCATATCACCGCTGCGGAAGACGTGGCGTTCGCTGACCTTGGTGCGGAGGCAATCAGGCGCTTAACATTTGAGCGCGTGCCGCTTATTGTCGCGATAGACAGCCAGGGAAACAGCGTTTACGACCGCTAACGGCACCTTCAATGCCCGTGGGCATATTTGCTGCATTTGCTTCATTGCCGTATAAAAACACTTGAAATACCACAGTGTATGCTTTATAATAGCATTCGCAGTATTTTTATAGTGCCGCTATAGCTCAGCAGGTAGAGCACTTCCATGGTAAGGAAGGGGTCGTCAGTTCGAATCTGACTAGTGGCTCCAAAGTCCGCTTGGCTAGGAAGCTTTGCGGATTTTTTCTACTCTATGGTCTATTCGTGACCGGTAAAATGTCGTCGTCAAACGATGTAATTACATAGTGGATTATTGGCAAATACCAAACACCCAAACTTCTAATCGCCCCCTAAAATAATACCTTAAACGCATATTCTTGTCGCCAACTGAAAAGTCTATTGTTTTTGACATTTTTACATAATATAACTTTAAAATTTGTTTACAATTAAATTGACTTTAAAATGCGATATGTGTACAATAAGTTTGTCTTAAGAAATAGTGTTTCGCGATTTATTGTTCGCAATATTACGATATTTGTGTACACTATCAATTAGTTCTATTGATTTTAATATTAGGTATAGTTGTTGACGGAAGGTGATGTAGTTAATTATATCCAATAAGCAAGCACAATATTTCTATTCGTGCAATGAAGATATGACCTCTCTTTTGCATAATAAGTCGTAACGATGGAGAGATTAACCATTGATATATGGTTATTAAGTCCAATCCGAGCTTATTTTTGCAGGATGGGTATAATATACGATTTTTTGAGATTTCCCATAATAGAAGAAGGAGACGTAAAGAAGAAATGAAAAAATTATTGTTAGTCGTAATGGTCGTTGCAGTTTTTGCCGCCATGTTTGGATGCAGCCCAACCAAAACCGAGGAACCTGCTGCTACCGAAGCACCTGCTGCCACCGAAGCGCCTGCTGAACAGACAGAGTCTGCTGAGCCAGCTGAGGTTGCCAGTGAAGAGAAATTTGAGCTCAAGCTGGGTCATATTATGACGGCTGATCATCCCAACGGCCTCGGAGCTGATGAGTTTGCAAGACTTGTGAGCGAAAAGACAAACGGGAATGTGACGATTACGGTATTTCCCGCGTCACAGCTTGGCAATGAAAAAGAAATCTTTGATGCTGTAGAAATCGGCTCAATTGATTTCGCTCTGCTTGGCTATGGAGACCCCGCAAAGAAGTTTGCGGACATCGGTATTTTCGATTGCCCTTACATTGCTAATGATCGCGATCATATGGTGCGTATTCTTAACAGCGATGTTGCAAAGGGACTGTACTCTGAGATGGCCGAGCACATGAACGCAAAAGCGTTAGCCGGGTTCTATTTTGGCGCCAGATGGCTGACCACCAAAGACAAGGAAGTCAGAACTATTGACGATATGAAGGGCTTGAATATCCGTGTTCCCGACCATAAGCTTTATATCGAAACGTTGGGCGCAATGGGGGCCCAAGCAACGCCGATGGCGTTCAGCGAGGTATATCTGGCACTTCAGCAGGGCGTTATTGACGGAATTGAAAACCCGCTGGCTGTTATTGCAACCAATCGGTTTGACCAAGTGCAAAAATATTTGATGAAAACGGAGCATATTATTGGTACGCAAGCGATATACGTCAGCACCAAGACGCTGGAATCCCTTCCGGAAGATTACGTAAAGGCGATCGAAGAAGCCGCTATGGAAACAGCCGCGTTTATTAACGAAAAAGCTTTTGAAGCAGAAGACACTTATGGGCAGGAGCTCAAGGATAACGGAATGATCATGATTGAAGATGTGGATAAAGAAGCTTTCAAGGAAGCTACAAAGGGCATCTACGATCAGTTTGATCCGGAGCTTGTTGCCGCAATACAAGCGGTAGAGTAAAACACCCTTCGATTTGCATTTAGAAATCGAAACTGCTAAACAAAAATACAAAAAAGCATTGCTCATGGTCCGATTATTGCGGACACGGTAATAAAGTGATTAAAGCGGCCAATCCCTGATTTGCAAACGCATTTCAGGGATTGGGTTCTTTAAACCTCAAAGTTAGCAACTTAAGCTCCCATCACGGGATTGAGGAGAAAGCGATGAAAAAGCTTGTTTTTGTTCTAAAAAAAACTGAAGAGTGGTTGTTGTTGTTGGGAGTCACCATAATGGGGTCGGTACTGTTTTTACAGATTGTTATGAGATTTGTATTCTCATCTCCCTTGCAATGGCCGGAAGAATTGGCGCGCTATTTGCACGTATGGATCACATTTATCGGTATAGGGTACGGAATTCGCAAGGGTTCGCATATAGGAATGACATTGATAAAGGATCGGTTAAAGCCATTGCCGTCAAAAATTTTGTCTATCTTTTTTGACTTGCTGAATATCTTTGCGTTTGTTGTGCTGCTGATTTCGTCACTGAATTTTGTCGAACATCAGAATGTGCTTTCGACGGCTATGCAGATACCTATGCAGCTGGTATACGGCGTTATCCCGGTTTTTACATTTGTTTGTATTCTGTACAGTATTGCATCAATTGTCACAACGATTATAGATATTAGCAGAAAGGAGGGGAGCAAATGCTGATATTATTCGGTATATTCTTTTTATTATTAATACTTGGCAGTTCGATATCGATGAGCATGTTCATCAGCTCCATTGTATACATGCTTGTGTACGGACTTCCCTTGGAAATGATTCCTCAGAGGCTAGCTGCCGGCGTTGATTCTTTTACGCTGCTGGCGGTTATTTTCTTCATGTTTGCCGGAAACCTCATGAACAGCGGCGGCATTACAAAAAGGATTTTTTCATTTGCCGACCATCTGGTAGGACACTTTAAGGGAGGCCTGGCGCATACCAACGTTCTGGCAAGCGTTATATTTGCGGGAATGAGCGGAAGCGCCATCGCCGACGCGGGCGGTTTGGGTGCCATTGAGCTTAAAGCCATGAAAGACGGAGGGTATGATGATGACTTTTCTCTCGCTGTAACGGGAGCTTCCTCCTTAATCGGGCCCGTGATTCCCCCAAGCGTACCGCTGGTTTTGTATGGCGTCACAGCATCTGTATCTGTCGGGGAATTGTTTAACGCCGGTCTGATCCCCGGGGTTTTAATGGCAATTGCTATGATGGTAATAAACTATTTTATCAGCAAAAAAAAGGACTACCCGACGAGAGAACGAGCAAAGTTTATTGAGGTTTTGAAATGCTTCAAATGGGCATTTTGGGCCATATTGCTGGTTTTTATCATTCGCGGTGGTATTGCCTTGGGCATATTTACGCCAACCGAAGCCGCTATTGTTGCCGTGGTTTATGGAATCATACTGAGCTTTGCGTATAAAAGTGTCACATTAAAGGAATTCCCGAAAGTCGTTCGCAGTACGATGAAGGTGTCTGTCGGCGTTCTGTTCCTCATCGCGTCTTCAACGCTGTTCTCTTGGATTCTGACCTATTCAGGTATTCCGCAGATTATTACAGAATTCTTGGTGTCGCTATCAAGCAACCCGTTTGTTTCCCTGCTTATCATCTCGGCGATACTGCTCTTCTTAGGTTTCTTTATGGATTCCACTCCAGTCATTTTGATAATGACGCCTATTCTTTTCCCTGTAATTACAACTCTGGGTATTGACCCTGTTTGGTTCGGTGTTATTATGATTCTGAATGTGTTAGTGGGTCTTGTGACGCCGCCGGTAGGGATGGTGCTGTTTGTCTTATCTAGCGTTTCGGGAGTAAAAATAGGAAAAATAGCCAAAGCGATTGTGCCGTACATCATCGCATGCTTTGCTGTTATTCTATTGATTATAGGATATGCTTATCTGCTGACTTTAAATCCCGATCTGCCAAAACTATATTGATATCATAATAAGAGGCCAAAATACTCTCACTTAGGCTGCTGGCAAGTGTTGGCAGCCTTTTTAGACTCTCAAAAATATTCGCATTTCCCTTGCATCTCTTATCGCAATGGATGGGTAGTGTAATAGTAAAACGGACAACAATTTTTTAATCTGGAAATGCACAATTAACCATGAAGACTTTCTGCCCAGCATGTGGCGCATGTTGTACTGTAACGAAGAGGATTAAGGATTAATAATGCCGAACTTGCCTTATGTGTGTTTGCGTCAAACACCTTTGGTTGTGATGTCCAGAGTTGTATCGTTAATAAACTCAAAAACGCCGGAAAACGCGATGTCGTCTTTTGTGAAGATTTCTTTATAACTTTGATCAGAAAATTCTATGTGAAACTCATAATGATGATCCAGATTGTTCTCACAAAGGAGCATTTGCAGATATATGCTCATGTCCGGTTCAACCACTTCAACCCACCACTTCAACCCCAAAACTCAAATCCTCATCGTAACCGTGTTCATCTGCGAAACCAAACAGATATACTTATCTATTGTATGAAAGGCCGTGAAAACGGGCGTAAAACGACGAAAAGTCCGGAAAAACCGGGCTTTTCAGACAAGTTTTGGCGGAGAGAGTGGGATTCGAACCCACGGTTGCTTGCGCAACACCGGTTTTCAAGACCGGCACTTTAAACCAGGCTCAGACATCTCTCCCAATGCGATTTTTAGCAAGCCTAAGTATAGCAAACGCATATCCTTCTCGTCAAGTGAAAAGAGTTGAATATGTGTTGTTATCTTGTGATAAACATAATCCACATTTATAGCGTCTTCACCGCATACGCCCAGCTTCTATCGCTTCCCAGCGTCCCTGCGCATCTTTCCATCTCTTGTAGAGCAGCTTTGTCACCAGCGTATTTGGCACCATGCGTCCAAGCAAACGCAATATACCGTTTATACACCCGGGAATATAAACGCGCTTTCCCTTAAGCGCTGCTGAAATCGTTTTGCGTGCGACATCCCCCAGATCGTTCGTGGTCAGATCGCCCCATATCCCCTGCGCCGCGATGCCGAGCAGCGCCTCGCGTGTGGTCGGCAAACCTCCCGGGCAAAGCGCCAGTACATTGACATTGTCGTGCTTGAGCTCCTGCGCGAGCGCAATAGAAAAATCCAGCAGAAACCGTTTGGACGCCGCATAAGTGGCTTTGAGCGGTATCGGATACTGCGAAGCCAAGCTGGAAACGATCACGATAATGAAGCGTTCATTTTTGTGTCTGCGCGCAAGGGCCGCATGGGTCACCTTGAGCGTCGCTTCAATGTTGACCTGCACGATGCGTGTGATGTTTGCGCTTGGCTGCGAGAGAAAACCGCCCTCATAATCAATGCCCGCAATATTGAGCAGCATATCAAGACCTATGTGTGCGTCGTCGATATACTTAAAGAACGCTGCAAGCTCTTCGTCATCCGTCAGATCGCATGCCTTAGTTTTAACCTTTACACCAAACTGGCGCTCTATGCCCTGCTTAATCTGCAAAAGCGGCGCATCCGCGATATCTGTGAGCAGCAGGTCATATCCTCTCCTGGCACATTCCACCGCCATGGCACGGCCAAGACCGCCGCTTGCGCCTGTCACCAACACCATCATTTTTCGTCACCTCCGTTAAAGCGGATGCCGCAAAGCTGCTCACTGAGTTCGAACAAACGCTTAGCATCCTGTTCGTTGTCCACATGTTTATCGTAATCGGCGGGTTTACAGGCGTGGTAGTATAGCCAGAACGGCGTCGGCATCTGATTGCATAGATAGGAGTAAGTCTGTGCCACATACTCAGGCGAATCACCGTGTTTCTTTCGCATTCTCCAAAATGCGCTGACAATGCCGCCCGTCTGCTTGTTGCCGATACCCGTATTCACAAGCCCCGGGTCCACCACATACGCTTTCACGCCGCTGTCAACAAACCGCCGGTTGATTTCCCTGGCAAACAGCATGTTGCACAGCTTAGACTGCTTATAAGCCATCAGACAGCTGTAATGCTTTGAATACATCACGTCGCTCCAATGCATACGCGTTTTTTTGTGCGAGTTGCTGCCCGTGAATATCACACGGCCTTTCGCTTTTCTGAGGTTTTCCCAAAGCTTGAATGTGAGCAAAAACCCGGCCAAATGATTAAGCGCAAATTGCAGCTCGTAGCCATCCGGCGTTGTGGTATATCCGCTGCGTACTCCGCCTGCGTTGTTGATAAGCGCATCAAGGCAACCGGATGTGGCGATCAACGATTGTATTTCATCTGCCACGGCGTTCACATCCGTCTGCGACGATAGATCACCATGTACATAAGTAATGTCCGCATTCGGCACGGCAACAAGCAGCTCGGCTTTTGCTTTTTCACATGTATCCTGTGTGCGCCCGACACCGATGACACGCGCACCCGACGCCGCAAGTGCTTTCGCCGCAGCAAAGCCGATGCCGGATGTGGCGCCCGTAATCACAACTGTTTTCATTGATCCGATTCCTCCCGATAAGCTTCACAAATGTCCGGCGGCAAATGGAGTGTCAGTCTGAGTTCATACGGCTGCGGGAACACACCTAAAAACGTTGATGGGAAAGGCGTTTCTGTGATATTCAGCGCACCGTCTTGCACCTTTACTTTAACCACATCATCCATGTTCACCGGTTCTGGCAGCCATGCCTTTGCAAACGCCGTGATGTGCGTCTGCTCAGACGGTATGAGGTCGATATGCGCACCCGCCGTATCAAGATTCAATTCATGAAAACTCTCTTTCACCGCATAGTCCTGCGTGGCATCGCGCGGCATCAGCTGACCCGATCCCACGATATAGCCGAATACAATTGCAGCTCCTCCGATGCCGATAAAGAGAAGAATAAGGAGCACCTTTGTGTATCTATTCATACCGCCGCCGCCTTTTCCATACGCATTATGCGCCGCGCAATCATCGCCATACGCCCAAGACTTATTCTCCAAAGCCTGGCATTGCCCTTAAACATCAGCAGCCCGCCCGGCGCGAATATAAGAGCCAAAAACAGCGCCGCCACGGCATAGGATATATAAGCAGCACCAATCTCAACCGCAACAAGCACAATACATCCAAGGCCCGTCAGCACCAACCCCGCAGCCACGGCATAAAGGCTCACCAACCCTGTCAGACACACAAGATACAGGCAACCCACCAGTATTCCCCCGCCCGCTTTATAGCTAACCGCCGCACCGATCATACGCATCGTGTCGCCAAAGCCTTTTGATTCATGCGCGGCGGCAGCGGTGCTTTGCATGGTATGCATTTTTGCAAGCTGCTTTGGGTTCCCAAGTGCCGCCGCCACTTCTTGTTCGGTTTTTCCCGCTTCCAACCCCGCTTCAAAGTGCTCCTTGTAATCGTCTATAATATCCTGCTTCTCCTGCGCGCTCATATGCTTAAGTGAGCGCATCATTGTTTTCAAAAACTCATCCATTTTCATCGTCCTCCATTATCTGCTTCACGCTGTCCACAAAATCCGACCACTCCATGCGCAGCTCGGCTTCAGCCTGCCTGCCTTTTTCGGTCAGCGTATAATACTTGCGCGGCGGCCCGCCCGATTCGGCACAAATGTATGTGTCGCAAAGGCCGTCGCTTTTGAGCTTACGCAGCAGCGGATACAGCGTTCCTTCCGCAATCTCAATGCGCAAGGATATCCTCTCCGCGAGTTCATATCCATACGTATCCTTCTTGTTGAGCAAAGTTAGCACGCATAGCTCCAAAACGCCTTTTTTAAACTGTGCGTTCATGAGCCCTCCCTTGTTAATCTTTATTTAGTACTATATTATATTCAGTAGTTAAGTTGACTATACCAGAAACTATTGAATAATGCAATATAGTTTTTCACATTTTTTTTACTGGGCGAATAGTTTAAATTAAGCCTTTATGCTTTAAGGTGGTGAATAAATACATGAATGATAACTGTATGAAACTCCTGTTTTTGCTTAGCTGTCTTGGCGGCAGCGGTCCTTTTTGCAATGATGATCATTGCAAAAGCTACCCTTGTGAACCATGTCGCCATTGTGAACCATGCAGCACTTGCGGACCATGCAGCACCGGTGCGCCGTATGGTGTCTGCCGGTGCTGCGGCGGGCCGGTTGAATGCGGGCCATACACCTGCCGGTGCTGCGGCACTCCTTGCGGCAGCACATGGAACTTCCTTGGCTTAGGCCGCAGCAAATGTAAACCCACATGCAGCTTTTGGGGAAGCGCAGGCTTTAACTGCTGCAGTCCGAGCGGCCGTTTTTTCGGATGCTGATATCATCTCACACACACAAAAATCAAATCCCGCTTTGCCGGGTGCCAAAAGTTCCATTATCGGGGCTTTTTGGCACGCTGTAATTAGGTTTTTTAGCGATCATAAAAAAGCACACAGATCACCTTTCCTGCTGACAGTTTAAGTATTGAATGGCTTCGTTTTATTCAAACACAGTTTATCTTCCTCAACCAAAAACACAGCTACGGTTCACGAATATTGTCAATCATCAGTCCGCTGTCTTTTTTTCGTGTTTCCACGCAAAACTCGCGCGCCATATAAAGATTTTTGCCCACTGCGTATTTTAGAGCAATACCGCTTTGACCACACGCTGGTGATATTGTCTGGGTGAATGAGTCAAAATCTCCAAAAAACTCTTTCAAGTCAGAAAAAGATAACCCTTCCGCAAGTGATGGCGTCAGGCACTGCATCGCCAAACCCGGCGTGTCAGCCTTTATGGCCTCAAGAAGTGCGGCACAGATATCCGCGGTTGCGGCGGCTTTCTTTGCCTCGCAGGTGTACCAGCCAAGTTCACTACCCGTGGGTACTAAAAAGCTCCCGCTCTTTTCCCAGCGCGTTTTGATCTGCCGGTATTCACCGTTTGTCACCACTATGATACTGTCTCGCTCTACTTTAGAATCCTCGCAGATTGTGCAAATATCCAGCCCAAAAGAAGGCAAGATGTGCGCAGCACATATGTAGCTCTGATTGTCCGTGGTTTTACCTGATGCGTACAGCACAGGAAATTCTCCGAATCTGGTAAATCCTATATCCGCGCTTGCCACAAAAAACGGCAGCGGTGACACATACTTTAACCGGTTAGTGGAAGCGTGCTCCACCACAAAGCTGGAGCACGCCTCGTTGTATATAAACGCCGTATGCCGCTCTCCGCTGATAAAGAAATCGAAAGGACACAGCACCGAAGGATGCAGTTCAGTTTCATCGTTTCTGTATACCATTTCCGGATAAAGCGTCAACTCCACAATATTATCCGGCCACATGCAAAGGTCGATAAGGCCATCTCCTGCGAACACAGCGCCTTTGGATGTAATGGACACCCGGCGCGTATATGGGAGATAAACAAAGTTTGCATCATTTTCTAGCGGCAGCATCGTAATAAAAAATGACGAATTGGCCGCTATCGGCTGTGTGACAGCGCCCATACCCGTTTCACCCGCCGGCGCCTGGTTGATGCAGATCAGCGCATGAACCTTTGAGTTAATATAAAGTAGTTTTATGGTCTTGTCTTCCATAGTGTCCCCCCTTGTACCATATATATATTCAGTTTATGCGGCGCTGATACACAATTCTAACGGCGGCATACGGCGCATAACTATATACCAAAAGAAAAAATCGACGCACAAAAGCAAACGGATAAGTGGTACGTTTGCTTTTTAATTTTTTGTTAAAAAACGGAATAAAACGCATTGTATAAGAGAATAATATGCATCAAAATCTATGATAAGGGGTTAGAAACATGGACATTAACAATGAAACAGGACTTCATAGCTTTGATATCGCCCTCCGAACCGGCTGGAAAGACGAAGAAAAGCTAATGCTTTGGGACGAGGTGAAAAAAGCGCAGAAAATAGGCGCGCCACTTAAGCGTGTTTTTGAAACCGTGGCTCAAAAAACGAGACGCAAACCCAACAGCGTGAGAAACTACTACTATATGAAGGTGAAGGAAACGGGCGAGATCGAACAAAAACCCTCTACGTTTACGCCGTTCACCAAAGAAGAGATCTATACACTGCTTCGGACTTTACTGGCTGCCGGCGCCAGGGGTGAGTCTATTAGAGGTGCGAGTTTAAGACTTGCGGACGGAGACAAAACGCTGATGCTTCGGTATCAAAACAAGTACAGGAGTCTCATAAAGAACGGTCGCCCCCTCGCCGAGAAGGTGATGGCAGACATGGACAGGGACAACGAGAAATACTTAAGCCCCTACGACACACAAAAGTCGATGGCACCGGTAGGTAAGGAGAGCAAGTACATACCCGAAAGCGTCGTCAAGGCACTCATGGCCTGCGATATCGATGTCAAGAGCTTTTTCAAAGGGCTTGCCAAGGTTGCCGGTATGGCCGTAGCCAAAGCGCGCTCTGAGGAAGATATGCGTCAGCTGATGCTCCAAAACGAAAGCATAAAAAAAGAGAATACAGCTTTGCATACGCGTTTGAAAATGGAAATGGAAAGAAGCCACAAGGCCGCATCGCTGTTTGAGCAGCTTATGAACCTGAAAACCAAGACAATTGAAACCAAGGACTTTGAAAGCCTCACGGCCTTAGGCGAATGGCTCAAGGAAGATACTCTCGCAAGCAACGCGGATGCCCGCTGATGCCGCCTGCGCGTCTGCAGGCGGGCATTGTGCTTGCAGACGCGTCATCATCCTCCTTATAGAAATACTATTCTTGTAATATATTGTCGATATTTTGCCACTTCGCGAATGTTTTAAGATTTCCTAAGAAATTTATTTTAATTTGACTGCGACTTTGTTTAATTTTATTGTCAAATAAAATTAGCCGTGTTAATATGTTAACAAATATTTCTTTTAGAGGTACGTTTCGACACATAACGTCATTTTTCACGGGTTGAGGATTGGGTTTAAAAAACACACAAAACGAAAGGAGTTCATTAATGGACAGAAAAATCAAATTACTCATCATTGAAGACAATGTGCAACTCAATGAAATGCTCACCAAGTTCTTTAGCACAAAGAATGACGTAGAGGTAGTGGGGTCATGCAATAACGCGGTAGAAGCTGTCGGCTTAATTAAAGAAGTGGCGCCGGACGCCCTCATAGTCGATATGATTATGCCGGAGGCAGACGGGCTCTCTTTGCTAGAGAGGCTCAACACATCAGAATTTGAGACTATGCCTGCCACAATCGTTGTTTCAGCAGTAGGCAACGAGAAACTCATCAAGCTGGCCTGTGATCTGGGGGCAAAGTATTACATGATAAAGCCTTTCAACAAAGACATTCTCTACAAGCGTGTTCAGGACATGTTCGGCGGCAGGGTTGTCACCACAAAGCGCACACCCGCGCCGGTTCGGTCCAAAACGCTGGATGAGAAAATTACGGCCGTTTTTCTTTCAATCGGTATTCCTGCCCATATCAAAGGATACCATTTCTTGCGGGAAGCCATCAAAATGGTCGTTAAAAACCCTGATCTTATCAATTCTATTACTAAAAAGCTTTATCCCGGCATTGCAGAACCTTTTGAAACGAGCCCCAGCAAGGTCGAGCGTGCCATCCGTCATGCCATTGAAGTGGCCTGGTCCCGCGGCAAAATCGAGAATATCAATAACTTCCTTGGTTATAATATCTATACGAATAAAGATAAGCCCACAAACGGAGAATTCATCGCTCTGATGGCTGACAAGCTCATTATGGACAGGAGCGCTTGATAAACGCACCCAATGCGAAATATTTTTGGGAACTCTGTTGATAAGGAACCGTACGCTTTGTAATAACGTGTGCGGTTTTTTATTTGCGGAGAATTTCAGGTTCTTGTTTAAGCCATCGCACGCCCAACGAAGCTATAGTTGTTTTAATGTATCTAATATTTCAAAAATCATTTACAGATAACAAAAAAGGAGAACCAAGACGTGTCATAGCCTCTCCTTCTTTCTATAGAGGTTTTTGCTGCTTTTCGTATTTAGTCGTTTTTTCTGTTTCTAAAAATAATATACACAGCGAAGATGACCAGCCCGAGACCGGCAAGCCCTATTAAAATCCACTTAAGCACAGACCAGATGCCGCTCCACGCGTCGGCTGAACTGGGAAGCGCGATCATCTCAGACGTTGCTTCTAACTCAACCGTTGCCAGAGGATCACCCTCTTCGTTGAGCGCAACAACGGACATACTTCCGTTTTCATCGATATGTTCTTGTAATATTTCAACTTGAATTGTATCCCTATTACCTATCTCAATAATATCGCCGTTTGGCAGCTTTATCGACGTTGTCCCTGCGGGCAGATCGCTGACAATTATCTCAACGATGACCGTGCTGTTTTTTTCATCTTCAATGATGCTTGGGGACATTGTCACCACTTGCGCCGTGCCGTCGCTCGTATCCGGGGTATCTTCTCTTTGTACCGGTGTGGCTGGCACCGGTGTGGCTGGCACCGGTGTGGCTAACGGCACGGGCGTGTTTGACGGCGCGGGCATGGCTGACGGCGTGAGTGTCGCCGATGGTGTCGCTGTTGGCTCCTTGCTTGCTGTCTCACCGGGCTGCGTCGTTGGCGATACGCCGTTTTCGGTGTAGCTGGCCACGGCCTTGATGTTCTCTTTGACGCTTTTCAAGGTGGTCGTCTCT
>QKIQ01000117.1 GCA_003249555.1 Clostridia bacterium | reverse complement strand
GGGCTATGGCAAATACCGGCTTCTGGGAAAAACGCGCGACGACGCGGTGGGAGAAGCGTTCGACAAAACGGCGCGCGTGCTGGGCCTTGGCTATCCGGGCGGGCCGAAGCTTGAGGCGCTCGCAAGGCAAGGTAAAAATGTTTTTCAATATCCGCGCGGCTTCAAAGGCGAAAATCATCTTGATTTTACATTCAGCGGCTTGAAAACAGCGGTAATCAACCATATACACAACATGGATCAAAAAGGCGAAGCATATAGTAAGGCCGATATTGCCGCAAGCTTTCAGCATGAGGCGGTGTCATTTCTCGCCGAAAATACGTTTGAGGCGGCAGCACGTGAGGGGATCGATAAAATCGGCATTGCAGGCGGCGTGTCTGCCAATGGCGCTTTAAGAGAGGCCTTTGAGCAGAGAGCAAAAGACGTAGGGATCACGCTTTATCTGCCTGAACTTAAGTACTGCACGGACAACGCTGCGATGATCGGCTGTGCGGCCGCGTATTCTAAGGAATCAAGTCAGCCGCTTTCACTCAATGCCAACGCGGGCAAAATGCTGTTTGAATAACCTGAAAGACTGATTAATATAGATATGATAACGGCGGAGGTGTTTCATGAAACGTCATAAGCGTTATTATATCTTTTATTTTATTGTCATCGTACTGATTATCACGATGCTGGCTATTCCGTTGTCGCAGCCGGTGATGAACCAAAGAGAGGCCATCGTTGTCATCGATGCGGGGCACGGTGGATTTGATGGGGGTGCGCAGGGACGTCTTTCTGGCGTGAAGGAAGACGGTCTGAATCTCTCCGTATCAAAAAAGCTGCAAACATTGTTTGAGAATCAGGGGTATACGGTGATTATGACGCGCGAAGATGAAAATGCGCTTGGCACAACAAAAGACGAAGATATGAAAAAACGCAAGAAAATCATAGAAAATGCAAATGCCGATATTGTGATCTCCGTCCACATGAACAAGTTTTCTGATACGTCGTGCCACGGACCCGTTGTATTTTTCCATAAGGATTCGGATGAAGGAGAAAAGCTTGCCAAGCTGATGCAGGCAAAGCTTGTTGAGACGCTTAAGCCCCAAAGACCGCGCGAGGAAAAGCCCGAGACCTACTTTATACTACGTTCGGGCAGCTGCCCGTGTGTGCTTGTCGAATGCGGTTTTCTATCCAACGAACGTGACGAACAGCTTCTTCAGACAGAAGAATACCAACAGCTTTGCGCGTCGGCGATATTCAAAGGTGCGATGCTTTATCTCAACCAGCGGTATGCGTTCAGTATAGCGTGATTGCTGTGTCGGGCAATTAGAACTTTACGTGCTATCTCTATTTTGAATGCATATCACAATTCCTGCATAACACATTTCACCACAGAAAATTCGCAGAATATCCGTTGCTTTTTTTTGAAAAACGTGTATAATATCAATAAAGGTCAAAGATAGTCAAAAGAGGAGTTGGTAGGACATGTCGATTTTGAGCGATACGATAGAACAGTTCATCAAAGAATTGATGAGTGAATATGAAGGCAAGATTGAGCTGCAAAGAAATGAGCTTGCACAGCATTTTAACTGCGCGCCATCGCAGATCAATTATGTGCTGGCCACAAGGTTTACGCCAGATAAGGGATATATCATAGAAAGCAGGCGCGGCGGCGGGGGATATATACGCGTGCTGCGACTAAGCATTGATGAATCCGACCACCTTTTCCGGCTTGTGACCACGCGAATAGGAGAAAGCATATCCGAAAGAGACGCGCAGGATGTCATCTGCCGTTTAGTGGAAAGCAAGGCGGTGAGCAAAAGGGAAGGCGCGCTTATGGGCGCGGCCGTCGCCGATAAATCGCTCGCTATACCGGCCATGCTAAAAGACCATGTGAGGGCCAGCATATTGAAGCAGCTTGTGCTCGTGCTGTTAAGTGAGGAGGAGAAATAATGCTGTGTGACAACTGCTTAAAGAATAACGCCACCGTTCATATGACCACATTTGTGAACGGGCAGGTAAAAACAGTGCATATGTGCGCACAGTGCGCGTCAAAGAAAAAGACGGCGGTGGTGATGCCTTGGTTCTCCTTTAACGATTTTATGAGCACGTTCTATGAACAAGAGACCGAGATTAATCATCAGTGCAACGTCTGCGGCACCACGCTGGAGAGTTTCAAAAAGGACGGGAAGCTCGGCTGCGTGAACTGTTACAAGGTTTTTGAGGAGAGCATCAGCCCTGTGATTAAGGGGATACATATGAGCATGGAACATACAGGCAAGCGCCCGGGCGAGCGCGTTGAGGTAAGTTCAGGTCAGGAGAAGCAGGAGGACGAGCATCAGTCTCATAAGGAGATGCTTAAAACCAAGCTGAAAGAAGCGGTGGCGGTGGAAAACTTTGAAGAAGCGGCGCGTCTCAGGGATGAAATTGCGCTGCTTGAAAAGGAGGGGCGTTTATGAAATGGCTTGAAGACGGCGCGCCCCATAGCGATGTGGTGGTATCCACGCGCATCCGGCTGGCAAGAAACCTCGCCGATGTGCCCTTCCCGCCGCGTATTGAAAAGCCGGAAGACATTGAAACGGTGCACGGTCTTGCGAAGCAAAGCCTGCTTGTTTCACCCGAATTTAAGTATTCACGTCTCAGCGACATCACAGAGCT
>QKIQ01000091.1 GCA_003249555.1 Clostridia bacterium | reverse complement strand
CGTATGCGATATATAGGTAAAACCAGCTACAAGCAACTACATGGAGGGGCACGACGGCTAGAAATGGCTTGTGGGATAAGGCTTTTGACTGTGATTGACGAGCCGGGTGCGTTATTAAGTCTGTCATGAAGCCGCATTGCTGGTGAAGGTCGATTGCCTTTGCGATCAAGGCAGCTTTCCTGACCGCTGATATACGATAGCTGCCATGACTGTAACTGTGCTTATTTCGGCTGCGGTATCAGTTTGTATTAAGCTTTGTCTACTACACACTAAATACTTGACATATGTCAAGCAAGATGGTAACCTGAAAGAGGGGTGATGGACAATGAGCGAACAGATTATTTCACAGCGGCAGGATTTGACTTACCTGAGCTGGGATAAGATACGGAACTCCTCCGGCACGGCGGGCTCATTCCTCAAGGCATATTTTGAGCTGAACGGCGTAAAGACCTATTACAAGCTCTCCAACTACGACGCTTACAAAGGCATCATCGGTCATGAGTGCGTGAACGAGGTCATCGTGGATCGACTGCTGTCCTATTGGGGAATAGACCATCTGTCCTATCAGCTGATACACGCCGATATACTCGTGAACGATACGCCGATAACGACTTGGCTTTGCGCGTCAAAGGATTTCAAGAAGCCCTCCGAAGGGAAAATCGCTCTGGACGCCTATTATCAGGTGGAGCATCAGGACGGCGAATCACCGCTCGAATTCTGTATCAGAAACGGTTGGGAGGCAACTCTCTACAAGATGCTCGTTTTGGATTACGTTATTCTCAACCGTGACCGTCACGGCGCTAATATCGAGGTGCTAAGGGATCGCAAAGCCAGGATGATACGACTGGCGCCGTTATTCGATCATGGCTTGTCCCTCCTGTTCAGCTGCATGGATGAAAATGCGTTGGACAAAGCGGATGTCCTGGAAGATCGGCGCGTTAACAACTTCATCGGTTCACAAGCAACGAGGGATAATCTAAGCTTGATACCGGTGGGCAAGCGTCCAGAACTAAAGCCTGTGGACGAACAAGTGGTTGCGACGTTGATGGATGGACTTGACGAAGCGCTCCCTTCCGCATGGCGTGAGAAGATCGGGCGGATGATATTGCTGAGGTGGAAAGCGTATGAGGATTTTTGCCATCAAGGATGAGGAACGTTCCACGTCCGATGTGCTTGGCTATTTGCTCTACTACGAGAAGGCAAAGGCTTTCTATATTGAACTGTCCGAACACGCCGACGCGTGGGACGTGCCGTTGCTCCTTTCGTCCTTCCAAAAGCGCGGGCAGCATACAGTCAACGCCTATTGGAGCAAGATGTGGGTGCAGCAGCGTATAGTCCCGCCAGATCGCCAAAACCTGGGGCAGGTAATCAAAGCCAACGGACTGAGAGAATACGATGAGTTCTCGTTTCTGATGCTTGCCGATGGGCGCTGCGCGCAGGACAGTTACTATCTAGCGGAGATCGCGGTGGGCGACGTTCCCGACGACGTCAAAGCACGCTGGAAGAAAAAGCTCGAGGATGTGATTCCGCTGTCGGATGGTAAGCTGCTGGCCTTCTTCAGAAATGGTAGCGTGAAGAAATGCGATGCGCGCGCGCTGGTGGGTAACGCCGCCGCGTTTCAATCCGTTTTTGCGAATGATGCGCTGTTTCGTTCGGTCAGCCTGCAACCAGACGGGTATGGCATCGCATGGAGCGAGAAGCTAACGTTGTCTGACACCGCGTTGTACAATCAAGGACTGGATGTACCCCTGACGCTTGAGGACTTTCGTTCGTTCGTGTCATATCGAATTGTGAATTCCGCTGAGGCGCAGGAGCTGCTGCATTGCTCAAGACAGTATATCAACGAGTTGGTTAAAAAAGACCAGCTCCATCCAATCCGCGAGGACGCGAAGAACAAGCTATATTTAAAAAGCGAGATAACACAACGGCTGCAAGGCTAGACAAGGTAGCATACTAAGACACCGTTACAAGCGGTGTTTTTTTGTTGGGGTTGTATACGTGTGGAAACGATGTGCCCCGTACAATGCATTGACTCAAGGGAGAGAATCTGAATGCCTTACACACCGCGCCATCCCTGTGCCGTTCCCGGTTGCCCGAACCTGACGGAGAGCAAGTACTGTGAAGCGCATGCCGACCGCCAACGTCAGGACAACCGACGACCACAGAACGACATCTACAACCGACGCTGGCGGAAGGTCAGCAAACTCTTTCTGGCGGCTCATCCTTTGTGCGTAGAATGCCAGCGTCAAGGCAAGCTGACACCCGCCACTGTGGTTGACCACATCCTGCCGCACCGTGGTGACCCGCAGCGCTTCTGGGATGAGAGCAACTGGCAAGGGCTTTGCAAGCCTTGTCACGACCGCAAGACGCTGACTGAGGACATCAAACCTGAGTATAAGTTTTAATCGGCGTTTGACTACGGCCCCAGGGGCGGTCTAAATCTCTGCCAGATTTAACATCGACCAGCGGCCCGGGGTCACGCGCGCGTAAATCGCGATTCAAACACCCGATTAACCCAGGCAGGAAAGGAGGTACAGCTCATGGCCAAGGACGGCACCAACCGGGGCGGCAGGCGCGTGCGCGCCGGCGATAAACCTACGCCGCTAGCTGACAAAATCACGGCAGGGAAAGCCGCCAAAGTGCTGGAGGTGCC
>QKIQ01000088.1 GCA_003249555.1 Clostridia bacterium | reverse complement strand
ATTGTCGGCACGGACAATCACGCTGGTATCGCTGGTCATGAGACCGCCGAAAAGGGTGCCGTCGCTCTCAATTCTGTAGTATAAATTACCATGTTCTTTTATTTCTATTTTTTCAAAATCTGCATTGTTGAAATGATAGGCCACACTGCCGCTGTCCTGAATTGGTTCGCAGATAATCTGGACATGAGAATCTTCGTGCTTGTAGTTCAGGCAGATAATATTGTCCTGAATATAGCCATCGGAAAATACAAAATGGCTGTTGCTGATAACGAATATTTTCCCGGGATAAAGCTTGTCCACCGCGCTGATGTCCTTGAAGCTGTTCTTTTCACCCGAGCCGGCTTGGCTTTGGGAAGGCGCGTTGCTGTGAATACTGTCTTCAATATCGAAGGTGACGCCGGATTCGTTCTGTTCGGGAGAGAACCATTCAATAACGGTATAGAATACGTCCTTCACGAAGGCTCTGGCTTCACGCGAGAACGTCAACAGCATCGCAAATGCCGCGAATACGCCAAAGGCAGCAGAGAATCTTGTCAGAACGATTCGCTGCCTTTCTCGTCTGGACTCGTTGAGCCCACGAATGATCGCGTCTTCGTGGATACTCAAAAAAGACTTTGGATCGGTCATGGGAGATGAGGCGGGCAGCGGCGCATCAAAAATTTTAAACAGCCTTTCAAATTTCGGATCTGCCTGAGTAATTACAGTTTTCATTATTATTAACTCCTTTACCTTTCTTTACATATAAGACGTTGAAAAACACCAAAAGTGCTATCAAAGTCATAAATATTTTACATTTTTTCTACATAAAAGTGAAGTACCAATGAGGAAGACAATGAGTGCCTTCAGTAAATGCAGAAAGGAACAAGGCCAAACCATACGGCAAACAAACTGAAAGCCCCCAAATATTTTGAAAATAAAAAAGGAGCACAGTGGCTCCTTTTGATATACTTTGGTGTTACTCAACGGTTGTCGGCGCGGCATCTGATGAGGAATCATCCGCAGTCGCGCTGTTTTCTTCCGGAGCCTCCGCCGGGGGTGTGCTGTTTTGCTGGTCATCTGCGCTGCCCTCTATGATGTCACCCTCGTTGATCTCCGGTTGGATATCGTCGCCTTCGTCATCGGCCTTTTTCTTCATCACAGTGATGCTGGTATCGGGCTGCGTCATGCGCAGCGTATCCGCATCCGCGATTTCATAGACTGTGTCTGTGCCGTTTGCGGATAAGATCAACTGATTGAGCGCCACGCTGTATGTGCCCTGCCCCAGCACCTTGCCGTCTTGATGATACACAAAGTATGTGCCGCTTGGCAACAGCTCAAGCGTGAAACCTGCGCCCAAATTTTGCAATTCGGCTTCAGTGACCGGCATGCCATTTGAGTCAATCAGCTCAAAAACATACCAGTGGCCAGAAAAATCTGTGCCGGAAAAATCGGGTGTGGGGGTTGCTGTGGGGGCTTTTGGCTGTTCAGACACTGTGGTTGGCGTGACAGCGTGGCCGCTTTCATTGCCGCATGCGCCAAGCAAAAGTACAAAAGCCAACAGAAAACTCACAACAAATCTCTTCATGAAACAAACTATCCCTTCAAGGTTAGAATACGCGAAACGCACAGATGAAGCTGCGTTGGGACCATGACCCCGTAGAGCCGCGCTTGACGACCTTGCCGTTGCTGGATGAGGCGTCAATCATCACGCCGCTTCCCGCGTAGATGGCGACGTGCCCTTTAAACACGATAATATCACCGCGCTGCATATCGCCCATATTATCAATCTTTGTGTACTTCGTGCTCTTCGCCCACGTGCCGGAAGTCATATATCCCTGGCTCACGCCCACCTGATTGAGACACCAGTAGACGAAACCGGAGCAGTCGAACGAATTGGGTCCCTTGGCGCCGCGCACATATTTGCTGCCGATCTTGGACTCGGCCACGGAGATGAATGACTCGACATTTGCGCCCGTGACGTTCGCGGAAGAACCGCCGGAGCTTGAAGAACCGCCGGAGCTTGAGGAACCGCCGGAGCTTGAGGAACCGCCGGAGCTTGCGCTGGCAGGCTTTTTATATTTTTTGGCATCCGACGACATCAGTGTGTTCATTGTTTTCGCGCCCACTTTGCCGTCGACAGTCAGTTTGTTGGTTTTTTGGAAGCTCTTCACGGCTTCGTCGGTATCCGAACCGAAATAGCCGGTGACTTTTTTTGTATAGCCAAGCTCCTTCAGACGCTGCTGCACGCTCAGAACGTCGTCGCCTTTGGCGCCGATAGACAGCGCGTTGCCCTGTGCATCGTCAGACATCAGCGCCGCTTTGGTGGTGGGCCCGATGTACCCGTCGGCAATAAGCCCGCTGCTTTCCTGAAAGCGTTTGACGGCGGCAATGGTATCGTCGCCAAATGTCCCGTCTGGCTCGGTCGTCAGATAACCAAGCTTTCTGAGGCGCTCCTGATACGCCAATATCTCCGGGCTCTGCTCACCGTAAGAATACATATTGGGTTTGGCATCCCCGGAGTAGAGCATTTCACGGGTGTCTTTGCCCACCTTGCCATCTTCGGAAAGCCTGTTGAGCTTTTGAAATTTCATCACCGCGGCTTCGGTATCCGTGCCGAAATATCCCGTGGCTTTGTCGATATAGCCAAGCTCATAAAGACGCTGCTGCAGCTCGCTGACGTCCGTGTTTTCAGCGCC
>QKIQ01000072.1 GCA_003249555.1 Clostridia bacterium | reverse complement strand
AAAACTTCTTAGCAGATTTCATTTCCAGTAAACCTCCGACACACCCGACGCATCAGCTCGTAAAGTCAGCGTGATCTGTATAGGCGGCCCAAACGTTGGCTGCACGATGGTTATCGGCACATCCTTCGTCAAAACCACGGTAAACGGGCTTTTGAGCTGTATGGTCTGCTCATTCTCATTGTAATACTCAACCTCCCACGCCACATTATCCGGCTCCATGTTGGATGAGCTATATAGCACCTCGTCAACCTCATCGCCCACGCACCCGGTGACCTCCACGACGCGCGCAGCCATCCGCGCCGTTTGGTTCAATTCTTGTGCCAGTGCAAACGCCGGAAAGATTGTGACCATGACGGCCGTAATGATGATAATCATCATCAGCCCTAAAATAACATCCACATACATGCCGCCGGATTTATCTTTAAAAAATGCTTTCGTTCTTTTTTTCATATAGCGACTCCTTAAAAAAGAATACCTGTGAGTATTGACGGGTAACTCAATACCCACAGGCTGCAATAAATTAGTTACTGCCGTTAAACATGTCGATACCGTCGATTCCTTCCTGCACCTTCTCCATGACACCTGTGATGATATTGGGAAAGAACAGCTGTATGACGCCATACACGATGGCACCCACAACAGCCACTATGACGAGCGCCATAATAATGTCTGTAAACAAACCCTCGCCCGACTTCTGTCTCATGAACGACTTGACCTGAGTTTTCGTGGATGAAATGAAATTTCCCATCCGTATCGCTTTTTCTTCCGCTTTCCTGCATACTGTTTTGAACATAATTCTTCTCCTTTGTTTTTTAATATATTTGCTACATGACGCCTGTTTCACCGAGTGTCCTTACCACCATGACAATCAGCGGCACAAGCATCAAAATGACCATGCCAAAGACCAAAACGACACTGGCCAGCCTTACCTTGCCCGGTCGTTTGTCGATCTCTCTGCGCAGCTGTTCGCGCTGCCGCGCGCGAACAGCTTTTTCCAATACAATCAGTGTGGTTCTTTGGTCAACCCCGCGGGTCACACCGATCAGCGTGGATACCAATGTGGTGATCTGCGGAATGGAAAGGTTCCTGTCAAATTCCCGCAAGGCATCTTCGCTATTGCCTGTCTTCAGGTTGAAAATCAACCGATCCAGCGCCTTGCCCATGGCCGCGCCCGAAACGCGCCTATACCGCTCAAAAAACTTAAGAAGGTCATTCGTGTCGTTCAAGGTATAGTTGAGCGTCTCCACCATACGGGGCAGCTCGGCTTCAATGTCTTTATTCATCTTTGCGATTTTGTCTTTGAGCTTGCCGCTGTTCTTCCGATAGATTAATAAGGCGTATAGGATAAGCAAGACGGTGATAAACGGCATACCCAAAGGCACAAATAAAAAACCTGTCGCGCCGATCCAGAATGACCGTGACAGGTTTTCGCTGATATATAGCTCCGGCGTTTTTTGTATGTCCGCCCGTTGCAAGTCGCTTTTCCATCGTCGTCTTTTGTATTCCGATATGTGCAAGACCTTCGCTATCACCTTTGCCAACGGCAAAACAAGCTTTTCATATAACTTTTGCTTGAAAGTCCTTTTCACAAAAAGCTGCCTGAACGCCGTTTTCGTGTTTCGTGATTGCAACACGAAAATAGAGCCGACCACGTTGTATAGCCCAAGTGCCAGCAGCACCGCGCCGATCAGCAGCAGAATATATATTGCCATGTCGCCCCCCTAATCCGCGTCAATCGGTCTGTTGGTGACAACCACACCGATTGAGCATAAAAATATGGCCAGAAGCACGATCGCCAGTGCGATTTTGCCTGCCACCGTGTTCATCAGCGCGTCAAACCATCCTGGCATAATCATGGCCATCATCGGAATCGTGCTCAAAATGATCGCCACCATCAGCCCGTAGTCCGTGTACATCCGGCGCATGGCCGTGTCCGTTTCCATCTGCACCTGTCGGTATTCGCTTAAACGCTCGACGATACCCGGCATGGTGTACCTTATTTCGCGGTCTGATTGGCTGTGCCGCGCGGCCGCGCACCATTCTTTAAAATGACGGCGCTCCACACGATTCTCCATGTTATATAAAGCCTGAACCACGTTGCTGTCGATCATTTCAACATCAAACAAGAATTTACGGAATATATCATCCATCGGGGCAGGTATGGCTTTCAGGGATGACTTCACCGCGTCGATCAGATCTCCCGACTGTACATACGCGCTGGTGACAACCGATAAGGCGGTTTCAATGGATTCGTTCAGATTGCGTATATACACGCCTGTTTTAATCTGAATGTATATGACCGGGATTAACGCCATTCCCAATGCCAAAACGATGGCGGCCAAGATGTTATTCATTGCCGTGCCGATCAGCACACCCGCCACGGCCAACAGCACGGCACCGAGCTGGTATTTCCTTAAGTCGCCCATGTCTGCCGATTCAAGCATATCCTGACTGTTATTAAACATCTGCCTCAGTCTGGATGGCGTTTTCCCCACAATCCTGTCAATGCGTTCTTTCGTCTTTCTTTTTTTGTTCCACGGCCTTAGAAGCAAGCCGATAAACTGGACCGCGTCCACACGGAACAGGATAAACAACCCAAGAATCATCAGGATCGCGGCCAGCACCTTAAACTGCATCATATCGCTTTCCTCCTTTCGGTTTTTTTGAGAAAGTCAT
>QKIQ01000049.1 GCA_003249555.1 Clostridia bacterium | reverse complement strand
ATGGGCATACTGGTCGTACGGTTTTTCAGGCGCAAGGCGCTCGAGCCAGCGTTCAAAGTCCGCATGCAAACCGGGTTCATCGTCATTGATAAACACGCTTGCGGTGATATGCATGGCGTTGACAAGGCACAGCCCCTCGCGTATCCCGCTTTCGGCAAGCGCCGCATTCACTTGTGGTGTGATATTGATTATTTGCCGCCGCTTTTGAATGTTTAATGTAAGCACCTTTCGAAAACTCTTCATATTACCGTCCTCCATTTTTTTATACTATTATCATAGCGGCGCTTGAACGGGCTGTAAAGTGCATATGAGAAGGGCCGCCGGAATCTGGCGGCTCTGTCTGTTGATCTCCCCTATTTATTTGGCGCAACTTTTATTAATCGTTTTTATCTTTCTTTGCTGTTTTTCCGTTACCCTTGCCGCCCTGTCCGGATGATTCATCGTCATTATCGTCATTATCGTCATCATCGTCATCATCTTGGCCTTCATTTACGGTGTCGTGATCGCCATCGCTGTCTGATTGAGCTTTGGCATCGTCATCATCTTCTTCATCATCGTTGTCCTGTTCTTCATCTTTTTCTTCTTCGATATCATGATCATCCCAGTCATCGTCCGTGCCCCAGTCAAAGTCGAAGTCCCATTGCGTCAATGCCGCGATCTGCTCCTCCGTGAGTCCAAGCGACATAACCGCTGCCCTAAACCGCTCTCTGGCCTGAACCCTTGCCTGCTTAAACGCCTGAATCGCGGCCTGCTTTTGCTGTTCATGCTGCGCTTTCAGCGCGGTTTTGGAAGATTTGTACGCGTTCACGTCTTTATCCGACTTAAACTGATTCTGAATCTGTGTTTTAGACACCTTCCACTGATTCTGCGCCGTTGTTCTTTCTTGTTTAAACAGCTGCTCGGCCTGCCGCATGGCAACCTTGAATTCGTTTTGTGCCTGAGTCAAAACTTGAAGCTGCTCCTGCGTCAAAATACCGCTGTCCACAAGCGCCTGCATATTCTTTTCGTCGCCCCTGTGTCCAAACACCGCGTCCACATCATCCACGAGCTTCACAAGTTTGCCCATCTTGAGTGAACCGTACTTTTCTTTTGCCTCTAAAAGTGTGATGCCTTCTTTCTCGGCAAGGTGTTTTAGCAGCAAATATCTGCCGGGAGTGAGGCCCATCTGTTTTGCTTCATTAACAATTTCATTCTCAACGGTTGACACCACCACATCGCACACAAGCCCGAGTTCCGATAAACGCTGCGCCGCCGTTTCTTCAAGGTTTTGACGAAGTTCCTCCTCATTGTCTCCGCATGTAGTGATCACGAGAGAGGCGTTTGAATCCTCCTCGGTAATATAGCCGCCTTCCGCAAGCGCCCCGATTAATATGCTCAACGCGTCGGCAGGCGCAAGGCCCGTGACGTCGTGTTGAAGCACAATGCTTTCTCCGTCATCGTTCAGCGCGCTCACGTCCGTGACGACACCGTCCTTGACGGTCAGCTTGATGCTTGGGTTCACATCGATGGACACATAACTCACCTGCTGCTGTGAAACCGTCTGCGTGGCAGCCGCCGTTGTTTGCATCGCCGTGGCCTGCGCCGTTGGCGCTGTTGTCGGTGATATCTGCTCCTGCGTCGTTTGAGCAACCGTTGCGCATCCTGTAAGCACGAACGCTGCAATCATCGAAACACTCAGCAATACAACCAAGGGTTTAAATGCTCTGACTTTTTTCATCTTTTCTTGCCTCCCTATTTAACGTCTGTTTTATTTATCTTCCTGCTTATTTTTCTCATCTTTTTCTTGCCGACTGTCATTATCGTTTTTGTCTTTGTTGTTTTGAATTCCGTTACTATCGCCGGCATTTTCATTCTTATTCTCATCGCCGCTGTCCTGACTGCTGCCGCTTTGGTTGACGCTGTTGCCGCTGACAGGTTTGTCCTCAGCATGGCTGTTATCCTTTATTTCCTTGTCGTCTTTGTGGCTGCTGCCTGTGTTTGCGGATTCTTGCTCATGGTTTTTCGGGGTTTCGCTATTGCCTGATCCGCTGCTGTTGTTCTTTTCACTCTGATCGTTTTTGGCATTTGGGCCCGAGGGATGATAATCAGTCTTTTGATCGTTTTCAGGCGCGTTTTGGCTGCCTGAGTTTTGATTCTTGGCTGAATCCCCATACATCTTTCTGATGATATCATCAACATCCTTCTCCTTTATGCTAAGGCTCGCCGCTTGCTTTTTTAGAAGCTCCATACCGGGCTTCGTATGCTGCGCCTTTGCCTTCTCAAACTCAGCCTTTGTGCTCTTTAGCATCAGTGCCGTCACCTCGCGCCGCGTGGCGCCGCTCACCACATTTTCAATCTCTTGCTGGGTCAATCCCGCTTCATCGCCAAAGCACGCCACCAGCACATGTCCTTTATCTTTAATGTACCCCTGTTCATCTGCCGCTTTCACAAACGCCGAAAGTGCTTTTTGGAGCGAAAGACCCTCTAGCTTTAAGCTGTTAAGCAGCATCACCGCATCGTCGTTCTCTGCCGATACCTCTAAGACTATCTGTGACGCGTTCACCTTCATGCTGACGCTCGGATTGATATCCACTGTGTAATAGCAAACGTCATCCAAAGGGGCAGGCAGCGAAAAAAGAATAATAAACGCAGCGGCCAAAGCCATTGCCGATGTGAGCACCCATTTGAGCTTACCGCGCCTCAT
>QKIQ01000040.1 GCA_003249555.1 Clostridia bacterium | reverse complement strand
ATGAGTCTGCCTATTATTCAGCGGGGTGCGAAAAATCTGAGGCTCAATAAGCCTTTACATTGGTGCATAGGCTTTCTGAAGCGGAATAAATCCCGCGTTGGTTGACTGGGTACTGATTTGTATGGTTTTTAGAGGTGCCCTTAATAACTTTCGTAAATGATAGCTATATCATGTATTCTACGCTTCATTTCTGTGCGGATATGTAACGGCTCTAAACACTCGCATTTATCCCCAAAACTGAAAAGAATATTGTAGTAGTATTCGTTCTCTATGAAAGGAAAACTAACAATGAAATGCTCATCGCCGTCTGGCGAAAAGTGTTCATAAGCGCAATAATCAAGCACCCTATTCATGACAGATTTATGAATACGGATTTTGATTATTCTTTGCATAGTTGCCAAAATATCCATAAAATCTAGTCTCGGCTTTTGATAATCTCGTGGTGAAAAAGATTCCTCTCGTATTTGTAGGTTTGATATGCGGGATAGTTTAAATAAGCGAAAATCATTTCTTTTATGGCAATACCCTTGCCAATACCAATGACTACTTTTTAACACAAGCTGATACGGCTCGGCTGTTCGTGCGGTTTTATTTCCGTAGCGGTCTATATAATCAAACGAAAGCAGCTTGCTATCCTGTAAAGCTGTTTTAATAATTTCTAAATATAATTGTATGTAACTGTTGCCCATCCACGGGCTTAAATCTATATATATTTGATTTACTTTTAATTCAATGTCTTTTGCTCTGTCAGCGGGAATAAAACTCTTGACTTTAGCGAGGGCGTTTACCAGTTCATCACCTCGTATCATGTTGGAAAGACTGGAAAGCCCCATCAAGATAGCGGAAAGATCGGCAGTCGAAAAAACCTTACGATCAATCTTGTATTTCTGCATGATTTCAAAGCCGCCACCGACGCCGGATGCCCCGCGAACAGGAATACCCGCCATGTTGATAGTGTCTATGTCGCGGTAGATTGTGCGGAGTGAAACTTCAAACATATCTGCTAACGCCTGTGCGCCTATGCGCTCTTTTTCAAGAAGTATCATAATAATGCTAACAAGCCTGTCAACTTTCATCTGATAGCCGCATCCCCCAATTTTTTGTTAACAGTATAGATTGTTGCCATACAGTTGTCAACAATTACAAGGTATAATAAAAAGCATACAAATCAATATACCTATCAGGAGGAAACATTATGCAAAAAAAAGCTTTGGTCATAATCGATATTCAAAATGATATCACAAAGAATTACAAAGATATTATTGGAAATATCAATGAAGCTATTGATTTGGCAGTCAATAATAATATTCCTGTTGTTTATATACGGCATGAAAATCTATCAGCCGGCACGAGGACTTTTAAGCCCAATACATATGGGTCTGAATTAGCTTCAGACTTAAAAATCGTATCAAAAAATGTTTTTATAAAAAACAAAGGAAACGCATTAAGCAGTGAAGAATTTACCGACTTTATTAGTAAAAATGAAATACGTGATTTTTACATAGCAGGAGCAGATGCTGTTGCATGTGTTAAATCAACCTGTTACAACTTACGCAAAGCAAATTATGGCGTTAATGTCCTATCAGATTGCGTTACCAGTTATGATAAAAGGAAAATTGACGAAATGCTGCGCTATTATGAAAGTAAAGGTAGTAAAATTATTTGTTTACATGACCTATTCATTTAGCTCTTTCCATATTAACTGCCCACAACGTTTAGAGAGACTTGAAGCCTTTTTCGATTCTTTTTCTACATGTACAAGCAATTCGGAGCGAAACACTCTCTATAAGACTATTATTGAAAGCATAATATGGCTCAGAGAGGGAGAAAATATTGAAATCAAAATTAACTTCTTATAGAATTGAATTAAAAGTCTCTTTTAGAAGGGTGGTGATGCCATATGACAAGCTCAACGAAAATACCCAATAGATTAATTAACGAATCCTCGTCGTATCTTCTTCAGCACGCTCACAACCCCGTGGACTGGTTCCCGTGGGGGAATGAAGCCTTTGAAAAAGCGCGCATGGAAGATAAACCTGTTTTCCTATCTATTGGGTATTCGTAGCTATGTATATTTAGCCGACATGCCATTGGTGCCATGTGATGGCGCACGAAAGCTTTGAAAACGAAGAAGCGGCCGCGCTGCTTAACGAGCACTTTGTGCCCGTCAAGGTAGATAGGGAAGAACGTCCGGATATCGATACGGTGTATATGAACGTCTGTCAGGCGATGACGGGTAGCGGCGGATGGCCGCTCACCATTTTTATGACGGCGGATAAAAAACCGTTTTACGCAGGGACATATTTTCCGCTGCACGCGAAATACGGGCGCATCGGTCTTATCGAATTACTCTCGAAAACCGCCGTGCTGTGGCAGCAGGAGCGTGAGATGCTCGTTTCCCGCGGCGATGAGATTGCGGCGCTGTTCAATCGACCCATTGAGACAGGCGAAACGTCAGAAACGAGTGTGGTGCTGGAAAACGGCTTCATCGCCCTAAAAGACAGCTTTGAAAGACGTTACGGCGGGTTTTCTTACGCACCGAAGTTTCCTATGCCGCATTATCTTTTCTTTTTGTTGTCAGACTGGAAGGCGAATAAGCGCGATGAATCGCTGAAAATGGTAAAGGACACATTGACGCACATGTATCGCGGCGGTATCTACGATCATGCGGGAGGCGGATTTGCGCGGTATTCAACGGATGAAAAATGGCTTGTGCCGCACTTTGAAAAGATGCTTTATGACAACGCGCTGCTTATCAATGCTTATGCTAACGCCTATGCCGCAACGGGTGAGGCGCTGTTCCGTTTCGTTGCGGAAAAGACAGCTGTTTATATGATGCACGATATGCAGACGTCCAAGGGCGGTTATGCGTCTGCTGAGGATGCGGATTCTGAAGGCGTGGAAGGCAAGTTTTATGTTTGGAGCTATGATGAACTCAAAGACATGCTTGCCGTTGATGAACTGTCGCTTTTGGAATCGCGGTATGGTTTAAAGCGCGGGGGCAATTTTGAAGGGCAAACGATACTAAATCGCATCGGTGTGGCGGACAAAGCGGACGAAGCGGACGAGGCTGTTCTGAGCAAGCTGTACGCGCAGCGCAAAAACCGCATTGCGCCGTTTAAAGATACCAAAATATCCGCCGCATGGAACGGACTTGCCATTGAGGGGATGGCGACGGCGGGGATGAGGCTTGACCGCCCTGAATACATTGAAAGTGCGCAAAGAGCCGCTGATTTTATACTCAATTATATGATGAATGAAAAGGGGCTGATTTGCGGCACATATATGGACAGTCTGGGGGGGCCTGCGTTTCTTGCCGATTATGCCAATATGGCAGTTGCGTTTGCAACGCTGTATACTGCGTCACGAAAAACGGATTATATTGAAAAGGCAAAACTGCTGGCATCGCAGATGCTGAAGCTCTTTCGAGACAAGAACGGCTTTGCGATGACAACGGCGGATTTTGAAGCGCTTTTTATGCTTCCGCGTGATGATTATGACGGCGCAATTCCTTCAGGAAGCGCAAGCGCGGTGATGGCACTGGTGAAACTGTACCAGATTACAGGGGAAGCGCTTTGGCTAGACGAAGCAGACAATGCGATAAATGTTATGTTGCCTTTAACTTACGCTTCGCCGTTGTCTCATATGTATTTGTTGACCGCAATGATGCTAAAAAACGTGCCGCAACGCCAGATTGTGATATCGTCTCCGGCGAGCTGCGAAGATGCTGCCTATGCTTATGAAACGCTTTTGAGGCGCTATGATCCATTTGCAACGGTGATATGGTATGACAACAGCGCTGAGATGAACAATGCTTTGCCTCATTACGAGCAATATAAAACAGACGCGCCCTTTGCGGGTTACGTCTGTCAGAATTTCGCTTGTCAGCAGCCCGTTTATTCAGTGAACGAACTGATCGATTTGGTACAGGCAACCTAAATGGAATACTTATTCTAGCCCATGACGTTCGCGATGTCGGCGGCATCCTTGGCATTTTGACGGATCCTTGCGCTTTGCGCAAAGCGTGTAATCACCGCCCGATATTTTGAGCATGCGCCCTTCTACGATACAGCCCGCGATTTTGCGGCGCGCGTCCATATAAAGCCGCTGAACGGTGGAACGAGCCACGCCCATTTCTTCAGCGCACTGCGCCTGATCCATATTGTTTAGGTCTATCAGCCTTATGGTTTCATATTCCTCTAAACTCATCAAGACAGCATCATCATCGCTACTACGGTTGATGCCGCCGCACGGGGCAAAGGTGTTGCAAGGGGGCAAGCTGCAAATGAGCTTCTGTTTTCTGGGTCTTGGCATAACCGCTATGTCTCCTGAGCATTATTTTAGGTGCTTAGCTAATAAATACATTTTAACACAGCATAATATAAACCTCAAACACTATGTTTTTCGATAAGGTGAAATATAAAAAGGGATAATATGACACGATAGAATCAATTGACAAAAGGGATTTTAAGGCATAAAATTAAATGGCATATGACAAAAATGGAGGAAATAACAACGATGGCTGATTGCGGTAACTGCCCTTCTAAGGGCGAATGTAACTCTCAGGATTCCTGTCAGATAAAGAACAATCCTTACAACGAAGTCAAGCGCGTCATTGGAGTGATGAGCGGAAAAGGCGGCGTAGGAAAGTCTACGATATCTGTTCTTATTGCCAAGGAATTGAAAAAACGCGGTTTAAAAGTCGGCATTATGGATGCCGATATCACGGGACCCAGCATTCCGCGTCTGATGGGAATAAAGGACGGACGGGTAGACCAAAATGAGCTTGGCATCATTCCCGCACAGGCAGACGGAATATCCGTGATGTCTTTGAATCTGCTTTTAAGTGATGAAACGCAGCCTGTGATATGGCGCGGGCCGCTCATTGCGGGAACAGTCAAGCAGTTCTGGGAAGAGGTGTTCTGGGGAGAGCTGGATTATTTGATTATCGATCTGCCGCCGGGTACGGGTGATGTGGCTTTGACTGTGATGCAGTCTATTCCGATAAGCGGCATGGTGCTTGTGAGCGTGCCGCAGGATATGGTCTCGATGATCGTTTCCAAGGCGGTCAACATGGTCAGGACGATGAAGATTCCATTGATCGGTGTGGTTGAGAACATGAGCTATCTCACATGTCCGGACTGCGGGAAGAAGATAGAACTGTTCTCGGGTAAAAGAGGCGAGTTTGAAAAAGAGCTTGGTATTAAGTTGCTTGGTGAACTGCCGATGCTGCCTGCTATCGCGGACATCACGGAGCGTGGTCTTAAAGAACAGGATGAACAGACGAATAAAAGTATCGCGGATATCGTCACGCAAGTGACAGAATCGGTAAAGAAATAGCGCATGCAATTGAGGTATTTACTCAAAGATGCGCAGATAACGAAAGAAGGGAAAGAAATATGAAGATTGCGGTTGCAGCTGAAAATGGAAAAGTATCGGAACACTTTGGACATTGTGAAGGGTTCACCATATATGAGGCGGTCGGAACAGAGATCAAGAATGAAGCATTTGTACAAAATCCGGGTCATCAACCGGGATTTCTTCCAGTGTTCTTGAAGGAGAAGGGCACAGATGTGATCATAGCGGGCGGTATGGGGCAGATGGCTCAGACTCTTTTTTCACAGCAGGGCATTACAGTCGTTGTGGGAGCGTCAGGAGACTGTGAGCAAGCCGCAAAAGGCTATTTAGAGGGTACTCTAAAATCATCCGAGTCAGTGTGCCGCGAGCATGAAAATGCAGATGAATGCGGAGGACATTAATAGAATCTGAAAAGTCAAAAAGGCTCTGGAATGAGCCTTTTTGAATGTGCTTCGTTATAAAACGAGGGATGGCGGAGCGTAAATGCGCCCGGCCAGCTCTTGATCGAGCAAATAGAGTCCTTTGGAATCGTTGCCGAACAGTTCGAATTTGCGAATCATATCGGCGGCGTTTTTTTCTTCTTCGCCTTGCTCCTTCACGAACCAATCTAGAAACTGCATTGTGCGAAAATCCTTATCATCGAACGCCGCGGCATAAATGTGATTAATTGACGCAGTCACCGTTTGCTCATGCTTCAGCGTTTCAAAAAGAGGTGTTTTTTGTTCATTCTTTTTGAATCCCGGTGCTGAAATGGCTGACAAAGAGATAACTTCATCGTTGTTCAAAAGAAATCTACGAATCAACATAGCATGGTCACGTTCTTCCTGAGCCTGCACAAAAAACCAGTTTTCAAATCCGTTTAAACCTTGATCGGCATAGTAGTCTGCAATATCCAGATAGAGATAAGCGGAGTATAGCTCTTTGTTAATTTGCTCGTTTAGTAACGAAGATATTTTTTTGTTCATAGCAATTCACCTCTTTTTTAGTTATTTTACCATGTAATTGTCTTTTCATAAGGAACAAAATCACAATACGGCAAAATTCTTTGTTATACGAGTAAAGAATTAGCTTCTGCAAGTAATGAGAGAATCGGTTATTCTCGCGCATTTATTGCCGATTGTTATAATTTAACGATATCGTCGCAGATAATTACCAAGTGATTTAGATTTAGTTTTGATTGAGGTCAAAAATGCGGCGTGTTGAAATTCATATTATCCATATCGTATAATAAAGCTATTCAGGTAGACACTAGCTAAAACGATACTAATTTAAATAAAAAATATAATGCTAATCAATGACGGAGAAAAAAATGAGTCAAAATAAATACAGGTTTGAAACGCTTCAGCTTCATGCCGGACAGGAACATCCCGATCCCGCGACTGACGCACGTGCTGTGCCCATTTATCAGACCACATCATACGTTTTTGAGGACTGTGCTCAGGCGCAAGGGCGGTTTGATCTTTCGCAATCCGGCAATATTTATACGCGTATCATGAACCCAACTACGGAGGTTTTTGAAAAACGTATTGCTGCTTTGGAAGGAGGCATAGGGGCGCTGGCAGTGGCAAGCGGCTCTGCCGCAGTAACTTACGCCGTTCAAAACATTGCACACGCAGGCGATCATATCATATCCGCCAATACAATCTACGGTGGCACGTACAATCTTTTTGCCCACACGTTTGCGGATTTCGGGATAGAAGTCACTTTTGTGAATCCTGATGAGCAGGGCAGCTTTGAGGCAGCAATAAAAGCCAATACAAAAGCGCTGTTTATCGAAAGCCTTGGCAATCCGAATTGCAGCGTGATTGATATAAAGGCTGTGGCAGATACGGCGCATAAACACGGTATACCGCTGATTATCGACAACACGTTTGCAACGCCATATCTGCTGAGACCGATTGAATACGGCGCGGATATTGTGGTGCATTCCGCCACGAAGTTCATCGGCGGTCACGGCACATCCATCGGCGGTGTCATCATTGACAGCGGGAAGTTTGATTGGGGAGCTTCGGCAAAATTCCCATGCCTTACGGAGCCAGACAAGAGCTATCACGGCGTGAGGTTTACCGAGGTGGCAGGGGCGGCGGCTTATATCACCAAGGCCCGCGTGACGTTGCTGCGTGATACTGGCGCTGCCGTCAGTCCGTTCAATTCGTTTTTGTTCCTTCAGGGTCTGGAGACGCTATCACTGCGCGTAGAGCGCCATGTGGAAAACGCGCTTAAGGTTGCGGAATATTTAAGCAAGCATCCAAGTGTGGCACGCGTCAACCATCCGTCCTTGACGGACAGTCCGTATCACACGCTTTACAATCAATATTTTCCAAAAGGCGCAGGTTCTATTTTCACGTTTGAAATAAAAGGCGGGGCAGAGGAAGCCAAAGCGTTTATTGACAAGCTGAGAATATTCTCCTTGCTTGCCAATGTCGCCGATTTAAAATCGCTTGTGATACATCCGGCGAGCACCACGCATTCACAGATGAACGAGCAGGAGCTTTTGGCATCTGGCATAAAGCCGGGTACGGTTCGCCTTTCGGTCGGTACGGAACATATTGAAGATCTGCTTGATGACATAGACAAAGCTATGCATTAACAGGAAATTGACATCACAATTATTTATGGATGGTTTTATTATGCATCTTCGCTCTTTGCTGTCATTTGTGTCTTTTTAATTAGCGGCTTAAGCTTTTTGCGCCGAATGAAATACACGGCAACGAGGATACATGGCACCACAAAAATGACAGGCAGGACAACCCATGGGAATACACGGTATGAGCTGAGCAAATCTATTGTGCCCGAATTGTAGAATAAAGGCACAAGACAAGCAATGAATACAATAGAGGCATTGGGGATAACGAATGGTTTATGCGATTTCGTCTTAAATAAAAGCGACAGAATTCGGCTGGTCATAAAACTATACATTGTCAGCTTTAAAATGTTGACGGGGAACCAGGCCAGGGTGTTAATTGACTGAAGCCGCTCTAAAAAACTCAGTATGTTGACCTGACGGGTATATACGTAATAAGGATTCCAAGATATCTTCGCGAAATCAACGTCCAAAACAAGTAATGTGGGGACAAGAATCAGCATGTAAAAAATGCCGAAAATACAAACAGCTAAAGCATACGTTTTATTGATGCTTGATTTTTTGCTGAGATAGTATGAAAAAACAAAAAAAATCAGTATCTCAGAATAACGTGACGCAGTCAAAAAGGCGCTAATATTCAGATCAAGAAAAGTTGAATCCGTAAGAACCGGCTGAAGTAATGAAATATCCATGTTGTTAATGCCAAAAAACAGAAACAAAAGTATTGTCAGCAGCATAAACGGCACAACGAATAAAGACAAGCGACCAATCGTACCGGCTCCTTTATATGCGGCATAAGCTGTGGGAACAACCAAAAACAACATCAGAAGCCATATCGGTTTTCCGGAAAAAAGAAAAGCATTCATAAAGTGTGTCGTAATAAGGGAGCAGGAGATGGAACAGAATAAAAAGTATACGACAAACATCAGTATCGCTGGCTTGCCAAAATATTTGCCTATAATTGTCTCAACAACCTGATTGACGGTGAACCCTCTAAACTTATTTATAAGAAACAAGATTGGTGCGTTTATAATCAGAATGTATACAAAAGAAAGCAGTAAAACGAACCAAACGTCCTGATTGGCATTGGGTGTATGTAATATCGGCATAAACGTATAAGGGAACACAAGCGAGCTTCCTACGGCCATAAGCATAAGCTGAGTCGTTGAGATCTCAGGTTTTTTCATCGTTAATCCTCCGTAAATTCAGATAATACGCTGTCTTTTATTTCGCCTGTCTGATAAATAGAAGACTCCACAGTGACGCAAACGGTGGCATTGGCAAAGATTTCATTCCATTCTTCCTTTATTTTTTTCCATTGATTTGGATGCTGAATATGGACGCTGTTGCCGAAGCCGAAGATATCACTCTTAAACTCCGTTTGTGCTTTTTTTATCGCAGATACGATTTCACAAAGCAAGCTTTCATTAAATGTGGCTTGGACTTCTTTCATCGTTTTCGGTTCGTTTATATTTACAAGGGTTCCGTCGGCGATGATTCGTATTTGGGTTTTGATTTTCACATCAAATGAAGCTTGTTTATCAACTATTTGTGATTTAATATCTGTGGAGGCATTCGTCACCTCGCAGACCATAAACCCGTCCATAAAAGGTATGGAAATGATGGCCATCTGAATATTTTCGGTAATAAAATTATATGATCGAGCTTCAATACCATTGAAGTAGCCGACAAGCTTATCATTATTAAATGCGGCTAAACCTTCACATTTTAAAATATCCTCGTTTTCTTGACTGTCGCCGGTATCCTGGCTGCCGTTTGCTTCCGATTTTATTGAATCAGATTGTATAAGTTCTACGATTCCCGCGACGGGCTGCTTTCCGTCATCAAAGAAATCTTTTGCAAATTCAAGAGTTGTGATAAACACGGATTTGGACGTTTCTCTTTGCTGAGATATTTGCATATTGTCAATGTAGACGCCGACAGAATCGGAAAGCCCCAAGGATGCCTTGTAGATTTTATTCGGATTAGATCCCTTAATCACAACCATTAATGGTGTTTCATCGGTCAGATGATCTCTTAACAGAAAATCAAGTGTGGCTGCCATGTCCTCTTTTGCAGCGCTCTCGGAAAAAAACCTCACAAGAGTGTGGCCTCCGTAAATTGCCTTTTCGATTGTGGATGACGCATTTGACAGTGCTTCTCTGAAGGTTTTTCCTTGTGCTGTCTGTGTCGAATACTTTTTGCCTTCGTCGCTCGAACTAGAGGATAAATTCATAAATTCAATAATGACCTGATATGTTCCATCCTCTCTTTTGTCATAGATTAAACTATTAATAATGGCTAAATCCTTCGGCTCTTTTTTATTCATGCAGCCCGAACACATGAACACAAAAAGGATACAGTAAAATATAACAAAAACCTTTTTCATCGCAAAACATCCTCACATTCCATTTCTTTTCATATTTCTCTTTTGAATGGAGCTAGGTCGATACTTCAAAAAACGCAGCGGGAACCGTATGAAGCTGTCTTTCATTTCTTCTTTGGAGAAGGAGGAGAATATGGGGACGCCATAAGATCTGGTAGAAACAAGCTGCGTCAGCATGATCATATAAGCGGCGCCGATGCCGATTAACCCCAAAATTGTGCCCATTAGCCAAAAGAATCCCCGATAGACCAGCACAAATTCGGCCAGATTCGGAACAATAAAACTACTGACGGCGGCAATGGCCACAATAATGACAGAAGGTTCGCTTACAATTCCTGCACTGACAGCCGCTTCGCCAACAATTAAAGAACCCACGATAGATATTGCCGAGCCGATAGCCTGCGGAAGACGCGTGCCGGCTTCCTTAAGCAATTCAAACATCACCGTCATCAATAATATCTCCGCTGCAACAGTCATAGGCGTTTTTTGCATGGCGCTCACGATGCTGGCCAGAAAAATTGATGGAATCATCTCCTGATTATACGACATGACCGCCACAGCCATCCCCGGCAGCATCACCGTTACAAAAAGGCCGGTCAGCCTCAAAATACGAAGTATCGAGGAGTATAGTGTTCTGTTGTAATAATCCTCTGCAGTGTGAAGATTTTCTACAAACAGCTCCGGGATTGTGAGTGCGTGGGGGGCGCCATCTATCAGGATGATCACTCGCCCCTCAATTATTCTTGCGGCAGCCACGTCGGGTTTTTGAGTCAGGCCGACGCCCGAAACCGGAGAATAAGTGTTTCTGCAAATATATTGTTCTAGCTGTCCCGATTCCAATATCATATCAACGTTAATCTTGGCTAAATGTTTTTTAACCGCATTGAGAACATCCATGTTCACAAGGCCGCTGATATATACCAGCTCCACAGACGTGTTTGTCTGCGTTCCAATCGTCATATGTTCAACGATAAGCTTTGGATTATGAATTTTTCGACGGATGAGGGATGTATTGGTTCTGATGTTTTCGTTGAAACCCTCCTTTGGACCGCGAACAACGGTTTCGGCTTTGGGTTCTTCTACCGACCGCATTTGATATTGTCTGAATTCAATTAGATAAGCTTTGCCGCAGCCGCAGTAGAAAAGAGCGATAAAACCGCCAAGAACGCTTTGCGTAAATCTGGACAAGTCTTCAGTCTCAGTAAAAGTTGAATGAATTGCGTGGCCAATGTCACCGTTAAAATGATCTGATTTCAGCGGTCTGATAATATCCCTATCAATAAGATCCTTATCGGTCAGGCCATCCACATACACAATCAAAGCCTTGTCTTTATTGGTATCAAAGCTTTCGATGACAATGTCAAAGCTATTGCAAAAAATTTCTTTTACAAACGTTTCGCATTGTTCAATATTTGAAGGGAAAGTTTGCATATTGCTTTTGCCTTTTGGCTCGGCCTGCTGCTCGGCTTTTTTAGGCTCAGCCTGCTTTAGCACCTCTTTAGGATCGCTTTGAATTTCCCCTGTTTTTTTTCCTCTGTTAGATCTATAGATAATTAAACTCCTCCCAAATTACATACTCTGCCTTAAATTCAATATAACCAAAAGGCGCAAATCTATGCGGATTAGACATATCAAGTGCGCAGCAAAATCTTAGTATTATAACGGTAAAAAAGTGTTAAACCCTCCCAAGCATACGTATATCGTGTCAGTGACGCCATATATCACCGGTTGTATATGCGCTGGTGCTTATGCTAGAATTTATGTACAAGAACTTATTATTCCACAGGAGAAAAAATGCACATAAAAAATCGCAGAATGCTGGCAATACTGTTTGTCCTTGTTTTTATTTTTGTTTTTTTCTTTTCGGCAACGAACGTTTATGCAGTTTCCAACCAGATGGGAACAATTGTAAACTGCAGCAGCTTCGTGAATGTGCGCAGCGGGCCGGGAACCGGTTACAGCATGCTGGGCATTGCCTCCAAGGGGGCACAGTACAGTGTTCTGGGACAAGTAGGTTCATGGTATAATATCAATTACAACGGGAAAGACGCATATGTCTATTCTCGGTATGTTTCAGTTTCATCCGAGCTTCAAAAGAATTTCCAGACTGAGTCTTTGAAGACTGGGACAATAGTTAACTGTAAAAGCTATGTTAATGTGCGCAGCGGACCAGGAACCGGGTACGCAAAAGTTGGGAAAGCACCAAGAGGCAGTGTATACAGCGTCACGGGGCAAAGCGGTTCTTGGTATCAGATCAGCATTAACGGGATGACGGCCTATGTGTATTCAACGTATCTTTCAGTATCAACGGTTTTACAGGCGCCGCCGCAGACGCCGTCTATCAAAATGGGAACTGTTCTCAATTGCAAAAATGGCGTGAATGTGCGCAGCGGGCCGAGCACTCGTTATTCAATAATTGGTTTTGCTACAAAAGGCTCCACATATGAAGTGACCGGACAGAACGGTTCATGGTACAGAATAGATTACAAAAGCACTGTCGGTTATATTTATGGCAGGTATCTTTCCGTGAAATCCGTTCCTGAGCCGACACCGGCGCAAACGCCTGTACCCACACCGGCACCGACACCAACGCAAACGCCTGTACCCACACCGGCACCGACACCAACGCAAACGCCTGTACCCACACCGGCATCGACACCAACACCAACGCCGGTATCAAATCAGAAAATTATTGCCGGATACTATGCGTCGTGGGCGGCTTATTCAGGGTATTCACCTCAAAACATACCGGCAGAAAAGCTCACGCATATCAAATATGCGTTTGCAAATATAAGTTCTGATCTAAAAGTTTGCATGGGAGACCAGACTGTCGATCCTGAAAATTTCAGCAAACTGCGTCAGCTTAAGCAACAAAACCCGAATCTCAAAACGATGATTTCAGTTGGTGGCTGGACATGGTCCGGCAAGTTTTCGGATGCGGCGCTGACTGAACAAAGCCGAACGGTTTTCGCCGACAGCATTGTTGCGTTTATCACGGAACATGGCTTTGACGGCGTGGATCTGGATTGGGAGTATCCGGTGGGCGGCGGTCTTTCATCCAACGGCAGACGTCCTGAAGACAAGACGAACTTTACGCTGTTGATGGCGAAGATTCGTGAGAAGCTGGATGTGCAAGGAAGTATTGACGGAAAACACTACCTGTTAGCCTTTGCGGGTGCAGCTGGCAGCTTCTATGCCGCCAATACGGAACTTGAAAAGCTTTCGAACTATGTTGATTTTGCCACAATTATGACCTACGATATGCATGGCCCATGGGCGGGGAGCCTAACGGACTTTAATGCGCCACTCTATAGGCCGACAGAATCATCGCCTCAATTCAAATGGAGCTGCGAGGATGCCGTTAATCTATGGATAAGCAAGGGTTTTCCCAAGGAAAAAATACTGATGGGTTTACCGTTCTATGGTATCAAATTTAACGGCGTCACAGATGCGAATAGCGGTCTTTATCAGTCGTTTTCATCCGGAGGTTCAATTTCTTATGATAGAATCGTGTCGACGTACTTAAGCAATGCGGCATATAACCGCTTCATACACAATGAGGCGCGCGTACCGTGGCTTTTTGACGGATCAACGTTTATATCATACGATGATACCGATTCTGTTTCCCAAAAAGCGCTATATATAAAAGAAAAACAATTAGGTGGAGCAGCGATTTGGGAGATTTCTCAAAACGCTGACGGATCAATGTTAAGGGCGGTCTATGATCATATCAAATAATATCTAATTGATTTACGCTTTGATTGACAATATACAATCAAAGCTTTTTTTATTTGAATGATATGACTAATATTTTTCAGATATGAAGATGCTAATAAGCAGAAACGTATATTCGCCTGTTTCAAGATGGCGTTGCAAAACAATGATTGTTTTCGGAGAAATTTGATGAAGGAAAAAGGTTTATCGGCATGGCACTTGACCATGATGGCGTTGGGCACGGTGATTGGAGGTTCATTTTTCTTAGGATCATCTATGGCGATAAGTGCGGCAGGGCCGTCAATATTAATCGCTTACGCAGTAGGCGGTGCTCTCGTTTATTTTATTCTTTTCGCTTTGTCCGAAATGACAGTTGCAAATCCTGATACTGGTTCGTTCCGAACGTTTGCGGGGCAGGCTTTTGGGCAGGGGACGGGGTTTGTGGTTGGCTGGGTCTATTGGACAGGTATGGTGTTGGCCATGTCAAGTGAAGCCACAGCCGTATCGATTCTCATACAACAGTGGCTGCCAAGCTTATCGCTGCCATTAATGGGCAGTACCATTATCGTGGTGGTGACGCTGCTTAATCTTTTGGGAGCGAGAGCCTTAAGCAAGCTTGAAAGCGGATTGGCTGCCGTTAAGCTTCTTGCCGTCGTGTCATTTATCGTGATAGCATTTTTGCTTGTTTTCGGTGTTTTTGGGAATAATGAACCCTTTGGCTTTAGTGTTCTTGAAAATGAGAGCTTTATGCCTGGCGGGTTTTCGGGGCTTGCTGGCAGTATGCTGATCGTTATGTTTACTTATGCGGGATTTGAGATTATCGGTCTTGCCTCGTCGGAAGCTGACAATCCTCATAAGACAATTCCAAGAGCGATAAGATACACGGTATTGAGCCTTGTCGGTCTGTATATTGCCGCCATTACAATGCTTATCATACTCATTCCCACGGGCTCAATAAACGCAAATGTCAGTCCGTTTGTCGCCGCGCTTAATGCGCGTGGATTCGGATGGGCGGGCAGTGCGTTGAATTTGGTGCTGATTACGGCAATAATATCGACAATGCTTGCGGCCATGTTTGGTTTGGGACGTATGATACGCTCGCTTGCCCATGAGGGCTTGGCACCCAAACAGCTTAAGGACAATACGGATGTGCCGTACCGTGGCATTATCGTTTCCGGCATCGGGATGCTGGTGGCATTGGGTATCGGATTGCTGTTTCCAAGCGTGTACCTATTTCTTGTCAGTTCGGGTGGTTTTGCGTTGCTTTTCACTTATGTTGTAATTATAGCCACTCATATTCGATTCCGAAGGAGACATGGATGCCCGCCGGAAGGCAAATGTCAAATCTGTGGCTTTCCGTACACCTCAGTTGCCGTGCTGTCGCTTCTTGTGATAACCATGCTGAGTATGCCTTTTATAAAGGGGCAGTTATCTGGCCTTGTAGCCGGTATTATACTTATTGTTTTTTTTGCGCTGTATTATGCCGCAATGAGGCTTTTTGGGGTAAGCACGAAAAAAGGGAATGCCCGCCCCAACATTAATCAGCGCAAAGCAATCATGTGGGCGGAAGCGTCGGAAGAAATATCGGAAACTGACAAAGATAAGATTATAAAAAATGAATACACCAGACAGGATAAAGCAGATGATTGATGAAACCAATATAAAACTATTGTTATTTAAAAAAAACTTGTAATTTAAAGACGCATTCATTATAATGCATAACGTAGTGGTTGCTTGAAGGTGTTATGCTTTTGGGTATCCCATAATAAAGAGGCAGTGAGCCTTTTTGGGCAGGGTGATTGTATCGCCTGCCGGCAAGAAATTTTGACCATGCTCTTTCAAAAAGCATCAAGGCCATACGGACAGCCGGGTCAAAGGCCGGAATCTGGCAACTTTGTTGCCTTATTGGTTGAGTGAAGACTCAAATTTTATAAGTTGGCTACTTAATAGCCGTGTGCGACAGCCGCACATCACACTTGTGAAACAATCAATAAGAGTAGTAAAAGTAATTCCTTGCTATATAGACTCTGCCTTTTAAAGCTTGCAGCTTGTCCTGTGCGGGCTTATGCCTAACAAGACGCTGGTTTTATGAGATTGAACGCTCAAGTGGATGCGGCAAAAATAATTGCACATCGTACCTTGAAGCGTTTTTATTTTTTGATGGACGAGGTTTATAGAAAGGCTTAAGTTGAATGGAACAGAAATTGAAGCTATACGGATTTAACAACCTCACGAAATCACTGAGCTTTAACATATTCGATGTATGTTATGCGAAAAGTGAACGTGAGCAGCGCGAATATATTGATTATGTCGACGAGCAATACAACTCTGATCGTCTTACGGGCATACTTGAATCTGTGACGACGATGATAAATGCGCAGGTTTTAAGCATATCCAAACAGGATTATGACCCACAGGGTGCCAGCGTCACTTTTTTAATCGCAGAGGATTCAATCTCGGGTCTTCGCACGCGTGGTGATACGGTTGTGGCGCATCTTGATAAAAGTCATGTCACGGTGCATACTTATCCCGAATTTCATCCGGAAACGTCTATCGCCACATTTCGTGTTGATATTGATGTGGCGACTTGCGGCGAGATTACCCCTTTGCAGACATTAGATTATTTGATTGGAAGCTTTGATTCTGATATCATTACAATGGACTATCGTGTGAGGGGGTTCACCCGCGATTTGGACGGCAAGAAACTCTTTATTGATCATGATATCACGTCTATTCAGGAGTTTATCGCGGAGCCAACGCTGGGAAAGTATGATGCGATTGATATCAACGTGTATCAGGCGAACCTGTTTCATACAAAGATGCTCATCAAGGAGATGGACTTGCAGAACTATCTTTTCAATAAGGACGTTCATGAGCTGCCTCCCAGAGAGAGGCTTGAGATCACAAGCAGTCTGCGGCGCGAAATGATCGATATATTCAGCGGAAAGAACGTATACTAATGACGGTGGAGGCAGATGAGAGAATTCGATCAGACAAGAGCACCCATACTCGAAGCGCTTAAAGAACATAAGGCTGCAAGGATTGTGCCTTTTGATGTCCCTGGTCATAAGCAGGGGCGAGGGAATCCTGAGCTGACAGCCTTTCTTGGGCGGGCGTGCCTTGAGGCAGACGTCAATTCGAGCAAGCCGCTTGATAATCTTTGCCACCCTGTTTCTGTCATCAAGGAAGCGGAAGCGCTCGCGGCGCAGGCTTTTGGTGCCGCAAACGCTTTTTTTATGGTCAGCGGCACGACATCGGCAGTGCAAAGCATGGTGCTTTCGGTTTGCAAACACGGTGACGAGATTATACTTCCGCGCAACGTTCATCGCAGTGTAATCGGTGCGCTGGTGCTCTGCGGCGCGACACCCGTTTATGTGAATCCACAGACGGACGAACGGCTCGGTATTGCGCTTGGCATGTCGGTGGAAGACGTAAAGAAAGCAATCGAGTCGCACCCAAGTGCAAAGGCTGTGCTTGTCAATAACCCGACATACTACGGTATATGCTCGGATATTGTGCAGATCACAAAAATCGCGCATGCGCACGGCATGGCGGTGCTTGCGGACGAAGCACACGGCACGCATTTTTCGTTCGGAGATCATATGCCGGTAAGCGCGATGGCCGCGGGGGCGGACATGGCGAGCATCAGCATGCACAAATCCGGTGGTTCTCTCACGCAAAGCTCTATTTTGGTTGCGGGGCCGCATATGAACGCGGGGCATGTGCGGCAGATTATCGGGCTGACACAGACGACAAGCGGATCGTATCTGCTCATGTCAAGCCTCGATATTTCGCGGAAAAATCTGGCGCTGCACGGTAAAGAGATATTTGCCAAGGTGTGTGACCTCGCTCAATATGCGCGAGATGAGATCGCAGACATCGGTGATTACTACGCATATGCGCGCGAAATTGTCAACGGGGACACGATTTACGATTTTGACCCGACAAAGCTGTCCATAAATACATTGGATATCGGTCTTGCAGGGGTTGAGGTTTACGACATCCTGCGAGACGAGTATGATATACAAGTGGAGTTTGGTGATATTGCCAATATTCTTGCCTACATTTCCGTGGGAGACCGAGAACGGGACATTGAACGGCTTGTGAGCGCACTCGCGGAGATTCGCCGCCGTTATAAGCGCAGCAAAAGCGGAATGTTGCGCATGGAATATTTAAGCCCTCAGGTGGCGGCTACGCCACAGCAGGCTTTCTATGCAGAAAAACGCTCTATACCCATTGAACAAAGCGCGGGGGAAATCTGCGCGGAATCTGTGATGTGCTATCCTCCGGGCATTCCGATATTAGCGCCGGGAGAGAGAATCACCAAGGAGATTCTTTCGTACATACGATATATGAAAGAAAAAGGTGGCTCGCTGACCGGACCGGAGGATTTAAACATTGAGCGCCTTAACGTATTGAAAGGAAGTGCACTATGCATCTGACATTCACTGAAAAGCATACGAAAAATGTGGGTCTTTGCATCGATGTGGACAAACAGATTTACAGCGCGCAAAGCCGGTTTCAGCGTATCGATGTATTTGAAACGCAGGAATTTGGACGCATGCTGACGCTGGACGGTTTCTTGATGCTCACGGAAAAGGATGAGTTCATCTATCATGAAATGATCGTGCATGTGCCTCTTGCGGTGCATACTGCGGCGAAAAACATATTGATTATCGGCGGCGGAGACGGCGGCGCTGTCCGTGAGCTCTGTCGATATCAATCCGTTGAAAATATTGATCTGGTGGAAATCGATGAAGAAGTGGTGAATGTCTGCAAAAAACTCCTGCCAGGCGTGGCGTGCAGCATGGACGATAAGCGTGTTCATGTTCATTTTGAGGACGGGCTTCGCTTCATTCGCCGATTCAGCGATCATTATGACATTATTATTGTGGATTCTACCGACCCGTTCGGACCGGGCGAGGGTCTGTTTACGAAAGAGTTTTACGGCAATTGTTTTAAAGCGCTGAAAGAAGACGGCATACTTGTCAACCAGCATGAAAATCCGTTTTATACTGAGGACGCGTTATCAGTTCGGCAGATTCACAAGCGTATTGTGCAAAGCTTTCCGTTAAGCCGTTTGTATCAGGCGCATATTCCGACATATCCTTCGGGGCACTGGCTTTTCGGCTTTTCGTCAAAAAAGTATCATCCCGTGCAGGATTTGGATGCGGATCGATGGGATGCTCTTGGTATTAGGACGCGTTATTACAACACCAATCTGCATAAGGCGGTGTTTGCGCTGCCAACATATGTAGAGAATATTATTAAGGATGTGGAAGATGGAAGCATTCCTCGGCTGTGACAAGCCCTATGAAACTGCGGATACGGTGATATTCGGTGCGCCTTTTGATTCCACGACGAGCTATCGCCCGGGTACACGTTTTGCCAGCCGTACAATGCGCGCCGAATCATATGCGCTGGAAACATACAGCCCGTATTTAAACGCAGATGTGGAAGATCTGGCCGTTCACGACAGCGGCGATTTGGAGCTGTGCTTTGGCGATACAAGCGTTGCATTGAAGGCGATTGAGGAGAAAGCCGCGCAGATACTTGTCGACGGCAAGCGGCCTGTGATGATCGGCGGAGAACATCTCGTCACGCTCGGGGCAGTGCGTGCTGCTGCCAGACGTTACCCTGGTCTTCACGTGATCCATTTCGACGCGCATACGGATTTGCGGGAGGATTACCTCGGCGCAGTGCTATCACATGCCACTGTGATGCGGCGTGTATGGGACATACTCGGTGATGAGAGAATCTTTCAGTTCGGCATACGCTCAGGGCTCAAAGAGGAATTCGAATGGGGCAAGCTTCACACACATCTGCAAAAGTTCAATTTTGACGGACTTGAGGACGCTGTTGAAAAGCTTAAAGGAAAGCCTGTATATTTGACAATTGATTTGGATGTGCTGGATCCGTCTGTTTTTCCGGGAACAGGAACGCCCGAACCGGGTGGTGTGAGCTTTATACAGCTGGTTGAGGCGGTCTATACGGTTTGCAAACCGCTCAATATCGTTGCCTGCGACATAAACGAACTGAGTCCGGTTTACGATCAAAGCGGCATTGCCACGGCTGCGGCGCTTAAAATACTGCGCGAGCTGTTACTTGCAATCAATTGCTGATTGAGCGAAAAAGCAAGGAGGAGAAATGATATGGGAAAAGCGTTAATAATCGGATGCGGAGGTGTGGCGAGCGTCACCATACATAAGTGCTGCCAGAACCCCGATGTATTTGAAGAGATTTGTATCGCGAGCCGCACCGTTTCAAAGTGCGACGCGCTTAAAGAAAAGCTTGGCGGCGGCAAAACAAAAATCACCACGGCACAGGTGAACGCAGACAACGTGGACGAACTTGTATCGTTGATTGAGTCTTTTCAGCCCGATGTGGTCATCAATCTTGCACTTCCGTATCAAGACCTCTCCATTATGGACGCTTGCCTTGCCACCAAAACGAATTATGTGGATACGGCGAATTATGAGCCGCCGGATACCGCTAAATTTGAGTATAGCTGGCAGTGGGCTTACCGCGATCGATTCAAGCAGGCGGGTATTACGGCGCTGCTTGGCTGCGGTTTCGATCCGGGCGTGACGGGTGTGTTCAGCGCCTTTGCGCAAAAGCATTATTTTGACGAGATTCATGAGATTGACATACTCGACTGCAATGGCGGCGATCACGGCTATCCTTTTGCGACGAATTTTAATCCTGAAATCAACATCCGCGAGGTCACAGCCAAAGGCAGCTATATTGAAAACGGCAAGTGGGTGGAGACAGAACCCATGGCGATCAAACGCGTATATGATTTTAAAGAAGTTGGCGTTAAAGATATGTACCTGCTGCATCACGAGGAACTGGAAAGCCTTGCACTCAACATCAAAGGTGTGAAGCGAATCCGTTTCTTCATGACGTTTGGGCAGAGCTATCTGACGCATTTAAAGTGTCTTGAAAACGTCGGCATGACATCGATCGAGCCCATTGATTATGAGGGGCAAAAGATCATTCCGCTGCAGTTTTTAAAGGCGGTGCTTCCTGATCCGGCTTCATTGGGCCCGCGCACCGTGGGCAAGACCAATATCGGCTGCATTTTTAAAGGTATTAAGGACGGCAATGAACGTCACTACTGCGTTTACAATGTCTGTGATCATCAGGAAGCTTACCGCGAGGTGGGCAGCCAGGCCATCAGCTATACAACGGGCGTGCCCGCGATGATCGGCGCAATGCTGCTGATGCAGGGCACTTGGAACGGGGCAGGCGTATTTAATGTTGAGGAATTCGATCCTGATCCGTTTATGGACGCGCTGAACAAATGGGGTTTGCCGTGGCAGGAAGATTTAGATCCGGTGATGGTGGACTGATGGAAGACTGGCTTTTGCAACTGCCCACGCCCTGTTATGTGGTGGACGAACGCAAACTGATAAAGAATCTGGAGATTCTCAAATCCGTTTCGGAGCGCAGCGGGTGCCGGATACTGCTTGCGCAGAAGGCGTTTGCCATGCATAGCCTGTATTCGCTGATCAGCCGATATCTTTGCGGTACGGCGGCAAGCGGGCTTTTTGAAGCGCGTCTCGGCGCCGAAATGTTTGGCGGGGAAACGCATGCGTATTCGCCTGCATATAAAGACGAGGATATGGATGAGCTGACGCGAATATGCGGTCATATCATATTTAACTCGTTTGATCAATGGAGACGTTTCAAAGAACGTGCGCTTGATGCGGGTTGTTCGTGTGGATTGCGTCTTAATCCCGAATGTTCCACACAGGACCATGCGATATATGACCCTTGTGCGCCAAAGTCACGCCTTGGAACGACATTGGAAAATTTCGAACCGGATGCCCTTGAAGGCTTGACGGGTTTTCATATGCATACGCTTTGCGAGCAGAACGCCGACGCGCTGTCTGTTACTTTGCAAGCTGCCGAAGAAAAATTCGGCGTCTATATTCATGGCATGAAATGGCTTAACCTTGGAGGCGGCCATCACATTACGCGTGAAGATTATGATGTGGAGCTTCTTATTTCAGAGCTTATAAGAATGAAAAATAAATACAATGCGCAGATATACATTGAACCCGGTGAAGCGGTGGCTTTAAACACAGGTTATCTTGTGGCCAGTGTGCTGGATATCGTGCATAACGACACGGATATTGCGATTTTGGATACTTCGGCGGCTTGCCATATGCCGGATGTGATCGAAATGCCATATCGTCCAAAAATTATCGGCGCGGCAAAGCCGGGCGAGAAGCCACACACATATCGTCTCGGCGGCCCCACATGCCTTGCCGGTGATATCATCGGCGACTATGCGTTTGAGCAGAGCCTTAGCATCGGCGATAAGCTTGTTTTCTGTGATATGGCGCACTATACGATGGTCAAGAACAACACATTCAACGGTATGCCGCTGCCGTCTATTATGCTTCACACCTCAAGCGGGCAAAATAAACTTGTCCGTGAGTTTGGCTATGAGGACTTTAAAGCCCGTCTGTCATAAAAAAGAATGCCGGATGGCATTCTGTAATTATTATGATAGGTTATATACGGGATGTATTAAAAGGCAGTTCGTGATTTCATTCTAGCAACCGCAGCCGCATCCATTGCCGTTGCCGCAACAGCAAAGCAGCAGTATGGGCCAAAGTGCTCCCATGTCGTTACCGCAGCAGCTATTGTTCTCACAGCTGCGGCTGCCAAAGCCATTGTTGCCGCAGCAGCAGAGAAGTAAAAGAATCCATACCATAGAATTGTTGTTTCCAAACATGCCATTCATTTTATATTCCTCCTTGTTTATATTGTTAATTTACTATATGCCAATAAGGGAATATGGTTCGTCATTAATAATTGTTTTTTTTAAGCATATATTTTTTTATATAGTTGGAAAAGAAGGATTAAAAATGTATTTATCTGATGTTTTCAAATCGCTGGGAGATCCCAATAGATTGAGGATATTGAGCCTGATAGCCAAAAAAGAATTATGTGTGTGTATGATTGCAGAGGTGCTCGGCGTATCTCAGCCATCTGTATCCAAACATTTAAACAGGCTGCGTTATTCAAATATCATAAAGTGCCGAAAAATATCTCAGTGGTGTTTTTACAGTTTAAACGATGTTTTTCAAGCACGATGCGAAGAATTGCTGAATTTTATATTAAAAGAGTGGGAGAACAGTGATCAGTATCAAAACGATCTAAATAAACTGAATTACCTGCAGAAAACGTACAGCTGCTGCCAACAATTGCTCATAGAATCAAAACCAGACGATAAGTGAAAAACCACCGAAAAATTCGATGGTTTTTCATATTAAACTACTTCCTTGATGTCTGGCTGTAAAGTCTTTCCTAAAGCTGCTGAACCATGATGTCTTCCTTGCAGGGTCATTCCATGATGCGAAACTTGTTGCGAATACAAAGATGTCAAAAACGTATTCACTCATTCATAAGGAATTGAGCAGCAACTCTTACCTTGCGGTAATATTAGTTTGAATTGAGAATAATGTCAAACTGTACATATGAAAATATCTTCATTTTTCTTAGAAATGCTTACGGGTATGCGGTATATGCTTTAAAAATCATATATCGTACAATTAAAAATATCCAAAAAAACAGTCTGAGCTAATAGCAGCTCAGACCATTGGTGCCGGTGGTGGGACTCGAACCCACACGCCCTCGCGGACAACGGATTTTGAGTCCGTCTCGTCTGCCAATTCCAACACACCGGCAAGTAGGACTTTGTTAATATAGCATATACAAAAATCACCGTCAAGATAGACACTCATAGTTTCTTTATTGGTTTTTTATAGCCATGGTTTTTATCAAACCAAAATGATGAAAAAAAAGAGGCAAACGCTGTCAACTGTTTGCCGAAATAAATAGGGAGATGAGTCGTATCAAAGTCGTTATGTAATAATACATGCCGACGGATACACATAAAGATTGTATACGCACATTAGAAGCTATTATACCACAGGCAGAGATATTTTTCCTATAAATATTACAAAAAAATATTTCAAAAAATCTTTCAAAATTGTGAACAAAAATTAATTATGCTTGACACACTTCAACAAATTTCCGTTATTGGAGATAACTATAATTGAAATAGCATTAAGAAAGGATAAAACATGAAAAAGATATGAAAAATGAAGATTATAATTTTTTTCCGCTACCTCTCTTTACTGTCAGTATAAAAAACGGAAAAATACTAACAGCAAACAGTTTGGCTCATGAAAATGGAATTCATATTAATGCTGATTTTTTCGATATGCTTGAGGAGAAAGCACTCTTCAGCAAACTTGTTAAATACAGTCATAGTCCTTTTCGACAAGAAGCCAAACTAAATATCAATAATATTCACTACTATGCACATATCCATGCAAATGAGATTAACGACGATGGTGAAGCCTCACTTTTATTACTGCTCTCAAAGCTAGAGCCTGTGTCATTATTAAGCGAACAGGAAGTTATTGAAAATGTTATTAATGGTTACAAAAACAATATAAAAAATCCACTTTTTAATTTTTTACTTCTCACCGCTCAAAACGTGGGCGCTTTTAATGCGTCTTTATATGAAAAAAAGAATGGCCGTTTTTCTCTTTGTGACGAATGGCGTGGAAGAAAATGCGTTTGTGTACCTCTGCTCAGCGAAGATTACGAGCGCAACATGTCAACTGAAATAAAAAGGCTGCGGAGCCTAAAACGTGCAGAAGACGTGATGTGTGTCCCATATCAAAAAAAATATGGCACACAAGGTCTTGTCATATATTTTTTTGAAAAAAGGGCTCACGAACTGTTAAGGCAAAGAATAAGCAATTACATTGATGTATACAAAGTTCTTGCTCCAGACAAGCCAAAAAGCGTTTTATCAGCGGTAGAGAAGGGGTTGGAATGTGTTGAGCAAAGCATTGGCATTTGGGATGCGGAAACGAATGAATTGCTCTATCACAACAAAGCGTTTCGCGAAAAATTCGGCAAAGGCAGCACGCAACTACTAATAAAAAGATTTCCTAAGGATTACAAACCTGGCGAAGGGCCAAACCTTGTTTATTCGGATTCAAAAGGCCGTTGCTTTAGCATGTCACATAAAAAAACAAGACATGGGAAGCGGAACCTGATCACCACGGTCGTTTGTGATATTACAAGATATAAAAAGGCGGAGAGCCGCCTTCAAATGCTGGCGAGGACAGATGCGTTGACAGGGCTTAATAATCGGCGTGCGGGACTGGAGATGCTGGATAATGCATATTCACAGTGTAAACAAAGGGGAGAGCCTTTAACCGTGTGCTTTGCGGACATTGATGGATTAAAAAAGATAAACGATACATACGGGCATGGTGTTGGAGACAATATGATTCGCACGGTTGCAGGGATTTTAAGGAAACAGTTGGATGGTGTCGGACATGTATGCCGTTTAGGCGGGGATGAATTTGTGCTAATCATGCCCGGCTGTAAAAAAGATGAGGCCATGCTGCTAACTTTGCAAATTGAAAAAGCCGTTAACCGTTCCTTCCTTAACAACTCTGATGGTATTTCAATTAGTTTTGGTTTTAAAGAAGCCGAATATTCGGAAGGTGAAACATCTTCAACTCTGCTCAGCATAGCCGATTTTAATATGTATAAAGAAAAACAAAAAAAAGCCTAGCAATTACGCCAGGCCGCTCTGTTTAATTATCTGTATCGTCTCATCTGCTTTATTCATCACATAGAGATGAAATTTACTGATGCCGTTTTCAATTAAACCGGTGATTTCATTCACGGCATATTCAATTCCCGCCTTTTTAAACGCATCGGCATCTTCACCGTATCGGCTTATGATCTTGCTTAGGGAAGACGGAATCGAACACGCAGAAAGCAGTGACATTCTGATAATTTGGTTGGGATTGAGTATGGGCATGATGCCGGTGGCAATGGGTGGCGTAATGCCTGCTTTATAAACCTTCTCAAAAAAATCAACCAACGCATTTTTATCAAAGCAAAGCTGTGTCACAAAAAAATCCGCGCCAACGTCAGCTTTCTGTTTCAAATACTGAATATCACTGTTTAGGTTATCAGCTTCGTAATGCCCTTCAGGATACGCCGCCGCACCGATGACAAAACCGCTTCTCTTTTTAATATCGATGATGAGATCGCTTGCGTACTTATAATTAATAAACGCCAAAGATTTGTCCATTCCTTGGGGGATGTCACCGCGAAGCGCGAGTACATTATGGATACCTTTGCTACGAAGTGTATCCAGTACAAAATTAATCTGATCGGCATCGGCGCCCACACATGTCAGATGTGCAATGGCCTCAAGCCCCATATCATTGACATGTGATGCCACTTCTACAGTTCTTTCACGGCTGCTTCCGCCGGCACCATATGTGATGCTAACAAAATCAGGATTAAACTCTGCAAGTTTATTCATCGCGACGTAAACTGAATCTACAGGCATATCCTTTTTGGGCGGAGAAAACTCCAATGAAAATGAATGATTTTTATTGTTCAATTTCTCAATAAGACTCATGAATCTGCTCCTATGACTATTATCGATATGAGACATAAAATAGTGTATTCCCCGTCGACACATATGGATAGGGAGATTGATACTCATTTAATCACAATCATATCGTTTTTGCAAGTGGTTGAATAATGAGAGTAAGTGTTGTATCATATCACCTGAGGTGTGGAATGGAGCATTTTTTTTATATACCGTTTGCGCCGGATAAAAAAACGGTGATGCGAAGGCTGGGTGCAATGAAAGCAGCTTTTGCTGAGGATCTGGATGGACAGATAGATGCTCATTTAAGATCTGCGCAGTCAATTTTTACGGCTCGGGGAAAAGCGATTGCCGTTTCGATGCGCGTCACGGATGAAGACCTGCTCTATATTTCAAAAATGCATATTGAATCGAAGCAGCTTGCGAAGCTGTTATCTAAGAGCACCGAAGCGTATCTGATGTGCGCATCCATACCGAAACGTGAAGTTGACAAGATCAACGCAGCGCTGACCTTAGGAGAAGGGCTGAAAGCCGTTGTGTACGATGCTTACGCGTCTGAATTTGTGGACGGCGCTTTGGATGTGATTATGGCAAATAAGAACGCAGCGCTTAAGCGTATGGGACAGCATCTCACAAAGCACAGGTTTAGCGCCGGATACGGCGATTTGGATATCAAATATCAAAAGGTATTTTACGATCTTTTGCAAATGAATACGCTCGATGTCGAGCTAAGTGAAAAATATCTGCTTTCTCCGGAAAAATCGGTGATTGCGGTGGCGGGAGTAGAATAGATGAAACGGATAGACGGACTCACATTTTTAGAATATATTCAGCAAAAATTTTTAATACTTGACGGCGCAACGGGCACATACATGCAAAATAACGGCATGTCTCCAGGTGTATGTCCGGAGCTTTTTGCGCTTAACAATCCGCAAGTGCTGCGGGATATACAAAAACAGTATATTAAAGCGGGTTCCCGTGCCATCTATACATTTACAATGGGCGGCAACAAGCTCAAACTGGGTGATTTTTCGCTCAGCGATCAAGTGCAAAGGATCAATGAAGAACTTGCGGCAATAAGCGCAAATGTCGCGGGAAATGACGCTTTTGTGGGCGGTGATATCAGCACCACTGGCTCTTTTCTAGCGCCGCTTGGAGACCTTGAATTTGAGCAGGCTGTTGATATCTATAAAGAGCAGATCAAAGCGCTTGTGAGAGGCGGCGTGGATTTCATTGTGTTGGAAACGATGATAGACATTCAGGAAACACGCGCCGCGATTATTGCGGCCAAGGAAGTTTGCGACCTCCCGGTGGTCGTCAGCATGACATTTGATGAGAGGGGAGTCACGCTGACGGGTACGGGCCCTGAAACAGCGGCAATCACGCTGATATGCGCGGGAGCGGATGTGGTCGGGCTCAATTGCTCTACTGGCCCTGCACAAATGCTGCCGCTCGTCAAACGCATGAAGGCTGTGTCAACCGTCCCTTTGATTGTTAAACCCAACGCAGGAATGCCAAAGAACGTGGATGGCAAAACACTGTTTGATTTGTCTTGCGATGAATTTGCGGCATATGTAAAGCCTCTTTGCGAAGCGGGGGCCAATCTGATTGGCGGGTGCTGCGGTACCGACCCTTGCTTTATTCAGTCTGTTTTTGAACAAATCCAATCTTTAACACCGGTCTCAAGTCAAAAAAGTTTACCATCGGTACTGACTTCCTCGGCAAAGCAGACGGAATTCGGAAATAGATTTCGCGTAATCGGCGAGCGAATCAACCCAACAGGGAAGCCAAAGCTCAAGGAAGCGTTAAGAACAGACGACTATGATGAAGTGCTGGATATGGCACTGGATCAAAAGGACAACGGCGCGCATGTTTTGGATGTCAACGTGGGTTTGCCGGATATTGACGAAAAATCAGCAATGAAGAATGTGATAGAGAAGCTGTCGGCGCAGGCCAAATTACCGCTCTGCATTGATTCTTCTCACGCTGAAGTGATCGAAACGGCTTTGCGGCATTATCCCGGACGAGCGCTGGTTAATTCTGTATCTACCAAAAAGACGAGCATGGATATTATGATTCCTATTGTGAAGCGTTATCAGCCTATGGTTATTCTGCTGCCGATCGGTGATAACGGCATACCGAAAACGGCAAAAGGGCGGATTGAAGAAGTTGAGAAAGGCTACGCGAGGCTAAAAGAAGCGGGCATTGGCAAAGAAAGCATACTTGTTGACGGTCTTGTGATGACGGTATCCTCAGATGAAAAAGCCGCAATCGAAACGCTTAAGGTTGTGAAATGGTGCAGCGACAACGGATTTTTTACTGTGCTGGGCATTTCCAACGGGTCTTTCGGGCTGCCGGAGAGAACTTATCTCAATTCCGCGTACCTCACATTGGCGATAGAAAGAGGGCTCACCGCTGCGATCATGAACCCCGACGATAAACTCATGATGGACATCTATCATGCTGCCGAGGCTCTTGTGGACCGCGATGCTAATTTTGAGAGATACCTTAAGCGGTTTGCACATATAGAAACACCCCAGGGAGAAGCCAAAAGCTTAGGGGATGCCATTGTTACGGGTAAAAAGAACTTTATCACAGCATTGATTGACGCTGAGATTGAAAACGGAAAAACAGACGAAGAGATTATCAATAATATGCTGATTCCGGCTTTGAAAAAGGTTGGTGATCTTTTTGAGAAACGCATATATTTTTTGCCGCAGCTCATATACAGTGCCGAAGCGGCTCATGTGGCATTTGACTATCTGGAGAAGCATTTTTCGTCAACCGGAACACAAAAGAAGAAAAAGGTGGTTATGGCCACTGTTAAGGGCGATATCCATGATATCGGCAAAAACCTCGTGTCGATGCTGCTTCGCAACCACGGATATCAAGTGATCGATCTTGGCAAGGATGTCCCTGCGCAAAAAATAATTGATACAGCCGCTGAAGAGGATGCCGATGCTATCGGCCTTTCAGCGTTGATTACCACCACAGCCGAGGAAATGGCGGTTGTGATTACGATGGCTCAAGAGCGGCGCCTTAGAGCAAAAATCATTGTTGGCGGCGCAGTTGTAACGGAAGATTATGCCGGAAGAATCGGTGCCGATGCCTACGCCCCCGATGCGGCGGGTGCAGTAAAAACGGTGTCAAAGCTTCTGGAATAAAATAGCTTTTTTATGGAGTTTTTAAATGAATATCGAAGTGGATACGCACACGCATACAGTATTATCAGGACACGCACATTCCACCTTGCTTGAGAACGCGGCAGCCGCTGCTAAGAAAGGCCTTAAAGGTTTTGTCATGACGGATCACGGCCCGAATTTGCCCGGAGCATGTCCTGAATTTAATTTGGGCACATATCCATATCTGCCAAGCCATATTGATGGCGTGCGTATTTTTGCGGGTGTCGAAACAAACATAATTGATTACGACGGGACAATTGATGTCAGTGAAAATTATCTTAAATTAACTGATTATGCCATAGCGGGGCTGCATGAAATTGTGTTACAGTCAGGAACAAAATCGCAGAACACGAATGCGGTTATGGGCGCGTTTGAAAACCCTTACGTAGATATTATCGCACATCCTGACAACCCTTCGTATGAACTCGATTATGAAGCTGTCGTTAAAAAAGCGGCAAGGCTTAACAAATTGTTTGAAGTCAACGATCATTCTTTTGTTTACAGAGAAGGGGGGCTTGCAAACGCGGCTGTTTTTTTGCCGCTTTGCCGTAAATACGGGGTGAGAGTGGCCGTGTCCAGCGATGCGCATTTTGCGCTCAATATTGGAAAAAACAAATTGGCAACCAGCATCTTAAAAGAAAACAATTTCCCTTCGGAACTGGTGGTAAACTTGACGCTGAAGCGTTTTGAAGGCTATTTGAAAGAGCGGCAGAAAAGACTGTCGTTATAATGTTTAAAATATAAATAATTACTTTGATATACAAACTATTTTTTTTTATGTTAATATTATTATTGATTATATATTAGAGTTTGGTATCATCTATATTTTTTATTGGAGGGCTTTTTTCGAATGGACATTATTTTAGAAAAGCTGACCGCATTACGTGAGGAGCGAACCCTAAAAAACCTCTTTTCTCTGATATGCAGCTATGGAGATGCGGTTGCTGCGGAATATAACAATGGAAACGGTATAGCAAAACACACTTTTTCCGATTATGAACGCATAACCACAGCAGGAGCATTTAAACTATCTAAGCTGCTTAAGGATGTTGAGCCAAATACTTTTGTGGCTTTGCGATATGCCAACAACCCTTTGTGGCCTGCGGCATTTTGGGCCATCATTCTTGCAGGATACAGGCCGCTCTTATTAGATGCCGGCGGGGATGATTCGCAGGTTATGCACGTGCTGCGTCAGGCTGGTTCGCGCACTATTGTCACAGATACGACTGTAAATGTGGGTGGTGTCAAATGTATCGATCCTAACGATTTTCTAAGCTTCGACGCGCAAAGCGAGATGTATATACCCAAATACGGCGACGCAATTGCGCTTTGCACCTCGGGAACAACATCCACGCCAAAAGTATATGTGTACAACGAAAAAGCCATTTGTGAGCAGGTTCTGCTCGCCGAGTATATTTACAAAAATAACAAAGAGATTATTCATAATGGGCCCATTAAGCAGCTCGCGTTTTTGCCTTTTCATCACATATTTGGTTTAATTGCCGTGTATATGTGGTATACCTTTTTCGGGAAAACCATTGTTTTTATCAAAAGCAGGACAGGCGATGTCATTATGTCGGCGTGCAAAGAACACAAGGTAACACATATCTTTGCTGTGCCGCTCCTTTGGAACAATGTCGCTAAGGGTATTGTAAGAAAAGCCAAGCTTCAGGGCGAAAAAACATATGAAAAGCTGATGAATGCAAGCAGCCTTAGTATTAAGCTGCAAAGACGCTTCGGAAAAGCAGGGCGCAAACTTGTTTCTGGTCTGTTTTTCAAGGATATTCAGCAAAAGCTGGTGGGCAGCAGCATTGAGTTTATGATAAGCGGCGGCGGACATATTCAGCCGGAGACACTCAAAATCATCAATTCCATCGGTTATCAGCTTGTGACAGGCTTCGGCATGACTGAGACGGGTATCGATTCTGTGGAGTTGTCCACCAAGATGGATACGAAGCTTGATGCAAGCGTGGGTAAGCCCTTTTCTCCTTTGGAGTACCGCATTGTCAAACAGGAGGGCACCGAGACAGGAGAATTGCAGATTCGCGGCGAAGCGATGCATTCGGGCCGAATGGTAGACGGCGTTTATATCGCACGCGAGGAAGGCTGGTTCTCTACCGGAGATATTGCGCGGGAAGTAAACGGCCGCTATTACATCGAAGGACGTTTAAAAGACGTCATTATTAACGAATCTGGCGAAAATATCTATCCGGATGAGCTTGAGGACAGCTTTTCAGAGCTCCAAAACGTTGAGCACATATGCGTGACGGGTGTGGCAACCAAAGGTGTGTATGATAACACCACACTGATCGTCTATATGGGAGATAATACAAAGGACATAGAAAAGGTTAATGAGCTGATTGGTGAAATCACTCGTATCAACGGGTTGCTGCCGATATATAAAAAAATACAAAAAGCTTACCTTTCAATAGAGCCTCTGCCGCTTGCGAACGGCATTAAGGTGCGTCGGCAGAAGGTTAAGGATGCGATTGAACGAGGACAAGGAAGCTTTGAAGAGATTGATATACGCAGCGGCGTCATTAAGCGCGTTGCAAAAAAGGAAGCAGCTGTAAGCAGACAGAGCTATGACAGCACCGAGTTGAGCGGTATCATGGAAAAGATCAGAGAGATCTTCGGAGAGGTGCTGGGGCTGGATCCAAAAACGATAAAGAACACAGATCATTTTGTGGAAGACCTCGGGGGAGATAGTCTTTCGAGCCTTGGCGTGTTCTCTAAAGCAGAAGAGATTTACGACGTGATCATACCAGATACAGATTACTTTTCCTGCGCTAATGTGGAAGATCTGGCTCATCTGCTATACAGAAAAATCCACAATATTGAAGAGAAGAATGAAGAGTGCAAGCCAAAGGATATAAGAAAGATCACGCGTTTCGACCAATCGCGGGAATATGAGGAATATGCGAGGCGGCGGCTCGGTATGCAAGATGCAGGGATAAAAGACCCGTATTTTGTGGCGCACGATTCCGTACTTAGCGATACGTCGATTGTTGATGGACGTGAGATTATCAATCTGGCGTCTTATAATTACGTGGGTATGTCCGGACATCCGCGCACGTCGGAAGCGGCTAAAAAGGCGATTGACAAATATGGCACATCCGCATCCGGTTCACGTCTGATTGCAGGTGAAAAGACGTTGTATCGTGAGTTGGAAAAAGTGATTGCAAAATGGAAGCATACGGACGATGCGCTTGTATTGGTTGGCGGGCACTCCACCAACGTCACATTCGTCGGAAATTTCTGCGGCGAGAGAGACTTGATACTTTACGATGCGTTGTCGCACAATTCCATTACGCAGGGATGCCAACTCTCCAAGAGCGATACAAAGGCTTTTCCGCATAACGATTTTGATATGCTTGAGCATATGCTTAAAGCCGCCAGGGACAAGTATGAGAAAATTTTGATTGTGGTGGAAGGCGTTTATTCAATGGATGGCGATATTGCGCCGATACCTGATTTTGTCGCCCTCAAAAAGAAATACGGCGCTTTTCTTATGGTGGATGAAGCGCATTCAAGCTGCGTTATCGGGTCAAAGGGCGGCGGCGTCGATGATTATTTTGATCTGTTGCCGGGAGATGTAGATATCAAAATGGGCACTTTGTCCAAGGGGCTTGGTACTTGCGGCGGTTATCTGGCAGGTGAGCAAAGCCTTGTCGATTATCTGCGGTACTCAATACCTGGCTTTATGTTCTCTGTCGGCATCAGCCCTCCGCTTGCGGCAGCTTCGCTTGAAGCGGTCAAAATCATGATGGAAGGCAACCCAAAGGTAGCGGCGCTCCATGAGAATATAAGGTATTTTGTAGAAGGAGCAAAGCGCCGTGGATTTGACACGTGTCTGGCCAAAGAAACAGCCATTGTGCCTATCTTGGTCGGCGAAGATAACGACGCTTACGAACTGTCTACGTTGATACTTGAACACGGTGTGTTTGTACCGCCTGCGGTTTATCCGGCAGTACCAAAGAATCAGGCGCGACTGCGATTCTGTCTGATTAGTGAACACAAGCCGCATCAGCTCGACTATGCGTTGGATACGCTCGAAAAGCTGTTCGCACAAAAGAATATAAGTAAACACAAATAACTTCAAAAAATAATTTAAAAAAGGGGCAGACAACCAGTAAAAATGTCTGCCCTTTTTTTGAATATATCAATTTTCTTGTTCATAAATTATTCACTTTTTAAACAGGTTGCTGTGAGAGTGCCTCCTTATAATGAGCACATATAAAAAACGGATGCCAGTAGGCGAAAGGTGACAAAAATGAAAAAAGGCAAGCTCAGTTTAAAGACGATGAAAAAAGGGACAAAACGTATTGCCATCATTGTGTTGGCAGTAGTGCTCGTTGGCGGAGGTCTCGGTGTATATTTTGGGGTATCCGGCGCATCAGCGAAAGCCAGTGCGCAAAACGGAGAGCCGACATTTGATACCATCGGAACGGGAGATATTTCGTTGACTGTTTCAGGCAGCGGTAATTTGGCGAGTGCGGAAACGCTGAATATATCCGCTGATGGGTATCTGGCTATCGATGATGTGCTTGTGGAGGCTGGGGATACAATCGATGCGGGTCAGCCGATAGCGACACTCGATGCCGATGCGATGCAGACTTACGCGGACGATATTGATACACAGATTATATCGCAGCAGATTAGCATTGATACAACGAATAACGTGACGACTTCTCTCTCGATCAAATCGCCATCAGACGGCTGGGTTAAGAATGTCATGCTTGATGAAGATGATGAAATCGAAACCGCCATGGATGAGTATGGCTATGTGGTACTGATCGCGACAGAGGAGAGAGAAATTATCAATGCTAAAGGCAGCGGACTCACTGAGGGCGACACGGTGCGTGTGAAATGTGAAAGCTCTTATTATGACGGCGTGGTCACAAATGAAGATGGCGCACTCTTTGTGAGCATAGATACGGTGACTCGTACGGTGGGTGCGGATGCCGTGGTTTATGATGCGGATGGAAACGAATTGTTTACCGGTCAAATAGAGCTTGCTGCTTATATACCTGTGGAAAGCAGCTATGGAATTATTACGGACGTTAAATTTTCAGAGGATGATGAAATTGATGCAGGCGATACCATATACAAGGCATCACAGTATTCGCTAAGCGTCAAAGATATGTATGATGCATTGGAGGAATTAAAAGAACAGTATGAGACTGCGATGGGGTATGTTGAAGCAGGACAGATTGTTTCTCCAATTACCGGTGTGGTCAGTCAAGTAAGTGCAGTTGACGGGACGGAATACGAAGACGGAAAACAATTGTTGTCAGTTGAATCAACAGACAATTGGCTTGCGGAGGTATCCGTGGACGAACTGGATGTCAACTCTATTGAGGTGGGGCAGAGTGTGGATGTGGAGCTGGACAGCCTGCCAAATGAAGTGTTTGAGGGCACTGTCGTCAGCATTTCCGATATGGGTACGGCATCGGGCGGTATCACGACCTATAATGTGGACGTGAGCGTGGAGGATAACGAGAAATTCAAGATCAACATGACACTGAATTGCGAAATAAAAGCGCAGGAAGCCACGGGCGTCATACTACTGCCTATTGATGATTTGAGAACGTCCGGCAACGAAAGCTATGTGATGGTGAAAGTAGAGCGCAATGATGAGGAAAAATCGGCCATTCAGGCACTAATCAACAGCAAAGATTACACGGGTCTTGCTGAATACATGGGAGATGACGCACAGACGCTTGGCATCAGAATCCTGTCTGATCCGGAAGAACTGCTATATGCGCAAGTGCGCGCCGTGGAGAC
>QKIQ01000043.1 GCA_003249555.1 Clostridia bacterium | reverse complement strand
CGGCCAAAAAATGAGCAAGCACAAAGGCAACGTGGTGGACCCGTGGACAGTGCTTGACAATCAGGGTGCGGACGCGGTGCGCTGGTATTTCTACGTGGGCAGCATGCCGTGGCTGCCGAGCCGTTTCTACACGGACGCGGTATCTGAAGCGCAGCGAAAGTTTATGGGCACGTTTTGGAATACGTACGCGTTTTACGTGCTTTACGCGGACATCGATGATTTTGACCCCACGAAGCACAAAAATAAGCTTGAAAACGTCATGGACAGATGGATACTTTCGCGCCTGCATACGCTGATTAAAACGGTAAGCAAGCATCTGGACGACTACCGTCTTGCCGAGCCTGCGCGTGAGATGGATAAGTTCGTCGACGAGCTGTCTAACTGGTATGTGCGCCGCTGCAGGGGCCGTTTCTGGGCGCCCGGTATGGAGCAGGACAAGGTTGACGCGTTTCTCACATTATATACGGTGCTTGACACACTGTGCCGACTCGCCGCGCCGTTTATTCCGTTCATGACCGAAGCGATGTATCAGAATATCGTTCGCAGCGTGGATCATACCGCGCCCGAGAGCGTGCACCTTTGCGCGTATCCGCAGGCGGATGAGAGTTTAATTGATAAGGCGCTCGAAAAGAGCATGGATGCGGTACTCAATATCGTGGTGCTCGGGCGCAGCGCGCGCAACACCGCGGTGATAAAGAACCGCCAGCCAATTGCCAACCTGTACGTGTCGGGCATCGATGCGCTTGAAGAGATGTACAAGAAGCTGATAGAAGGTGAGCTAAACGTTAAAAAGGTATGGCTCGGCGCGGATGTATCGGCGTTTATCTCGTATAACTTAAAGCCGCAGCTCAAGACGCTGGGGCCGCGCTACGGCAAGCTGCTGGGCGCGATAAAGATGCATCTTGACGCCGCCGATGCGGTGAAAATTGTGGATACGGTGCGTGCAGGAGAAGCTTATGCGTTTGAAGCGGACGGGCAGACAGTGGTGCTGAATGAAGAAGACCTGCTGATTGAGCCTGTCCATAAGCAAGGCTTTGTGGTGGAAACAGAAGGCGCCGTGAGTGTCATTCTTGATACCACGCTTTCTCAAACGCTTATCGAAGAAGGCTTTGTGCGTGAGTTGATAAGCAAAATTCAGACGATGCGCAAGGAGGCGGGGTTTGAAGTGATGGATCATATCCGGCTCGCCATGGCAGGCAATGAGCGGCTTGCAGGCGTCTTGGCGCGCAACGCGGATGAAATTAAGGCCGAGGTGCTGGCGGATGAGATATCCGATGAGCCCGCGGGATACACAAAGGATTGGGACATCAACGGAGAAAAGGCCACGATCAGCGTTCAGAAGATATAAACGGTCAAAAAGGGATGCCGCATCATTATAACATCAACGCCTTGCTTGGCTATGAAGCGGGGCGTTTTTCATATGGAAAATAGGGCCGAACTGTAAAACTATGAATTAAGCGACAGGAGTATAATAAATCAACATGCATTGTCAATTGCATTAATAACAAGTATTGTATATATCATAAAACGTCATATAAGGAGATATTATGGAATCAGACTCAAGGCGCGTCTTTTTGCGTACAGGATTGGCTATGACGGTCATGGTTGCGGTGACGGTGGGGCTGCAATTTGCGAGCTCTCTCATTTTCGGTGGGGCAGTGGACAACGAGTGGATGACCTATGCTCTTTCAGTATTGCCTCTGTATTTTATCGCCATGCCGCTGGCGGCTTTGGTGATGAAGAAAGTGCCGATGATACCTGTTTCCCCAAAAAAGCTTAAGACAGGACAATTTATGATTGTCATAATGATATGCTTTGCCATCATGTATGCGGGTAATCTCATAGGCGCACTCATTAATCTGATAATACAATTGCTTGCTCAAAGCAGTATGACGAATTTAATTCAGCAGCTGATTACGGAGTCTAGCATCTGGGCCAATATGGTTTTCATCGTTTTGCTGGCTCCCGTTGCGGAAGAACTTTTTTTTCGAAGGCTGCTTATTCCAAAGCTGTTGCCGTTTGGCGAAAAGCCGGCTGTCATATTAAGCGCGCTTGCCTTTGGGTTGATTCATGGGAATCTGATTCAGTTTTTCTATGCGTTTGGGTTGGGGCTGGCTTTTGGATACATATTTGTGAAGACGGGCAAGATAATCTACACGATTATTTTGCATATGATCATCAACTTCATCGGCAGTGTGATTTCGGTGCTGGCACTTCAGCAAAACATTATATCAATGATAGTGTCCGGTCCTATCATGCTGGCAGTTGTGGGTATGGCTATAGCTGGGATTGTTCTCTTCTTTAAAAACAAAAAACGCATCGTGATGAGCGCCGGTCTGTTTTCGGAGCCCAAAGGAAAGAGAATCGTGTTGCTAAATATCGGGTTGATCTTATTCTATATAGTCAGCGGAGTGCTGTTTGCGGCCAATACGATAGCTATGTTTATTGAGGTTTAAGCTCGCCGCACGTTTTTTTGCTGCGGTTATTGAATTTTGCATGATCTATGTTTAAAATATAAATATGATACACGAAAAACAAAAGGTGGCCTTTGTGACGGGCGCAAGTTCGGGCATAGGTGAGGCCGTGGCGCAGACCATGGCGAAAAACGGCTATATTGTATACGGTACATCACGGCGCGCGAACTATGAAACGGCAGAGAAAGACGGCGCGACGTATGTGATGATCCCCATGACGCTTGAGGACGAAGCTTCCATCGAGAATGCGGTGACGTACGTGCTGAAGAAGCAGGGAAAG
>QKIQ01000052.1 GCA_003249555.1 Clostridia bacterium | reverse complement strand
TGCGGCACACGCTTGCCTTTTATTATATCCATAGCATCGCTTTGGAGTCAGAAGGTGTGGCTGTGCGCGGTAATCCTCTCTTTAAAAGGAGTGGATTTTTTTGTTGTTAGAAATGATTGACATGGAAAAGAGCTACGGTGAAAGAACTGTTGTGTCGCTAAAAAGGCTCGCGCTGTATCACGGTGACAAACTGGCCGTTGTGGGAAAGAACGGGTCGGGCAAAACCACGCTGCTAAAGCTCATTACGGGGGAGGAAGAGCCTGATACAGGTCGCGTGATTGTGCGCGGACGGCTGCGCGTCATCAAACAGTTCGATAAATCCGATGACACTAGGGCGCACAGCGGCGGCGAGAAGACATCGGTGCGCATTGCCCGGGCATTTGACGATATGCCGGATCTGCTGTTGGCCGACGAGCCGACGACGCATCTTGATATAGAGAATATAGAAAAGCTAGAATCGCAACTTGGCGCGTTTGAGGGCGCGCTGATGCTCATCTCTCACGACCGCATGCTGCTGCAAAGTGTATGCACAAAGGTGCTTGAAATCGAGAACGGAAAATGGACACTTTATTGCTCCGGTTATTACGATTACCTTGCACAAAAGGACCGTGAACGCGCAGCAAGCATGGCGAAGTATGAAGCTTATACGGAAGAAAGGAACCGGCTTAAAAAGGCGGCTGCACAAAAAGCACGTCAGTCAGCACGGATCAAAAGAGCGCCCAAACGCATGGGCAATTCGGAAACGCGGCTGCATAAAATGGGTGGTCAGAGCCAGAAGGCCAAGCTGGATTGCGCAGCCAAAGCGGCACGATCGCGCATGGAACAGCTTGAGCCTGTTGAAAAGCCATGGCAGGAAAAAGACATTTCATTTGATCTGCGTGCAACGGCGATTCACAGCCCCGTGCTCGTGAGTGTCAGCGGCGTGTCAAAAAGCTTCGGTGAAAAAAAGGTGCTCGATGATTGCAGTTTTATGGTACCAAACGGTCAAAAGACGGCGCTCATCGGCCCGAACGGTGCGGGTAAAACCACGATGCTCGAGCTGATTGTGGCGCGGGTGCATGGCGTACAGACCTGCGCGAATCTGCGCATCGGCTACTTCAAGCAGGATATGAGTACGCTGGATTTAGGCCGCAGCGTACTGGAAAACGCGTTAGCCGATGCTGCGTATGATCAGCAGTTTGTGCGGACCATACTTGCGCGTCTGCTCTTACGCCGAGACGACGTGCACCGCAAGGCGTCTAAGTTGAGCGGCGGCGAGAGATTAAAGCTCGCACTGGCAAAGATCATACTTTCAGGCTTTCATTTGCTTGTGCTCGATGAGCCCACGAGCTTTCTGGATATCGACTCGCGCAGCGCACTGGAGGCGGTGCTTCGCGCATATCCAGGATCGGTGCTTTTTGTTTCACACGACAGAGCTTTTATCAATGCCGTGGCGAACAGAATCGTATGTATTGATCAAAACAAAACGCATACATTCGAAGGAAATCTTGAGCAGCTAGAACAAGTGCGGCGTGAAAATGGATAAGGGTGTACATACCTGCCAAAGTGTGATAATATTGAAACAATAATAATGGTAATACTGATTGCTTAAGGCAAATTCTAAGGTTGTTTTTTGGAGAGAAAAATGAAAAAAGCATTGTTTATCATATTGGTGATGACGCTTGTTTTCACTATGGCGGTGCCTGTATCTCTTGGCGCGCCGGAGGAGGAGGCGTCACCCTCGCCGTCGGCAGAGGATACAAACGGTACGGGCGGTGCCATGCCTGATGATTCGGTACCGCAGGATACGCAGCGCGTTTTCGAAATTCTAAAGCCGGACAGCGCGGGCATGACCGTGTTTAGGGTGCAGATGCGCCTCAGGGATCTTGGTTATTTAAACTATCGCCCGACAGGTCTTTATTATACGATGACACAGAATGCGGTCATTTCGTTTCAGCAGAACAACGGTCTTGATTCTGACGGCCAGGTGGGGCAAATGACATACGACAAGCTGTTTTCTTCGGATATCGTACGCAAACCGTTGAGTCCCTCGATACTTGTATCGTCGGGTATGCCGCTGACGGGAGCGGCACCGGCTTCGGGTGATCCGGCTGACTGGTCGACAGTTGTGGACGCGGCCTTCCCCGTGGGTGCGCAAGCCACGGTGACGGATTTCAATACAGGAAAAGCATTTACCGTGCAGCGTACGGGCGGAACGGGCCATGCGGATGTGGAAACGGCGGATGCGGCCGCATACGCGACCTTCCTTGAATGCTTTGGCGTGTCAGAAAACGAGCAGCCCACATGGGAAAAAAGGGCCGTGCTGGTGAGCATTAACGAGGCGGTTTACGCAGCGTCGCTGTTCGGCAATCCGGCCGGTGCGGATACCGTGGCAAATAACGGCATGGACGGGCATGTGTGCCTTTACTTTTCGGGCAGCACATCCGATGTACTGGGGTTTGCGGATAAGGAACATCAAAAAATGGTATTGGTTGCCGCGGGTCTTCCGCTTCAATACTAGTACAAATATAAAGTGATTAAATCAGACATGAAGCAAGAGAGCTATATGCTTCCCTTGCTTTTTATCATAACATGATTTTATATTGGAGGTCAGGAAAATGACAATGGTAACGATGGGTATTGTGGTGATAGCCATAGCGTTTATCGCTTTGGGTTTCCGAAAAAAACCAGGCGGCACACGAAATGAAATGCAATGGAGAGTCAACAAACGCCAGTGGATTTCGTTGTTGGGTTTTGTATTTGTGGCGTTTTCATTCTTCACC
>QKIQ01000050.1 GCA_003249555.1 Clostridia bacterium | reverse complement strand
TGCCAAAAAAGGCGCGGCGCTTGGCGTAAAAACGCCTGTCAATTCGCGTATCGTGGAAATGATTAAAGAGATTGAAGCGGGGAAAAGAACGATTAACCCGAAAAATTTTGAGGACGAGGGACTCAAAGGATAAGTCTGACAAAGAAAGATGAAACACATGAAAAAAAAACGCTTGGGTACCGTGAGAAGATTTTTTACTGTCGTTTGGGAAAGAAAAACGCCACGTTTACTGCTCCTGCTCTCGGGAGCGCTTCTGACAGCGGCGGTTATAGCGGCTATATGCCTGTTTAGCCAAGGTGTGACGGCACAAAACAATGCAAAAACGATGGCAGAGGCCTACAATAAAGCCGTTTTCTCACAAACGCCCAGTGCGAAAACGCCTTTGGCGCAAGGGTCTGAGCCCGTCGCCACGACACAGCCCGAGCCGACGCCAATAACCATCGAAGGATATCAGGTGATTGGTATGCTGAAAATCTCCAAGATATCGGCGGAGCTGCCCGTCATTGCCACAACGGATGAAAAGGCGCTTGAGGTTTCTGTCTGCTATTATCAGGGGCCTATGCCGAATAAAGCGGGCAACCTTGTCATCACAGGGCATAACTTTTCGAGCGGTGCGCATTTCGGGCGGCTGAATGAGCTCGAAGAAGGTGATGATGTCACAATGAGTACGCCGGACGGCAATATTTACCGTTATACAGTTTATGAAAAGCAGGAGATCAAGCCAGACAATGTGGCGGCATTGGACGACGTTGAGGGTGACCACGAGCTCACGCTGATGACATACACAAGCCACGGCAATCGGCGGTTGCTTGCCCGATGTGCCATGCAGGAAAATGATTAAACGCGAAATGTGCTATGGAGGTTTTGTATATGGGTCAAGTTTTAGAGGCATCCGTTGAGCTGAAAAACGCAAAGATGCTGTTTGAGTGCGAATCCGGCGGGAATACGGTGATGACTGATTATATTCCCCCGTATGGCGACGGCCAGGGGTTCATGCCGCTTCAGCTGTTTTTGGTAAGCTTGGCTTCGTGCCTTGGCGGAACGATCACGTTTCTTGCAAAAACGATGAGCAAAGAGGTGAGTGAGTTGTCTGTGGACGCGGTGGGTACGCGAAGAGAACAGCACCCGATGGGATTTGATTCAATTGCGCTCAACGTTCGCATTGTGTCTGCTGACATGGATGAGGAATCGATGCGAAAAATACTGGTATCCGCTGAGGAAAAGATCTGCCCCGTGTTGGCTATGATCAAGGGCAACGTGAAGGTATCGACAACGTATCAGCTATCAACCCGTTAGAGTGTCATCAAGCTAAAAACCAAACGGGGCGCCTGTCAGATTGAGGGGCGCTTTTTTGATATTTTCATTTGACATTTGTGTCATCGCAGAGTAAACTAAACTAAACTCAAAGTATAAAAATAAAACGAGGAGTATAATATATGGCGAGTAAGGAAGCATTGCAGCAATTTCATAAGGATATGATTTCTTGTGCCGCGGACAGGCTTTTTCAGTGCAACGGATTTGATAAAACGACAATGGACGATATAGCTCGGGAGGCGGACTACAGCAAAGCCACGCTTTATGTTTACTTTAAAAGCAAGGATCAAATTATGCACTATATTGTGCTGAACGCAACCAAAATGCTTCAGCAAAAAATAAAAGCGGGGATCGCGGTGTCCGATGATGCGTTGAAGCAGTATAAGGCGATATGCGGCGAGTTAGTGAGTTACAGCAAAGAACATCCGTACTATTTTGACAGACTTGCCCAAACCGTCGCGGCAGATTCAGAAAGCCGTCAACAAAATCCGGTGATGGATGAAGTTTATCAGATTGGTGAACAGAATAACGACCTTGTCGGCACAGTGATAAAAAACGGAATAGAGCAGGGCTATTTCAAAGAAGACACGCCGGCTTTGCCGACAGGGTTTTTATTTTGGATGATGCTTTCCGGTGTGATTCGAATGGTTAAAAACAAAGAGGAATATATCCGCTTGAGAATGGGAATGGACGACGAGGTGTTTTTAGATTTTGCATTTCGCACATTAATCAGCGCCATTTTGAAGGATGGTATTCTCCATGAAGAATAAAAAACTGGTGGTCTTGCTGGGCAGCCCGCATAAGGATGGGGCAACGGCAAAAATGGCAGAACATCTATGTGCAGCATTTGCAAAGCAAGGGTGGGATTGCAAAACCATCCATATACATAGTAAGAATTTGGCACCGTGCACGGGATGCATGGTCTGCCGGGATAAGGGGGAGTGCGTGATACACGATGGCGTTGCAATGATTCGGGATGATTTGCGTTCTTGCGATATGGTTGCTCTGGCGGCACCTGTTTACTTTGCAAATGTGCCGGGGCCGGTAAAAAATCTTTTTGACAGGCTTTCGGGCACAGTGATTGACCGAGAGGCAAAGCCGAGACTAAAAAAATCGCAGCGGTATATTTTGCTGACCGCCTGCTCAACGCCTGCGCTGTTCGACCGACTTTCGGGGCAGAGCAGCGGCGCGATTCGAGCAATGAAGGAATTCTTTCAAATGGCAGGCATGACGTACGGCAGCAAGGTGGTTTATCCGGGCGCCGTCTATGGCGGTGAGCTGCCCGCAAAGGTATTATGCAGGATAAGGAGACTGTACCATGAATAAAAGAACAAAGCGCGTTATTGTAATGATTGCGGTGTTGGTTGTCGCGTGCGCCGTTTATGGCGGCATTTATCTCGCAGATGTGAACGCATACAAAGCTGCTGTTGAAAATATAACGTATTCGGA
>QKIQ01000076.1 GCA_003249555.1 Clostridia bacterium | reverse complement strand
ATTTTTTTCAAGAGGCTTCGCCACATTTTTTATCTTATTTGTCAAGTGGTTTTAATCATTTTGGATATTATTTTGAAATTCTCTGCAAAAAAAGAGTGGGGTATCAATTGTGATACTCCACTCTTTCTTAACTTAATGACATTGGGCTTGTCCCTGCTTTATTTTTTTGGAATTGCAGTGGAGGAATCGAACACGAGATGCCCGCCGCGTCAGTTCTATAAATAAAACTCATCCGGTATGACAATATCGCTTTGAGGTTCATTTCCTTTGATATAATTTGACGGGCTTGTTCCGACACACTTCTTAAACACCTTGCTGAAATAGTTTGCGGAGGAAAATCCGCACAGTTGTGCCGCCACCTCAATCGTGATCGAATCAATAAGCAGAAACGATTTTGCTTTTTGGACTCTGTATTTTTCCATGAAGCGCCCCGGTGAAATACCCATATGAACAGTAAATAATCTAATGATATAGCTTTTACTGAGTCCCATACGGTCAGCCAAATCATCCACGCCTTGTAAATATTGATACTCGTTTTCAATCAGCGCCACCGCGTCTGATATAATCTTTGGTATTTTGTTCACTGTCTTTTTATATGCCCAAAGCTCAATCAAAATCGAGAACCCGAGTTTTGTTATGGCCGCTATATTAACAGCTTGTTCCTTATTCAAAGCCTCAATTTCCTCGATGTGCGCATATATTGCGTTGTTTAAAATAAACGTCAGTTTTTCACCTATATTTTCAGCATGTATATAGCGCCTTGGAAGATTTCCGCTCAACCCGACAAAAACGCCATCCCCCACCAATACTTTTAAATCTAAAAAATAACCACCTGTGACTAAGAGCATCTGATCAAATAACAAGCTTGTTTTATCGCCGCCCTTGCTGAGCAACAAATTATTTGATTTTGAAACAATAATGACATATTCAGCCTCAATTCCAGGGTATGTATTGTTATATAAATGATCAAGATAACCAAAGCTTATTGCAATGTCATCGTCCAAATATTTGAGTACGTCACTGTTATTGGTCATTTTCTTACCTCATTAAATCATATTTTACCCGCACACTGCTATATACGTGTGATATAATGTGCTTGTTAAGTTGTTCTCATGACGATCCCGTCATATCAACATTTTACTTATATGGAGGATGAAATGGCAAGTATATCACTAAAAAATATCAAAAAAGTTTATCCCGGAAAAGAACAGGTTGTGGCTGTGCAGGATTTTAACCTTGAAATTGAGGATAAAGAGTTTGTTATCCTTGTCGGTCCTTCAGGTTGCGGAAAATCCACCACCTTGCGTATGATTGCCGGTCTTGAAGAAATTTCTGACGGAGAATTGAAGATAGGCGATGTTGTTGTGAATAATCTGGCTCCTAAAGACAGAGACATCGCCATGGTTTTTCAAAACTATGCCTTGTATCCGCATATGACTGTGTATGAAAACATGGCCTTTGCGCTCAAGCTTCGCAAAACTCCCAAGCCGGAAATCAAAGAACGCGTCACAGAAGCGGCAAGAATACTTGATATCGAACACCTGTTAAACCGCAAACCAAAAGCATTATCCGGCGGACAGCGCCAGCGTGTCGCGCTTGGGCGCGCAATGGTGCGCCATCCCAAGGTGTTCCTTCTGGACGAACCGCTCTCGAATCTTGACGCGAAGCTGCGTACACAAATGCGTTCTGAAATTTCCAAGCTCCACTTAAGCCTCGGCACAACGTTCGTATATGTCACACACGATCAGACGGAAGCGATGACAATGGGCGACCGTATTGTCGTTATGAAGGATGGAATCATTCAGCAGGTTGATACCCCTTCTAATCTCTATCAATATCCGTGCAACCTTTTTGTGGCTGGGTTTATCGGTTCTCCGCAAATGAACTTTTTCGATGGAGAGCTTAAAAAAGAAGATTCACTGTATACCATAGATTTGGGCGGGAATAAGCTTGTTATTCCAAGCAAAAAGAACAAAGACGGTATTTTGGATCAATATTTGGGCAAAAAAGTAAAATTGGGCATCAGGCCGGAAGCGATCTCGGAAGCAACCGCGGAAGGTGTGAATACATTTGAAACCAATCTTGAACTTGCCGAAATGATGGGCTCCGAAGTCTTGGTGTATTTCAATTTCGCAGAAAGCAAGGTGATCGGAAAGTTTTCAGCGGATACAAAAGCAAAATCAGGAAAACGCGTCCTGTTCAGCTTTGATACTTCCAATGCGCATCTGTTTGATCCCGAAACAGAACAAGTGATTTCGAATTAAAACAGTTAGTAACGAAGAACGGTATAAAAAGAGAAAGAGCCACGAATATAGATTCCGGCTCTGAGTTTTTGAAAAGCCCTGCGGTTTTTTGCTCGTTCACGTGTTTTGCTTCTTCCTCAAACTCGAAACTGCGAAAAACCGCAAGGATGGGCTACGCGGGCTTAATGGCTCAAAAAGCGTTGCTTTTAGGCTCACTCCTAGCCCGTTTTGTCCACAAACGATATTACATGACTTTTAACAGATAGAGAGCCGCGAATGTAAAACGCCGGCTCTTTTTTCAGTCTTTGATTATCACCGCAATCATTCTAAACGGTTCGTCTTTCTCGTTGGTCACCGCGTGAGACGCGCCGCTGCCACAAACATTGCAGTCTCCTTTGACAAACGGCTTTTTCTCACCGTTGTCATCTATCACACCCTCACCCTCCAGCACATAAAAAACTTCCGTTTCGCCGCTGTGCGCATGCGATCCGATGCCGCAGCCTTTTTCAAGCGTAACCAGCGAAAACAACCGGGATTGGGCAGGCAAATTGTCCGCACCCACAATGTGCGTGATATCTACCTGACCCGAACCGCCCCGCATACTCCCTCTGGTTTCCGACTTCATATCAGCACCTTTAATAATCATATCGCGGCTCCTTTAGGTTATACATTCTCTCTTATTTTTCTACCCGAATCACATTGGCTACCTTGATAACCTCGGGAATGTATCGAATATCGTCTATGGCACGCTTTAAGGAAATCTCCTTGGCCTTGTGCGTCACAAAAATCAGCGGCACACTTTCCTCGCTCTGTCCTTTTTGCACCACAGAATTGATGCTCACATTGTGCTTTCCGAAAACGCTCGCGATCTTTGCCAGCACGCCCGGCGAATCCTGTACGATTATGCGAACAAAAAACTCACATTCCCAGTTGTTTTCGAACGAAAGCTCTGACGACACATGAACATCATTGTAAAACGAGGTATACCGGTGTGTGGTTTGGCTCGCCGCATAAATTACATCGGACACAACCGCGCTGGCGGTAGGCATATCGCCTGCGCCGCGACCGTAAAGCATGATGTCGTCTACGATGTTGCCATGCAGATAAATCGCGTTGAACGCGCCGCGTACCGAAGCAAGCGGATGCGTCTTGGGAATCATCGTGGGATGCACACGCGCTTCAATTGTCTTGCCGCGCTTTTTGCCGATCGCAAGCAGCTTCACCGTGTACCCCAGTTCATTGCCGTAAGCGATGTCCTCCTGTGTGATGTTCGTAATGCCTTCGCAGAAAATGTATTCCACCGGCACACGTGCATGAAACGCCATTGACGATAGGATAGACAGCTTATACATCGCGTCCAGCCCTTCCACGTCGTTTTTGGGATTGGCTTCCGCCATGCCCAGCGCCTGCGCTTCCTTGAGCACGTTTTCAAAGCTTGCCTTGTCTTCCTCCATCTTGGAGAGAATATAGTTGGTCGTGCCATTGATGATGCCCATCACCGAGGTCAGCTCATTCGCCTGAAGGCTTTCCCAGATGGTGCGCAGTATCGGAATACCGCCGCCGACGCTTGCTTCAAAGTACAGCCCGACGCCGCTCTTTAACGCCGCCGCATTCAGCTCCGGCCAATGCCTTGCTAGCAGCTCCTTGTTCGCCGTCACCACCGTCTTGCCGGCCTTTAAAGACTCCAGCACAAACTCCTTGGCCGGATTCACGCCGCCAATCAGTTCAATCACAATATCAATCGTCTCGTCTTGGGCGATATCCTTATAAAAATCCTTGGCTTTCATTTCCTCCGGAATATCGATGGAATAGGCGAGCGCAAGCACTTTTTTCAAGTTGAGCGAAATGCCTTCCTTGTGTTCAATATAGCTTTTTTGCATCTCAATCGTTTTGTATACGCCCGAACCGACCGTACCCAGACCGATCAGCGCAATGTTGACCTGTTTCATTTGCTTTCCCCTCACCTTACTTTGCGTTTTTCTTATATAGCATATTGAGACCAATCAGCGCAAGCAGACTGTTGATCTCATCAATCTCACTGGTTTCCTGCGCGATCAGGCGTGAAAGCCCGCCCGTCGCAATCACCTTAGGGCTGCCGCCCATCTCGGCTTTAAAGCGGCGGATAATATAATCCACCTGCCCCACATATCCGTAAATGATACCCGCCTGCATGCCGGCGATCGTGTTTTTCGCAATGGCCTTTTCCGGCTTCAAGAGCTCCACGCGTGGCAGCTTTGCGGCGTTCACAGTGAGCGCATCCGCTGATATCTTCAGCCCCGGGCATATCGCGCCGCCCAGAAAATCGCCGTTTTCCGACACCGCACCAAACGTGGTCGCTGTGCCGAAATCCACAACAATACACGGCCCGCCGTACAGCGTATACGCCGCGAGCGCGCTCACGATACGATCTGCCCCGAGCTCCTTGGGGTTATCATACAGGATATTAATACCCGTCTTCATACCGGGGCCGACGAACTTCGCCTGCTGCCCAAAATACGTGCCGCACATGTGCTGAAGCGTGTAATTGATCGTCGGTATCACGGACGATATGAGAATCCCCTTCACATCCTTTGGCTCATGCCCCGCATGATGAAAAAACGCCTCGATGCGAATGCCGTATTCATCGGCCGTGCGCTCCATCTTGGTCGCCATGCGCCAAGAGCTTGTGAGCTTGTCTCTTTCAAATATACCGCATTTGATGTGGCTGTTGCCCACATCCATGACAAATATCATTTATCTCTCCAGTTTCGATTTATTAAACTTATTAAGAGCCGCCACGATCGGTATACACAGTACCACGGCGACCGCCGCCTCGGGCAGACCGTTGATGGCACCGATGCCTGCGAGCACGCCGCCAAACAGCTCGGGCGTTGTACCGAATGCCGCCGATAGCTCACCGATTTCGGGTAGAAATAACAGATACAGCGCACCCAAGAACAACACAGTATTGGTGATGGAACCCACAAAAGCGCCCACACCCACAGCCGCATTGCGCCGCAGTTTCGTATCACCGTTTATCGCACGATGAGTTAGCCACGATGTCACCGGCACAATAAGACGCGGCACAAATATCATCAGCACCGTTTTAAACGGACTAAGTGCAAAAAGCAGCTGGCTTAATGGTGTGGGTTTAATGAAAATCTGCAAAAAGCTCGTGAGCCCAAAAAAGAATCCCAGCACCAGCCCCGCGCCCAGCCCCTGCGTCATCACACCGATAATGACCGGGATACACAACAGCGTGATCTCGATAGGCGGAATCGGGATGTACCCGATTGGCGTTAAGCCAAGCAGCAGACAGACCGCGACAAGAAGCGCAGTGGTGACAAAACGTCTCAATTGACTATGCATTTTTACCTCCGTTCGGGTTCCCTTTTGGGGATATCCGACTTTGTTAATATTCGGCTCTTCGTTATCTTGCGTGGCGCTGCGAAAAAGCATACACCCGCAAACAAAAAACCGTAGCTGTATTATATCAATACAGCTTGAATCACGCAAATAAATAATTGAACATGCCACTAAGAGCCACTTGAAATTGTTTTTCAGAGTTAATATTGTTTCAATTTCAGAAAGGCAGCGTCATCTATAATAAATCTTACTGCTATGGCGCTGATTCTTTTAATAATATTGCTTTAAGTCATCCATCGTAATGACAAGGGAATCTTTATATATATCCTTGTCCGTTTCTGAAGGCGGTCTTGCGTATGAGCCGTCGTCTTGTAGCAACAACTTGCCGCCATATGCGCCGCAGCACCCGTACAGCGTGTCGTCAACGTTGACTAAAAAACCACTGATATCGTCCGCAAAGACCAGGACTTTTTCGCCCTGCTGGAACGGATAATATCCGTCAATACCCACGACAATCTGTTCATCCACACTCGCTTTTGCACTTTCAGGTATGGGTGGCAGATTGCAGCCCTTATTGTACTCACCGTTGGTCACGCGTCCTCCGTTTTCACAAAACAACAGAATATCACCCGCGCAAGCATCACCTTTAAACACCTGCTCCACTTTTATCCGCGATAAGGTGTATAGCATATCGCTTTGAAATACCGGTTCAGTTGCCACACATTCGCCCGTAAATACAAGCTGAGCGACAGTGTCAAGCTCTTGGATGCTTGAATATGGCATCACCAAAACATCCGTCTGCTTATACGACGATACGCTCATGACATCTGTCCTCATCGCTTTTTCCGTATCTTCTAGAACCAGCGGTTCTTCATCTGACGAGCCTTGAAACGATGCGCTTACCGGCGCTTGCTGCATCGCCGTGCCGCACGCGGCGCATATACACATCATAGCCATCAGCATTAATATAAAAACTGTTTTCTTCATAGTAATATCCTTTTACTGGGGTTTTTTCTTTTTATAGCATATGCTGTATCCGTTTGTCTACATTTTCTCATAAAAAAAGAGCGTCCTGTTCGCTCTCAGACTGTTAAAAAAGTACATATTATCATAAAAAAGCATTTTGTTAGTATAATTACTCGCTCCGTTTCATCAGGCGTCGCGTTTCCTTGATCTTTTTCTCGTATCCCTCGTCGGACGGATTGTAGTAAACCGTGCCCACAAGGTTGTCGGGCAGGTATTGCTGCGGCGTGTAATGCCGCTCGAAGTCGTGCGGGTACTTGTATCCCTTGCCGTTGCCGAGCTTACCTGCGCCATGGTAATGCGTATCGCGCAAGTGCAGCGGCACGGGCACCTGATACGCATGCTCCGCGTCGGAAAAAGCGCCGTCCACCGCCATCACCACCGCGTTGGACTTGGGCGATTCGCAGAGGAAAATTATTGCCTGAGCAATGGAAAGCCGTGCTTCGGGCATGCCCACGAATTCCAGCGCCTGTGCGGCGGCCGCCGCCTGCGTCATCGCGGACGGATTCGCCAACCCCACGTCCTCGCTTGCGTGCGCGAAAATGCGCCGCATGATGAGCCGCGGATCTACACCCGCATAGATAAGCCGCGCAAACCAGAATAGCGCCGCGTCCGCATCCGAACCGCGCAGCGATTTGCAAAAAGCGCTCAGCATATTGTAGTATTCCTCTTCGTCACAGCGCACCGCGCGCCGCTGAATAGATTCCTCTGCTATCGCAAGATTAATCACGATCTGTCCGTCTTTGCTTGGCGGAGTGGTGAGCACCGCAAGCTCCACCGCATTGAGAGCCGTTCTCGCGTCGCCGTTGGCCACGTTTGCGATGTGTTCGAGCGCTTCGGTCTCCAAAACCACATCCAGCGCACCGAGCCCGCGTTCACTGTCACTCAGCGCCATGCCGATGATCTGCTTCACATCATCCTTGGTCAGCGAAAAGAACTGGAACAGGCGGCAGCGGCTCACGATGGCACTCGTCATGCTCACCATCGGGTTTTCCGTCGTCGAGCCGATGAAGCGGATAATGCCCTTTTCTATCGCGGGCAGAATGCTGTCGCTCTGCGTTTTGCTCCATCGATGGCACTCATCCAGCAGCAGATAGGTGGACTGTCCATACAGCTCCAAACGCTCCTGCGCCTTGTCGATGATGACGCGCACGTCCTTCACCCCGCTTGTCACAGCGTTGAGCTTTTCAAACGCCGCTCCCGTGGTGTTCGCAATCACCGAGGCCAGCGTCGTTTTGCCAGAGCCGGGCGGTCCAAAGAAAATCGATGATGTCAGGGAGTCCGTCTCGATAGCGCGGCGCAGCAGCTTGCCCTTGCCCACGATATGCGTCTGGCCAAAAAACTCATCGATGGTACGCGGGCGCATTCTGTCAGCCAGAGGCGCTCTTTTATTCATGTTGTTTTCAAACAAATTCTGCACAGCTTTTCATACCGAAGCGAATGTATGTGCTCCGTCTCCTATGTCCATATCATACCACGGCAACGCATTCATGAAAAGACAAGACGTCTGAACGTATCTGTGAGAATGATTTATTTTACAAGGATTATCAAAGTATTAGTAATATATGATATAATTTAAAATAACCAGTTTATTTATCGGAGGGCTGAAAATGGATACAGACTCGGGGATTCAAAAAAAATCAGTAAATATAATGAATACCTATTTAGGTTTCATACTTGAGCTGTTGCTGCTGATTGTTTTGCTCATTATGGGAACTATCAGCCCGCTGTTCTTTAGCAAAACGAATCTGCTAAACGTATTCTATACCTTTGTCGTATATGCGCTGTTGGCATTGGGATTATCGCTGCCCACATATGTGAAACGTATCGACTTATCCGGAGCCGCTGTCCTTGCATTATCGGCTTGGATCTTTGCGTCTTTTGCAAAAAACCAGATGCCTGTTTGGGGATTTGCAATCGCAATTTCAGCCGGCATGGCGGTGGGTATCGTCAATGGATTGATAAATTCCTTAATAAACACGCCATCGTCTGTGACAAGGCTCGTCTTTTCAGCCGCCGTTACACTGGGCGTATCATTGGTTATCGTTTTTTCGTTAAGCATACTGATGAACGGCCAACCTGTTTTCATCGAAAATGCAATCCAAAATCGCTCGATAACCGCCGTTCTGATGCTTATTACAGCTTTAGTGGCGGCAGTTCTTCTGCTCTTTACAACGAAGCTGGGTAAAGAAGATAATAAAAAACTGATTGTTATTAGCTATTTGGGAAGCGCAGCTGTGTCGGCGCTTGCCGGATACTATTTCGTTTTGCTTCATCATTTTGCATTTCCGTCTATGGGCACTGAAAACATTATTTATTTGGTGTTTGCAGCGGGCAGCATACTGGCCGTTCGATCGTTTAAACGTCAAATGTTTCCTATAGTACTTGCACTGCTTGCGGCAATGAGCTGGACTTTTCTTTCAAATCTCCTATATTTAATGAATGCTCATACATATATTCATACTGCGCTGCAGTGCGCTTTAGCGGCTGTGTTCTTCATTTTGGCGCTTCTTATTCGCCGCAGACACAAATCTGACAGCGGCACTTGTTGACGGCTGGCATTCAAGGTATAATAAACTATCATATTGAAGAATAGAGGACGTGGATGGAGACAGACAGACGAATAGCGGTGCTCATTGATGCGGACAACGTATCGGACAAATACATAAAAGCCGTGCTCGACGAAATATCCAATCACGGCACACCCACATACAAGCGCATATATGGAGACTGGACTAAGCCGCAGCTTGCGTCTTGGAAAAATGTGCTGTTGACCAACTCCATCACGCCAATACAGCAATACAGCTATACCACAGGCAAGAACGCCACGGATGCCGCGCTCATTATCGATGCGATGGACATATTGTACTCGGGCAACGTGGATGCGTTTTGTATTGTCTCCAGCGACAGCGATTTTACGCGCCTTGCCGCCCGTCTGCGTGAATCCGGCATGTTTGTGATTGGTATGGGCGAAAAAAAGACGCCGCCCGCGTTTATATCCGCCTGTGAGATTTTTAAATATCTTGAAGTGCTCACGCCTCCTGCGCCGCCCGCCAAAGAAATGCCGACTAACGGCAATGGGAAAAACGTATCCAAAGAAGGTATGGCAAGCAAAGAAGAAATTATTGAAGTGCTCAAAGTCATCATTACGGAAAGTTCGGACGAGGACGGATGGGCTTATCTTGGGCAGGTGGGCAAAATGCTTAATAAGCGCTACCCCGACTTTGATACGCGAAACTACGGTTTTTCAAAGCTCACGCCGTTCGTATCGTCGCTAAAGCAATTTGAAATACAATCTCGAAAAACAAGCAGCCCCAACAATGTGCACAAATACGTACGCATCAAGGAATCAAAAAACAAATAATCGGCATAATGGCACATACCTTAATTGCACTTTTATTATCGTTTCATTCTTTTAAAAGTTCAGCCCCACGGTTGCTTTTCCAACCGACTAGAAGCTTGCCCCATCCTCTTTTTTTATCAGCTTTTCCACCTTTTCGACAGGATTCACCGGGTTATTATCGAATTTTTGCGCCTTTTTTGACGCCTTTATCCTGCATTCCTCTTCTTTGTTGTGTTTATCTGCGGCTGTGCGTTCTTCCTTGCCAAAAATGATATCTGCCGGCATGGCGCGCTTTAGATTAATGAAGAACATCACGACCGCCGCGAGTACAAAAAAATATTGAAATTATCCCTTTACTTACGGTAAACCATATGCTCAGAAATGAACAACCCCTCTTATTTACATTACCTATCTATAATGGTTTTTGTATCCAAGAATATAAATTGTATCATCAGTAATTTTATATATTATACATTATACGGTCTTTCTCATTAATACGCCTACTCCAATACCCTGAAAGAGCATGTTTTAGCCGGTTCTGGCTGTCCAATGCCTTTGTAACCATTACGCTCTATATCCCGTATTATCTCATTTACTTTTTTCAAAGTCTTTTTATCTTGGGTCTGCCAATACATATAATCTTCCCACGCTTCATCAGACCAATTCTTATTCATATAATTTTCAATCCTCTATAAGCTCATGGGATGTCCCCTTGCCAGCTTCTATTTGTTCTTTGGCTTTAAGAAGACGCGAATAATACTCTTTATTCCCCATAATATACAAATTCTCTAGCATATTGTTGTATTCATCAAGACTAA
>QKIQ01000001.1 GCA_003249555.1 Clostridia bacterium | reverse complement strand
ATCATAGTCTGTTACTAAGCCCTAACGTTTATTTGTCTTGCCCTTTTTTACATCCTGTTTGATACAATGAAAAGAACGAGGACTTTTTGCTTCTCGTCCTCGTTCTTTCTTGAATCATCGTTTTGTTAACTTAATGACATTGGCCTAAAAATCTCTCTTTTTACTATGGAAGGGGACATATGAAAAACAAATCGCTGTATCTTATGTTTTTTTTATTGCCGCTTCTGCTGCTATTGGGATGCGACGCGTCTCCTGTCTCTTCTGTCAGCGAAAGCAGTGAACCGGTAACATATGAATATGACGGCACGATCATCAGCGACATGCTCGACCGCGTTATCGCGTCCCCCGGAAAAATCGAATCCTATCCCGTTCTTATCACGGGCGCAAGTCTTGTGCGTCAGGGCTGCCTCATACATTACGATAAAATCGAATATAACGATAATTATGTGCGCGGCAGCACAGATCCTCAAAAAGCGTATTTTCTCAATGAAACGGCGCTCGATGATCAGGTGGCGATAAACGATGGGTATTTGAACTGCTCTAAGGTGACCTCTCCTTATCTGGACGACAGCTTTATCGAATATATCAATTCAAATGAGAACGGCGTTTATTTCACGCTGTACTGGCTAGACGGCGACGTTATATTTATCAGCGAGATTAAAGCGCCATAAGAGACGATTTTCATGCACACCTTAACGAAACAAAAAAACGTCCGCGGGCTATAACGCTTTGGGACGTTTTTTAATCATCGTTCTATAAAAAGCTTTTACATCACCAGCGTGCCGTTGTTGGTATGCTGAATCATCATGATATCCTCCTCAACACCCGTCATCGCGTTGACAAAGATAATAAAATCCTGACCGCCTTTGGCGCCTGTGAATTCCCAGCATATTTTTTCTTCATTGGTATCTGTGGGTATCAATGCCAAGCGCACGCTTTGCACCTGAATGCTGCCTGAAAGCTTTTGCTTGGCGTCATTCTCCGTGAGCGTCGGTTTTTTTAGCGTACGCTTCTTGTGAGACATCAGATAATTGTTCGCGTCGATACCCTGCACCGTGGCGGTCGGGATATCCACCCATACCTTGATAAGATCAGGATACAGCACCACATCGTCTTGCACAGGCGCTAAGTTGATCACAGCCATGCCGTCGTAAAACTGTGCGTAGCTCGATGCGCTTTGCCCATATCCCTTCTCAATTAAATACTGCTGCGCCGCTTTGGTCAGTTGTTCGTACTTCTCATCGGTTGGCACGGCGGATATACCGCCTTCGCAGTTGCACATATACCACAGCATTTTCCCGCCCTGCTTGCTAATGCAGATTTCATAGTTCTTGCCATTCTGCTCCCCCGTAAAGGCAAAGCAGGGAATTCTGCCGTCTTGCTCGCCCGCGTCTGCAAGTGCGGATACATTAATCCCCAGGAATGTTGCCGCTGCCTGCGCGGCTTGCTCTTTCGTCACTTCGGCAGCGCCGAGTCCTTCGGGATTTTTGTTTTCGGTGCTCTCAGAAAACGGCCCATCATAGATCAGCCTTGGAAACTCCTGATTCGCAAAATCGAGATTGCCCGCCTGTACATCAGATGCCATGAAAACATCATCTGAAAAGCCTTCGTCGCCGGGATAACCCTGCTGCCAGAGGTTCCCGAGCTCATCATAAACCTCGCCGCAGGATTGCGCCAGTTTTTTTATCTGCTCAAAGTCATCATCCGTTAAATTTTCTCCTCTGGCAAGCTTGTCCGCAAGAAAATGGCAGTAGTCTCCTGTGCGGTTGACAAACTGCGTCAGCGTTGATGTGCTCTGATACGATATGGGCAGTGCCGCAAGCGAGCTTTCGGTATCGCCCGTCTGTCGCCACACATCCATCAGCAGCATGGTGTATTGATTCAGCCCGCTTGAGGCATTCAGCTTATACAGCTTGGCTTCAAGGCTCGTCACATCTGTCATCAGCTGCTCAAACGCCTTTGAATATAGCGCGCTAATTTGGTTTTTTAGCGACATCTTCTGGCTGTGAAAAACAATGGTGGTCACCGTCAGCCCCACGATCAACAGCCCCGCTGTCACCGATGCGATAATCTTGTATATCCTTTTCATGTTGCCCCTCCTTATTTGCAAAAAACGTGATTGGCGATCGTGAGAATAACGGGTCGGCTCAATATGTATTTGTTTCTTGTCTTGGCCGGGTTGTAATAAAACAGCGCGCCGCCAGAGGGATCCCAGCCGTTCATCGCGTCTCTTGCGGCTTTGAGTGAGCTCGCGTCGGGCGCTAAGTTGATCTGCCCGTCGTCCACCACCGAAAACGCGCCGCTCTGATAGATCACCTTGGCAATGCTGTTTGGAAACAGCGAGCTTTCCACGCGGTTCAGCACCACCGCCGCCACAGCCACCATTCCCTTGTATGGCTCGCCGCGCGCTTCGCCATGAACCAGCCGCGCAAGCAGATAGACGTCCTTGTCGTTCTTGTCGCCGCCGCTGCTTCCCGGGTCCGCCACTCCCAGCTTTTCAGCCGTTTGCGATCCTACGATACCGTCCACTGTGATATTGTGCTTTTTCTGAAACGCAATAACGGCATCCTGCGTCAGCACGCCGTAATAACCGTCCACGCTGCCTTTGTAATAGCCCCAGTCTTTGAGACGCTGCTGTATTTCTCTTATGGCATCCCCGCTTGATCCCATTTTATACGATGCGGCCGGCAGCGCATCCGAACAGCTGCATAATAAAACCGCGAGCAATGCCAGCAGCAGCGCAAGCGGCTTTTTTATCTTTCTCATGTCGTCATCTCCTTGAAAAAAAGATTAACGGCAATTTAT
>QKIQ01000098.1 GCA_003249555.1 Clostridia bacterium | reverse complement strand
CTGCGCTAAACCGCAAATCACCTACAGCAAATGCAGCGCCAAACCCGGGTGGAATGTGAAGTACAAAAAAAGCGGCAAAGCATTATGCACGTTATATCCGGAACCCGAAAGCTTCACGGCGCTCATCGTGGTCGCTGCAAACGATATGGAAAGGTACGATCTTATCCGTCCAGTATTTTCAGACAGTATGAACGCACTGTACGACAAAACGCCGCTCTTTAACAACACCAAATGGCTGATGGTCCCCGTATCCGACGATACGATGCTCAAGGATGTCAAACAGCTGTTATCGCTAAAAATAACAAAATAGAAAAAATGCCACACCGTCATGTGACATTTTCTCTAAGTGATTATTGATTTACCGGCCGAACTGCGCGCGCTTCGATATATCCGCGGTAACCCATGGGCATAAGCTGAAAGCGCGGTGCGTCTTCGTCCGCCCATTCAAAGCCGTAAATGGATGGGTCGTATGTCTTCATCACCTTCCACAGCTCGCCAATTGCGTCCTCGAATTTATCGTCGTCAAATGGCGGACCCTGAAAAACCATCATTTGACACGCAGGGAGTGTAATGATCTCAAACCCCTTGGGCACACTGCCCTTGTAATCAATCGGCACTTCCACCCCTTGCGCATATTCGGATGTGCCTTGGGATCTAAAGCTCTGCGGAAGCCACATACCGATGGGCTCGTAAAGCGCGGCTTTGATATCCGTGAGAATCTCCCAAATCTCACATCCCACCTCTTCACAGTATTCAAAATAGTGTGCGGCTTTTTTGCCTCTTTTTAGTATCAGTTTTCTCTCGGGCCTGTTTACCACCTGCACAAAAACAGTGTTTGCATTTTTTGTCATCGTTTCTTCTCCTCTCTGTAATCTGAGGTAATAATCACGGGCCTTCATTGGCATAAAAAGCTTTAGCGGCGGCTTTTCCCTTTTATACACACGCGGAGACAGCCCAAACTGCTTGGAAAATGCCCGCGTGAACCCTTCGTGCGAATCGAACACAAAATCAAGCGCCACATCCACCACGCGCACACCGCCGTCGTGCAGTTTGGATGCCGCTTTGGAAAGCCGTATCGCCCGAATATAGTCAAACGGCGGCCTTCCTGTAAGCTCCTTAAATAGGCGTGCCGAATGCCATGGCGAATATCCTGCCGATTTTGCGAGCTCTGCGAGTGTAATGGGCTTTCTGATGTGTGCCGAAATATAATCCTGCATGCGCTGCACCGCCATAACCTTCTGCCAATGTTCCAATGACCATCCCTCCGCTGAACAGGATAATATATAATGAGAAGTATTTCTTGACTTGCGTTGCTGACAATCAATTTATCTTCCCATTGCTATAAAAACTTGTCAATAGCCTATTGACAATTATATCGTGAGCCGATATAGTTTGTATCGTCATTCGTTATATCGTTGGTTGTTATAACGTTATCCGATATAGAAAGGAAATTGTCTTATGGCAGAAAACATGGGCGCTCTTACTGAAACCGTCTACTATATACTCTTGTCGCTGTTTCATCCGATGCACGGTTACGGCATCATGCAAAACGTGAAGGCGTTAAGCCGCGGCCGGGTATCCATGGGCGCAGGCACACTTTACGGCGCCATCAGTACACTGGTTGAAAAGGGCTGGATCACGCCCTGTGAAAACGCAGGAGATGACAGAAAAAAGGAATACATCATCACAGATACAGGAAAAGCGATGGTTATGTCAGAGCTGGAACGACTCGAGGAATTAATTGAAAACGGGCGTCTGATGACGGGAGGAGCAAGTCAATGAAACACGTGATTCGCAAACCATATTGGAACTGGGAAAAGGAAGAAAAATGGCTTAACGCGATGAGTGCCAAAGGGCTCGCATTAGTGGACTATTCTTGGTGCCGCTATGTGTTTGAAGAAACACCGCCGGGCGCATATATCTATCGTATCGAGCTGCTCGATTATCATGCTAAAAATCCGGCAGGACAAAAATATATCCGATTTGTGGAGGAAACAGGCGCGGAATTTGTCTCATCGTATTTTAGATGGGTGTATTTCCGTAAAAAAGCGGCTGACGGACCGTTTACGCTGCATTCAGATTTCCCGTCGCAGATAGCCCATAACAAAAGGGTCCGCGCTTGGTGTCTTGGCTTGGCTATTTTGGAACTGAGCGTTGGCCTTATGAATGTCATCATCGGAACGACGCAAGGTTTCCGAACAATAAACATTGTGCCGGGCGGGCTGCTGCTGGTGCTCGGCGGTGTGTTTATATTATGGGTCATCCAGATCACACGCAAAATAAAAAGACTGAAAAAAGAGCTGCTGATTCACGAAAGCTGAAGGGACGGGTGCCGTTTCTTTAGACTGTTAAAAAAGCTCAGAGCATAATTCGTGGGCAAGGCGGGCTTTGCCCGCGCAGCCCACACCTTGCGATTATGCGCCGTTTCGAGCGGAGCGAGGAACAAGCATAACCGGAAAACTGGCAGGAAACCGAAGGTTTTCCGCCAAGCTCAAGGAACGGATGCAGTTCCTTTTTCTTATTGTATAAAGCCGCCCAACAGGTAGTTTTCTACAGCATCTGCCCCGCGCAGGCTTGTCCCAAACGGGTGCGTTTCATCCGGAATATCCGGCAGAGGCCGTATTTGCCGACGCGAGCACCAGTACCTCAGCGCATCGGGGCTATGGGTTAAGTCGTGCGGCTGCGAGGCCGCGTCACCCGGCCGGGAGGAATCATGCCGCAGCAGCGGAAGGCAGCGCAGCAGCGGCAGACACGCTGAAAAGAACATCATTGCGGGCTCACCCCTGTCGCACCTCAAATATTCCTTGACGTTGAGCCAGCCGTCAATGCG
>QKIQ01000092.1 GCA_003249555.1 Clostridia bacterium | reverse complement strand
CTATTTTGAGGGGCTCGATTATAAGGAAAGCGCGGCGGTGCTAGGGCTGCCGATTGGCACCGTCAAATCACGTTTAAACGCTGCCAAATCCAAATTGCGCAAGGAAATGGAGAATGAGCTTCAATGATTGATATAGACAAAGAGCTAAGAGAAATAAAATTTGAAACAGCGCATCCGGATACGCGGTTAAGGCAAAAAACTCAGCAGCTTGTGATAGAAGAGGTGCGTAAAAAACAACAGCCAATGAGGCACGGCAAGCTCAGATGGGTGCTCTCATCAGCAATGGCTTTGGCTGCTGCGTTCATTATTCTTTTTTCGCTGCCTGCCCCTTTGGATGACGTTTGCTATTACACAGTGGATATCAATCCGAGCGTCAGTATGAAGGTGAACGCGTCACAGACAGTTTTAGAGGTATCGGCAGAGAACGACGATGCGGTGATGCTGCTCAACAGCTTAAAGCTAGAGGGTCTTTCGCTGCAAAAAGCACTTTCGGCGTTTGTGAAAGCGGCAGATGAACAGGGGTATCTTAAAGATAAAGGCCATGTGCTGGTGGCGTGCTTTGGCGATGCGTCGGGGTTGACCCAGCAAGAGATTGAAAATGTGGTGAGCGGCGCCACGCAGCGCGACGTAACGGCACTGATGCTTCAGAGCACTAAGAATGAGTTTGAGAAGGCAAAGGCGCGGCATACGAAGCCCGGTATTGAGCTTCTAAAAAAGCAAGCGGCGAGCCTTAGCATAAAGGAGAAGGATGTTGATGATATCATCAGAAAGATGTATGGGAATTCAGCCAAGAATCAAAACTCAGGCAGCCAAAACGCGCCTGAAAACAATCAAAAGACTGATTATCATCCCTCGGGCCCAAATGCCAAAAACGATCAGAGTGAAAAGAACAACAGCAGCGGATCAGGCAATAGCGAAACCCCGAAAAACCATGAGCAAGAATCCGCAAACACAGGCAGCAGCCGCAAAGACGACAAGGAGATGAAGGACAACAGCGATGCGTCCGGCCACGCTGAGGACAAACCTGTCAGCGGCAACAGCGTCAATCAAAGCGGCAGCAGTCAGAACAGCGACGATGAGAATAAGAATGAAAACGCCGGCGATAGTAATGGAATTCAAAACAGCAAAGACAAAAACGGTAATGACAGTCGGCAAGAAAAAGATGAGCAAAATAAGAAGGAAGATAAATAAAACAGACGTTAAATAGGGAGGCAAGAAAAATGAAACAAGTAAAAGCGTTTAAACCCTTGGTTTTATTGCTGAGTGTTTCGATGATTGCAGCGTTCGTGCTTACAGGATGCGCAACGGTTGCTCAAACGACGCAGGAGCAGATATCACCGACAACAGCGCCAACGGCGCAGGCCACGGCGATGCAAACAACGGCGGCCGCCACGCAGACGGTTTCACAGCAGCAGGTGAGTTATGTGTCCATCGATGTGAACCCAAGCATCAAGCTGACCGTCAAGGACGGTGTCGTCACGGACGTGAGTGCGCTGAACGATGACGGAGAAAGCATTGTGCTTCAACACGACGTCACGGGCCTTGCGCCTGCCGACGCGTTGAGTATATTAATCGGGGCGCTTGCGGAAGGCGGCTATATTACCGAGGAGGATTCAAACGCCTCTCTCGTGATCACCACATGCGGAGACAATGAGGAGGAACTGCGTCAAAACCTTGAAGAAACGGCGGCTCAACGATTAACGGAACTCGGGCTTGTGTGCGATGTGGTGGTGTCAACCGTTGAGAATGAAATTGTTGATGAAGCAAAACAGATCGGCCTCACTCCCGGCAGATATTTGCTGCTTAAATACCTTGCGGAGAAGGAAGGTATCACGCTTTTAGAGGCAAAAGAAAAGTACGGCTCACTCAAGATGGGCAAACTTGTTAAGCTCGTGGATGATGTGGACGCGGTGTTTGGACACAAGGGCGACGAAAAGAATATGCAGGAGCTTGTGGACAGCGGCATTTTAACGCAGGAGCAGCTTCAAGTTTTGACTCAGGCACAAAACGAATTTAAGGTTGCCATGAGGCAGGCAGAGCAGCTGTTTAAACAAGAAAGGACAAAGGCGCAGAATCAATGGAAGGTTTCAAAAAATGAGATTCAGAATCAGTTTATGTCGGATAAAGACGTGAGCGCGTATAAATCATCCAAAACCGCGCTGAAAGCGCAGCATGAACAGCAAAAGCAGGCCGCGATTCAGGCGTTTAAGCAGGCAAGGGTTCAGGCCAGAGAGCGGTTTAGGGCGGCGGTTATGTCGCTTGGGCTCACGGAGGAGCAGATCGCGGCATTGACGCAATGGGACTTCCACTTTGATTGGGACATTAACGATGACTGGGATGATCATGATATCGAAGAAGAAAAAGATGAAGAACAGGACAACGATGATGAAGAAGATGATGACGATGCCAAAGCTCAATCAGACAGCGGTGGCGATCACGACACCGTAAATGAAGGCCAAGATGATGACGATGATGACGATAAAGACGATGAATCATCCGGACAGGGCGGCAAGGGTAACGGAAAAACAGCAAAGAAAGATAAAAACGATTAATAAAAGTTGCGCCAAATAAATAGGGGAGATAAACAGTCAGAGCCGCTAGATTCCGGCGGCTCTTCTCATGTCGACACATACCTGTTGTATCGGGATAGCTGCTTGTATACAGATCGCTTCTTGTAGATTTATTTATAAAATATTGATATAATATAGAAAAAAATTGGAGTCAGAAAATGTATAGATCAAGCTACATCGACACAGGCCAATAGAGTTATGAAATAAAACATATCTGGTTACCCTTTCGCCGAAAAGCTTTGTGCTTCGCGGCTTTTTGTGTTTGTATGAGAGCGCCTCCGATTCACT
>QKIQ01000003.1 GCA_003249555.1 Clostridia bacterium | reverse complement strand
CATCACGCGGTTCAATTTTTCCAGCTGATCGCCAAGCTTCGACAGCTTCGCTAAACGGTTATCCTCAGCAAAAAAGTTCAATGTTTTCATAACTAATTATACCATATTGTTGATGTTTCGGGGAGTTTTTAGAGGTGCCCTTAAGAGTCTATATAACATTCCCTCTGTGGTATAATGATAAATATTAATAGAAAAAGGGTGGTTTCTTTTGTTTGATGGTATTTGGATCCAGTTAGAATTTCTATTACAGCTCGTTGTGGCTGGCGTTTGCGGATGTCTCATTGGCTATGAAAGAAAGAACCGGCTTAAAGAAGCTGGAATCCGCACGCATATCATCGTAGCCCTAGGCGCGGCACTTATCATGATTATCTCAAAATACGGATTTGTCGACATGCTCAGTTCAGGCAGCACCTACGACTCTACCCGCATTGCATCACAAATCGTCAGCGGGATTGGCTTCTTGGGTGCAGGCATGATCTTTGTGAAAAAGCAGGCCATTAGCGGGCTCACCACAGCTGCAGGCGTCTGGACAACGGCAGGCATCGGGATGGCCATCGGCGCGCGGCTTTATTTCATTGGCATAGCTGCCACTGTGCTGGTACTGATTGTACAGGTGCTGCTGCATCGGAATTATAGGTGGTTTCACATGCCCATGGCCGAACAGATCAACATCACGTTTAGCGAAAGCATGGAGTCCATTTCCTTCATTCAGGAAAAATTCTTCGCGAACAATATTGAAATCATCAATCTAAAGGCAGAAAAATTGGAAAATGGTTATCTTGAAGTCGAGCTTCATGTCAAGCTTCCACAAAATTATAATGTATCCATGCTCATGAACCTTCTTAAAGACAATCCGCATATCAAGTCGATCGAGTTCTGATGGCTAAGTATTTAATGACAAAGAAGGCCATTTTTTATTGAAAAACTACTCGACGGCAAAAAACATACTCTGCATATTTTAGATTAACTGCTTATCACCCTTGATTTGCAACAAGCGCCCTGTCAACGCTAAAAAAGTATTGCTCTTCACCAATAATTTCTGTAACCCCCGCTATATCAAGCTTTTTTCGCACAATGTCGCTAAGCCCGCATATCGTCACCGAAACATCATGAGAGTCACATTCGCGTACAATATCCAATATCACTTCCGCACCCGTTGAATCCAGCCCTGATACGCCGCGCATAGAAAATATAAGCCTTTTTGCGTCGCCATACTCACTGCGTATATGATCAAATAGTTTTTCGGCATTGCCAAAAAATATTGGCCCTGTGATATAGATAACGGTTGTGCTTATATTCTGCCGCTCAACATCACTTGGAAAAGTATGCAGCAGCTCGTTTTTAACTTTTGATGAGGCGACATTTAGTTTTGAAGAGTTGACCACAAAAACGAACGCTGAAAATGCAACGCCGATGATAATCGCAATGGTCAGATCAAACGATACTGTGGCTACCAAAGTAATCAGGAATTTAAGAACGGCTCCTTTGTTTCGTTTGCTGAACATTTTTTTTATTGCAGGCCATTCGTTCATGCGCCATGCTGTCACAATAAGCACACCCGCCAGTGCGGCATGAGGAATTTTTGCCATAACGTCACTAAGAAGAAACATTGAAGCAAGCAGCATTAAAGCATGTAAAATGCCTGTAAGACGTGTTTCACTGCCGGATTTAATTGCAACGCTGGTTCGCGCGATGGCCGCCGTAGCCGGAATCCCGCCAAAGAAAGGAATAATTATGTTGCCGATTCCCTGCCCCACAAGTTCCTGATCAGCATCAAAAGAATCGTTTTGCTTCATTCTTAAGGCACTGGTTCCGCAAAGCAGGCTCTCAACCATGCCAAGTGCAGCTATGGATATGGCGGGGGAAATCAAAGAAGGCAGTTCAGAAATATTGACTGCGAACAGATTTAAACGCACTTGAGGCAGCAGCGTCTTTGGGATGGAACCAATCGTGCTGACATCAAAATGGAATAAAGAACTGATCAATACGGCCACAACAATGCCTGCAAGAGATGAGGGAACAATTGCATTGAGCTTTTTGGGCCAGCATATCATCATACCCACAACAACGGCACCGATCAAAACAGATTGCCATTGTATTGAAAAGCCCATTTCGATGTATGAAAGAATCTTTTGCAGGGCATTGTCACCCACCGAGGTTGTGCCAAAAAAATGATCAATTTGCCCCAACGCAATAATCACTGCGATGCCCGATGTAAACCCGGTAATCACCGGACGCGGGATAATACTGATAAACTTGCCCATCTTAAAAATACCGGCAAAAAGAAGAATTATTCCGGCCAGTAAACTGACTATAAAAACGCCCTGCAGTGTATACTTTGCAACAATGGATATCAAAATCGCCGCCATTGCGCCGGTAGGTCCTGATATTTGATACGAAGCACCTGATAACAAACTGATAATAATGCCGGCAATGATTGCAGTGATTAATCCCGATGCCGCATCGGCACCACTGCTGACACCAAATGCAAGTGCAAGCGGTAACGCAACTGCCGCCACAGTAAGCCCTGCCATTAAATCCTTAGAAAATTTTCGGCGATTATATTGATGAAATTCCATCTTTAATTTATTAATGTATTTATTAAACATATCCGTCCTACTCCAATGCAAAATCGCTGCATTCTATAACATGTATTTATATTTGTCAATACTAAAAACGCGAGAATGGCTTTTTGTATCTATTCATACTCATACTGTCTTGCTCGGTAAATAATAACACTTATGTACTGTACAAATCATATGCTATTATGGTATAAATATAGTGATAATATGTTACAGTTGTTTTACGATATGTTACATGATTTATTTAAAATAACAAAACACAACACAGAAGCGAGGAAAAAAATGAGAAAAAAATTAATAATCGCACTTTGTATCATGCTTTTATTGACAGCCATACCCGGAATACCAACCGCACTGGCATCCACAAACGACGGTATCGTCCGTGTTAAAATCTCTATCGGCACCCCTTCTGAGTACTCGTTTTTGGTAAACGGAAACTACAGTGTTAACGGCACAGGCCTGGATCGGCAGCTTTATACAGTCAGGCTTTACGGCGGAGGTCTCGGTCTGTATTTCGGATCGTCCTTAATCTCAAGCGGCACGTCGATAAGGCTTGTTCAGCATGCGCCCACAAGCGGACGCGACAACTTTATATGGATGTACAACGTCGGGACAGGCAGAAGCTATAACTACACCGGCGACATGGAATTCCGTGTGGAAAACGGCTGTATCATCGCCGTCAATCATGTTTATATTGAAGACTATTTATGCGGCGTGGTGCCGTATGAAATGAGCGATAGCTGGCCGATTGAGGCGCTCAAAGCGCAGGCGGTTGCGGCGCGCGGTTACGCCATGAATGATATGCAAAGTACCGGCGCCTATGATGTCGGCGATACATCAAGCGATCAGGTTTACAGAGGATACGATGCATCAAATGTAAATGCCATCGCCGCTGTAAATGCGACAGCCAACCAGGTTGTCACATCAGGGGGCTCGCTAATTTGCACATATTTCAGTGCATCCAACGGCGGCTGGACAGATACACCTAAAAACGTATGGGGAGGGGGTACTGACATCCCCTATTACCAAGTGCAGGAAGACCCATATGATGCCGCGAATCCGTCCAGCCTATATGAAACGGTGTTTTTTCCGGCGTCAGGCTCCGAAGCTCAGGTTTTGGCGTACAGCAACGTGGGAAGCACGCCTAACAAAACAAACGCGATTAATTACATCAAACAAGAAATCGCCAACCAAGTGCTTAGTCCTCATATTCCCGTTAGTAGTTTTCAACTTTTAGGTGTTTCCAGCCTTGTGGCGCATACTCCAGCTTCAGCGGGCGATGTGAATTATATATATGCCACAGGCAGTTTTACCGTCAGCATGAACGACGCTTCGTATTCGGCGCTGAATATTCAAACCCCTGAAACGCTCGAAGCCACGGCAACGCCTGAGCCCACAGCAACGCCTGAGCCCACGGCAACACCCGAAGCCACGGCAACACCCGAAGCCACGGCAACGCCTGAGCCCACGGCAACACCCGAAGCCACGGCAACACCCGAAGCCACGGCAACGCCAGAAGCCACGGCAACACCCGAAGTCACGGCAACGCCTGAGCCCACGGCAACACCAGAAGCCACGGCAACGCCTGAGCCCACGGCAACACCAGAAGCTACGGCAACGCCTGAGCCCACGGCAACACCAGAAGCTACGGCAACGCCTGAGCCCACGGCAACGCCTGAGCCCACAGCACAAAGCTCTCAATCCGGTATAAATGGGATTCAGTTCACAGTAAATGGGGCTACGATTAATGTTTCGAATGTCTTGCTCGACCTAAGGTATTTCGATGGGACAAACGACAATAACATGTACAAAACGTTTAACAAAGACAGTTTACGGCTGTTTGTGGTGAAGCAGGAAACCGTCAACGGCGTACCCGGTTTTTCCATATCACAGAAAAGATACGGCCATGGGGTGGGATTAAGCCAACGCGGCGCACAGCAACGTGCCATCGGCGGCCATTCGTATCAGCAAATTCTCAGCTTTTATTACCCGAACACGGCCATAACCCCGCAAGGCTACAGCCGTCCGTCTCTTTCTTATATGTCGACGCCGGATACATCCAACGCATACGTGACCGGCACATCGACACTAAATGTCAGAAGCGGCGCCGGCACCTCATGCAGCATTTTGGGCACTTTGCCCGGTGGCGCAAGGCTTAATGTGGTGGAGCAAAACGCGGCGTCGGCTGACGGGTTATCTTGGCACAGGATACTGTATGGCGGGCAAAGCGCATATGTGGCCGCAAATTATATCCAGGCGGATTATGCAAACGGACCTGTGAAATACCAAAGCCATGTTCAAAACGTCGGCTGGCAGGAGTGGATGAGCCAGGGAGGCGTGTCCGGCACAAGCGGCCGGTCTTTGCGGCTTGAAGCTATGCGTATTCAATTAAACGGTGTAGCCGGCGGCATCGAATACAGGACGCACGTTCAGAATATCGGCTGGATGGACTGGGTCTCTAACGGACAGCTCAGCGGCACGGAAGGGCGTTCGCTGCGGCTTGAGGCTATACAAATGCGTCTGACGGGACAGGCAGCGAATGACTATGATCTGTATTACCGTGTTCACGCGCAAAATGTAGGATGGATGGGCTGGGCGAAAAACGGTGAATCCTCCGGTACGGCAGGGTTTAGTTACCGTCTGGAAGCCATTCAAATCGTCATGCTGCCAAAAGGCTCTGCCCCTCCGGGGTCAACATCTCAGTCGTTTGTCCAAATGGGCTCCGTATCCTATCAGAGCCACGTACAAAACGTCGGCTGGCAGAATTGGATGAGCAACGGCACCTCATCCGGGACAAGCGGCCAAGCGCTGCGGCTTGAAGGCATGAGAATGCAGCTTAACGGCATGAATGGCGGTATCGAATACAAGACACACGTCCAGAACATTGGCTGGATGGACTGGGTCTCTAACGGACAGCTCAGCGGCACCGAAGGACGCTCTTTGCGGCTTGAAGGGATACAGATACGTTTGACAGGACAGGCCGCCAATGACTACGACATCTATTACCGTGTTCACGCGCAAAATGTAGGATGGATGGGCTGGGCGAAAAACGGTGAATCCTCTGGTACAGCAGGATTCAGTTATCGCCTTGAAGCGATACAAATCATGGTACTGTCCAAAGGCGCTACCCCTCCGGGCAGTACATCTGGCGCATTTGTTCAAAAATAAGGAAAATGTGCAATTAGTCATTTCAGACTCTTTTATGACGAAAAACCATCCAAGATTAATTTTAGTCTTCGGATGGTTTTTCTGCTCGGTACAAAGAACAATCTCAAAGTTGCTCTGTATTTTTGTTTGTCTTGAAATAATGCTCGTTATGTGACAAAGGCGATATTCGCTTTGATCTCAATGTCATCCGCAATTAGTTCAACGCACAGCACTTTACTTGAGCTCATCTTTATTGAAATTTTTTCACCGTAAAGCAGAGTTGGCGTGGATATATCGACTTTGATTCCTATTTGATAAAAAGCCGTTGCCGCACCTGCCGTTAGCATATTGGCTAATTCCGACAATGCGCTGTTGGACATATCATCCAATTCATCAACAGGCATTCCCATCATCATGGTTGATGCGATTTTTTTAGCAGTCTCCAAGTCCATGCTGTAAACAACGTTACCCTTAATCTCTCCAACAATCCCGACTATAATATTGACCCCTGAATGAACCAGTTCCTGATTCTCATCAGTCAAACCGCCATTTCGTATTTGACTGTAGCCCAATTGAGGCATAATCGTTTTAAAAGACTCTATAAATGGGTTTGTGTATTTTACGTCCACTTTTCTTCACCTCTTTGGAAACCCACATTAAGCAATATTTCGCCAAATTCAGTTTTTGCAATTGCAGTGGTTGTATTTAAGCCAGGAGCTGAAATAATAACACTTTCTCCATGTAATATTGACGGAGGTGCCACACGAAGCCCTAACGCTTTGTTCTTTTTATTCAAAAGGGAGCAGGCATTTCCGGATACGATGTTTGCAAATTCTCCAAGAGCTGCCATCATCTCATCATCGCTTTTTAACTCTCTTCTAAAAATGGCAGACGCTAAACGGTTGGCGGTTTCTTTAGACAAATCAAGCAGCATCCTGCCGGAAAATCTGCTGCTTATTCCGATAATAATCGTTACGCCCTTTGACTCAATTTCTTTGTTGGTGCAAAATTCCTGCTTATAGACCGGGATGGTTTTGGTCATTCGATTCATGCTGTCCATCAGCGCTTCTTTGAAATTTGCAATGTATTCTTCTTCTAAAAATCGGTACAGCTCTTCGGCAGCCGCCACCCTGTTGATGACCGTCACCAATTCATCGGCATCGACAGGCTTTTGTATATATGCGGATACTTTATTTTTTTTGGCTTCTTTGACTATTTCATCATCCATCATAGAACTGACAACGATGACTTTAATGTTTTCATCGATTTCATGAATAGCACGCGTACACTCAAGACCGTCTGTTCCGGGCAGCGTCATATCCATTGTAACCAATGAGGGCTTCTTCTCATTCACAATCTCTTTCACTTCTTCTAGCGAGCCAGCCTCTCCCACAACTTCAAAACCATTTTTCTCTAAAATATCTTTTATAAATGCGATAGAAAAAGAAGAATCATCCACAATGACAATTCTCACACCTTCCATAACCTCCAGCCCCTTTCATATTGTATAATGTTATATAAACACATTTATTGATATAAAATCACATAGTCTCCAGATAAACCGATTTAGTTGCTCAAGCACCAGGATTTCTTCACGCCAACAACAATCCAAAAAGGTTCTGACCTATCGCCAGAGCCTTTTTGGAGCAAAAAAAAGCAAATGATATCAGTTTTATTTTAGTAAGTGCGTATATCAAAACGTTTATGCAATCACAAACGGTCTTTTTGTCGAGCCGGGTTCTACACTGCCTTTCTGTAAAACAACGATTTGGATAGCTTCCAGACGGTAACTCAGCCCTGCAGTTCCGGCAGACTGACCATTCTTCGCCCAATCCATCCAACCGATGTTTTGAACATGGACACGGTAATAGATATCATAATTATCTGTCATGTCACCTTTAAGCCTGATCTGGATAGCTTCCAACCGCAGCGAACGTCCGCTCGTACCCGTCATCTCACCTTCGTTGACGAAATCCTGCCAGCCGATGTTCTGCACATGTGTCCGGTATTCAACCGCGTTATCCGCCCCGTCCACATCGATATACATGCCCTCCAGCCGCAGTGACTGCCCGCTCGTGCCCGCGACCTCGCCGTTGGTTTTCCAGCCTTGCCAGCCGACATTTTGCACATGAGCTTGATATTTAATGATTACGTTATCAATAAATGGCACGCCTATTGAAACAGGTACCGCGCCGCCTTTGGGAATTAACCGAATCTGAATCGCCTCCAGCCGGTACGAAAGCCCCGCGGTTCCGGCAGATTCCCCATTCATCGCCCAGCCCATCCAGCCAAAGCGCTGCGTATGAACCCGATAGTAGACGTCGTATTTCTCAGCAATATCACCCTTTAGGCGAATTTGAATCGCTTCAAGCCGCAGAGACTGTCCGATTGTTCCTGACATAGCGCCTTGTTTGACCCAGCCCTGCCAGCCCAAGTTTTGCACATGCGATTGGTATTCGAGCGCGCCTTTTGCTCCTTCAATATCAATACAAACACCTTCCATCCGAAGCGATTGTCCGCTCGTACCGGCCACTTCACCGTTGGCTTTCCAGTTCTGCCAGCCAATGCTTTGCACATGAACCTGATATCTGATTGACAAGTCACCCACAGCCGCCGAGTACGCGTCTGCCCTACCGAAACCAAATATATTATCGTACCCAGGAGCACCCAGATCCACATGATTATCCTGTATTAATTTTTTTATTTGAGGAGCAAGATATGATGGGAATTGCGACTTAAGCAGCGCAGCCACGGCAGCAATATGCGGTGCTGCCGCACTGGTTCCATAAAAGTAATATCGTCCCCCGCTGGCAGTGCCAAATCCGCCTGACCCCGATATTGAAACCCCGTCAATACCGCATATATCCGGTTTGCGCCTTGTTTCTGTCAGCATTGTCACCGGCCCACGTGAAGAAAAAAACTCAATGTCATTGGGCGTTGTCTGTCGGACAGCGCCGCAGGAGATCACATCAGGTATAGCCGCATGCCCAAATATTGAATCAACACTGACGATGTTATTGGTATACATCGATCCGCCGTACACATATATCTCCAGCGTTTTATCCACCAACACATTATAAGAATAAGCCACGAGAACAACATCTATATTATTACCAGTATTGTTGCGATATTGAATAACTTCAAGAGGATCATCATCACCATTCTGTGTCGTCTGACTCTGCCCAATTAGATCGCCGGTGCTTCCATTAAACAAATATAGATCGTAATCATTCCCGGAGTGGCCAAACGGATCATTCCATTCCATTGCTGCGATTAGATTTTCTTCATTTGATAAATTCGCATACAGATAGGGGGTTGACGAACTTAAACCGTTGCTAAAATCAGCAGTTCCATCACCGCGCCCACAAAACTGCCCCTGATAATGCGAACCCGCGGCATTTCCCGCTGCCGTCAAATAGATGATGTTTTCTGTTGCAATTAGGTTTTTTATATGCCGAGCAACTTCACCATCTTCAAAAAATGGTTCCGTCGCCCAACCAATATCGTCACAGATAATATCACATCCGGCATAAACAAGCGCATCTATCGCGTTGAAAAAGGCAAGCTTTGATGTTCCGCAGTCGTGAAAATACAGCATTGCTCCCGGTGCCAGATCATGAACAATTTCAAGCATAGCTGTTCCCTCGTCCCCTCCGTATTCATTACTGAGGATGGTAAGACCAGATGGAAGATCGCCGCTTGATACTGCCGATTTATAATTATCTACCCCGTCAGAGATAATACCAACCTTGATGCCCGCACCATCTGCGCCCATTGCACGTGTGATATCCGCCTTCAATAGCGCATCTCCTTCGCTGTTGAAATGACCCGTATAAATAATTGGAGGAATAATTTCTTGTACGCTCTTAACAAAATCCAATGCGGCAAGGCTTTTTATCGAGTTAACTTCCACCCATGCTGTAACAAGATTGTAACCCGAATTATGGTCTTCTATTTTTGATATATACTTAGATAGTATACTTGGGGTATAGCCTTCTTTTAGCTTAATATACACGTGTACGTTTAATTCTGACGAAGCACCATCCGCATGATATAATACAGGCGCTTCAGTCATTTGTTTCTGTTCTTTCATCTGACTAATTAATTCACTGTGCGAGGTATTGGGAAGCAGAAATTCAACATCCGTCAATTGCAGCAGTGTATTTGAAAGCTTTTTTTCAATAGTATCCAAAGAATCTTTTTTTTCATTTGATTCGCATATATCTTGGATAAAGCTAAATTCACCTTGGAATACACCCGCGTTACGGTAAGGAGGTGAAAACATTGGCGCATTGGCAGTTAATATCAAACAAAGCAAAATAATTAAAGCAAATAGAATTATATTTGTTTTCATTAATTATACCCCCATGTATATGCTTTATATATAGAATCTATACTATAATTTATTGAATGCATTTAAAAAATGTTACAGTGAAGAGCGAATTTTGTTGAAAAAGCATACAGCATCTTTGCACCTTGTAAAGTCATGATGTGCAATTATAATCTGGGAATATTATAAACTCGTATTAATATCACCAAAATGAGTCCAAAAAAGACCATCCTGTACAACGTGCAAGATGGTCTTTTACATTCTCTTTTAAACATATAGTTGATATTGTAAAGACCATTAAACTCTCAGACTCACAATATCTTTTCTTGTTATTGTGCCAGCTTAGAGTTGTTATGGCCTCATTCCGTTCTGCTTCTCACTCAAGCGCTCACAAACGGCCTTGCTGTCGACCCCGGTGCCGCAGAGCCTTTTTGCACGATAACGATCTGAATGGCCTCCAGCCGATACGAAAACCCCGCGGTTCCGGCAGACTGCCCGTTCTTCGCCCAATCCATCCAACCAAAGCTTTGCGCATGAACACGGTAATAGATATCATAGTTGGCTGCCATGTCGCCTTTGAGCCGTATTTGAGCCGTATTTCGATGGCTTCCAGCCGCAGCGAACGTCCGCTTGTACCCGTCATCTCGCCTTCGTTCACCCAACCCTGCCAGCCGATGTTTTGCACATGCGTGCGGTATTCAACCGCGTTATCCGCTCCGTCGATATCGATATACATGCCCTCGAGCCGCAGCGACTTTCCGCTCGTGCCCGCCGCCTCGCCGTTGGTTTTCCAGCCTTGCCAGCCGACGTTTTGCACGTGTGTTTGGTACCTGATCGGCACGTCAGACGATGGGCTTTCCGGCATCGGCGTTGCCGGCACAGGCCCGTTTGCGTCTTTGAACGGCACTGCCGTGGGCCCGGGCGCGGCGCCGCCTTTTTGCACCAGCACAATCTGAATAGCCTCCAGGCGATACGAATACCCCGCGGTTCCGGCAGAGTGCCCGTTATTCGCCCAGTCCATCCAGCCGATGTTCTGGGCATGAACGCGGTAATAGATGTCATATTTGGCCGCCATATCGCCTTTGAGCCGTATTTCGATGGCTTCCAGCCTCAGAGCGCGCCCGCTTGTTCCCGTCATCTCGCCCTCGTTCACCCAACCCTGCCAGCCGATGTTTTGCACATGCGTGCGGTATTCAACCGCGTTATCCGCTCCGTCGATATC
>QKIQ01000058.1 GCA_003249555.1 Clostridia bacterium | reverse complement strand
AATAAAGAATATATACCTATGAATATTTGGTCAATCGTTGATGGCATCAACAACACACCACCAAGCAAGGCAGCCAAAAGCAAAAAGCATATCACAAAAAGTTTCGTCGTGGATTTGAAAATTTTATCTGCCAAAAACCCGCCCAACGGTGCAAAACCAAGAAAAACGTAATTTCGAAATATTGTCAGTATCCCCGATTCTGTTGCCGACACCCCCATCACATCCGAAAGATACGGCGTGAAATAGCTTGTCGATGAGAAAATCCCGTATGCACATAGTATAACGATTGACAGCAGCCATACCGTTGGGTTTTTCAACAGTACGCCGACATCTTTTAAATGAAATTTGTCGGCAACAGAAAGCTGCGTTTGCATCCTTTTATCGTCTTTAATAAACAGCACCACCGCAAGCGCCGAGATCACACAGGCCGCCGCGCCCACAATCACCACATAGAAAAAGCCTTTGACCGTATCGTTTTTTGCAAAGCCAAAAGCCCACATCGCAACTGCGTTGACAATGGCGCCGGTAAGACCGTTGCCAGCGTAATAAATCCCGTATAATCGCCCTTGTTCTTTTTCTGTCCCAATCATTCTGATCGCCTTTAGCAGCGATGACCAAAAAACAAATATTGTGGATACAGAGAGCAGCAGCCAGATAAATATCGCAATTGTAAAGCTGAGGGTAAAAGCGTAAACCACAGATAATGCAGCAGTGGCCAGCAAAGAATAAATCAAAGATTTTTTAGGCGAGAGCTTATCAGCCAATATACCCCCAGGCAGATAAAGAATACTGCAGCCAACGGCGTATATGGTGATAAGCAGCCCCGACTGCTGGTTGTTGATGCCCATAGCCGAAAGTTGGGCATCATAAAACACGTATTTGATATATGGTAAAAAATAAATCGATCCGCCGCTCAAAGCCAGTGCGAGAAGTGACAAATATTTTCTTAGATTTGTTTTCATCCGATTTCCCTCCGATAAATAGTCAATGAGATGAAATCTTTATCGTCTTGCCCAATATAGATTTGCTGTCTAATTCAATCACGCAAAACAACCAGCGCATCTGCCATGGCAACCCCTTCGCCTTGCGGATATACAATGAGCGGATTGATATCCAGTTCTTTTAGTTTGTTCTTGTTTTCGTATGCATATTGCGATATCTTGACGATAAACTCAGCGCACGCCTCAGTGTCATAAACCAGGCCGCCCCGATAACCGTTAAGCAACCTATAACCTTTGAGCTTCTTAAGCATGTCCAAAGCTTCAATTCTTGACAGAGGAGCCGGATAAAGCTGCACATCCTTAAAAACCTCCACATATACGCCGCCAAGCCCAACCATGACCATCGGTCCATACTGCTCGTCGTTGTTCACGCCCACAATCATTTCGACACCGCGTTTGAGCATGGGTTTTATCAAAATTCCATCTCGCCTTGCATTCGGCGCATGCGTTCTGACATTTTTCATGATTTCATTGTATGCGCTCACCGCTTCTTGCTCATCGCGGATATTAAGCTTCACGCCGCCAACGTCAGATTTGTGCAGTATATCAGGCGAACTGATTTTCAGCGCGACAGGATAGCCGATTTCCTCACACCCAGCCACCAGATCATTGCAACTTGCAGCGACCTTTTGCGGGCATATGGGCACGCCAAATTGTTTTAACACTTCGGCGCTGTCATATTCTGATAGTGATTTTGCGCTATATCCGATATTTGCATCGGGAGCTGAAAACTCTAGTGTTTTGTCTTCAGAACAATATGTAATGAAACGGCATAGGTTGTGGAGTATTTTATATCCGTACCTTCCGGGCGGCAGAACGGGAACACCCATATCAAGCAGCCGCTTATGCTGTTCCGGATTTTTTGTGTGCTCTACAAAAGGAATCCAGATGATCGGTTTAACCCAAGGCAAGGATATTACTTTCTCTATTCCGTCTGCCATGCGAACCGGCGTCGTATCAGTAATCGTATACGGAATCGTATATCCGACAATAACAGCGCCGACCTTTTCTTCCGCCATAATGATTTCCATGGCAGCCGCAAACTTATCAGGATCGTAGGCAAGCGTTGCCGTCATATCCAGCGGGTTATTGGGGGTTGCGTAGCTCGGAAGCATACGCTTTAATGCCCTCATCGCATTATCTGAAAGATCCGGCAGGTCAATGCCGTCAAGATAAGCAAGATCCGCAGTCACTCCGGCTTCACCGCCGGATACGTTCAAAGATGCAAATGCCGGCACCCGAGGGTAATCCTTAAGTATGGAAAACATGTTGGCCGTCGCCAATAGCTCTTGTATGTCATCAACACGAATGGCGCCGAATTTGTGTATTATCGCATCAACCGACGCGTCTGATCCGGCCAGACTGCCCGTATGTGACGCGGCAAGGCTCACCGCCTTTTTCGAGCGTCCGGTTTTGAGTATAACAACCGGCTTTTTCTTTTCTGCGGCACGCTTTAGCGCGTCAACAAACACCTCGACACGTTGAACGCCCTCAATATAAGCGCATACCACTTTTGTATCCGGGTCATCCACAAGAAACTTTAAGTACTCCTCAACTCGCAAACAAGCACCGTTACCTGACGAAATCAGATAAGAAAAACCCATGCCCGGGCTATCAAGGGCTGATAAGCAAAGCTGCCCGCTTTGAGATATCATTCCGATATTCCCCTTGCGATTCCTCTCATCCGTCAGGAAGGCAAAAGAAAAAACATCATCAATATAGTTCGCAAACCCCGCGCAGTTTGGCCCCAGCATCGCAATATCAAGGTCTCTGCAAACTTCCACAAGCGCCTGTTCCCGTTTTTTACCCTCAACGCCAGTTTCTCCGTAACCGCTTGCAAACACAACCGCACCGCCGCACTGCTTTCCCTTGG
>QKIQ01000118.1 GCA_003249555.1 Clostridia bacterium | reverse complement strand
ATTACACAATACCCGGATGCTACGTGGAATTTGTACGCGAATGCGGCGGCATCCCCTCGTTTTCGCACTTCGGCGGCAGCTTTTCGGATGAACAGGACTATTCTGAACTATATTGCGCGCCCTTTGGTCTGGAGTGTGTGAACCTGCTTGTAAGCGAAGGGGGTGTGGAGTATTTTTCATGGAGAGGCATGGCGCAGGTCGTAGAGCGCGTTGCCGAAAACACCACTCTTATGCCGCTCGATGAAATGAAGCAACGTATCCTCGACCACGTTTACTTTATGAATGGGGCATGGCTGGACCACGCACAACAAGACACAAAGCGCGTCAGAATCGAAGAAATACGGCTTGTTACGACCTACATCAACGCCAAGGACGATCCAGAGCGCGTGCTGATCGTACCCGCATGGCATATCATGGCGCAGGAAGAGTACTTGTATGACCAAAATGATACTTGGACGCATGGAAACAAAGAGGATTTCATGATTAATGCTCTCGACGGAAGCGGCATCCTCATGCCGGGCATTTTGGAACGCATGCAAAATAGGCAGGAGTAAAGAGCCACAAAAAAGCGGGCCTCCGATCAACGGAGACTCGCTTTTATTTTTTACCCGACCTCATAGCCTTTCTTCTCGGATGTGCCGTGCTGCCGCGCAAAATTCTCCTTGTTCTTGTTCAAATAGCGCTCGTGCAGCTCGGCTGCGTCCATGCCCGTCTTTAAGCACATGCTCACAAAAAAGTGCAGGATATCCACCAGCTCATCCTTCACCTTGTTTGTATCAACAGGCTTTGGATTCTTCCACCACTTGAAATTGACCTCGTCTATAAGCTCTGAAAGCTCTGAGAGCATGGCAAGCGTTTCCTTCTGTATCCACTGCTCCATCGGGATGCCCTCAAGACCGCGCGTCTTCGCGAGCTCTGTATCAAACTGATTCTGATAATTGAATATGTTCTCCAGCTTGTCCATTTAACCCCTCCAAAAAACTCTCCAGCTCTTTTTTCTTCTCTATTTTGCCTGCAAACACAGCCGACATGTTTTTATAGTCGAATATCTCATCGATCATCGCGTTCACACGATCCAATGTCACCGCATCGATCTTGGCGATCGTTTTGTCCTCGTCGTAGACCTCGTCTAACAGTATCAGCGATTTGCCGACAGCGCTCATCTTGGAGTTCACGCCCTCCATGGACAGCACATAGTTGCCTTTCAGCTGGTCGATGCCCTGTCTGAAATCCGACTCGCTGATATGCTCGGCTTTTAAAAGATCGATCTCCTGCTTCATAAGCTGCACCACCATGTCGGCGTTGGCCGCTGTGGTGCCCGCATACAGCGAAAACATGCCCGCGTAGCTGTAAGACGACGGGTACGAATACACGGAATACGCAAGACCCTTCTCCTCACGGATAGACTGGAACAGCCTTGAGCTCATACCGCCGCCCAAAATGTTGTTTAGCACCGCCAGTGCAAAGCGGTCGTCCACGGCGAATGTGCAGCCGGGGAAAGCCAGACACAGATGCGTCTGCTCCACGTCTTTTTCCACATACAGCGTGCTCGGTCTCGGTGTAAACGGCGTCGCGCAGTCGGAAACCTCCTTGCGTGTGCCGCGGCTGTAACCGCCGATATATTGGTTTAGCACGTCATCAAGACGCGCTTCATCATATTTGCCTGCCACTGCCACCACAACGTTGGCCGGATAATAATGATCATCGATATAGCGCACAAGATCGCCGCGCGTAAAAGCTTTGATATTCTCCGCAGGCCCGAGTATCGGCTGAGAAAGCGTACTGCCTTCAAAATATATCTCGGATATTTTTTCGTGTGCCAGCTCCTCCACGTTGTCGTTAACCATCGCGATTTCTTCAAGCACCACGCCTTTTTCCTTTTCCAGTTCCTGTTCGTCGATCAGCGGATCGCAGAAAAGATCCGACAGCACATCTACCGCGACTTCAAGCTTTTCGGGCACCACGCGCGCGTGATAGCACGTGCACTCTTTGGAGGTGAACGCGTTGAGCTGACCGCCGATCTTGTCCATATCCACGGCAATCTGCTTGGCGCTGCGCGCCTTTGTCCCTTTAAACATCATATGCTCAATAAAATGCGAGATGCCGTTTTCCTTTGGGCTCTCGCACGTTGATCCTGTTTTTACCCAGATACCAACGGCCACGGAATTGTAGTTCGGCAACGGTTCTGTAATCACGCGAAGGCCGTTATCCAGCGTTTTTATCATATGTCGACTCCTTTTAAAGCATTTCTTCCACCTTGAGGATAGTATAACCTTTATCGCGTATAATTTGTACAACTTTTTCAAAATCCTCATATTCGTTATCCGCTTTAATTCGGATGAACATATCTCTTTGTATGCTGTCCTGCAATATCTTCCGCCAGATTTTATGCGACCTTAGCTTTTCAAAGTCGATAGACGGGCCGATACGGCGCATCTGGCTGCCATCGCCACAGCTCATCACGGGCACACTGTATCCGTTGCCGATGTACATATCCGTTTCCCTGCCCTCGTGCGTATTGCAGACGTAGAACCCGACACCGTGTCCGCGCGAAAGCACTTCGTTAATCGTTGCGCCGTTTGCATTATCGCATTGTTCGCAGAAAAAAAATGTGCCGTATGTTCCCAGCCGTTCGAGCGTATCCATATAGGCTTCCACATCGCTGCGATCATCCACCGTGATCTGCAGCGCAATGTTATTTTTTCCCGTACAGCCCTTGAGCACCAACCCCTGCGACGGCAACGCAAACCCGAAGGACGCCATGTATGTGAGCCCCATAATGAGTATTAAAAAAAAGTTTGTTATCAACGACCGTTTTCTTATTCTCATTGTTTCACCACCCCGCATCTATATATATTCACACGCATGCGGTTTCATACGCACGCGCTA
>QKIQ01000096.1 GCA_003249555.1 Clostridia bacterium | reverse complement strand
GCCTCAAGGCGTTCCTGCTCCGCTGTCTCTACAGCCTTTTTGGCGACGGCTTCCGCAAGTATTGCCTGCTCAATCTGATCTCCCCCGTCAGTATCAAGGAACGTGATGGAATGCAGCGTGATACCGTCCAGCGAGAAACGCTCGGACAGCGCTGCCTCGATATCCCGATACACGTCGCCGCGCTTTTCGCCAAGCACCTCGATGATGTTGTATTTGATTGTGGCCTGCTCAATCGCCCTTTGTGTGGCGGGAAGTATCAACGAGTTGTCTACGTTGAAGAGCGTTTTAAAGCGCTTAAACACATCAAACGCGCGCGCCTTATCCACGTAATACTTGACGTCGACAGCGATGGTTAAAAACTGGCTGTCCTTTGTCTGCCCGAAGAGGCTGTCAATGTGTTTTGTCTGCACCTCTGTCGATATGATATAGACCTCATCGATCGGGCTTTTAACCTGAACGCCTTCACCCAGCGTTCTGTCCTGCACGCCGCCGTTTAGCGGGGAATACAATATACCGATTGAGTTCGCCGGTATGGTGGTGAAGAATGAAAACGCCACAAATACAAAACCCAACAACGAAATCCACTGGCGTTTGTTGACTCTCCATTGCATTTCATTTCGTGTGCCGCCTGGTTTTTTTCGAAAACCCAAAGCGATAAACGCTATGGCTATCACCACAATACCCATCGTTACCATTGTCATTTTCCTGACCTCCAATATAAAATCATGTTATGATAAAAAGCAAGGGAAGCATACAGCTCTCTTGCTTCATGTCTGATTTAATCACTTTTTATTTGTACTAGTATTGAAGCGGAAGACCCGCAGCAACCAATACCATTTTTTGATGTTCCTTATCCGCAAACCCCAGCACATCGGATGTGCTGCCCGAAAAGTAAAGGCACACATGCCCGTCCATGCCGTTATTTGCCACGGTATCCGCACCGGCCGGATTCCCGAACAGCGACGCTGCGTAAACCGCCTCGTTAATGCTCACCAGCACGGCCCTTTTTTCCCATGTGGGCTGCTCGTTTTCTGACACGCCAAAGCATTCAAGGAAGGTCGCGTATGCGGCGGCATCCGCCGTTTCCACATCCGCATGACCCGTTCCGCCCGTACGCTGCACGGTAAATGCTTTTCCTGTATTGAAATCCGTCACCGTGGCTTGCGCACCCACGGGAAAGGCCGCGTCCACAACTGTCGACCAGTCAGCCGGATCTCCCGAAGCCGGTGCCGTTCCCGTCAACGGCATACCCGACGATACAAGTATCGAGGGACTCAACGGTTTGCGTACGACATCCGAAGAAAACAGCTTGTCGTATGTCATCTGCCCGACCTGGCCGTCAGAATCAAGACCGTTGTTCTGCTGAAACGAAATGACCGCATTCTGTGTCATCGTATAATAAAGACCTGTCGGGCGATAGTTTAAATAACCAAGATCCCTGAGGCGCATCTGCACCCTGAACACGGTCATGCCCGCGCTGTCCGGCTTTAGGATTTCGAAAACGCGCTGCGTATCCTGCGGTACCGAATCGTCAGGCATGGAGCCGTCCGTGCCGTTTGTCTCCTCTGCCGACGGCGAGGGTGACGCATCCTCCTCCGGCGCGCCAAGAGATACAGGCACCGCCATAGCGAAAACAAGCGTCATCACCAATATGATAAACAATGCTTTTTTCATTTTTCTCTCCAAAAAACAATCTTAGGATTTGCCGAAGCAATTAATATTTCCATTATTATTGTTTCAATATTATCACACTTTGGCAGGTATGTACACCCTTATCCATTTCCACGCCTCATCTGTTCGAGCTGCTCAATGTTGCCGTCAAATGTATGCGTTTTGTTTTGTTCAATATATATGATTCTGTTCGCCACGGCATTGATATTCCATGTCAATGCTCGCAAACCGCTTGACACAAAAACATGTCGGCGATTACCGCAAAATCTGATTTATCATATTCTTCGCTGTGCTCACGATGACATGGTCTGCTTTTTCAAAATCTCCTCCAGCGCAGGCACAGGCCTGCCCTCACCGAACATGGGCGCAAACAGATCACCCGTTTTTTGCAGCCGCTTCGCCGCGTTGGCCAACGTGAAATCGCACGGCTTTGCGCCTCTTTCAAGCTCCTCCCATGTCACCGGCATAGACACCGCGCCGCACGGCACCGCGCGTGGTGAGTACACGCTGATGATGCTTTTGCCGTGCCCCATTTGCAGATAATCAAAATAGAGCCTGCGCCCGCGGTTTTTAACCAGCCGCTCGACGGTGACGGTGTCGGGATACTTGGCTTGAAAATACCTGCCGAAGAAGGCGTTGATTGTGCGGCCTTCCTCAAACGTCATACGACGCGTGGGGATATATATCTGCAAGCCCGACGCGCCGGAGGTTTTGGCATAGCATGTGACGCCAAGCTCTTTCATCGTATTAAATACGGACAACGCGCACGCCGTCACATCCTCAAACGTCTGCCCTTCCGATGGATCGAGATCAAAAACAAGCGACGTGAGCATGCCTTTTTGGTTGCAGAATGGCACGTGGAATTCAAGCGCGGCAGAATTACCGAGCCACATCAGCGTTCTAAGGCTGTCTAAATTGATGAATGCGTCGCCATTTTCGTCCGTGGTGGTGCTGACCCAGCCCGGCGTACCCTTGGGCGGCCTCTTTTGATAGAAGAACTCGTCTCCCAACCCATGAGGGTAACGGATTGCCGTGAGCGGCTGCCCCGTGGTATGCGGCAGCAGATACGGCGCGAGCGACGCGAGCGCACCGATATATTCCGCTTTTGTCATGCCGGTGTGCGGGAACAGCACCTTTTCGGGATGACTGATGGACACGGCGCTGCCCTGAACGGTTACTGTGCTCATACACTGATCTCCTCTCCACACGCCTCCTCGGGCGAATTGTCGGCAAAGCCCA
>QKIQ01000056.1 GCA_003249555.1 Clostridia bacterium | reverse complement strand
ATTCGCGTACAAATTCCACGTAGCATCCGGGTATTGTGTAATCATCCTGATCGCGCTCTCTGGAAAACATCGCCTTTTCATAGCTTTTTAGCTGCATTCCTTCTATACCCAGTTCCTCCAGCAGTTTTATGGCGCTGTCAGCCGCGGCGCGCAGATCCATGTTGTTCGTCTGCATGCTTTTTAGCCCGGCGTCTACAAATTCACGCTGACTTGTCATATCCTTTTGCCACTCGCCACCGTCACTTTCCGCATACCGCGGAGGATCCTCCATTTCCCGCTTGAGCTCCTCGTCATACCAGGTGAAATAGCTTTCCAGATTCCAACCGCCGTTGAAATGGAAGTAAGAAAAATCGGTGGCTGTGTTTTTTCCTTTTTCATAGCGGGATGCGTAAACAGACCCCTGTCTGCTGCCATCCGGCAATTCTATGGAGACGGATATAGTGTTTTCACCATATTCTTTGCGCGGCTCTCCTGTCTCGTAATCGGTGCTAAACGTAAATACCGGCTCCACATAGGTGTATGTATGGGTTTCGGGGGCCTGCGCCAGCTTGCGCTCGGTTTCCTTAATATAAGAGCGGATGGCATCGGGGGTTTCCCCATCACCGCCGTCCAATACCTTTTGCAGACTCAGTTTCAGATCTACAAGATCTTCTTCATACTCTGATTTCAGTCTCACATTTTCGCCTGTATAGAATTTCGTCCCTGGCTCCGTGAAATATGCGATCAGCTCGTTCACCTTTTCCTGCGTGAGAACGACGCGCTCCAGCCGCTCCACAGGATAAACTTCCGCCTCAGGCATCAGGATATCCGCATCCACCTCGATGGAAAGACGATCGTTCTTTTTCTCCGTTTCCTTCCAATGCTCCTTAACCGAATAAGCGATCGGTTCAACAACGTTCTTTACTTCTGGCGGCGGCGTGGCGGTTTCATGAATCGCTTCTTTGGGGATATCCTCCTCTCTGCGTATCACCACTGGCTGCTCCGGCGTCGGCTGACACGCCGTCGTAAAGCATGTGACAATAAGCAGCGCCGCGACGAGCGCCGCGACGAGCCTCGCGCTACGGCGGCTTTTCGCACTCATGAATATACCGCGCACGCGCTGCTCAGCCACCTTTTTTATATCGCCCTGAGCCATGCCCAGCACAAGCCGGCGGCGTTGCGGCTGTGAAAAAAGACCGACAATCAGCGAAGCATACCGGCTTTTCTGCGCCATGTTCAGCGGCTTGACGACCGCGCCGTCGCACGCCACTTCCATGTCTGCACGCATTTGCCGAAAGGCAAGCCATACAAACGGGTTGAACCAGTATATTGCGTTTAATACGGAAAGCAGCAGACACATAAGGTGGTCACGGTGCTTGTAGTGCATCAGCTCATGGCGCAGCGCGAATGCGGCCTGCTCATCGCTCATGGCCACCAATGCGTCCACTGGCATCAATACTGTTCTTGGCAGCAGCAGCGCGGGTGTGCCATATTCGTACTGGCAGACGAGCTTTAAATCTGCTTTGATGCCCAGCGCCGTTTTGGTCTGTTCAAATAGCATCATCAGCCGCTGAGACGGGGGAGCGGCATTGCGGCGCACTTTGCGGCGAAGCGATATATACAGGGCGATGAGATATATCGAAGACATACACGCGCCGGACAGCCACACGATACGAATGATATCCTCGGTTGTGAGCAAAGCGGCTTTTGTTTGCTCGGGGGCAGCCGCAGGGGAGACGGTATTGTTTTTCGGTTCAACGGGATTGACCGTCTTTGTCTGCGTATCGCCAATGGCATCTTGTGTGTATGTCTTCGCGACGGGAGCCGACACATCGGGAAACGACAAATCAGCAGATTCGCTCTGTGTTGGAGCAGGGAGCGAAAAGATGTGGAATGTGCTTTCGACCGTAACAGGCATCATCAGCCGCACAACCAGCACGAACCAGACCGCGTAGTGCAGCCACGGCGACATGCTGTTTTTAAAAGCTTTCTTAAGCAGCATCGTCACGATGAATATCATGCCCGAGTAGATTGAAATTTCTAAAAGTGTATTCAATATATCCATGTCATTTCTCCTTCCCGAGCTTGGCGATAAGCGCTTGCAGCTCGTCTCTGTCCTCGTCATTGAGCCCGCTTTTTTGTATCATGCTGGCAAGCAGCAACCGTGTGCTGTCTTCGGTCAGCTTAGAGAGTATTTGGCGGCTTTCGCTGTCGATGCAGTCCTCGCGTTTCACAAGCGGCGTATAGCAGCGGTTGCCCGAAATGTTGGTGTAACCGATCAGCCCCTTATCGGTCATGCGCTTTAAATAGGTCAGAAAGCTGCTTTTGTTCCAGTCGACGGCGTTGGCCGTCGCGTCCATGATCTGAGAGAGAAACAGCGGATTTTTCTGCCACAGCGACTCCATAAGCACCCATTCCTGTCTGGTCAATGCATCTTTCATTGAATTCTCCTCATGTTAAAAATTCATAAGTTGTAAAAAAATCACCTGTCGTCTACAAGAGTAGACGAAATACAATAAAATGTCAACGACTTTTTCGTTATGCATAAAGAATTAACCTTTTTTGCGTCTGCCAAACCAGATTGGTCAGTGCAGGTATTCATTCACCCCTCCATATTCAAACGCATATGATAACGTATGTTCATTGCTGTAAAAAAAGGGGAAGCACCATGCATCACATTCTGATTATCGGCGGAGATAAACGTCAGCTTGCGCTCAGTACGCTGCTTAAGGAAAAGGGGTATTGCGTGTGTCTTCAGGGTTTTCATAAGCTTGGGTTTGCGGATGAAGACATGACGGTGCCCGACTATGTGTTTTTGCCCGTGCCATACCGCAATCCGGATGGCAGCATCAAAGCGCCGTTTTCTGATACACCGCTCGCGCTGGATTCCATCGTCAAGCGCTATCCACACAGCATCTATGTACTGGGGCGCTGTGACGA
>QKIQ01000114.1 GCA_003249555.1 Clostridia bacterium | reverse complement strand
TCCTCATGCATTCATTTTTTTATAAGTCCTGTTTCTATCGTGACTTTTTACTTTTGTTTCTCATGAGTCCTACACATACTTCCGCTTTTCCCGTGGTTATTTCTACGGTTTACCTGCTGTGGAATTTACTTTGGGAACTTACGAAAGAAGCAACTATCGGAATAACATCATACTAGACAGCTACAACGTTGCCCTTGAGCTTTAACCGGACAGCGACGATGCTCACCACACACAGCGCCGCCATACTCATGAAACCGGCCATATACCCGGAATAATCGACAAGCACGCCCATCAGTATGGGACCCAGCGTCATACCGATACCGTAGCACGCTTGAAAAACGGCCATCGTCGTCGATCGGTACTCTGGTATTGCGTTTTCCATCGCACAGGCCATCGCCAGCGACATCAATCCTCCGCTTGCGATTCCGCAAAACACCTGCAAAATATATAGCTGCCACATCGCGGTTGTGAAGGGAAGGCATGCGCAATAGATGACAAGACACAAAAGCAGCAATGTAAACATCGTTTTATTGCTCCACTTTTTTGCATATCCAATCATCAGTGAAGAAGCCACACAAACCGTTATGTATACAATCATGCTAAAGGCCAACTCAGACTCCACACTGGTTAACAATTTGGCATATGACGTGGTAAAAGACATTGTCGTAGAAAAAACAACAGATTGTAAAACAAGCCCAAGAAAAGAGTAGAACAGCAGCGAAGGGTTTTTGATAATGCCTGACACATGGATTTTTTTCATGACTTTTTGTTTGGGGGTATATTCTTTTATGAAAAGCAGCGTTAAAAAACCGCATATAGCAGAAATAATGCTGGCCACGAATAAGAACGTCATGCCAAACTCATCGTTGATATATGCACTGGCAACAAAGCCAAGCAATATCCCGCCGTTGTTGCCAGCGATGGAAATGCCCGTCGCTTTTTTCAGCTCGTTTTGCTCAAACAACGAGAAGAAAAAAACGGTAACGGATACCCATGTGGCAGACGTCATGCCGGATAAGAAATTGGCCACAAGAAATGCGACAGGTTGAGGAAAAATAATTCGTATCGCCGATGCTGCCGCGGCACACAGTAAACCAAAAAATATCAGCTTTTTCTGTCCGATCCTCCTGTCGGCAAGAATGCCGATGGGGATTCGAAGAAGCACCTGCGAAAACCCATATGCACCGACAATAATGCCCACAAAAGACGACGCGGCACCTAAGGATAAAAGATACGGTGTATGATAAGGAATATACACAAATTGCGTAAACCAGAAAAATAATATCATGATAATCAGGAGCGTTTTTGTGACGGTTTTTTTTTGCATGGCCAACTCCAGTCAGTCTTTGAAAAAGTTTAATCTATTTTCGTATTCTATGCCCTAATCAGGCGGTTTGCAAGTCTGTTTGGGATATTGTAACTAGACGCTTCCTGTGAGATGACACTTGTCATTTATCCTTCCAAACATTATACTTTTTGAGCTGCCCAATAAACATCAGTAGAAACACGCATAATCGCTTGGAGGATAAATGAACGAAAAAATCAAGATAATGATAAAGAAATCTATCATGGTTGTTATTGGAACCGTCATATCCGCACTGGGTATATCGTTGTTTTTTGCTCTCAACATCGGCTCCGATCCTATTTCCGTACTGGTGGATGGCGAACACGTCTTGCTCAAGCTCGACTACGGCACTGTGGAAACCATTAACAACTGCATCCTCGTTGTGGTTGGTCTGATATTTGCCCGTAAATACTTACATATCGGCACAGTCATCGGCGCACTGTCCGTGGGCCCTCTTATGAACATATTTGTACCGATTTTGAATAACATCATTTCCGATTCAGTCGGATTTTTTGCACGGTTTATGCTGTTGTTTCCAGCCGTTGCGTTACTGGGCTTCGGTATTGCTGTGGTGATTAGCGTTAATTTTGGTGTTGGGGCAATGGAAATTTTGGCGTTAAGCCTGCGTGACGCAACCAAATTAAAATTGCAATGGGTCAAAATCGGGCTGGACGTTATATTCACCATTTCAGGTTATTTGATGGGCGGTATCGTCGGAGCGGGCACATTTGTGGGCGTTTTGTTGACCGGTCCGGTCATTGGTCTGACTCTTCCACCTATGAAATTACTGGCTTGCCGCTTAAAAATTGTATCAACAGGCGAGGATTCCGCGACTGTCGGCTGAACTCATTAACTGTACTGGTTATCAATTTTACTTTTTTACCCAAGGATAACCTTGCCTTCCTATTGTTTTATAAGCAAAACGTAACGGTAAAAAATTTTACTTGACTTATTCCACTATTGGTATTATATCTATTTACGGAATCATTAAGGAGGTGTTTTAGATGAAAAGTATAAATGAAGTGTTGTTAAACCCCGTGCGTATGAGAATTATTCAGAAAATGGCCGCACGTAAGAGCATGACCGCCTCAGATCTTTGTGACAGAATCAGCGATGTGCCTCGGACCACAATGTACCGTCATATCAAAATACTGATAGACAATAAAATTCTATTTGTTGTTTCCGAACAAAAAATCCGCGGAAGCGTTGAGCGGACACTGGCCCTGAATATAAACGAGCTATCGAGACATAACACCCTGGAAAGCGCGTCGCAGAATGCATTTGGTTTTCTGATGAACAAATACGCAAAGCTGCACAACTATTTCAACAGCGAAAACCCAAACCCCGGAAAGGATAAAATTTTTTTGAACAATACAGTCATGATGATGAACGACGATGAGTTCGATCGATTTTTATCCGATTTGCGCGGTCTTTTAATAAAATACAGCTTTGAATATACAAACAAACGCAAGGCAAGAGATATCTCTGTGATATCCGCGCCTGCAGATAATGAGTAAATAAATTTTATTTGTAGAATTGAGGTTAAAAAAATGATCGTTATTGGAATTATTGTAGGCAGTATCGTTTGTCTGAACATCATCGGCTTTGCAATCAATAAAATATTTTTCTCAAATGAACGGGACGGCGTTTCCCCTTACGGACAGCTCGTGAACGTAGGCGAGAAGCAGATGCATGTGTATTCTATGGGCAGCGGCGAGAAAACCGTGGTGCTGCTGCCGGGCTTTGGCGTGTCTTTGCCCTGCGCAGACTTTGGCCCGCTGATGAGAGCGCTGTCAAACGAGTATACTGTCGTCTGTGTCGAATACTTTGGCATAGGATTCAGCGAACAAACAGATACGCCAAGAACAAATGAAAACTATACGCAAGAAATCAGAACGGCGTTGTCTGCATCTGGGTTTAAGCCGCCGTATATGCTGATACCTCACTCCGCTTCGGGCATTTACAGTGAGTATTATGCCGCCAAGTATCCTGATGAAGTATCCGCGATCCTTATGCTGGACACAACATCAACGGCAAAACCAAAAGGCAAAAATCCGCCTAGGTTTGTATACACAATCGCCAAACTACAGCAAGCATGCGGTGTAACACGCCTGTCGAGCAAACTGATACCTCCCATGCAGAAGATTGATAACGGATACATCGATATTGAAATCCGTGACTATAAAAAGTTTACCAACCATGTGCTAAACGATACGATTATTGCTCAATCGCTCAGCACACTCGAAAATATCAACGAGGTAAGCGAACTTGCTTTTCCTCAGGACATTCCTGTATTGAAGCTGATATCCTCACAGTCGCAAAAAAGGGTTGGCACGGAATATCAGACTAAGCACTTAAACAGACTGGGGAAAAACGCAGTATCCAAAGTCGTTAACAGCTCGCATTTTGTTTATCAGACTCATGTGAAAGACATCTTAGATGAAACAAGGGCGTTGCTCGAAAGAATCAGTTGACTGTATCTACATGTTTTTGGGAGAAAATAAGCGATAAGAAAAAAGCTCATTTCTCCCATTGTCATCACTGCCGTTTTTGTCTTGTACTGTATCGGAATCATACTATACTAAGTTGTGCGCATGATTCGAAGATCTGGCCTTAGCGCCTTTAGCTGCTCTAATGCTGCGCCTGTGACCGCGGTCGCCTTCACCAGATCGAGCTTTTTTAAATTTTTCAGTGCGCCAAGCCGAAGCACATCTTCGTCTGTCGGGCGAAGACCAAACTCCTCATTCCATTCCGCTTCAAGCATAAGCTCATAGAGATTATCCAGTTTAAGTATCTGTTCCATCAGCGCGCACCACCGCTCCTGACTCAAAAAGCGGATGTCCATTTTTAGCCGTCTGAGCCGTTTTACTTCACCTAGCTTTAGCACTGCTGATGTTTTTTCCAGTGTGTTGCTGAAAAACGAAATCCCGCAAAGCTGCTCAAGATTGTAAATTTTCTCTAACCCGACGTCGGAAATCTCTGGCGCGGGCTTTACCCAAAGCGGTATCTCGCTCACCGGAGGCTTCCATTTTGCCACACGTTTGCCGAACGAACCGTCGTCGAAACGCATATCCATGCGCAGCAGCCAACCTTGTTCATAAGCTGTGCCCAGCCATTTTTGCCTACCCACCTTCTTTATGGCCCCGGGAGTACAAGACTGTGTTCCTATACCGTCCGCAAACGATACGGTATACATACCAAGATCCCAAAACAGGCTCATCAAAAGACCGGCTTTCATTTCGTCCCAAAACTTTGGTTTGCATCGCATCCACGCATCACGCCGTTTCAACGTGGCCTGTTCGTACTCCGAGCTGTTAAACGGATACTGCTTCGCCGTCACACAAGCGCGTATAAAAGCCGCGCGGTCTGCCTGTCCGTAATTTTCATACCAGTCGGCAAGAGCCAAGCGGAGCGCAATATTGTCATAGTCCTCCCTAATGGCTGCAATCAATTGTGGTTCAGTCATTAAAGTCCCCCTAAAGAAAATAAATAAAAAACAATGCTTGAATCCATTTATTTGGATTTCGTTATATATATATTAATTTTCCGTCTATTCGCCTTTGCTTTGGATACCGTCCCTGTTATTCATTTCGAGCGGCTCCATTACCATAAAATCAAAGCTCAATTTACGATAATACCATTTTACGAAAAGAAAGCCAAAAAGCAAAACCGCCGTCGTCAAAACGCCTTCTTCCGGCCCGAACACCCCGCCGCCCAGCAGGCTATACCGCGTGTATTCGCTCTTTATAAGACCGTTTATACCAAGGCCGCTCGTACTGAGCCCAAACACACATCCTTGAAAATAGTTCCATGTGATATGATAGCCGATGGGCATCCAGATGTTGCCCGACTTCATATACATATACGCAAACAACAGACCGACAATGGCAATGTTAACAAACGCGCTAAAACTGAAGCCGGGATTAGATATGTGGAGCAGCGAAAATATCACAGCCGGAACGATAAACATCAGCGCCACACTGCGCGTCTGCCGCATCACCGACATGCAGTATCCTCGAGAAAACGTCTCCTCCGCAATGCCCACCAGTATAAAGATGAGCAGATAGAGAAACGTGTCTGCCGAAACCTTGGGTATCCATGATTCGACCTTGATTAACCCTGCTGCCAGAAGCAGTGCAAATACCAGCGCCATAGACACCGCGCCGAGCAGCAGCCCCCATAAAAGCTCTTTGATATGCTGACTCACGCGCGGCAGCCCCATGCTCATAAGGCTACGTTTGAATATCACCTTCCATGTCAACACCGCCACGGCAAACATGACCACCGTCTGCAATAGGCTCATAAGCCACGACCATTCTATCATACGCTCTAAGAGCTTGTCATAAAGCGACCATACGGAATCAGCCGACCCCACCACGGTGAACATAAGAGCGATGGCAATGATGATCTCGGCAACCATTAATATCACAAAAAAAGAACCGAGTGCCGCTGTAATTTTCCAGCCCGACCTCACTTTGCCTTCCGCATTTTTAAACATAACACGTTTCCTTCAAATCTTTTGGATAAAAATATAGCCGTTTTTAGACGGCTGTCATCTTCATATTCGACAGATATATCCAAAAATCCTTGAAAACGAATAAAAACGTTTATTAACTTTTTGAAAGTCAATCCGAAAGGCCTTCGGGCAGCTGCTCCGAGAACGTACAACCCACGATATAAGCGCTCTCATAAGCACAAATCTCATCAGTATAACTTTCATGGTCAGTCATAAAGCTTTGCGAAAGCGGAATCACGCCATCTTTGCCCGGTGTATGAAGAACCATGAGCACCACCTTCCCTGATTCGGGAATTTCCACTTGCATGACCATTTGCGTTGTAAGTCCCTGCGCCCGTAAATCCGCGATACCCGGCAAAACGTTGAACTGTGATGAAATCACGCCTTCCTGTAAAATGAAAACATTAAACATTTCGGGAGACACATTTTTGACTTCTCTGAATATAGTTAGCACGATATTGCCTCCCTTGTTCACGCCGCACGCATTTCTCAAGTCGATTGTCTCTATAAACTTGCCATATTCATATCGCTGCGCCCACATAGACAGCCCTTTGTAAGTTTTTCCGTCCAGTTGATATTCAAATACCGCCGTCTGGTCGCTTAGCGCAGAGACAAGAAGCTTTTCTTTCGCCGTTAGCTCCACAGACTCCACCACGTTGGGTTCGGCACAGCCAAACAGTAAGGCAGCGAACACTGCAATTAGGATAATGAAACGCGCTTTCTTCATGATGGCACCTCACTTTAAGCTTTCAATTTATGGAGCAATTATTCCTACTAACAAAATTCAATTGGTTTTTTATGTCTTTTTTACTGCTTAAATGTAATCGAATCAAGTATTGCCTCAAAATCGGGGTTCGTCTCGTAATTCGGCCCGCCGTATTTAACGGAAATCATGACCCCTTCCTCGATACATAGATTAGTCACCTGCTTCACGCCGCCTGCAGTAAAGGTTGTTGTCCAAAACTGTTTCCCCAGCAATTCGACCAACTCGGGCTGTGTGCCTTCATACTGCTTAGCGGTAGACTCAGCCTGCTGCTGTGCTTCGGTATCGTTCATATTTGATCCCCTGAAATGCACTTCAAACACCTCTCCGCTCATCTTATAAATCTGAACACCGCCGTCTACGTCCATCACTTCCCAGCCCTTGGGCACGAGCACCGAGAACGTCTCCTTATCAACCATGTCACCGTTTGGCTCAGCGCTTTGCGGCGCCTCATTCTCAGACGGCGAGCCGGTATTTGATGCCGCATCTCCCTGACACCCCGCCGCGCAAAACAACAGGCATAATCCTATAAGAATGATAATATATTTTTTCATATTTGGTACTCCCTTCTTTTATTAATAACATTATACATGTTCAAATATACCCTGCCAAGCCACCGTTATTCGAATCACGCAATAAATTTCTTTAAAGCTTATAATTTCCTTGAACATACTATATTTAACTGCTATGATGCTTATGACAAAAAACGCACTGCATTAAACTGAAGCAGCGCGCAAAACATTTTTCACTGATATATAAGGAGAAAGCTATATGAAAAAACATATATTCACACTCTTCGTTGCCATACTCTTAGCCGTTTCAATACTTGCAGGATGCGGCGTACAAGCGCCAAAAACAGATCTAGATCAAGCCGCTTCCGTCGCACCGACAGTTTCGGCAGCACCCACGGCATCCGGGTCCTCTATGCCCTCACCGTCGGAACAACCCAAAAATGCAAATTGGGCCATCGAGATTGACGATACGCAGCAGATCACAGACGAAATGGGCCTTATTTGGGATTATCATATGACCATGTATGCGAGCAAAGCAGGCGGCGAAGACGTTCTTGGCAGCTATACGGGTGAAATTGTGCTGAATATGGAGCCGGATCTTAATTCAGCCAAAGCGTTGGCGGCCAGCGAAGGGACCGAGCTGCTTGCCATGCTTTTCAAGCATCACAGCGAAGCTCAAAATGTGGCCTTTGATGTGGCAGCGTACGATAGCGACGTGTATGCCCAGCTGATGAAGGAAAATGCACCCGACAACCCCCTGCTCGCATTTGGCGACCCCAATTTCACAGCCGACAGCTTTGCCATCAGCAGAGTTACGTTCAATGCCACGCAGGAACCCATTGACATGACGGTGAAAGACGAAAACGGTACAATTTCCGGAACGATCCCCGGCCGTTCTGTCACTGTGACTGTACCCATGGAAATCACGATACAGGGCGCAAATGTATATTGCTTTCTGTATGAAACCGTGCATCCGCTGTCTCGCGCGTTTAAAGGCGTCATAACAGGCGACGTAATAAGCTGATTTATTTTCAATAACTGCTGTGAATAACGCCCCGTCAAATACATCGGCGGGGCGTATTTGCATTCATGAACTTTGTCGGCGGGTTGACTTGACAAAACACATGCCAAAAACTATCCTTAATTAATAGTAAAAACAGATACAAACACAGGAGAGCTTTATGAAAAAGTACTATATCACAACGCCCATCTATTACCCGAGCGACAAACTGCATATTGGGCATTCCTATACCACCGTTGCAGCAGACGCGCTTGCGCGCTTCAAACGCCAGACTGGCTTCAACGTCATGTTCTTAACAGGCACGGACGAACACGGTCAGAAGATCGAGCGTGTGGCCAAGAACGCGGGAATGGCGCCCAAAGACTATGTGGACGGTATCGTATCCGGCATACGCAAGCTCTGGAAGCTGATGGACATCTCCCACAACGACTTTATCCGCACCACAGATGAGCGACACGTCGTAACCGTGCAGAAAATTTTCAAAAAGCTCTACGATCAAGGCGATATCTATAAAGGCCACTACGAAGGCTGGTATTGCACGCCGTGCGAAGCGTACTGGCTGGAACGGCAGCTTGTGGACGGCAAATGTCCGGACTGCGGGCGTCCCGTAGAACTCGCGAAGGAAGAAGCGTATTTCTTCAAGATGAGCAAATACGCAGACAAGCTGATTCAATATATCAATGACCATCCCGATTTCATACAGCCGGAAAGCCGCCGCAACGAGATGCTCAACAACTTCCTGCTGCCGGGTCTTGAAGATCTGTGCGTGTCGCGCACGTCGTTCAAATGGGGCATTCCGGTCAGCTTTGATCCGGGTCATGTGGTTTATGTTTGGATCGACGCGCTCTCCAACTATATCTCAGCGCTCGGATACCTCTCGGACGACGACTCAAGCTTTAAAGAATACTGGCCCGCGGATGTGCATCTCGTCGGCAAAGAGATTATGCGATTCCATACGATTATATGGCCCATCCTGTTGATGGCGCTGGATTTGCCCATTCCAAAGCAGGTGTTCGGCCACGGCTGGCTCATGCTGGAGGGCGGGAAAATGAGCAAATCCAAGGGCAACGTCGTAGACCCCGTGAAGCTCATCGAACGTTATGGCGTGGACGCTGTGCGATACTTTTTGCTGCGCGAAGTACCTTTCGGCTCAGACGGTTTGTATTCCAGCGAAGCGCTGTTAACGCGCACCAACAGCGATCTTGCCAACGACCTTGGCAACCTCGTATCACGCACCGCCGCGATGATCGTCAAGTATTTCGACGGTGTGATTCCGTCTGAATACGAAGCCACAGAGTTCGACGCGGATATTGAAGAACAAGGATCACAGCTGCATTCTGCTGTCGAAAAGCACATGGATGCGCTGCGGCTGCCCGAAGCGCTCATCGATATCTGGAACTACATCGGCTCGCTCAATAAATACATCGACCAAACCGCGCCTTGGATACTTGCCAAGGACGATGCCAACAAGAAAAAACTCGCAAGCGTGATGATTCATCTCGCTGAAGGCTTGCGTATCGTATCGGTACTGCTTGTTCCGTTCCTTACAGACACCGCAAAGCGCATACAAGGCATTCTCGGCGTAAAAGAAGACGCGCTGACATCATGGGAAAGCATATCGGCGTTTGGCTTTGGCGTTTGCGGCCTAAACGTGACGCAGACAGCACCGCTGTTCCCGCGCATCGACATCAAAAAGGAGCTTGACGCATTAGAGGAAATTGCGGACAACCGTACACTGCAAAAGCAAAAGAAGATGCCTGCCAAAGAAAACAAGCAAGAAGCGCCCGCGGGCGTTATCACATATGATGATTTTAAGAAGGTGCAGCTCAAGCTCGGCCTCGTGAAAGTGGCGGAGGCCATCGAAGGCAGTGATAAGCTCATTAAAATGCAGGTGGAGGTCGGCAGCGAAACAAGGCAGATTGTGTCGGGCATCCGCAAATGGTATACGCCGAAGCAAATGGTCGGCAAAACCGTTGTCGTGGTGTCTAACTTAAAACCCGCCAAGCTGTTTGGCGTGGAATCGCAGGGAATGCTGCTGGCGGCAGAGTCAGACGGCGACCTAAAGCTTGTCACGATAGACGGCAGCCTGCCGAGCGGAGCGGAAATCTCATAATGCGGCTATTCGACACACACGCTCACCTGTTGGATAAAAAATTCGACCAAGACAGGGCGTCGCTCATTGATCTGCTGCCCTCTCTTGGTCTAGAAGGCGTTGTCGAAGTGGGCACAACGTTAGACGACAGCCGCAGGGCGGCTCAGCTTGCCGCAGATGTGAATTATATCTATGCGGCGGTCGGTGTGCATCCGCACGAAGCCCAAGACGTATCCGACAATTACTTAGAGCATCTGAAAGCTCTGACATCGCAGCCCAAGGTTTTGGCGATCGGCGAAATCGGGCTTGATTACCATTACGACCTGTCGCCGCGAAAAATGCAGCAGCGCGTGTTTTCCGAGCAACTGGCGCTTGCGCAGTGCCTTCGTCTTCCTATTGTCATCCATATGCGCGAGGCCACACAGGATACGCTGGCGATACTGCGCGAAAACCCGGGAGCCACAGGCGTGGTGCACTGCTTTTCCGGCAGCCCCGAAACCGCGGAGATAATCGTGGATATGGGCTTTTTTGTGTCTTTTACCGGTTCAGTGACGTTCAGCAACGCGAAAAAAACCGTAGAAGCCGCACGCGTGGTGCCGCTGAGCCGCCTCATGGCCGAGACTGACTGCCCGTACCTCTCCCCCGAGCCGGTACGCGGGAGGCGCAACGATCCGTCGAACGTGCGGCATGTGCTGCAAAAGCTCGCGGATATAAAGGGCGTACCGTTTGAAGAGATGTGCGCCATTAACATAAATAACGCAAAAGGACTTTATCATATATAATGAACGATACCCTTATATACCGAATCGACGGTGCCGTCTATATTAACTTAACCAACAAGTGCACGAACAACTGCACGTTCTGCCTGCGCGAAACGTACGACGGTGTGGCAGGCTATCATCTTTGGCTCAAAAAAGACCCCGAAGCAAGCGATGTCATCGACGCGCTGGAAAAAGAAGCCGACGTAAGCGAAACGGTGTTCTGCGGTCTTGGCGAACCCACAATGCGCCTTGAGCAGCTGCTTGAGGTGGCGCGATATCTAAAGACACGCGGCAGCCACATAAGGCTCAATACCAACGGACAGGGCAGCGCGTACGCGGGGCGCGATATCGCGCCGGAACTTAAAGGCCTTGTGGATACCGTGTCCATCAGCTTAAACGCGTCTGACGCCGTCAAATATGATGCCATTTGCAAAAGCATTTACGGCGAAGACGGCTTTAACCACATGTTGGATTTTTCCAGAAGCTGCATCGCGCAGGGTATTGAGACGATTCTCTCTGTTGTGGATTTAATCGGCGAAGAAGAAATTGAAAAGTGCCAAAGAATTACCGATGACACGGGCGCGAAGCTGCGCGTCCGCCATTATATCGAATAATTGGCATTTGTCTTGCTCGTTATCGCGTATCACACACAAGCCCAGCGCGTCATTTGAGTAAATGATGCGTTTTTTTGAGCATAACGATATCTACGGAAAATAATCTCAAAATATTCCTAATAAGTCACCTAATTTGTGTTTGACACCTATATATTGTGTTTATTATAATATGCGTACACTATAATTTGAAGCAATGGTCTCGCCTGCTTCATTACGTAGATGGCATAAAGTTTCCTTGGCGAACCACAAATTACACCAATATATCTATCTCAAATGAGAAAACGGGGGGCAAGTATGTTTACAGTTATACTCAAAAGAAGTGGACAAAAAGAAATCTTTCAGCCAAAAAAAATTACCGAAGCCATTTTCAAGGCGGCCAAAGCCGTCGGCGGAGACGACATTACAAAAGCCGAGCAGCTGACCGATCAAGTTGTGGATATCGCACGCATCACATTGGGCGACCGTACCCCGGGCGTGGAAGATATTCAGGACATCGTGGAGCGCGTGCTTATTAAAAACGGCCATGCGAAAACCGCCAAAGCCTACATCCTCTATCGTGAAAAACGCAAGGGCGCGAGAGAAGCCAACGCACTCATTGGTGCCACCATCGACATGTTTTCCAGCTACCTTTCAGACTCCGATTGGAACACGCGCGAAAACGCCAACACACAAAGAAGCGTCAACGGTCTTAACAACTATATCCGTGAAGCGTTCACAAAAAAATACTGGCTACACGAGATTTATCCCGCTGAAGTGCGCAACGCTCATTTAAGCGGAGACTGCCATATTCACGATCTTGGTTTTTTCGGCCCGTACTGCGCGGGTTGGGATCTTCGCCAGCTTTTGATGCTGGGTTTTGGCGGCATACCGGGCAAGGTGGAAAGCAAACCGGCAAAGCATCTGCGTTCGTTCCTCGGCCAGGTTGTCAACTCCACATTTACGACGCAAGGTGAAACCGCAGGCGCTCAGGCCTGGTCCAGCTTCGATACATATTGTGCCCCGTTTATCCGGCAGGACAACATGACGTTTGAACAGATCAAACAATGCCTGCAGGAGTTCATATTCAATATCAACGTGCCAACCCGAGTCGGGTTCCAATGCCCGTTCTCCAATTTAACGTTTGACATCAAAGTGCCAAAGACCTTAAAGGATCATCCCGTTATCATCGGCGGACAGCATATTGATACCACCTACGGCGATTATCAGGCCGAGATGGACATGTTTAATCTTGCGTTCTGCGACGTCATGCTCGAAGGCGATTCCAAAGGCCGCGTGTTCACTTTCCCGATCCCCACGATCAATATCACAAAGGACTTTGACTGGAACACCCCCGTCGTGGATAAATTCATGGAGATCACCTGCAAATACGGCATCCCGTACTTTGCGAACTATGTCAATTCCGACCTCTCTCCGGAGGACGCGGTGTCGATGTGCTGCCGTTTGCGGCTCGACGTAAAAGAGCTGAGGAAACGCGGCGGCGGGCTGTTTGGCTCCAATCCGTTAACAGGCTCTATCGGTGTGTTTTCCATTAATCTGCCGCGCATCGGCTATTTGTCTCAGAATGAAGACGAGTTTTTTTCGCGTCTCAAAACAATCGCCCAAATCGGCAAAACGTCTCTGGAAATCAAACGTAAGATCATCGAGCATCAGACAGAGAACGGACTTTATCCGTATTCGGCGGTTTATCTGAAAGATGTCAAAAAACGCTTCGGTCAATACTGGTTCAATCATTTTAATACCATAGGCATCATCGGTATGCACGAAGCTCTTATAAACTTCCTTGGCAAGGGCATTGAAACCCCCGAAGGCAACGCATTTGCCGTCCGCGTGATGGAATTTTTGCGTGCGCTGATGCAAGATTTTCAAACGGAAACGGGACACTCGTATAACCTTGAAGCGACACCGGCGGAAGGCACGAGCTACCGCCTTGCCAAACTCGACAAAGAACGCTATCTGGACATTATCACGTCGGGCAAGGATGTACCGTATTACACGAACTCCACACAATTACCCGTCGGGTATACCGACGACATTATCGAGATGATCGAGCTTCAGGACGAGCTTCAGTCGCTATACACGGGCGGCACGGTACAGCATCTTTATCTTGGCGAACGCATTGAGGATTTGCAGACAGCCAAGCTCCTCATTCAGCGAATATTCTCTAAATATAAAATGCCCTACATTTCGCTCACGCCCACATTCAGCGTCTGCGACGAACACGGCTATCTGCCGGGTGAACAGTTTGCCTGCCCTCACTGCGGCGCCCAAACGGAAGTATGGAGCCGCGTGGTGGGATATTTGCGGCCCGTACAAAACTTCAACGTGGGTAAGAAGGAAGAGTTTAAGGAAAGGGTCAAATTCGTTGTTCCCGAGGCCATATAAACCATGCAGATTGCAGGATTCGTTAAAAATTCGTTTTTGGATTATCCCGGGCACATCGCGGCTGTCGTGTTTGTGCCCGGCTGCAATATGGACTGCTGGTACTGCCATAACCGCGCTCTTTGGAAAAAAGAAAATCTGATTGATCCGCATACTGTGGAAGATTACCTGCAGAAACGCCGCGGTTTTTTGGACGGAGTGGTGATATCGGGCGGCGAGCCCACGCTGCAAAAGGATCTTGCAGATTTTATCCGCCGCGTTCGCAAAATGGGCTACCTTATTAAGCTGGATACCAACGGCTTAAAGCCGGATATTGTGGCATCTGTGATTGGCGACGTGGATTATGTGGCGATGGATTTAAAAGCACCTTCGGGAAAGCTTCATTGTGTGGTGTCGTTTGACCTTGACGATACGCCGATTTGGCAGACCGCCGACTTTCTGATGAAAAGCAGCGCGGACTATGAGTTTCGCACCACGTTTATGCCGTTTTTGACTATCGACGATATCGAGGCTATCGCAAAGCGCGTTCAGGGAGCAAAGAGATATTTCATTCAGCAATACCGCCGCCCGGAAAGCATTTCGATTCAGCCTGATCCACCCAGTGCGGATACAATAAAAAAAGCAGCCGAAGCCGCTCGAAAATTCATTCCTCATACACAAATCCGAGGGCTTTAAGGCTCCTCACTAATTTTAGGCGATTCTTCACCATCCGTATCCTCGTCTTCAATCAAATATTCCTGTTTTAAGTCGTCGGCCTTGTCGATGGCTTCACTGACGGCCGGAATCTGCCACAGGCCATAAGCCACGCCCGCCACAACAACCACAAGCGCAATAAGCGCGAGCACCTTAATGAAACCGGGTATCAGCTTCCATATGATGCCAAATCCAATAAAGAAAATGACGACGGCCCCGAGCACAATCACCCATCCGGGAAGCAGCTTCGCGTATTCAACCCCTTCTTCCACACTTATCTGCAAGGGCGCGCATGCCGCGAGAATGGTTATCACGCACAGCACAACCAAAACAACCAGAAAAAACCTCTTCATATAAACAAACTCCTTTATGCCGCCATTATAGCGTAAATATTCCATAACGTAAAGAGGATAGGATATGATTGTAGCATGCTGTTTTTACATCTCAGATGCCACGCTTCATGCGATTATACGATCAGAGCAGGAAAGAGCATTTTTCTCCATCTTTGTCTTTTAAAAAATCAGCCGGAATGGTATCATAAAATTCGGAGGAAAAACATGTACATAGCAAATCATACAGACGACTACACTGTGTTGGATACAGGCAGCGGCGACAAGCTCGAAAGCATCGGCGGCATTATTTTGCAGCGTCCTGACCCGCAGGTGATATGGGAAAAAAGCAGCCCGGCGCTGTGGAAGCCGCACGCCATTTATGACAGAAGCCAGAGCGGCGGCGGCAGCTGGCGGTTTATAAAAAAGGTGCCCGAAAAGTGGGTCGTCACCATCGGCGGCCTCAAGCTCTGCGTTCGCCCGACAGGCTTTAAGCACATCGGCGTGTTTCCCGAACAGTCTTACAACTGGGATTATATGATGAGACGCATCCAAGAGGCTCGCCGACCCGTGCGCTTGCTCAATTTGTTTGCATACACAGGCGGTGCCACCGTGGCAGCGCTGAAAGCGGGCGCATCTGCGGTGCATGTGGACGCGGCCAAAAGCATGAACGACTGGGCAAAGGAAAACGTGAAGCTCTCGGGCCTGGAAAATGCGCCTGTGCGTTTTATCGCGGACGACTGCCACAAGTTCGTGCTGCGCGAGCAACGGCGCGGCAACGTTTATGACGCCATCGTGATGGACCCGCCGTCTTACGGCAGAAGCTCCGGCGGTGTCTGGAAGATTGAAGACGCGTTGTTCGGTCTTATTCAAGATTGTGTCAAGCTGCTCAGCGACGATCCGCTGTTTTTCATCATCAACTCGTACACAACAGGGCTTTCCGACGTCGTGACGCGCAATATGCTCTCGCTGTGCCTTAGCGGCAGCGGCAAAATCGAGTCTGACACGCTTGTGCTGCCACAGAGGGCTTCGGATATATATTTGCCATGCGGTACCACGGCCAGGTGGCAGGCGTGAACGTCATCTATGAAGACAACCACCTGCTCGTCGTGATAAAGCCGTACGGTGTGCCGTCTCAGGCCGATGAATCGGGTGATGAGGATATGTTATCGCGCTGCAAAGCATATATCGGGCAAACGTACAACAAGCCCGGCAACGTATACTTGGGGCTTGTACACCGTCTCGACAGGCCGACAAGCGGCGTGATGGTGTTTGCGCGCACCTCCAAAGCAGCGGCGCGCCTATCTAAGCAGATACAAAGCGGCACTTTCGGCAAGACATATCTTGCGGTGCTCACAAGTCCGCCTCCGCAAAGCGAAGGCACGCTGTGGCACTATCTGACCAAGGACATCCAAACACATATCGCACATGTATCAGACAAGCCGTCGCCGGAAGCGAAAAAGGCAGGGCTTGAGTATACCCTTTTGGACAACCGCGACGGGCTGTGCCTCGTGCGTATCAAGCTGCTCACGGGCCGGTTTCACCAGATACGCGCACAGCTTGCGTCCGTTGGCGCGTCCGTTTACGGCGACATGAAATACGGCGCGCGCGATATCAAAGCGCCGCTCGCGCTGTTTGCCAGTGAGGTCTGCCTTAACCATCCCACCACAAACGAAAGACTGTGCTTTTCCGCCACGCCGGATTTTCACCCTTTCACGCTGTTTTCAGGCAAGAAATAACTATACAGCCCGCACGCAAAGGCCTTCCCCTACCGCTCCTGTAATTATATGATTTCTATTTCATTTTATCCGAATGTAATCCAACTTTCTTTTTTTCCCCGAATCCTTTATAATGAGCTTTGAGTTTTTTTGGAGGGTTTGGCATGATCGCATTGTCGCTCAAGGACATCGCAAAAAGCTTTGGCGCGGATACAGTGCTGGACAGCGTATCGCTGACGCTGACCGATGTTATGCGCATGGGACTGGTGGGCCCAAACGGCGCGGGCAAAACCACGCTGCTTCGCATTATCTGCGGCGAAATCAGCGCAGACTCAGGCACAGTCAGTATGGCAGACGGCGCGGGCTACTTAAAGCAGGAGGTTTCCGAAGGCACGCAGGTTACCGTTTGGGACACGATGCTGAGTGTATTCAGCCACGCCTTTGCGTTGGAAAAACGCATGCGCGAGCTGGAGCACGCCATGGACGATGCCTCAGGCGATGAAACCGCGTGGCAACGTATATCGCACGAATACGAACGCGTCACACAATCGTTTGAGGAAGCTGACGGCTACGGCTACAAAAGCGCGATCAACGGCGTACTCAAAGGCCTCGGTCTTTTTGAAGATGTATACGATCGCTCGGTCTGCACACTCTCGGGCGGGCAGAGGGCGCGGCTCATGCTCGCTAAACTGCTGCTCGAAAAACCAAAGCTCCTGCTGCTCGACGAGCCGACCAACCATCTCGACACGGATGCGGTGAGCTGGCTGGAAGGGTACTTAAAAACATGGCAGGGCGCGGTGATGATCGTATCGCACGACCGGTGGTTTCTCGACCAGACGTGCACGCATATTGCGGACCTGCATAGAGGCGTTGCGGATGTGTATATCGGCAACTATTCCTCTTTTGTATTACAGCGCGACGAAAAACGCCGGCTGCAGCAAAAAGCGTATGAGCATAACCAACGCGAGATCACAAGGCAGAAAAAAGTGATCGAACAATATAAAGCGTGGGGAAACTCGGGCGGCGGTAAGAATTTCATCAAAATGCATGCGCGTGAAACGCTGCTTAACAAAATGGATAAAGTGGAGCGTCCCGAAGACGACCAGGGGCGCATCTCCTTGCGTCTCGGTACGGCAGCAAGGGGCAGCAGCGATGTGCTCCAAATGGAAGGCATCGAAATGGCATGGCAGGATGCGCCGCCGCTGTTCAGCGACATTGGCCTGCATCTTTTTAAGGGAGAGCGTGCCGCGCTCACCGGGCCAAACGGCGTGGGGAAAACCACACTGCTGCGCGTCGCCGCGCAAAGGCTTACCCCCACGCAGGGCGAGATCGTCACAGGAACAGGTGTGTCTGTCGGCTATTACGACCAGCTGCAGGAAAATCTCGATACAAGACACACCGTCATCGAAGAAATGCGCGGCGATTATCCGGAATTCTCCGACGGCGAGCTGCGCAATGTACTCGCGTCGTTTCTGTTTTTGGGGGACGATGTGTTCAAGCCCGTATCGGCACTCTCGGGCGGCGAGAAGGGACGGCTTTCACTGCTGAAGCTCATGCTGGGTAAAGACAATCTTCTACTGCTGGATGAGCCGACCAACCATCTGGACATGGACAGCCGCGAGATGCTCGAAGAGGCGCTATGTGAATTTGAAGGCACTGTGCTTTTTGTCAGCCACGACCGCTATTTTATCAACAAAGTCGCCACGCGTGTGCTTGAACTTAAAAGCGGCGCACTCAATTCTTACCAGGGCAACTGGAGCGATTATCTAAACGCACTGGAAAAGATGAGCTTACCGGAAATAAGCGAAGAGCCCGGCATGACAAAAACAGCCGCCGCCAAGCAAAAACGCTCCGAGAAAGAAAGAGAAGCGGCTTTGCGCGAGGCCAAGAAACGCATTGCACAGATTGAGAAAGATATTGAAGCCGCAGAGTGTCACCTTGCCGAAATTGAAGCGCAGCTTGCCGACCCATCGGCCTTGGATTCGCAGCAGATTTGCGAGCTGTCTGAACAATATGAGCGGCAGTACGAAGCGGTTGAAACGCTTATGGAAAAATGGGAACGTGCCCATAAACAGGTATTAATATCTTGATTTTATCTTTTAATTCCATTTGTCATACAAACTTAATAATTTTTTAAATAAAAATATTTTGTAGTAAATAAGCGTTTTTTTAATGTTATTCAACGGTATTCAGTTATTTTGCATATTTCAGCAGGTTTCATCAAGCCTTCATAGTCATTATTAAAAAAAGACTTTGCAAAAGCTCACACTGGCTATCAAGCCGGCAAACTCAGCGATAAGCGAGGCCGGAATGGTGTAGCGTGTTTTTTTGATACCGACACTTCCGTAATACAGCGCCGTGGTATAAAAGAGTGTCTCAGAAGAGCCCATGAGCGTGCTCGCCGTCCGTCCAATAAAGCTGTCGGGGCCATAGCGCCCAAGAATCGTTGTGAGTATGCCAATCGATGCGCTTCCCGAAAACGGACGCATCAGCGCAAGCGGCAAAATCTCAGGCGGTATCCCGACTGGTCTTAACACCGGTGACAGTACCGCAGCGATGTAGTCAAAGCTTCCCGACGCAGTGAAAATTTGTATAGCGAACACAAAGCCGATGACATACGGCAGCACGCGAACCACCGTCGACAACCCCTGTTTCGCACCGCGTATAAACGCTTCGTAAACAGGCACTTTTTTCGCTAAGCCGAAGACCACAATGCCTGCGATAAAAAGCGGTACGAAAAGCGCCGATATTGTATTTATCACCTGCATCGCGATATCCTCTGCCATAGCTTGCCCGATATAATCGCCACCACGGTTGTCACCGTTGTAGACAACAGCGCCGTGACGGCAATCTCTGCGGGCGCCGCCGAGCCCGCAGCGCTGCGCAGAGCGATCACGGTGAGCGGCAGAAGCTGAACGGAAGAGGCGTTGATAATAAGCAGCATACACATGGCGTCCGACGCCTGGCTTTTATCCTTGTTGAGCGACTGAAGCTCTTTCATCGCCTTCAAACCAAAAGGCGTGGCGGCATTGCCCATGCCGAGCATATTGGCCACGATGTTAAGCGTCAAATATCCGCACGCTTCGCTATTTGGCGGCACGCCGGGGAACAGCCGCCGAATGAGCCCGCGCATCCGCCGCGCCAGTGATTCTATGAGCCCCGCCTCTTTCGCTACATTTAACACACCAAGCCAAAGCGCATAAGCGCCGATCAAGCTGACGCAAAGCAGCCCCGCTTCCTTAGCGCCTTCAATCGCCGCATCTCCCACCGCCTGGGAATGACCTGTGGCTACCCCGACGGCCGTACCCATCACGATTAAAAATGCCCAGATATAGTTAATCATCATATTGCTCCGTCAGCGATATTTTGCATATTCATATCATATATATTCAGTTGTGAACCTTTTATTAATCGTAAAAAAAAATACCGAAAAAAGGTTGACATTGTGACGCTATATTTGTTATATTTTGATATATTGTAAAACTATATATTATATTAAATCAATTGGGAGATGAAAAAAATGAAATCAACAGGAATCGTCAGAAAAGTGGACTCGCTGGGTCGCATCGTTCTTCCCATCGAACTGAGAAGAGTGATGGGTATCGACATCAAAGATCCGATCGAGATCTTTGTGGACGACAGTCACATCGTGCTCGGCAAATATCAGCCGGCTTGTATTTTCTGTGAAAGCGTTTCGGGCGTCACAGAATTCAAGGGCGCAAAAATTTGCGCAGATTGCATGAGCAAACTCGGCTTAAAGTAAGATCATACTTACAAAGTCAATCGGTAAGCTCTGTTCTTACTGATACCCAGTTTATCGGATGCCGCTTTCGCGGCATCTTTTTTTGTCATTCCCACATCCAGGCAGGCGTTTATCGCAGCCGCAATGTCACTGTCGCTCACCTCCGCCGCCTCATCAGCACACCCGTCCAGAACGAGTACGTATTCGCCCTTCAGGTCACCATGAAACATGCCACAAGCTTCGTCCAAAGTGCCGCTGAAAACCCGCTCATGAAGTTTTGTCAGCTCTTTTGCGACCACGATATGCCTCTGGCCTCCCATAGCCTCGAAAAACGCCTGAAGCGTCGCAGAAAGCGCGTGAGGGCTTTCATAAATAACGGTGGGTATGGCACTGCTTTTTATCTCGTCAATCTGCCGTTTGCGCTCTCCCGTTTTTTTAGAGAGAAAGCCAAAAAAGCAAAAAGACCCGCCAATTCCCGCGAGCGTCACCGCGGTAATCGCCGCGCACGCGCCCGGCAAAGACGTAACCGCTATTCCCTGCTCAATCACTTTGCGCACAAGCACCGCGCCCGGGTCAGAAATGAGCGGTGTGCCCGCGTCGGACACAAGCGCAATATCACGGCCATCGCGAAGCTCGCCGATTATCCAGTCTTGCTTTTCCTCTTTGCTGTGCTCATGAAAGCTCACAAGGCGCGTTTTAATATCGTAATGCGTAAGGAGCTTTCGCGTGTGGCGTGTGTCCTCCGCGGCTATATAATCCACTTCTTTGAGCACGCGCAATGCACGCAGTGTGATGTCTTCTAGATTACCTATGGGCGTGGCCACGATATAGAGCACGGTTTTTCCTCCCCGATGCGATATATTTTCTTAAGCTGCTCTGTGTAAGTGCCGTCTTTTCCGTAAATAGCAAGCGTCGGCGCGAACTTTAAGCCACCTCGCCCGCCCGCACGGCCCTCCACCAGCGCGAAATTAGGCGCTTTATCGATCTGCGAAGCGACAAGCTGTATGCGCTTGGGCTCGATTCTTTTTGCTCTCATACACGCCATCAGTTCAGCAAACCGCTCTGTGCGGTAAATCATATACATTCGTCCGCCGGTGCGCAGCAGCTTTGCCGCCGCCCCCACCACGTCTTCCAGCGTGCATTTGATTTCGCGCTTGGCGATGCTCACATGCATGTTACCATTAGCCTTGCCGGCGTCCGCCTTTTCATACGGCGGATTGCATACCACCACATCCACGCCGTGCGGTACATATTTTTTTGCGTCCTTAATGTCACCGCAGATAATCTGCACATGTTTTTCGAGCTTGTTGAGCGCCACGCTTCGCTGTGCCATATCCGCAATTTCGCTTTGAATCTCAATGCCTGTCACATGGATATCAGGCCGTTTCGCACAGAGCAGCAAAGGAATAATGCCGCAGCCAGTGCCAAAATCGACCACACGCTGACCGGCTCCCACATCCGCAAAGTGTGAGAGCAGCACCGCATCGGTCCCAAATGAAAAATACTGCGGGTTCTGAATAATCACATATCCGTTTTGCAGATCTTCAATTTTCTCACCCGATTGCAAGTGCACGATAAGCCTCCAAATTAACATTTGCACTATTATACCATGCCTTGGCACACACACAAAGCAAGCATACACAATTCTTTCGTTTTTGTGGTATGTTCTTCAATATACAGCTTCATACTTAATAAAATCTTTACTATTTTAACCGGCTAAACTATAATGCTCGTGTATGTCATTTTAACAATATACAAGAGGAGGAAACACAAATGAAGAAATTACTCATCGCGATTATCGCGATCATGCTCACCCTGAGCTTTGCGGCTTGCGCAGCTCCCGCCAGTTCAGACGATACCTCTGCCTCAGAAGCGCCTGCGGCCACCGAAGCGCCTGCGGCTACAGAAGCATCGGAAGAGCCGTCTGAAGCGGCGACAGATGATGCCGCGCAAGACCTTTCCTGGCAGGCCATTGAAGAAAAGGGATCATTCACACTTGGCTTTGATGAGACTTTTGCGCCCATGGGCTTTAAGGATAATAGCGGCGAGCATGTTGGCTTTGATCTCGAGCTTGCCAAAGAAGTCGCTTCGCGCCTCGGCCTCGAGCTTACGCTGCAGCCGATCGATTGGGATTCCAAGGAGCTTGAGCTGACTAACGGCAACATCGATGTGATTTGGAACGGTTTAACCATCACCGATGCGCGCAAAGAGGACATGCTGTTTTCCAACCCGTACATGAACAACCGCCAGATCGTCATCGTCGCTGCGGATTCGGGCATTACATCCATTGCCGACCTCGCAGGCAAGATCGTCGCGGCTCAGACGGAATCCAGCGCGATGGAAGCCATTGAAGCCCAGCCGGAAGTCAAAGATACATTCGGCGAGCTGATCGAAAGCCCTGACTATGTGGAAGCGATCATGGAGCTCAAACAGGGCAGCGTGGACGCTGTGGTGATCGACGAAATCATGGGCAGATACTACATCGCCGAAGATGATACCCCGGAGTTTTATACGGTGCTTGAAGACAACTTTGGCGAAGAGCAGTACGGTATCGCGTTCAGGCTCGGCGAGCAGGCTTTCAGAGACAAGGTTCAAGAAGCGCTTGATGCCATCATTGCCGACGGAAAAGGCGCTGAAATCTCAAAGAAGTGGTTTAACGAAGATATTTTAATTGTCGGATAATTTGAATAGGTGCAGGCAGGCTCGCAAGTGGTCTGCCTGCATTTATCAATTTTCAGATTTTTTCTTAATGATAAGAATGCATCTGCAAATTGATAACAGGAGATAGCAATGGAGTATTTTGAGGACTTAAATAAGCTTGGCAGTCTGCTCTCAGAAATGCTGGGCGGTACATTGGTGACAATTGAGATTTGGGCGTTTACGCTGCTGTTCGCGCTGCCGCTGGGGCTGCTCATCTGCCAAATGCGGCTGTCCAAAAACAAAGTGTTTGTCGGCATCTCCAAAATGTATGTTTTCTATTTTCGGGGCACGCCGCTCATGCTCCAGCTCTTATTCATGTTTTTTGGCGTACCGATGATTATCGGCTTCACTTTCAGCCGGGAAGTCGCAGCTATACTCGCGTTTATACTCAACTACGCGGCTTATTTTGCGGAAATTTACCGCGGCGGTATACAATCCATACCAAAGGGACAATATGAAGCGGCGCATGTGCTTGGGCTTTCGGGCAAGGTCACATTCACCAAAATCATACTGCCACAGGTCATCAAGAGAATACTGCCGCCCATGGGCAATGAAACCATTACGCTTGTCAAGGACACGGCGCTCGTGTATGCCATTGCCATGAACGATCTTCTCAAAGAAGCAAAAATCGCGGTGCTGCGTGACGTATCCATCATGCCGTTTATCATTGCGGCAGTGTTTTATCTCGTGATGACAGGGCTATTAACCAAGCTGCTGTCCCACGCCGAACGCAAATTTGCTTATTACAGGTAGGAGGCAGTCATGCTTAAAGCCACGGATATAAAAAAGAAATTCGGAAAGCTCGAGGTATTAAAAGGCGTTGACCTTGAAGTGAACAAGGGCGATGTGATTGCGATCATTGGGCCTTCAGGTTCGGGAAAAAGCACGTTTTTGCGCTGTATCAATCTGCTGGAGACAGTGGATGGCGGCAGCCTTGAAATAGACGGTGAATACCTTTTCCGTGAAGAAGACAGCAAAATTCATTTTGCGGAGCCCGTAAAAAAACGCATTCTTCGCAAGCGGCTCGGCATGGTTTTTCAGGATTTCAACCTGTTTCCGCATCTCAACGTGATGGATAACCTTAAGCTTGCGCCTTTGCAGGAGGAAAACGCAAATAAGACGGCAATTGAAGCCAATTGCCGCGAGCTTTTACGCAAGGTGGGGCTTTCCAGCAAGGAAAAGAGCTACCCGTGCGAGCTGTCCGGCGGACAGCAGCAGCGTGTGGCGATCGCGCGCGCGCTCGCACTACGCCCTGAGGTACTTTGCTTCGACGAACCCACATCCGCGCTGGATCCCGAGCTCACGGGCGAGGTTTTGGCTGTGATGAAGCAGCTTGCGGCCGAGCATATGACCATGGTCGTGGTCACTCACGAGATGGGCTTTGCGGGTGAGGTCGCGAACGAAGTGCTGTTCATGGACGACGGACTCGTGGTGGAGCAGGGCACGCCGGCCGAGGTGCTGCGCAATCCCCAGCAGCAGCGCACACGCGATTTTATGAGCAAGCTGCTGACGGTATAAAGCCAATTGCCTGTTGCATCTTCTAAGTTGCCTTATAAAAGCGATTATAAGTTATACGTATGATCCAGCGGTCCGGAACCCTTTCCCAAATTCAGCATGGCTTTAAGCGCACCTGTGAGATATTGTTTTGCGCGTTCTACGCTCTCGCCAAGGCCATGCCCGCCGGCCAGATTGCAGGCGATTGCGGAAGACAGTGTGCACCCCGTTCCATGCGTATTGGGATTATTCACTCTTTCAGCACGATACCAATCATATTTGCCGTTTTCATAAAGAAGATCTGTGGCATCGCTAACCATATGTCCGCCCTTCACCAGCACGGCACCTCCGAGATGTGTTGATATCTGCTCTGCCGCTTTCACCATAGCATCCGCGTTTTCGATTTTAAAACCGCACAACACCTGCGCTTCGGGAATGTTCGGCGTAATGATCGTACCAAGAGGCAGCAGCTTTTTTACCAGCGCATCGATCGCTTCGTCGGATAGCAGTTTGCTGCCGCTGGTGGACACCATCACAGGGTCTACCACAACGTTTCTCGCCTTATATTGCACCAGCTTCTTTGCAATCACATCAATGATTTCGCTGTTTGACACCATCCCGATTTTCACCGCGTCGGGCACGATATCGGTAAAAATGCAATCAAGCTGTTGTCCAACAAATTGAGCAAACACATTCATAATGCCGTAAACACCCGTCGTGTTTTGCGCCGTCAGTGCCGTTATGGTGCTAAGCGCATACATTTTGTGCGCGGTGATGGTTTTGATATCGGCTTGTATGCCCGCTCCGCCGCTTGAATCCGAACCTGCGATCGTTAAAACTTTTTTAATCAAACACATCACCCATTTCCTTAAATGAACGAATATATACATCCGCTTGTGCTATCATCTCATCTTGATGCTCCGCCTCGGATTTGTCGTACACACCGACGACGAAAAAACCTGCTTTCTTTGCTGTGTTAACGGCGTACAAAGCGTCCTCAAAGACAACGGTGCTTTTCTTTGGTGTGCCAAGATGCATAAACGCTTCATTGTAAATATCCGGCGTATCCTTGCCGCTGCCCACTTCCGTACATGTAAAAATGTTGGAGAAGTATTCAAGAGCACCGTTTCTTTCCAATGCGGCTTCTGCCAAATAATGATCGGTAGCGGTCGCCACGCACATTTTCACGCCAGTTTCGTTCAGCTTCTTGAGCACCTTTTTCACGCCGTCCTTGACCAATACATCATAAAAATAGTATTTTTCGATCATACGGTTGACACCGCTCATAATCTCATCAAGACTTTGTGTCACACCATATTCGCTTTGGTAATACGCAGCCGCCTGCAAAAGGCTCATCGCTTTTAGCATCTGCCTGAGATTATTTCTGGGCTGAATGCCAATGCTGCGCAAATAGTCTTCTCCAATGGTATCCCATATGTGCATCGAATCCAGCAGCGTACCGTCAAGATCGAATATCGCGCCGTCTATTTTCATGCTGTCACCATCCGCTCAGAAAGCGCAAGCAGCTGCCTGCACTCATCTTCGATATCATGGCTGGCAAATATCGCGGAAACCAAAGCCACACCGTCAACACCGGTTCCGGCGAGCTGCATGATATTGTGCTTATATATACCGCCGATTGCCACCACAGGAATGGATACCGCGGCACAAATGGCTTTGAGCGTGTCGCGGCTCACCATATCCGCGTCTAGCTTGGTAGACGTTGAAAAAACAGCACCGACGCCCAGATAATCCGCACCGTTTTTCTCAGCTAACACAGCCTGCTGCACCGTTTGAGCAGATACGCCGAGTATCATATCTTCTCCGATCTGTTTGCGGACATCGTCTGCCTGCATATCCTTCTGACCCACATGAACGCCGTCGGCACCGCATTGAACAGCAACACGAACGTTGTCATTGATGATAAAAGGTACACTGTGCTTTTTGCAAAGCTGTTTCATTTCAATCGCTTTATTCAAAAAAGCTTCGTCATCCAGTTCCTTTTCCCTTAGCTGAATACATGTGGCTCCGCCCTTGAGCGCCTCGCGCACCTGCATATAAAGCGTTGTTTTGACTGCCCATGCACTGTCTGTAACCGCATACAGCAGCATACTGCTTTTATCGCACTTCATATTTCGCACCGTTTTGCAAGACTTCACCTGTCAAATTACAGATCTCATCGATGATATAGTTCCTGTAAGACGCATTGCCGTCGTTTTTACCAAGCCGCTTAAAGGCGCGCTCTCCGCAAAGGCCCATAGCGCAAACCGAAGCGGCCGTGGCTTCCAACAAACTTTCGGGATTGGCAATAGCGTAAGCGGCAGTCATGGCGGAGAGCATACAACCCGTTCCGGTGACCTTGCTCATCATCGGATGGCCGTTTCGAATCACGCAGGCCGTTTGCTTATCGGCCACAATATCGACCGCGCCTGTAATGGCGATGATGGCGCCTGTTTTTTCTGAGAATTTTTTTGCAAAAGCCACGGCGTTATCCAGTGTATCGTCTGATACCGTATCCGCTATATCCGCGTCAACGCCTTTTGTTGTTCCCGCGCCCAAAGCCAGTGTTTTTATTTCGGAAATATTCCCCCGTATCACGGTAAACTTAACCTCTTTTAGCAGGCAAAATGCCGTTTCGGTACGCAGACGAGACGCACCCGCGCCAACCGGATCAAGTATCACGGGACGGCCGCACGCATTGGCTTTTTTACCTGCCGCCAGCATAGCCGGAATCGTTTGCCGATTCAGCGTGCCGATGTTGATATTTAAACCGCCGCAGATCGAGGTGATCTCTTCCACCTCCTCGATATCGTCCGACATGATGGGCGAGCCGCCGCAGGCGAGAAGTATGTTCGCGCAGTCGTTGGCCGTGACATAATTTGTGATGTTATGCACCAAAGGCGCATTCTTCCTCACGTTTTCAAGCATTTTTTTCAGCATTTTTTTCTCCTCTTATCGTTTTGTTCGCAACAACACAGGCCAACGCCGTAATGACCAAAACCGGCAGCGTATTTCCAAGCGGCGTATCGATAGACATAAACAGGCGGTACACGATAAACCCGATCAGCCAGACAATAAGGTTAATCACATCAAAGCCTTTGGCGGAGCGGTCTTTCCTGAGTATGTAATAGTTGGTAATAAGAATCGCCGTCATGGGGGCAAAAACGGAGCCGATAAAGCACAGGAAGTTTTCATATTGCATAATCGGCGTAAATATGGCAAGCAGTGTGCCGGCGACACAAACCGCAATGGCCACGGGCTTTGACTTGAGCTTTGCCGATATGCTTTCACTGCTGACGCCCGCGGAATATGTGTCAAGGAAGGTTGTGGTCACTGTCGAAAAAACAACGATTATCAGTCCCATTATCCCAAGACCGGCGTTCATCATGATCGCGGCCACATCGCTCTCTCCCGTAAATATAGCCGCGCCCATACCAATCACGTACATCCAGCAGCTTCCGACAAAATAGACAATTGCACTGACCGCCGTTGCTTTTTTGGGCTTTGCCGCCGTTCGGGTGTAGTCTGAAATGAGCGGGAGCCAAGACAGCGGCATAACGGCCGAAAGCTCAACGGCTGTGCCAAAAGTGATGCTGCCATCGACAACAAAATCGCTTCTCCCATTAAAAATCACTGTGCTCATCACAACCGTGAGTATAAACAGCGCGCTCATCGCCACGATATTAATTTTGCTTATGTTTTTTATTCCGATAAGAATCCAGAACAAGATGAGCGCACCGATAACAAGGCTCCATACCCAGTCGCCACCCAGATTTTTGATTGAGCCGGCTGCCGCCGCGCCGCTGACAATCATCACCGCTGTCCAGCCGATAAGCTGCAGCACATTCAGCGAGGAAAACAGCACAGAACCTTTCTGACCGAAAGACATTTTCACTGTTTCCATTGCGCTTTTTTGCGTATTTGCGCCAATGAGACCGGCAAGGTAGAGCATCACACAGCCGATGATATGACCAACGATTATCGCGAGCAGACCTTTGCCAAAGCCAAGCGGAGCCACATATGTACCGGTGAGGATTTCCGCGATGGATACCGCCGCACCAAACCAAATGAGTCCGTTTGAAAAGACCGATGTTTTTGTTTTTTCCAATGTCATTCCTTCTTTCCTCAAAACAGAGCAACAAAAAACGGAAGAAACCAATGGTATCCTCCGTAATAAGCCGATTCTCTTACTTCCTACGGTGGCATTATCCACATCAGGTGTAAGGGTCGAAGTTTGATTACTCCCTCTCAGCCTGCTTTACAAGCTCCCCTGTTTTAATATTATTTGTGTCACTTATATCATTTATACAGTAAATTGTCAAGGCAACGGTTCCCTCTTTGCACAAAGCACAAAGCATGATGAAGCGGGAGCGCAGAGCATGCCCTCAATCACTCACCGCTTCACACCGTTTTGTTTATTCGTATCTCAACGCGTCGATCGGCTTTAAAGTCGCGGCCTTGTTGGCGGGATAGATGCCGAAAACCACACCCACGAATGCCGAAAATCCGAGCGCCAGCACAATGGTGCCCACAGACATGCCCATCTGTATCTCCATCGCCGTACCAATCACCTGTAATCCAAGATAACTAAACCCGACGCCGATGATACCCCCAGCCACAGAAAGCACCACCGCCTCAATCAGAAACTGCGAGAGAATATCCGTGCGCTGTGCGCCGATAGCCTTTCTGATGCCGATTTCGCGCGTACGCTCCGTAACAGACACCAGCATGATGTTCATAATGCCGATGCCGCCCACAAGCAGCGATATCGCCGCTATACCCGTCAGCAGTATCGTCATCACACCCATCACCTCATTCATCACGTCAATGATCGCATTCTGATTGATGATGACATAGTTATCATCGCTGCCGAGCTCGCGTATGAGAAAATCATCCGTGGCTTCTTCCGCCGTATCCACCAAATCGGGCGACGACGCCGACACATACAGCGTGTCAAACTCTTTGTCGGCAAACAGCCGCTGCGCAGTGGTCAGCGGGATAATAATTGTCGTATCTTTGTTGGCCAGCATCGTGTCAGAAGGCTCCAGCAGCCCCGCAATCGTAAAATCGTAGCCTTTGATCTCCAGCGTATTGCCGATACAGTCTTTGGTGCCGAACAGTTCTTCCGCCACATCCGTACCCACCACGGCATTATAGCTGTGCGCTTCCACGTCGATGTCGCAGATAAACCGCCCTTGCTCAATCACCTGTCCCGTGATCTGCTGGTAGCTGCCAGTGACGCCTTCCACGCTGTAGTCACCGTCTTCCACGCCTGCCGTCACGTTGGTGGTTCGCGATACAATACCCGTCACACCGTAAATCGACGGATCATCTTTGAGCTTAATTAAATCGCTGAGCGTGAGATATGAAGGCTCCATGCCTGTCATCGATACCTGCAGCAAATTGGAGCCAAGGCTCTCGATCTGCCCCGTGATCTCGCCTGTCGCGCCCTGTACCACGGATATCAGCAGCGTCACAGCGATAACGCCGATGATGATACCGAGCATTGTGAGAAACGAACGCATTTTGTTACCTTTTAGCGCCACAAACGCCATTTTTAAAGCCTGTGAAAACTTCATACAGCCGCACCTCCGTCCTTGCTTTCATCCTCCACCACACGCCCGTCCATAATATGCAGCCTGCGGCTCGCTAGCTTTGCCACATCCGTATCGTGTGTGATCAGCAGTATGCCGCGCCCCTCGCGGTGCAAATTCATCAGCATGCTCATAATCTCTTTGCCCGAATGAGAATCAAGGTTTCCTGTCGGCTCATCGGCTAGAATCAACGTCGGCTGCGTAGACAGTGCCCGCGCAATGGCGACGCGCTGCTGCTGACCGCCCGAAAGCTCGGTGGGCTTATGCGACATTCTGTCCGAAAGCCCCACCTTCGCAAGCGAATCCGTCACACGCTTTTTGCGTTCCGAAAGCGGCAGCCCCTGATATATCAGCGGCAGCTCCACGTTCTCATACGCCGTAAGCTTGCTTAAGAGGTTAAACTGCTGAAAAATAAAGCCAATTTCCTTGTTTCTGATTTCTCCGAGCTGACGTTCGGTATAGTCATCGATGAGCTGACCGTTAAGCCTATACTCGCCTTCGTCCGCAAGGTCAAGGCAGCCGATTATGTTCATCAGCGTGGATTTACCGCTGCCCGACGGCCCGACAACCGCGACGAACTCACCGTCCTTGATCGTCAGCGACACCCCGTCCAGCGCGTGAACCTCAGACTCACCCATCTGGTATGTTTTTTTGACATTGCGCAGTTCTATCATGGCCTGTGCCCCTTTACTGGCTGACAGCCGCGCTGCTGCCGCTGGGATCTTCGTTATCGCTATTACCGCCAAAGCTGCTGTTGTTGCCGCCCCGGCTCCACATTTGCTCCTGCAGGCTCATTTCCTTCACTTGCGGCACAGCCACGCGGTCTCCTTCGTTAAGCCCTTGTGTCACCTCGATATTCACGCCGTCTGTAATGCCCGTGACCACCTTGTGCGTGGCCGGTGTGGATATCATGTCTTCATCGATATCCTCTTCAAACACAACAAACTTTTCGCCGTTGATTACCTGTATGGCTTCAATGGGAATGAGCAGCACATTATCCACGCGCTGCGAGACAATCAGCACATCCGCGCTCATGCCGAGCATGACATCCTGCGCATCCCCAAGCGATAGCGTTACCGTGTATTTGGTCACGTTGTTCTGTGCCGCACCGACCGGATTGATCTTGATGATATCCGCCGTATATGCCTTTTCGGACAGTGCGTCAAACGTGACAGTCACTTCATCGCCTAATTCGATATCAGCAATGTCAAGCTCATCAATCTCCACATCAATTTTCACCGCATTGCTGCTCTGCACTGTGAACAACGCTGCGCCCTGCTGCACTGGCTGTCCCTTTTTCAGCGACAGACCCGTTACCACGCCGCCAGCGCCCGCACGAACGCTCAAACCATTAATGTCATCCAACACGTCGTCCAGATCCTCCTGAAGGCTCTTACGCTGCTCCAACTGCGAATAAAGCGTGCTTGAAAGTATCTCGCCTTCTAGTGTGAACAGTTTGCCCCCGCGCGACACGTCGTCTCCAACTTCCACTCGGATATCATCCACAGTCCCGCCTTGTGCGCAAATATAAACCGGATTGGCCACGAATATGGCACCGCTGCCGATGTCGGCGCTGTTTGTATCCGTCACCACTGTGCTGTCTCCCAGCATAAAATCGCTGTCTTCAAACCTCACGGCGGCTTTGCCGCCCGATGTGCTCACCACAACGCCGTCTACGCTCTGCGTACCCACCGTCACGTTTACGGCATCTCCGGGCGCTAACACACTCTCCTCACAAGGCACCACGGTCTCCATCAATTCATCAGGGCATACAACCGCCAGCGAACCGTACAGCTCCATCACGGCATCGACCAAATCGCCTTCCTTGGCGTAAACGGCCTTCACTTTCCCTTCTATGGGCGACACAACGTTTTTGCTGCCTGAGGTTGAGCGGGCCGATGATATAGCCATATCCAATTCGTCAATCTGCTGCTCAATGCTGCTCTTTTCGGATTCCAGCGCGTCGCTTTCCAGCACCGCAATAATATCATCTGCGCTTACCACATCGCCGTCCTCAAACAGCACGTCCTTCACTATACCGGCGGCATCCGCGAAAACGGTGTCATCGCTCATCGGTTCCACTGTGCCCGCACCCTTCACCTTGACTTCTAACGTGCCTTTGGCGACATCTACAATATCGTATGTGGTCTTGGCCATCTCTGCAAGATTCGCGCGCATATTGTTAAATCCGAGCAGCGCAAGCACCACAATAACAACAACAACACACAGTACGATGATTTTTTTCTTAGACTTCTTTTTTTTGTTCATCCGGCTTGTCCCTCCAAATATAAGAATCTCAAAAACTCAAAAACAATCTTGACAAATATTTTACCAAGGATATCGGTTTGTAAACAGAGCGAAGCGATAGGCTTAACAGAATATTCACAATACTGACAGTATCAGAACGATTTACTTATGAGGTATGCCGTATTGCATGTTGGTAGGATCCTGAAAAAGCGGGATGTGAGGTGGATAATACGTAAAAGCGATAAATATGAACAACATACCGAACACCGTGAGCAGCGCAGCCATCCGATATACGGGTGTATCCATATGCATCACCGAGACGGTCATTCGATAAGCCGTATAGACGCCAACCGCAATGACAGTGAATGTAATCACGAGATGGACAACCAAAGAGTCAACGCCAAGCCAATAAAAAAAATAATAAAGCGCCAGCATGAGCATTGGCATAAACGGCAGCACAGCGGCATGCGCAAACGTGAAATTCGGATAATCTCTGCCCACCGTTAGCCGTCCGATCAGAAAATAGATGACGGCGGGGGCAAAAAACAGCTTCGCATGCTCCCAGGGGCTTTCATTGACAGGTGCAAGAACCGCCGTTAAACCGCATGGCAGCCATTCATAAAGAAAATGCCAAAGGCCCGCCAGCGCGAATATCACGAAAACGCCGATGATGCTCCATCTTCTCAGTTTTGCATGTGCATCGTTTTTCATAATAGTATTCTATGCTTGACATATTCATTTATTCGGTTTAATGAGTATATCGAGCGCATCAAAAACGTGCCGCACGCCGAAAACTTCAATGCCCTTGGGCACCTTTAATCCAGCAAGATTAGATTTTGGGATAACTGCTTTGTTAAACCCCATTTTGCTGCTTTCAATAAGCCGTTTTTCGATCTGCCCCACAGCGCGCACCTCGCCCGTGAGACCCACTTCGCCCATCGCCACCGCGTCGCTGATGGGCGCATCGCGAAAGCTTGATACAATGCTTGCTGCCATGGCAAGATCCGCCGCGGGCTGAACAAGCCGCATACCGCCCGCTACGTTTAAATACACATCTTGATTATACAGCTTCAATCCCATGCGCTTTTCCAGCACGGCAACCATAAGCGCCATGCGGCCAAAATCCAGCCCTGCCGCCATACGTCGGGGCATCTGAAAAGACGTTGCGCTTACCAGCGCCTGTATCTCCAGCAACACGGGCCGTGTGCCCTCAATCGCGGGATACACGCACGATCCGGACGCATCTTTGGCGCGTTCACCCAGCAGCATACCGGACGGATTCTCCACCTCATGCATGCCGTCGTCGCGCATATCGAACACGCCGATCTCATTGGTAGACCCAAACCGGTTTTTAACGGCGCGTAGTATACGGAAAGTCCCCTGCCGTTCTCCCTCGAAATAAAGCACGGTGTCCACCATGTGCTCCACCACACGCGGGCCCGCAATCGCGCCTTCCTTGGTGACATGTCCTATGATGAAAATGGCCGTACCGCTCGTCTTGGCCTCCCGCGTTAGCTGCGCGGCGCATTCCTTTATTTGGCTGACACTCCCCGCCGCAGGCCCAAGACGAGACGAATACATGGTTTGAATGGAATCCACGACGACAAAGTCCGGCGCGTTTTCACGGATACGCGCAATACAGCTATTGACCTCTGTTTCGGAGAGCAGCTTCAAATCGCTGTTCACACCCAGTCTTTGCGCACGAAGGCGAATCTGCCGCAGCGATTCCTCACCAGACACATAAAGCACTCTCTTGCCTGATTTCGCAAGAGAATCCGCCACCTGCAGAAACAACGTTGATTTGCCGATACCCGGTTCACCACCGGCCAACACCACCGAGCCTTCCACCACGCCCGCACCAAGAACTCTGTCCAGCTCGCCGTAACCTGTTGTCCAGCGCGCCGTGTCTTCCATGGAGACGTCCTTAAGCCGCACCGCCTGTTCACCTTGGATAACAGCGGCTGTGCTTTTAACAGGCGCAGACAATGTCACTTCCTCCAGCGTATTCCATTCCTTGCACGACGGGCACTGCCCCAGCCATTTCGCGGACTGATAGCCGCATTCCCCGCATAAAAACGCTGTCTTTTCCTTTGCCAATTCGGATCTCCTTTTTTAAACGCGATTGTGAGATACTGAGCATTTTATTCCTTGCCAATTATTATATATGTTTTTGATATTTAAGCCAATAGGCGCATTTATAGAGAAAAACAGCCTTATCCGGTCAAGATAAAGGCTGCCTTAACGATATATAAGATAACGGTTGCGTTGCCTATATTGAAAGGTCGATATGATGGATGGTGCCCACAGAGCCGTTTTCCTTGAGAAAAACCGAGCTGCTTTTCATTTCACCGTATTCATCCGCCATATCCTTCATTTCGAACTGTGTGCTCACATCATTCAAGTATATTGCGCCAATACCCACTTCGCCAAGCTTGAACAACGTTTTTTCGCCATTTTGCGACATCATCAGCACTGTAAGCTGTCCAAACACCTCGTCCGACTCATCAATCCATCCGTTTTTATCCGTATCATATGCGCGAAGCTCCGAAAATCCATCACCGCTGTTCGGCCCGAAGAGTTCACTGCCGTCATTGATTTCCCCGTCGCCGTTTTGGTCCAGCGCGAGAAAACCGCTGTTGCCTGTTGCGAATGAAACGTTTTCGGTTTGTCCATCCGCGTCCAGATCAAACGCTTGCTTCGTTTTGCTGAGTGTGGGCGCACCGCCGTCCAGCACAATCACCAATGGATCGATCTTGGCATCGCCCATTCGGATGCTGAGATTCGTTTGTTCATAGTATTCGCGCGCCATGGAAAAATTCATATCAAACGCAATGGTGCGTCCGTCGGCCGTTTTCACATAACCGCCGGCATTGAAGCTCACGTTTTCTTTTTCAGCCCTTATTTCTTGGTAATCATAAGCAAGACCCCAGCCGTTAGAGCTGCCGGTTCCCGCCATATTGATTGTGATCTGAGGACTTTTCCTATTGACCAGATCGACAGCCATGTCTTTGAATTTGATACGTTTGCCTGTTAGCTGATAAACCAGTGATTCTATCAGCTTAATTCGGGTATCCTGTTTTTGCTGTTCGATAGAATCCAGATCATCTTCAAGACATGACTTCTCCGCGGTGAATTGAAACGTTTTTGCCTTAATATCCACAACGAAAGCAGTATCATTTTCGTTATTCCCGATGCCAGCCCACACGTCGAGGCTTTCCGAAACACTCTCCTCTTTAACCAAGCTATGGGAACTATTCTGCGTTACACTATAACTATCAATTTTCATAAGCGGCCTCCTTGCCAAAAATACTCCTGTAAAGGGTATACCTCCTAACTATATATCGTCATAAATTCTGACAACTTAACAGGGTAAGCGAAATAAATACAAATTAAGCCATATTGTGATAGCTAAATAAAATGAATCGTCTTTAAACAGATAAAACGATGTCGTCAATTTTTTTCATCGCGCGGCAAACCGCGTCTTCTCTTTCTTCTTCTGTCGTGCCCGTACCGTCGACCAAAAGCTCCTCAAAACGGCTGATTCCAATGAATCGCATCACATCGTGCACATAATTCAGCCCCTTATTCAGCGCAGGTCGAACCAGCCACGGTATGTGCGCACCCGACGACTGAACATATATAAATATGCGTGCCTTATTATTCAGCAATCCATGAGGCTTATCGTCTTTAAACTCAATCGTTTTTCCCGCCTGAATCACACAATCGATATATTCCTTGACAGGCGCAGGAAACGATAAGCTCCACATCGGCGCAGCCAACACATAAAGATCAGCGTTACGAAATTGATCACATATTCGAATGATCTGGTCCACCTCTTTTTGCTCACTTTCAGGCAGCTTGTTCATCTCTTCATCACTGATAATTTTGCTTCTTCCGGCAAAATAGCTATGCTTGAGCTGCGGGATATGCTGCTCATATAAATTCAGTTCCTCATATTTGATGTCTTGGTATTTATCCATTATCCGATTAACAAGTGCACGAGCCACTGTTTTGCTGGCTGACAAGTTCTCGGGTTTTGGATTCGCACTGATATAAAGCATATTATTCATGTCGTTTTCTCCTGTCGCTATAATTGTATCTGTGTTAGTTTCCGCTTTTTTTTGTGTTCTATCCTGCATATCCCGACACATAAAAAAGAACCGCATTATTTGCAGCTCTTTTTTGAGTACACTATTTTATATCAATATGTTTTTCCTGAGGCCTTTTTTTGGGTAATGTCACATGTAAAATCCCGTTTTCAAGCTTTGCGCTAATGTTTTCCTCATCAATGTCTTCCAGCACAAAACGCCTTGTCAGATCTCCCTGTACTCTTTCCTTACGGATATAGCGACCTTGATCGGTGTCCTGCTCGCCAATAATTTTTGCGCTAATTGTCAACACGCCCTTCTCGCATATTAGCGTGATGTCCTCCTTTTTAACTCCGGGCAGCTCCGCTTCAACAATGTAAGCATCTTTTGTATCCTTGACGTTTGCCCTTATAGCAGCACTCGCTGGCGCGTTTTCAAAAAAATCTCTCCACAGTCTTCCTGTCACCAATTGTCCCTGGTAAGGTATTAATGTCATGACTCATTCCTCCTTGGTTTCTTTATTGTATTGATAATAACACATTGGTCAAGGTTGGTCAAAGTCAATGTTTGGCCAATATTCATGGTTTTTATCCGAATATGAACATGTGCCGTCATTATTATCAATGACAGCACATGAACACGGCTTTTTCTCACGATTTTTTAAAATATCAATAGACATCGAGTAGGGGCTAACCGTATCAGGTTTCGCCCCTCTCACACCACCGTACGTACGGTTTTCCGTATACGGCGGTTCAATTCGTAACTAAGTGTACTTTGTTGAAGTGGTCTAATAGTGATATTAGGCCTCTTTGTTTTAACCG
>QKIQ01000079.1 GCA_003249555.1 Clostridia bacterium | reverse complement strand
TTTGGTATCCTCCTGATTGTTTTATTGATTTATTTGCTTCTTGATCGTAGGTAAGCCATATACTTATTTGGTGACCTCCCTATATTCTATAGATTTATTATTCTATTTCTCCCTTCTCCTATCTGTGGTAACATGTTAACCGAGAGGAGGTGACTCAATGATTCTATATCACCTTGATCGGTTTGGTTCTTTAGTACTAGGAAGTTCAATTGATTTCTTGCCAGAGGCGGCGATTCCACCTAAGTGCCGTGAATCAGAACTGCTAAAACTATTTGATTTCAAAATTTCAGGTCAGGGCTGGAATCAATTATCAGATAGGGTTCCTTACATCAAAGGCGGTGTTTCACCGGACGGTTCCCCGACCATTTTGGTTGATTCCTTTATTTCGCAGAAAAATACAACAGACCAAAAAATAATGGAGCTGGTTTTTGAGCTCGTTCGCAGATCCTGTTTTCCTACTCATCCTTCAAGATTCACCTCACTATTTACCGTAAAAGAAGTATCCGATTTCCAATTGTGGCCTGAATTATATGATAAGAATCTATATCCAAATACGCGATTGTATAAAATTGATTCCCCTGACAATACCCCCAAGTTTGATGCAAATTTGTTGCGCGGTGGGGTTATATTCGGTAATGAGTCTAAGGATTATTATATGGGGTATCTTCCATTAGCCGCTTTTGATTTTGCCTATCGCTATTGGTCTGGATCTGCAACGGAAACTCCGCGATGGGAGTATCTCGTTTCTCTTCCTGTTGCCGAACATTGCATATCGGAGGCACATTGCAGTTTTTAACTATTTTCATCTCATCTGGTCTCAGCGTATGGAATTCATCCGCTCTTTTAGCGTCCGGCAACAGCGCTTTTAGGTTTTCGCGTTCGGTGGTATAGATTTCTTCCTGTCGCTCTGGCATTAAATTATGCCACCATTCATCAAGCTTTTCGCGGATTTCTGCCAATTCATAATTCAGCACAAGCTCGTCATTCGTGTTTCCGTTTTCTTCAGCTCGCTTCATTTCAGCCTTTATCTTTTGAATCGATCTCATTTACCTTACCTCAAAACAATCTCTGCATCCTCGCAGAATCTTCCTGTCTGTCACATTCTTTTCTCATCGCTTCGTATCCAGCTACATTGATCCATACGGCCTCGCCGTTTATTTCAACCAGCAGTCCATGCTCAAGCACAGTCATGTTGCTGCCGATGCCTGTATGGCGCACCGTATCACCGACCGCCGCGGGCATTTTTATCATGCGCCTCTGCTCTATCTCGCGGGCGATGTAGTTATATCGGTCAATAATCTGCCTGAACCGCTTATCTGCCACGACATCTTTGACTTTAAAGGTGATGAGGTGGTTGCCGTTTTGAAACAGCTTGTATTCATCAAGCATCAAGGCTTTTATGTCGAGCATACCACCGTGCCCCGCCGCCGCGTTTTGAGTAAGCTCGTTATACCTGTCGATAATGTCTTTGAGCGCGGTAAGCTCATAATCCGGCAATTCTGCACCCACGTTGCAGATAACATTTTCGCCGTCCGTGATATAAGCATCCAGCTGTGAGTGTTTAATCAGTTTTAGCATTATACCGTTGGTACTCCTCTCTCTTTTTTGAATTCTTCTTGAACGGCTTTTAAAAGCGCAATCCGCATTTCAAGATTCTTGATGCGAAACGGTATTGACCCTATACACTCCGTATGGAACATGATACACATATCGCCGATGTCGTCCTGCAAGATATCCCAGTCATCTTGATCCATGTCGCCGCCGCATATGGCGCACTTTGCAATAATACCGCCACTCATTTTGATTTTCCCCACTCGCGCTGTATCTGCGCCTCGGTGAGGTTCGCGTCTGCCTTGTATGCATTAACGCGTTCACAGTATTGTTCGCGTTCCGCCGCCGCCACTTCCATCTCGTATTCAAGCGTCGCAATATCTGGATCGCCCTTTGACATTGCAGATAGCGCGGCCGTTGTGCATCCGCTGTCCCTTAGCTCTGCCGTCTTTCTGGCGAGCGCAATTCTGTACGCTTTTTGTTTTTCCGCCCACTGCTTACCTGTTTCAAACTCCTTGTTTATGGCGGTATACATGTTTTTCACGCATTTGCGACGGCGCTCCATCAAGTCAAGACCATCGGGAATATTTGGGCTGTCGTCTTTCTGTGTTCGTGGTTTTCGAGTACTGCTCATGAGGTATTACCTCCCGCCGCCGCTTTCTCATCGGCAAACAGATCTTCCGCCAGATGGCTGTATTCGTCGTTCCAAGGATCGTGGCAAGCTTTTCCTCCGCTATTGACCGGACGCATGTACGATTCGCGCTTCGGTGTGTCGCTCCGCGGTTTGTGAGGATTGCCGTCTTTGTACAGCTGCCACTTTGCCCCGTCGTCCGCATATTCTGAGCAGATCAGCGCTGTACCTCCATGGATTTTTTGACCGAAAAACTCTGTTATACCGCGGGGCCGCACGGCAAACTCGCCGTTACCAGTGGTCAGCTTCACAATCTTTGAATGTCGGTCCAGCATTGTTTTGAGCTGATTCCACGTGTAGCCGCCGCGCCGTCGCGCTATATCAATGGCGTTTTTCATCTCGGGTGTGAAGGTCTTGTGTTTTACGAGCCCAAGAGTGAGATAGTGATCAAAGACAGATTGGTGCGAGCCGCAAGGCTCACCGCCGGCAGGCGGAATATCTTTATTTTTATTCCGTTCTCCGTTATCCGTTATCCGTTCTCCGTTATCGGGTTCTTTTGGGTTTGTTTCGCTTTCATTTTTTTGCGATGGGTTCTTGTGGGTTTCTTCTGGGTTTGTTTCGCTTTCAGTCGCTTTGCGCCGACCGCCTTTTTTTCCGTTCTCACGATTGACTTCACGGCGAGCCTCCCATTTAGCCCTATCACTATCTATAGACGGCCGCACAAACTCAAAGATCGTGGCGATGAACGGATCTTCGTCATCCAAGTCTGGAAGCTGCTGCTCTTCGGCATATTGTAGT
>QKIQ01000037.1 GCA_003249555.1 Clostridia bacterium | reverse complement strand
CACCGAAAGCTTATCCAAAGATATAATGGATGCCGGGCTTAATAGACTTTGGGTCTCGATGGATACGCTGGAGCCTGCTGATAAAAACGGCATGGGCCATCCGATGGCGGAAAGCATACTGGAAAATCTGAAAATCTTTAACCGTGTGCGGCATATCAATCGCTCTGCTATAAAGCTTGGCATTACCTTTGTTGCCACAAAAAGCAATGTGTCGCAGCTTGCCGCGCTGCCCTATTTTATCGGAAGATACGGTATCAGCGATGTCAATGTATCTAATTTGTATCCGTCGGATAAGCAGGCGTGGAACGCGTCGCTTTATCAAAGGACGTTAAGTATGTCGGTGGGGTCCGATGTGTTTGGAAGCGGACGTCCAACTATTGACATACCCTATATGGATTTTGACCTGCCGGAAGTGAAGGAAGGGCTGTCGGGTTTGTTTTCAAGAATGAATTTCAACCTGAAGGTTTGCGGTGTGCCCGTACCGCGGCGTTCACAGTATTGTCCGTTTATTAACGAAGGGACATCATTTGTAAGAAGCGACGGTGAAGTGAGCCCATGTATGGCGCTGCTGCATAACGGGACAACGGTACTGGGAGATACGGAAAGAAAAGTGTATCATCATTCTTTCGGTCATATAAACGAATCAGGTCTAAAGGATATTTGGGAATCTGACGATTACGTTCAGTTTCGGGAAAGGGTATTGGAGTTTTCATTTTCTCCCTGCATGAATTGCGGCCATTGCTCGTATCCCGAGGCAAACGAAACGGATTGCTTCGGCAACATAAAGCCGACGTGCGGTGCATGTCTGTGGTCTGAAGGGCTGCTTAGTTGCCCATAAAGCCTGTGAGACACAGCCGGCGCAAAATGGCGGCAGTGATGCATATATGTTAATAAGGAGACATTGATATGGAGTCAAGGTACGCAAGACAGGCGCTGATGGATGAAATTGGGCCTGGCGGACAAAAGAAGCTCAAGGACGCGCGCGTATTGGTCGTTGGTGCCGGCGGGCTTGGATGTCCGGTGTTGACGTATCTTGCCTGTGCCGGAGTCGGATTTTTGCGTATTGCTGACGATGATGTGATCAGCGAATCCAATTTAAACCGGCAGTTTTTATATGGCCCCGACTGTATCGGTAATCAAAAAGCGCTGATGGCCAAAGAGTCTTTAATCCGCCAAAACCCAGATATTAAAATCGACGCGCTATTTGAACGCGTCAGTGAAGAAAATGCACAGAGAATGCTTGAGGGCATTCATATGGTTGTGGATTGTGTGGATAATGCCAAAACCAGGCTGATCATGAACAGCGCATGCATGAAGAAAGGCATTCCTCTTGTGGAAGGAGGGGTAGAGGGGTTCTACGGATTTGCGACGGTTGTAAAAAGAAATTGTGCCTGCCTTGAGTGCATGGGCTACCGTGAGGGAGAGGCCAAGGCGCCGATGGGCGTGATTGGCGTCACGGCGGGAATCATTGGCATGATACAGGCAAACGAGTGCATCCGCATGATTCTGGGCCTTGAGTCTGCTCTTTGCGGCAAAATTCTTCAGTACGACGGTCATCACGCGACAACGCGGAATGTTGACGTGAAGATTGATCCGAACTGCGGGGTGCATAAGCGATTTGGGTAAGGTATGCTGGATTTGTGTGCTTGATTGTAAAATACGGTTATATTAAAATAGACTGTGTACCGGGTGGAAATGAGTGTTTTGAGAAATTGATGTGACAAACCCGGTTTAATAGATTTTGAGTATGCTGAATGATGGAGTGTGTGATATGGTAAAAGTTGTTTTTTTAGGTCCTTTTGGAAACCTCATGCCCGAGGAAGATGAGAACGGTTTTTGGAATGTGGAGGCTGACGGTCAAACGATTGAACAGCTGATTTTGAGCACCAAGGTAAAAGATTCAAAGATGGGTTATTCATTACTCGTCAATGATATAAAACAGTCCAAAGAATACGTGCTGAAGGATGGGGACACGTTGTCCGTTTTGCCGCTGTTTTATGCCGGCTGATGGAAGAAAACAACGATCTGCTTAACACAATAATCAAACAGAAAAGAATGGGCACATAAGGCTTATGTTGGTAAATAAAAAACCTTTGCATCAAATCGCGGTGCAAAGGTTTTTGTGTTTCTATAATGTATTCAGAAGATCAAGGCGAGCGAGCGTTTCTTTGGTGGGAATGCCGAATTCATCCCATCCCCGCAGCTCGTAATAACGATCCAACATACCGTCGATATCCGGAATGTTGTCGGCAGACCCGCCGGTCATTCTTCTCTTGCGCATTCTTGGCGGAAGCTTATCGTCCTTGCGGGACTGGCCGTCTCGCACTAGATACATTCTTTTCAAATTAAAGATACGCTCGCCGATTTTAATGAGCTCTTCTTTGTCAAGATCCCATCCGGTGATACAGTTTAGCCAGAACAGGAAAAGCTCGCAGGTGGCATCGCCGATTCCGCCGAGCAGGAACTTGCAGCATGTCATTGAGTCGCACAGGCACATGATGTGTTCAAGCGCCACGTTCATTTCCGGCTTTTTATCAGCGGAGTGGTTTTTAAGCTTAATCGGTTCGCTGAATCCGTAGCCGCCATACGCACCGCCGTATTCCTCGCCGTGACTATTGGCGGAAAGGTGGCAGGCACCGCGCGGGCTGACCGCATACTGCAGCCCGATGCTGTCGGCATAACGAGGATCGTGCGCAGGGAATTCCATGCCTCTTTGCTGGACAGCAAATTCTGAGGCAATACCGCCCAGTTTTTCAGCGGCGACTCTTGTTCCATCGGCTAATAACGCACAGAAGTCCTCACGAAACGCCATTTTCTTTAAGATGGTAATCACATCGTCCGCATTTCCGAAACGCGCCTTGCACCCTAGCTGTTCCTCTGTGAGGATGCCTCTTTCATACGCTTCCATCGCAAAAGATATCGCGTTTGCGGCACCGATGGTATCGAGCCCATAGCGGTTGCAAAGCTCATTGGCATGGCAAA
>QKIQ01000071.1 GCA_003249555.1 Clostridia bacterium | reverse complement strand
ACGATATCTTCTACATCCTCCAGCTGGTCGGCAGCGAAGCCGCGGGCGAGAAGACCCTGACGGATGTGTATGACGCCGTCAAGGCCGCTGTGATCGCCGTGAACGGCGACACGCTCTGGAACACTCAGCTGGACACCTGGCAGGCGGACGATAAAATCGTGACCTATTACGAAGACGTTTACCGCAGCATCGGTAAGCAATAAGCCTAGCGCAGACAGGCGGCAGAAATGCCGCCTGTTTTTTATCTATAGAGCGCAGGTTACCTACGAAATGTTGATAATCTTTGCTAAGAAGAGTAGTAGCTTTGAACAACAATCTTGAATTGACAGCAACAGAATCACAGTAAATTCACTTGTGTTTACAACATGAATTTGCTATATTAAAACAAGAACGAAACTGCCGACGCGCATCCTTGCGTATGAAAACGGCCAGCTGGTTCAATATCAAGCAGGAGGTGTTGTGTAGAATGAAGTATGAATGCGTTTGCGGTTATGTATATGACCCCGAGGTAGGCGATCCGGATAACGGGGTAGCCCCGGGCACCGCGTTTGAAGCCCTGCCTGAAGATTGGGTTTGCCCCGTCTGTGGTATGGACAAGGAAGCCTTCACGGCAATTGCATAACGAGAAGGACAAATTCGACATAAACAACGCTCCGGCTTGCCGGAGCGTTGTTCTGTTTTGTATATGTTTTGTGATTTAATTAGTTACTTGAACTCCGGCTGCGTGTTCAGATAAAGCAGCGTATAGAGCGCGTCCAAACCCTCGATCATGCGCGGGCCAGCGAGCGTGATCAGCGCGGGGTCAAAATAGAAGACCCTACCGTTGGCAATTGCGTCAACGGTCGACCATTCGCTCCGCGCGAGAATCTCCGCCTTGCCGTGCAGCGCATCGACCTCCGGGTCGGGTGTCGCAGCCGGGTCTGGCGTGGTTGAGACGGCATCCGGCAGAGGCTCTTTCTCCGCGGTGAGGATGACATCCGGCGAGCGGCCGACCACCTGATCCTGCGTGACGCTGATCAACCCTTCCTGATCTTCAAACTCGTTGTGATAGCCCATCAGCGCGATCATGGAGGAGTAGAACGTCGCCCCGCCGAGGGTCGTCATGCCCTCTTTCAGTGGTGTGAGTTCCAGATAGACGGTGTCGTTGTGCTCGGAGACCTTGGTCTGCATCGCACCAACAGCGGTGACAATCTTGGACACAAGCGCGTTTGCTTCCGAAACATGGTTGGTTACCGCGCCAAGCAGCGAGATTGCGCCGTACATGTTGTTGACGTCGGTCACGTTGGTGACGACGATGGCGACGCCGCTTGCGGTCAGCGTGTCGACGAGATCCGTATCCGCGGCATCCTCCACACCCATGATGACGAGCTGCGGCTCCCGCAGCAGCAGGATATCCGGGTCATTCTTGCCGTTAGCGGTGGCATAGGGCAGGAGGTTGACCTCCGCGGGATAGTCGCACGTCAGCGAACGGCCGACGACGTTTGGCCCCGCGCCGATGGCAAAAAGGATTTCGCAGTCAGCAGGATCGAGCACGACGATGCGCTCCGGAAACGCGGAGAGGCGCACGGCGTTGCCCATCATGTCCGTGGTGTCGACCGCGTAACCGCTTTCGGTTTGCACCGTCGTGGTCTCGCTCGGGGTAAAGTCGGTCGCGACCGTAGGTGCGCCGTCGTCAACGGGCACGGGCGAGGGCAGCGCGCAGGCGGTCATAGCAAGTGCAATTAAAAACGAAAGCAAAATCGCGAGCGCGGGTTTGGTTCGATTGGTCATCAAACGAGGTTCCTTTCCTGCCGAACGCGACTGCTTTGAGAAGCATAGCTTCTTTCTTTTGCGTTTCCGGCGGATGTTTCGCATAAAACTGGCTACAGTATAGCACCGTGCTCGCTACAGGGTCAATTCACGAAGGGATGGGGCAGGGTGTTGCCGCTTGTGCAGCAATATGCAGGAATCATTTCTATTATCTATATAAAGCTGTGATTTTTTAGAAATTTTTTATTGAATGATTAGGAATGAAGCTATCTTTTGCAAAATCTCGCAGATGAGTGTTTACGGATTCGTAGCAGGAAGTTCACAGATTTGAGATACAAAGTGTAACATTATAGTATGGCGACCTCTTACACCTTTAACAAAATCTAGGAGTTGATGCTTTTCGGCTGTTGTATTGCTGGAAATGGATAATGTATTCGACAAATTAAATTATGATAGAGGCTTGCTCAAAAATATAAGAGGTATGGGAGCTTAAATGTATTAGTAATATGAAAAGGGATATGCAAATATACGATAAAAATTCTGATATAATATCGCTAAAATCATCAAGTTAGGAGGCTATTAAGTGAAGTGGCGTGATGAAATTATAAGAGCTTTAACGCAGTTGGGTGGCGAAGCCGCACTTGACGAAATTTATACAAAAGTAAAAGGAAACACTGATAAAGAAATTCCTACAACATTTAGAGCGGTTATTAGGAACGCACTTGAGGTCAATTCAAGCGACTCGGAAAATTTTAGTGATAAGGAAGATGTTTTTTATAGTGTTCACGGCAAAGGCAAGGGGGTATGGGGAATAAGAAACTTTAAGGTCACCGAAGATAACATGGATACCACTCAAGATGATGGAGGTTTTTCAGAGGGACGGCAAAATCTCAAAAAACATTTATGCCGAGAAAGGAATCATGAACTTATTAGAGTAGCAAAGGAAAGACACAAAGTCGAGAATAATGGATCATTGCCTTGCTCGATATGTAAAATGACTTTCTCTGGAAAATATGGTGTACTTGGAGATGGATTCATTGAAGCACATCACATTAAACCAGTTTCCCAAATGAAAGATGGAGAAAAAACAAAAATTGAAGATTTAATAATGGTCTGCTCAAATTGTCATAGCATGCTCCACAGGAGAAAACCTTGGCCGACGAAAGAACAGATTTACAGCATCCTTTTCAATAGTGAAGACTAAGACAAATCAGCAGTCTTTTTTAAGGTTGCAATATATTCTGAAGATTATTTTGGTCACACCTTGATCCGA
>QKIQ01000012.1 GCA_003249555.1 Clostridia bacterium | reverse complement strand
CACCGACAGCGGCCTTAGAAAAAACGCTTCGTATTCGACGAACACATAAAGCAGCTTTGCACCCAAAAACCCAAAAATCATCGCCAAGAGCGCGATGTCTATAATCGCGTTTTTTCTCAGCCCATATGCCTTGGCCCGAAAATAGCTCATGACAATGGCGAAAACAAATCCGATGGCGATCATCACGCCATATCCGTGTATGGTGACTATTCCAATTGAAAACAGATCGTTATACATATTTTCTCCTATGCGATATCACTTGAACAATAACGATATCATGTTTTCAGGCTGAACTCAACCATTGAATGTCAAGCGGCATTTATCATATAGATAGTTGATTGTTTAAGTGAAAAACCAAGAAAATAAGCAATAAAAAAACCACGATCTAAACGTGGTTTTGTGGTGCGAGGAAGGGGACTTGAATCCCCCTCGAACATTTTTACCACGAATTTTTGATATTGTATGCCGCATAAAACCGCCGCTTTTTGTGCCAAGACACTTTTCAATATTGCCGAAAAAATATTCGAAGCGTGTACTTTAGTGTGTACTCAGCTCAGCAGCTTGTCAAAAGTATCGTCAAGCAAAGAGGCCACGCGCTGTATTTCTCCGTCAACATCATGTCCATAGACACCGAATGTATCCATGCTTTTGCTGTGGCCGACTACGCGCTTTAGCAGCTGCTCTGGCACGTCCGCCTTTGCCACAGATATCAGAGTGTGCCGCATTTCATGTAATGTGCATTTAATACTGTGCTGGGATCCATACGTGAGCCATTTTCTAAACAGATGGTTTGGATCAAGCCGCCGCCCCTCTTCATCTGGAAACAACCACGGCGAAATCACGCCGCGCTTTTTGAGCATCTGCGCCTGTTCATCGAGGACATTTTGCGCGTGCTTCGAGAGAGCAAAATAGCGGCGGGCGTTCTCATTCTTCCCACGGGTTTCCTCGCCCAGCGAGTTTACCGAGCGCTTAAGATATATTACGCCATCCTGCAGATCCTCGTGGCGGAGGCCGCACAACTCGCCGCGCCTGAGCCCGGTCAGCACCAAGAAGCGCCAGGCGTGTATGAAGAAACACGGAGTCTGTTTTTTATAGAGCGTTATGTAATCCACCGCGAATAATTTCTTGAGATCGTCCGGCTGCAGAATTGACTTTTCCCCCACCGGTGCGTTACGGGGAATGGTTAGATCAATGGGCTGCTCCACGGGAAGCTTTCGTTTACGGGCATACCGGCAGCATGATGTGATCACGGCGCGGATGCTCTCGCACGTTCGCTTTGAGAGACCTTTCTTAAATGCCGCGTTAATGCAGTCCTGCCATTCTTGCTCGGTGATGGCGGCGGCTCGTTTATGTTTGAGCGTGGGCAGCAGCCACAACCGGCCCAGCTGCTCCAGCTTCTTATGGTTTGCGGATCCGGTGGTATCTTTCTTTTCCTGCAGGAAGTCTTTCCATAGCTGCTCAAAGCGCATTTTATCGGTGGCCATTCGAGATGTGAGCCACTTGTCTGCTTTCTTCTCCGCTTCAATCTTACCCTTCCTGCCCTCCGTGGAGCTGGTAAATGTTTTACGCTCACCGTCCTGCTGAACGTTTATCTGCCAGCGGCGGCGGGACTCTATCCACTTCGCTTCATTCATTCTCATTGTTATCACCTCTGTGCGTTGGGCTAAAGAGCGTAGTATGCTCTATCCACGTTCCTTTAGGCCAAAACAGCTCTAGTTCTATACGTTTGCGAATATACTCCGCCTTTATTTTTTCCGCATCTTTAAGGATAACGGGTATGATATCTGCCAATTTACTGTATTTAATTCTTTCAGGTTCTAATTCCCCGTCAGCATCAGAGACATTAAATTCATCTGCCATGGTGGATTCTTCAATTCTAAATCCTGCTGCATTCAGTGTATCGCAGATCCGTTCATACTCCATGTCGGGGTCGGATGGTCCTAAAAAGAGGTGTCGCGGTGAAACACCGAGGGCATCAGCAAGTTTAATTGCGGTCTCGTATTTGGGTTTGCGAAGATCTCTCTCGTATTGACTAATAACCTGATAGGAAACCCCAAGCAACGCCGCCAGCTCTTCCTGCGTCATCCCCTTTTCGATTCGAATAGACTTCAATCTTTCACCCGCAGTCATAAAAATCACCTCTTTTTTAGTGTATCACGACCTTTGCAAAAATAAAAGCAAAAGATTTAATTAATGGTTTGACTGAATCATTTGATTGTGCTATTATTTTCTTACAATCAAATGATTGAGGGGTGATATTTTGAGAATTGATCGTGTAAAATTTATAATTGCTCTCACTCGTAAAGACTTCTCGGTAAAACGCTTAGCAGAAATCTCGGGCGTTTCCAGAGTCACTGTGTCCTCTGTAAAATGCGGAAAAACCTGTAGCGAAGAAACCGCCGCTAAATTGGCAGAGGCTTTGGGCGTAGAAGTACAGGAGATCATTGAACTCGAAAAAGTGGGGTGAGCAGCTATATGGCAAAGACATACCGAGTATTACGCGGATACCTGACCGCCGCCGGAATTGAACAAACCTATCTGGCTGAACAGATGGGCGTCAGCTTATCCTATGTCAGCTCGAGAATCACAGGAAAATCTCCCTGGGACTTGGATGATATGTATTTCATTTTGGATCTACTCAGCATCCCATATGAGAAGATGCATATCGTCTTTCCGAAAAACGGACGCGCGCCGTTGGGTGTGATTCCGAAACTGGGCGAGGCGGTGTCACTGTGACATACGATAGACAGATAGTAATATCAACAGGCTCCAGTAGAAAAGCTACTAAGTGGATGCCCTCTACACCGTGGTGGTCAGAGCTCGTCGAGCGTCTCAAGACACCGGTGCGCGGCGTTGATTCACTCGACCAATACCTCGCGCTGCCGAAGGCTAAGCAGGATGATCTGAAAGATGTTGGGGGATTCGTGGCTGGGAGCTTGATGGGCAACAGGCGCAAAGCGAACGCGGTCACCGGCAGGGACGTGATCACACTTGACCTTGACAATATCCCCGCAGGCGGCACAGCAGACACGCTCAAGCGTCTTGAGGCTCTCAGCTGCGCATACTGCGTCTACTCGACGCGCAAGCACCATGAAGCAAAGCCGAGACTGCGCGTGCTGCTGCCGCTTTACCGGACATGCACAGCGGACGAATATGAGCCGCTGGCGCGCAAGATGGCGCAGCTGATCGGCCTTGAGCTGTGTGACCCTTCCACCTTCGAGGCCTCGCGCCTCATGTACTGGCCGAGCTGCAACGCTGACAGCCAGTATGTCTATTACGCAGCCGATAAGCCGATGCTGGACGTGGGCGGCACGCTCGCCCTGTACACGGACTGGCGCAACGTGGCGGAGTGGCCGCAGGTGCCGGGCACCGAGCAGCAGTATGTCAAGCTCGCGCAGAAGCAAGGCGATCCGCTGGACAAGACCGGCGTCGTCGGCGCGTTCTGCAAGACCTATGACATATATACCGCCCTGGACAAATTTCTGCCTGGTGTTTATGAGCCGACTGATATCCCGGGACGCTACACTTACACTGGCGGCAGCACAGCGGGGGGCGCGGTCATATACGATGATGCCAGATTCCTCTACAGCCATCACGCGACAGATCCGTGCAGCGGTCGCCTGGTCAATGCTTTCGACCTGGTACGCCTGCATAAGTTCGGTGACCTCGACGATGAGGCTGCGGCAGGCACGCCAACGAACAGGCTGCCGAGTTTCACACAGATGTGCCAGCTCGCCGCGTCTGATACGACGATTGCGGCGGCAGTTAATGCCGAAAGATACGAGGCGGCGGTTGCAGCATTTCAAGATGTCGACGGCGAAACTGCATCAGATTGGATGGCTCTGCTTAAGAAAAGCGAAACAGGCATTTTCGAAAAGACAGCCGAGAATGCTCAGATAGTATTGGATAACGATCCACGGTTTAAAGGCAAAGTGCGCTATGATGATTTCTCACATGCGATTATAGTGGCAGGGCCTTTACCGTGGTGTAAAGACGATTATCCGCGTCGGTGGAGCGATAAGGATTCATCGTTCTTATTTATTGAAATAGAAAAGCTCCTGAAGCTCAAATCAATGCCTTTAATAAATGCCGCCTTCATTGCCAGTGCATCGTTAAGGTCATTCCATCCCGTAAAAGAATATCTCTCAAGCCTTGTTTGGGACGGCTTACCTCGTCTCGACCGGCTTTTTATTGACTACCTTGGTGCAGCTGACACGGAATATACGCGGGCGGTTACACGAAAAGCGTTTGCGGCGGCGGCGGCCCGCGTCACGGTTCCGGGATGCAAATACGATACAATGCTCATTCTTGTTGGAAAGCAAGGTCGCGGTAAATCGACTATCCTTTCAAAAATGGGCGGGCAGTGGTTCTCCGACAGCATCAAATCTTTTGAAGGCAAGGAAGCAATGGAGAGTATTCAAGGCAAGCTGATACTTGAGGTTGCCGAGCTGGATGCCATGAACAGATCTGAGATAGGTGCCGTCAAAAGCTTCCTTAGCAAAACCGAAGATCACTTTCGAGCTGCCTATGGTCGTTTCTCTGAAACCCACAAACGGCAGTGCGTCTTTTTCGGTACTACGAATCATCTCAATTGCCTTCAGGACCCGACCGGGGGGCGGCGGTTTTGGCCCATTGACATTGATCAGATACCACGTACAAAAAGCGTCTTCGAGGACTTGGACACCGAACGTGATCAAATTTGGGCCGAGGCGTTTACTGCCTGGCAGCTAGGTGAGCCGCTATACTTATCCGACAAGCTGGCAGTATCCGCTTATGAAGCCCAAGAAAGTCACAGAGAAACCCATCCATGGGAAGCCATCATAAAGCAGTTTGTTGATCATCTTATTCCCGAGGACTGGTACACTTACTCACTTGAGCAGCGGCGCGTTTATTGGTACGGCGGCATGCGCAACGAGACAAAGATTGTAGAGCGCACCAAAGTTTGCGCGATTGAAATATGGTGCGAAGCCCTTTTGAAGAACAAAGGCGATTTAAATCAACGAGACGCGAGACAGATAAATCAATTGCTGGCTGAGCTGCCGGGTTGGGAACGAACATACCCCACTCAGATGGGCCCGGACTACGGTTGCCAAAGAGGATTTAGAAAAGTATCAAACCTACAAACTGTAGGTGTGCCGGTACTACGCTTTAATGGAAGTGTAGAAAAAGTGTAGGCTGAGAAAACCCCGTAATTAAATGGGTTTCTACAATATATACAGATACTACACCTATAAATATATATATAAATAATAGGCAATTTAGAGGTTATACCAGCCGGGGATAACAGCCTAAATCCCCTAAAACACATAACCTATAGAATCTGAGTGTATTTTGTATGAAGTGTAGATTTAGAAAGGAGTTGAACACACGTGAGTAATTTTAGATTTGATCCCGAGAAGCAAAAACCGAGCACTGTTTGGGAGGCGGAGCAGCAGCGCCTTTATTTCTTTCTCCTTGTTCAAAGTCTTGAGGCTAAATGCACGCGCATCGAACCTCTTTCAGCGGAATTCGAAGAGACTATTACAAATCTTTATCGTGCGCAAGAGGCACTTAAGTATGCCGGGAACAGTCTATGCGTGCTGCGGTACAAAGAAGCCACAAAAGGTTTTTAATAATAACGTTTTGAGCGCAGAGAAAAAGCAGCCCCCGGAAGAGCCGCCGCCGCACACATATTATACGGCACTTTCGGAGGGATAGCAATGTCAAACGAGGAATTAGTACAGTTGATCCGCCGCGGCCAGCAACACTACATGAAAGACCTCTATGAGCAGAACAGAGGCATGATCTACCGCTTGGCAATGAGATATGACAGCTTGAGGCTTACGCCAGCAATCGATCTTGATGACTTTGCACAGACCAGCTACATCGCCCTGGCGGCGGCTGTGAACGGCTATGACGAAAACAAGGGCGCTTTTATAACATACTTGGTGCTGTATCTTCGCCAAGCAATGCGGCGGCTTATAGGCCTTGACGGAGCCCGTAGAGCGCATAACGGAAGCATATCCCTGGACGAGCCCCTGCCCGGCACCGAGGACCTCACCCGCGGTGATGTGTTGAGAGATGATGACGCGATCGATCCGACCCAGGCGGCCGAGATTCAGGACATGCAGCGGATCGTTCGAGCGGCAGTAGACCGGCTCCCGGGAAAGCAGCGTGATGTAATCCGTAACCGGTATTTTGAAGGCATAGCGTATACCGAGGATCCCGCCGGTTTCAATGCGGCAATTAACGAGAGCAAAAAAGCCATGACCTCTCTTCGCCGCGACAGGGAGCTGCGGCGGCTATGGGATGAATACGATACGCCTCTGTACCGTCATGTAACGCTGCAGAGCTTTCAGGCTTCGTGGAATAGCGCAGTAGAGTTGGCTGCTATGCGACGGGAGGAAATCGCGACGAGGATTGATGAGATCCAACCGCGGCCATACTAAGCCAGCTGCCCGGCACGTTGGAAGAAGCAAAACCCCCGCCGCAAAGAATAACCCGGAAAACAAAAAAGCCGTCCCCCGACGGCTCAAGATATGGTGTTATCTAGCAATTTCAATTTCATCATATCATAGAGGCTAGAAGATGGCAACCAATTTGGACAACCTGAACTCTGCCCGGTCACGTTTGAACTCTATTGGAGAACGCATCGCGCTGATCGAGTATATTCTCTCGGCGGGTAATCGCGTACTAAGCGAAAGCAGCGGCGGCGATCGAGCAGATAAGCTGCGGCGTAACATGGTACTGCTCGAGGAACGGGAGAGCTCTTTACTCGCGGCAGGAACATCACTTGAAAACGAGATATGGACAGTGGAGCAAGCTATACAGCGCCTAACCGAGCCCCAGAGGATGATTGTGCGGCTTAGGTATTTCGAGGGCCTACAGTGGCGCGACGTGGCGGCCAGAGCCCGTTATAGCGAAAAGCACTGCATCAGACTCAGCGCGGACGCCTACGCCTCGGTTCAAGCCGAGCTGCAACGTTGCAGCAATCCAGACTGCAACGCAACGCTTATGTCAGAAACCCGAGGTATGCTGCCGGATGCAAGGATGCACACGGATGCAAGGATGCATCTTTATACGGCGGATTCATAAAATGGCGAATAACAAATCCTTGCAGATTTCAGCTTTTTTATCGAGTCCCGCCGCCCTTTTTGCTTGTGTACTTCTCGTCGATTTGCCTTATGCTCTCCTCCACGCTCCCGCCCGCCAACCTGAACACGGCCTCCACGAACTCTTGCCCAACTTCACCCGTGACAAAAGTGTGATGCTCAACGGTGTGCTGTCCGTTATTATGGAGCGTGATTGTGGACTCAAGCGGTAAAGTGATCGGTGTCAAGGTGTCTCTCCTTTATCGGCCGCCGCCATCGTGACAACACACGACTCAATAAACGCATCTAACCACGCCGGCCTAATGGCCCATTTGTTCCCTATCTTTGCGGCGCGGAGTCTGCCCTGGTAGATGTACTCATAGACTGTGCGCGTTGAGACGTTGAGAGCCTCAGCAGCCTCAGGCACTTTGTAGACTTTAGGCACCAGAACACACCTCACTTCTACCGTTTGATTATCTAAGAATTAATTGATAGCCCCTTCTCCTTGGCTGCCGCGATTAATGCTTGGTATTTATTAGAATTGCTATTTTTCATATGGCTATAAGCACTTAATGATTTTGGCGCGAGAGGTGTAAGATAACGAATGATCCACCGATATTCTAATTCCGTTTCTTCTTTCAATTTTCGCTCTTTGACAGTCGCCTCATAGAGAGCTCTTTGCTCAGCGGTGCGGAAATCACCTTTGAGCGGTAGTTTAGCTCTTTTTAAATGCTTTTTTAAATCGTGATCGAGCGCAAATCGTTCATTAAAAACGTAAAAAGAAAGGCCGCAGTCGTCGTGGATTTTGCCTTGTTTTATACTTTCCGAAGTGCCGGGAAGCGTCTGTCTGCACCGGAATAGCTAAATACCCGCCCTTGCAGACACGAGCAATCTGCACATGTAAAGGCGCTCTCCGAAATCTCCAATAGGTCTGAACCTGATTCCTGCATACGTTGTACTGTTTGATCGAAAACTATTTTTCTCGCAAGTGAAGGATCGAACACTTCAGGCAGCTGGCTTTTCAGCCGAGCCTCTTCAATGTCCGCAGCTTCAAACTGTTTGTCCTCTTCCAGAAATTTTATCAATCTCAAATAGTCTTTTGCCGAATACGACATTTCCGCGTGAGGCATTAATTCATTTGATTTTCTTAAACACTCGATAGCCAAGTCCAGTCGACCGTTCTTCTTGTGCTCGGTGGCTTTGCGCTGAAGTACATATTCAATGCTGTCAAGCATATCTACGCCACGCCTGAGTTCTTTTCTTGTAATCGAATTTATTTCCTCTACGGTATCAAGACGAAAATTGTTCATACTCATGCACCCCGTAAGATTGTTTTTTACCGAATTTTTGCATAAGAAAATACTGATAACCCTCAAATCTTTTATGTCTAGGGTGGAATGCAGTCAAAGATGAAGCGGGCGCCATAGTTTCAATAAAAGCACACATAGCCGCTGCGCTTTTCAGTACATTGGGGTGTTTCATCAGCTACGCAAAGCAATATCAATTTATGCTTAATATAGCATGTTTCCAATTTGAGGTCAAATAGGTAGTGCTCTGATCACAGCCGCCGCCAGCGCGAAGTACTACATTGCGGCGGCGGGCATCGTGCGACCATTAATCTTGAGCTTTTGCATACTCCATAATATCACCAGGCTGCACTTCAAGCGCTTCGCAGATGCGGCCAAGCACCTTGGGCGATATACCCTCGCCTTTCCCCATTGCCGCTATTGTCGTAGGCGAAAGCCCGGCCTGCAGCCGGAACTGTTCTTTTGTCATCCCTCTATCAATGAGAATCTTCCAAAGCTTATTATACGAAAACGCCATCAATCCCATCCTCCTTTTCTGGTTATTTTAGCATGTTATTCTACATAAATCAATATAAAATATACATTTTTCTGTAGATTTTCTTTAGAATAGTCTTGACTAAATCTACATTATGGTGTAGAATAAATACATAAAGATAAAGAAAAGGAGCCGCCGCCATGAAGAATCAGAAAAGCACAGTATGTCAGATTGCAAACCGCACCAAGGGAATGAGCCGTAGTGAAGCGTTCCGCAACGCGTGGGCTATTGTAAAAGGTCGGGCACTGGAGAAGGTAAACGGCGTCACGTATGGCCGCCGCCAAGAGGCCATCAGACATCTTGAGCGCTATGCCCCACAGAGCGTGCGTGTTCAGCTCGTCAGAGAATGGGACAACCCGGTGGACTCTAATGCAATTGCGGTCTACGTCAGCGTGGGAAGTTCGAGAGCTTACAAAATGGGATACCTCTCCACCGGAGCCGCCGCCACGGTGGCCCCAGCCATAGATAACGGCGTGATTATCAGAGCGGCGGCGGTGAAGATCGTCGGCGGTTTCATGGGTCTACGCTACGGCCTGAGGATCGTCGTGGCCGCATAACTCGCAACACAAAATTTTAAGTCTAGGCAGTGCAAAACTGCCTCCACATCACCCTTTCACAAGATCAAGAACAGCCACTCATTAAATCTATGCTTTGCGCTGGCCGACGCGCCGCCGCCAGTTTAGTGCACCCAAAATTCAATGTTTTTGCCCAAAAAGGCAGGAAGGAAATCAAAATGAATGATACCATGATTTACAGGGTACTGTGCAAATACGCAAAGAAGAGGGGCATATTTCTCGAAGAAAACGCGCCTTTACCCGATGGGGTGAATGGCCTCTGGTATTGCTTTGGCGGCGGCGTGGAGGTTATATCCTTAAGCCGGCACGTGGAGTCTCTTCCGCTGAAAAATTTCGCCTTAGCGCATGAGCTCGGGCACTCCTGTCTTCACAAGGGTGTTGGCAATTTGTTTAACCGGAAACAGTGTAGAGAGGACTATGCCACGGCAAAAGAGAAAGAGGCTGATGATTTCGCGCGGCGGCTGATTGATCGATTAAAGAGCTCATAACTTGACCTGTGTTTTGAGACATGTGTTCATGCATTGGTCTAGCAAGCACTGAATTTGGTCTCTCAAATTCTTTTTTAAGGGTGATCCCTTAAACCCCGCCGCCGCCAATCTTTGTTGCATTTGCAACGAACTTACGCTATAATACAGTTATCCGTTGCGCACGGAACAAAACAAAGCGCACCGCAATACCGGGACTGGCCGGAGCCCATAATTGGGCGGCAAGGATAGCGGGATTGCCTACGTCAGTATGGGCGTAAAGAAGCTGGCACAGGCCTACGTCAGTATGGGCGTAAAGAAGCTGGCAACCGTCGATGCCAACGACGTAAAACAGACGGGGCGGAATCCCAGACAAAACTATGCGTTCTCAGATGAGGCAGGGATGCCTTGTCAAAACTCATGGCCTATGATGGGGCAGGGATGCTCAGGCGGGACAGGGATGCCCCGGCAATACCTAAGGTCTAAACGGGACAGGGATGCCCCGGCAATACCAAAAGGTCTCATGGTCGAAACTCGATAGTATTATAAAAATCGTTGTATTTGTTGAGCATACTGCAGCGTTAATTTTTGTTACTTTGCTTGTATCCGCAGACTTACGCTTTCTATCGCCGCCGCCCTTAGTACCGCTGCCCGGCGCGGGGCTCCTGTGGTTGCGTGCTAGATTAAAATGTGCTATATTTGCACCAAGACCCTGTTGCGCCCATCGGAGCGCGTTTAGCGGCGGCGGTCTACCAGTTAATACGCTCTTGCAAGTAAGCCCTCCAAGATCCGGAGATGGCCGAACACAAGGGCTTTTATATTTTCACCCGGCGCAGTTGTACGCTGGCGGCGGGCATGGATCTGGCGGCGGCTCTACTCCGTTGCGAGCAGAGGAAAAACGGGTACTTTTTGCATGAAGTGTGTACTTCTGCGTGTACTTTGAGATTTTCAGCAAAAGAAAAACGCCTCTGTTAAGGCGTTTAACATTGGTGCGAGGAAGGGGACTTGAACCCCTACGGTATATACCACACGCCCCTCAAACGTGCGCGTCTGCCGGTTCCGCCACCCTCGCATATTTTTTGTCGCAAATGTGATTATAACATATAGAAGCAAAAAGTCAACCCGATTTTCGCGTGAGATGTCTACGTGTGAAATAATGGAAATAACGACATTGTGGCTGAATACATTATTTGATTATTGAAGGCTGTGCGCAAGGCTTTTTAATCATATATATAATGTTGAAAAAAATATAAACGTACGTAGCGTTCATTAAAATCATTAAAGCAAAATAATGGTATGCATGAAGCGCTCTTGACAGCTTCAGCTTTTATTTTTATACTTTTTATTATTAGCATCGTTTTCCAAACCGCTGCGGAGGTGTATTTTGATAAAGAAGTTCTTT
>QKIQ01000023.1 GCA_003249555.1 Clostridia bacterium | reverse complement strand
GTGACCATACGTGTCATACTTCTTGCGTTTCTGATCGTCACTGAGAACGCTGTATGCTTCGCTGGCCTCTTTAAACTTTTCAGTTGCCGAATCCTTATCTGAATTGACATCCGGATGATGTTGCTTGGCCAGCTTCCTGTATGCTTTTTTTATGTCATCGTTCGTGGCGTTTTTGTTTACGCCTAAAATCTCGTAGTAGTCTCTTTTTTCCGCCAAATTAAGCACCGCCTAGAATTAAAGTAATATACACCCGAAAAGCCAAAGCGCTTTGAGTCGCTCTGGCTTTACCGGTATATCATATGTATATGAATCTATTTTTCTTTGTTCTCGTCGTCAACAACTTCGTAATCCGCATCAACAACATTATCATCCGGCGGTGCTTGCTCCGCACCACCCTGCGGGCCGCTCTGTGCACCATCTGCGTTGGCTTGTGCGTTGGCCTGCTGATAAACCTTTCCGAACACCTCATACGACACCTGTGACAGCTTTTCAGTGGCTTCTTTAATCGCATCCGTGTCTGTACCGGCAAGCGCACTCTTGACGCCGCTGATCTCGGCTTCTATTTTGCCTTTGTCGTCGCTGCTTACTTTGTCGCCTAAATCTTTGATCGTCTTTTCCGTTTGGAACACAAGGCTGTCCGCATTGTTTCTGATCTCAACCTTTTCTTTTTCCTTTTTGTCAGCTTCAGCAAATTGTTCGGCTTCCTTCACCGCTTTATCGATATCATCTTTAGACATATTGGTCGATGCGGTAATGGTGACCTTTTGCTCATTGCCTGTGCCCAAATCCTTCGCAGATACGTGAACGATGCCATTGGCGTCAATATCAAAAGTCACTTCAATCTGCGGAACGCCTCTGGGTGCCGGCGGAATACCCGTCAGATTGAACCGGCCAAGCGTTTTGTTGTGAGCCGCCATCTCTCTCTCGCCCTGGAGCACATGAATTTCCACGCTTGTCTGCCCGTCCGCCGCTGTCGAAAACACCTGACTTTTCTTTGTGGGGATCGTCGTGTTTCTTTCAATCAGCTTTGTGGATACGCCGCCCAATGTTTCAATTCCCAGAGAAAGCGGCGTGACGTCGAGAAGAACGATGTCGTTAACTTCGCCGCCGATCACCCCAGCCTGAATGGCAGCGCCTATTGCCACACACTCGTCCGGGTTAATACCCTTATATGGATCCTTGCCTGTGATTTCTTTTACTTTTTCCTGTACCGCCGGAATACGCGAGGAGCCGCCGACAAGAATGACTTTGGAGAGATTTGATGCGGAAATACCGGCATCCTGCAGCGCCTTGCGCGTGGGAATCGCGGTTTGTTCCACAAGATCCGCCGTAAGCTCGTTAAACTTGGCGCGTGTCAACGTCATATCAAGATGCTTTGGGCCCGATGCGTCCGCCGTGATGAACGGCAGATTGATGCTGACCTGAAGCACGCCCGAAAGCTCAACTTTGGCTTTTTCAGCAGCTTCTTTAATACGCTGCATCGCCATTTTATCCTTGGATACATCCACACCTTGAGATTTTTTAAACTCTGAAACAATATAGTCCATAATCTTTTGATCAAAGTCATCTCCGCCCAAGCGGTTGTTGCCGTTGGTCGCCAGCACTTCAAACACACCGTCGCCTATCTCAAGTATGGATACGTCAAACGTGCCGCCGCCAAGGTCAAATACAAGAATTTTTTGTTCTTCTTCTTTGTCGATGCCGTAAGCGAGTGACGCAGCTGTCGGCTCATTGATAATACGCTGAACGTTGAGCCCGGCAATCTTGCCCGCGTCTTTTGTGGCCTGCCTTTGGCTGTCCGTAAAATATGCCGGCACCGTAATCACAGCATCCGTTACTGTTTCGCCAAGGTATGCTTCCGCATCACTTTTGAGCTTTTGCAAAATCATTCCGCTGATTTCCTGAGGCGAGTAATTCTTTCCGTCGATACTCACTTTTCTGTCTGTGCCCATATCCCTTTTTATCGAGATAATGGTTCTGTCCGGATTGGTGATCGCCTGGTTCTTGGCCACTTTGCCAACCAATCTTTCACCCGTATTGGAAAACGCCACAACAGACGGTGTTGTTCTGCTGCCTTCCACGTTGACAATCACGGTTGGCTCGCCGCCTTCCATCACAGCCACGCATGAGTTTGTCGTTCCTAAGTCGATTCCTATGATCTTACCCATAACCTGTTTTCCTCCTTGTATAAAAAATATATATTACTTGTTAACCATGACCATGCAATGCCTTATCACACGGTCATCCATTTTGTAACCCTTTTGTGCCACACCCGCAATCGTGCCGGATACATCGCCTTCATTGGTGTCCACCATCTGAATGGCTTGATGCAGGTTCGGGTCAAACATATCACCCGGCGCACCCAGCTCTTCGACACCCAATTGTTCGACGGCAGCGGTCAGCTGCTTATAAACCATCGCAAAGCCCTGCGCCAGTGCGCTGTCTTCTCCGCCTTCTATATGCTCAAGCGCTCTTTCAAAATTGTCGAGCACCGGCAGGATTTTTGAAACGACATCACACTGCCCGTCTTTATATGCGTCTGCACGGGTTGTGGCCATGCGCTTCTTATAGTTGTTGAATTCGCTGAATGTACGTTGATACTTATCTTTAAAGTCATCGCGTTCGGCTACCGCTTCGCTCAATTTGTTTAATACTTCAGCGAGTTTTTTATCGGCTTTCGCACTCTCCGCTTTTGTACTCTTTTTGCTTTTAACTTCGCTTTGAGCTTCTGAAGCCTGATCGTTGTTCTGCGTATTCTCGTCTATGACATTTTCTTTTTCGATGTCACTCATTTGCTTCGCTCCCCCTTTTAATCTTCCGTTTCAATAAAACTTGAAAGTATACTGTTTAAGCTGCTGCTTACATGACCAAGTATTGAAATTACCTTCGCACCTTCGCGTAATCCATACGCGTCGGGCCGATAACGCCGAAAGACCCGAGCGATTTTCCGCCTATTTTATACGTCGCGGTCACGACGCTCATATCAAAAAGCTCCTGAACATTGTTTTCATGTCCGATTGTCACCGAGAATTCGAGCTGAGTCGCCTTTTTCATCATCTCATAGAGCATATCCTTGGTTTCAAGAACGGAAATAAAATTCTTTGCTTT
>QKIQ01000116.1 GCA_003249555.1 Clostridia bacterium | reverse complement strand
CGGGTGAGAGAACAAACGCAAAGGGGGATACCCAAGCGCTTTCCTTGCCGAAAACCAATGCGCTGCGGTTTCTGCTTGAAAACGGTGCATGGGCGTGCATTCGGCCTTCGGGAACCGAGCCAAAGATCAAAGCGTATTTTGCGGCGTGCGCAAACAAGCAAGAAGAAGCCGAGAAGCAGCTTGCAGACATCGCTGCGTATTTTGACAGCCTGATATAAAAGAGTCAGGCACGAGTGAATGCGGTGTATAAATCATCATACGGCCAGGTCTTTACGGCTTGAGCCGTATTTTTTTGAAACATTCTCAATCATAACGATTCTCGTGTTGACAAAACAGGTGATGTTTGCTAAAATCTTAATAAATAAAAGCGTAGATGGAGACAGGTCAAGCGTACGTGACTTAAAGAGAGCCGGTGTGTGGTGTAAATCGGCAGCATGGCGCAGGGCGAATCCCTCCGGAGCTGCGTGTCGAATTCAGTAGACATGGTCGGGTCATACCGTTATCAAATGGGGGCTTGTTAGAGTCTTAGAGTTGGTCTTTATTTAAAGGCAAGATGAGTGGTACCGCGGAGTTGGATTAACAGCTGCGTCTCTTCAAATATTAGGAGGGGACTGCGGTTTTTTTATTATATCGGAAAGGAAAGTGAAGCAATGCAGCGTGTAATATCATTTATTGTGTCCAATCAGCCCGGCGTCCTGTCGAGAATTTCCGGACTAATCAGCAGACGTGGTTTTAATATTGAGAGCCTAACCGTCGGGGTCACAAGCAATCCCGCGCTTTCACGTATCACGATTGTGATGTATGCCGAAGATGCGGTGATTGAACAGGTGGTTAAACAGTTTGATAAGCTTCTCGACGTGAAAGCAATCAAGGAAATCCCCGTGGAAGACGGTATCTTTCGTGAAATCGCGCTTGTCAAAATCAGCATGGATGGCGTGGATAAAAAGCAGCTTATGGCAGATATCGAATCACGTGCGGGCATCGTGCTGGATATCGGTGAAAAATGCGTGACAGTTCAGATCAGCGGCACCATATCTTTCATAAATGAGAGTATTGAGATTTATAAGAAGAGATACGACATTGCTGAATTGGCGCGTACCGGCATGGTCGCTTTAGAAATGGGCGATACGCAGCTATATGATAGCAAAGCGGCAGCCATGCAGAAGATTTAAAAAGCTTTATATTATACACAAGAAAATTATAATCATTTATCAAAGGAGAGTATTAAAAGTGGCAAAATTGTATTATCAGTCTGATTGTAACAGAGAGTATTTGGCGGACAAAACGATCGCGGTTATTGGCTTTGGCAGCCAGGGGCATGCGCATGCGCTTAATCTTCACGAATCCGGACACAACGTGATTGTGGGCTTGTATGAAGGCAGCAAGTCGTGGAAAAAGGCAGAGGAGCAGGGCTTGAAGGTCGCCACGGCAGCGGAAGCGTCCAAACAGGCAGATGTGATCGTGATACTTGTAAACGACGAACTTCAACCGAAAATCTATGAGGAATCCGTTAAACCCAATCTCACAGAAGGCAAATATCTTATGTTCGCTCACGGGTTTAACATTCATTTTGGACAGATCAAGCCGCCTGCAAATGTCGGCGTGTTCATGGTTGCGCCAAAAGGGCCCGGGCATACGGTGCGCAGCGAGTATGTCGCAGGTAAAGGGGTGCCGTGCCTTATCGCCGTCGCACAGGATCCCACAGGTGATACGCTCAACGTGGGGCTCGCATATGCGGAAGGAATCGGCGGCGCGCGTTCGGGAATTCTCTCCACAACGTTCCGCGAAGAGACGGAAACGGATCTGTTTGGTGAGCAGGCCGTGCTGTGCGGCGGTGTGTCCGAGCTTATGAAGGCAGGCTTTGATACACTTGTGGAGGCTGGATATGAGCCGGAAAGCGCCTACTTTGAATGCATCCATGAAATGAAACTGATTGTTGATATGATCAATAAGGGCGGTCTTTCCTATATGCGTTATTCCATCAGCGATACGGCTGAATTTGGTGACTATTCGATTGGTCGGCGCATTATTACGGACGATACTCGCAAGGAAATGAAGAAGGTATTAAAAGAGATACAGGAAGGCGTTTTCGCGAGCCGCTGGATTTCCGAGAACAAAGCAGGACGGCCGGGTTTCCTCGCAAGACGGCGCATAGAGAGTGAGCTGCCCGTTGAGACGGTGGGTAAGGAACTCAGAAAAATGATGCCATGGCAGGAAGAACCCGAGTTTTAAAGGAAATACTGCGTTTCCAGGAACGCCACGAACAAGGAGCAGAATCATGAATGGAAAGGTAGAAATATTCGATTCCACGCTGCGCGACGGCGCACAGGCACGTGGTATCAACTATTCGCTGTCAGATAAGATGCAGATGCTTTCTTTGCTCGACAGCTTGTGTGTTGACTATATAGAGGCAGGGAATCCTGCCTCTAATCCTAAGGAACGGCAGTTTTTTGAAGAGGCCGTTAAGGTGAAGCTCAGCCACGCTAAGCTGGTGGCCTTTGGCAGTACCCGCCGGAAAAACACACCCGTAGAAGAAGACTTGGGTGTCAAAGCGCTGATGGAAGCGGGAACAGATACAGTCGCCGTTTTCGGCAAGGCGTGGGATTTGCATGTCACGGAGGTGATTTGCACAACACTGGAAGAAAACCTGAATATGATCTTTGATACGCTAAAGTTTTTAAAGGACAGCGGCAAAGAGGTGATATTTGACGCCGAGCATTTTTTTGACGGATATAAAGCCAATCCCGCATATGCCATTGACGTGCTGAAAAAGGCTTGTCAGGCGGGCGCGGATACCATTGTGCTTTGTGATACCAATGGCGGCACGATGCTCGATGACTTTAAAACAGCGGTACAGGCTTCACTGGACGCGGTAGATAAAAAGCTGGGCGTTCACGCGCATAACGACGCGGAGCTTGCGGTGGCGAATACAATAATGGCTGTAACGATGGGTGCTTGCCATGTGCAGGGTACATTGCTTGGATACGGCGAGCGCAGCGGCAATGCCAGACTGACATCGATTATTCCGAATCTTCAGCTCAAAATGGGCTACGATTGTATCGGAGACAATATTA
>QKIQ01000007.1 GCA_003249555.1 Clostridia bacterium | reverse complement strand
CTTGGCGTTGAGCATCTTGTACGTTTTCTTGTATACGTCAGGCTCGTTGTTTTTCACCCACATCAGCTTTTCGATGCCGTATGAGCTGCTTATCTTGTGACCCACCGTCTTATAGAAAGACATCGGATCCATTTTGCCTTTTAAACTGCGCTCTTCCTCCACTGCCCGCATATCCGCCCAAATGATTGACGGCCGAAGCGGCACGCCGTGGCTGTCCACGCATAAGCATCCCATCATCTGCCCTGAAAAAGACACAGCGAGAACGTCTTTCTTTTCAACGCCCTGCAAAAGCTCTTTTGTGCTCGCGCAGATGGCGTTCCACCAGTCATCAGGATTCTGCTCTGCCCAGTTCGAGTTGAAATAATGGGTGTTGTACGCGCTGATGGTGCTTTTCACCAGCTGCCCGTCCATCGTAAACAGCGTCGCCTTGTTACCCGAAGTTCCCAAATCATGTGCCAATAAGTATTTCGTCATCTGCTCTCACCTTTATTTGTTTTTTTACGGCACCCTTTGCGCATTGGTTCAAAGGGTGCCGCTATTCATTCTAATACTTAATGATACACTTTTTCGCTATCTTCTTTTGCTCAAGCAGCTCAAAAGCATCCAGTATGTTATCAAATGCCACAATATCGGAGATATAGTCGTCAATGTCGATCACACCGTGACGCAGCCATGTAATCACCTGTTTGTCCGCCTCGCCCTCTTCAATCTTCGAGGGAAACTGCTGGAACTGTAGCTGCCAGTTGTACGGCGCGTTCGTCCAGTCCAGCTCAAATTTCGTGTTCGACGAAATGCCGTAGCAGCAGATCTTGCCCTGATCCTTCAAAAGCGGCATCGCCTGATTCATGATCTGCGATACGCCCACCGCATCCAGCACGTAGCCGACGCCATCCGGACATACTTCCTTCACCTTGGCGACCACGCCCGCATCGCTTGCGTTGAATGTATAGTCCGCCCCGCGGTTCTTTGCATCATAAAGCTTTTCAGGTACCACGTCAAGCGCGATGATTTTTCCCACGCCCAGCAAACTCATGAACTTGATAAATGTGAGACCCACCGGTCCGCATCCAAACACCACCACCTCGTCATTGGCGCCGATGCCAAAGCGCTTGATAGAGCTTAACACCTCGCGGAACGTGATGATCATCGCCGCTTTCACCGGGTCGATGTCTTTGGGCACAATCGTCTCACCGTACGCGCATTCGGGCGGCTGTTTGCCGTCTGCGATATAGGCCGCCGCGTCGAAGACCACGCCGTATTCGCTGTAAGACCCCCAGCCGCATTCAAACCCGCCCAAAGGCCCGGCAAACGGCAGCAGCACCACGTCACCCACCTTATATGACACGACATTTTTTCCCACTTCAATGATCTCTCCCACAGCTTCATGTCCCAGCATGATCGGGTACATATCAAGAGAAAACCCCTTAAAGTTTCTGTGTATCAGCTTCCCGTCCGTGCCGTTGCATACACCGCAGCTGATTGTTTTCACCAGCGCGTCATTCGGGCCGTAGCTTGGCATCGGGCATGTTTCCACGCTCAGTTTGCCTTCTTTATCCACAACCAGCGTTTTCATCATCTTCTCCATATCTGTGTCCCCTCCTTATCGCCTGCAGTACGCGGGCTTTCCGTCAAGCATTTCCTTATACATTTGTCCCAGCGCATCAGCCGCGGTGATTGCTCCGCAAACAGCATCTTCGTCAATGAAGAAGGGTTCTGTATCCCAGTATGATTTCATGGAATGCTTCGCAATGGCCCTGATGTTTTCAGGCGTGTTCTCGATGAAAAGATCCTCAAGCGTCACGGGTATTCCCACCGCAATGCAAAATCCAAGCACCTCGTCCAACAGTTCTTCAGAAGCGTTCTCGGCCACTAATTGGCAAATGACGCCGAAACCGACTTTCTCTCCGTGGAATGTCTTTTTGTCTTCCGGTAATATGGATATTCCTTCGCATATTGAGTGAGACCCACTGCATCCGTTATTCTCCACACCCAAACCGCTCATCAGAGAGTTGACCTCAATAATTATCTCCAACGCTTCGCTGACAACATGCTTTTCAGCAGCTTTGAGCGCGCCGACGCCGTTCCTTAGCAGTTCGTCATAGCAAGCTTCCGCCACGGCCACACCCGTTCTTGTTCTTCTGTACCCGCCCGAAATATAATTGTTGCTGTCGGAACGCCCGTTTGCCCTCGCCTCAAAAACCGTGGAGAGCGCGTCCGCCATTCCCGCAACCAAAAACCTTGCCGGCGCGTCCGCAATAATCTGGCTGTCCATCAGCACCACATCCGGATTCTTGTTGTACAGTCTGGCGCATAGGTGCTCCCCTTCTTCCGAATACATTACCGACAGCGCGATGGTCGGCGCGTCTGTCGATGCCGATGTGGGCGCGACGATCAATGGGATCTTAAGAATATCTGCCACAGCCTTTGTGGTATCAATCGTCTTGCCGCCGCCAATCGCCACAACCACGTCCGGTTTATATTTTGCCGCTTCATCAGCAGCCAGCTGCACCCGCTCCGCCGTCACTTCGCTGTTGAAAACTGCTGTATTCATGCTCGCTCCAGCCTTTTCAAAGTCCTCTTTGAGCTGTTTTGTCATACTCTCGTAGAAAAACTGATCGATGATGGCATAGGCGTTATTACCGTATATCCCGGTAAATTTGGGGAGCTCTCTCATCAGGTTCGGCCCCTGAAAATACCGCGAGGGCGATCCCCATCCCCTGACCGACTTGTCTACTTTTGCCATTTCCTATTCCTCCTGTTTGTTGTTCCGATATTCACTCATATTAAAAGTTAATCATTACTTTTATTTTTTCATCTGTGCTGGAAACGATAAAATCAAAAGCTTTGCCCACTTCGTCAAAGCCAAAACGATGCGTGATCAAAGGCATCAAGTCCGCTCGTCTGCCGGATACAAGCTTTATAGCCTGCTCATACACATTGCAATATCTAAAAACACTGACAATGTTTATCTCTTCCGTCACGATCTTGACCATCGGCATACTGACTTTATCCACCGGGAGCATTCCCTGCAGCACGAGCGTGCCGCCCGGCTTTACATAGTTCGCAATATCCTCATATGTTTTTGGAGAGCCTGCTGTCTCAAATGCGAAATCTGCTTTCTTTCCCTTCGTTGCGCTTAACACGACATCAAGCAAGTTCTC
>QKIQ01000067.1 GCA_003249555.1 Clostridia bacterium | reverse complement strand
TATTAATGTTATAATATGTTTTTAAAAACGAGGTGAAACAATGAGCGATCTTATAGAAATGCCCGGCATAGGCCCTGTGCTTGCAGGACGCTTGAATGACGCCGGTATCACATCAATTGAAGAGCTGCAAAAGACAGGCTTAAAAAACGCATTCCTTCGCATTCGCACTTTGTATCCGGACGCCTGCCTTATGAGTCTTTACGGACTTTTCTGCGCCATGCAGGGTAAGAAACGCGGCACGCTGACAACCAAGGAGAAAGCCGATCTAAAAGCGTTTTTTTATTCACTTTAACGGCTTGATTTCCAGCCCTTGCGCTGCGTGCGAGGGGGGGGTTGTATATTCTTCAAACATCGCGTTTTAATCTTTATAAGAGCAAGTATTATTTTTTTTCATAATTCCGTTACAGGTTGACTTTTATATAAAAAAACATATAATAAATTATAATTGAATATTTGTTCAATTGTTCATTCTTTTATCAGAGGGTTGTACTATTATGCAAACAGTAAAAAAACAAACAGAGCGCGAGGTTTACCTTCGCGGGCTCAACTGTGCGGACTGCGCACGAAAAATAGAAGAGGCCGCATCAAAAATAGACAGTGTACACAGCGCGTCGATAAATTTGCTCACACAACGTCTGACACTAACAATATCCAACGAGTATGATGTCCCAAGAGTATTGCGGCAGGCTGCCAAAATCGCGCACAGCATAGAACCAGACATTCAGGTAACCTACAAGGAAGAGCATCAAATAGGTGAGCCCAAGAAAAAGCGGATGCTGTCCTATACACCAATCTCAATCGGCACAGCGGTTTTTGCGGTTGCTCTGTTTTCGGGCGCAGCGAACATCCTATTACTGTTGCTGTATCTTGCGGCCTATATGCTTATCGGTGGCAAAGTTGTGTTTCGAGCACTGAAGAATATCACAAAGGGAAAGATTTTTGACGAAAACTTTCTCATGAGCCTTGCCACAGTCAGCGCCTTTTTCATCGGCGAATATCCTGAGGGCGTGGCCGTGATGCTGTTCTATCAAATTGGCGAGCTTTTCCAGGATGCGGCCGTTAACCGTTCACGGCGTTCCATCATTGCGCTTATGGATATTCGTCCCGACTATGCCAATCTGAAAACGTCCAAAGGCACGCAGCGCGTATCGCCCGAAGAAGTCAGTATCGACGACGTCATTGTTGTTCGCCCCGGCGAAAGGGTTCCGCTCGATGGTATCGTCATCGACGGCGCATCCGCACTGGACACGTCAGCGCTCACGGGCGAATCCGTGCCTCGCGATGTGGAGGCGGGCAGTGAAGTACTGGCCGGCTCTATCAGCCAAAACGGGCTGCTGACAATACGGGTGACCAAGATGTTTGGTGAATCCACGCTTTGTAAAATCTTCACCCTTGTGCAAACGGCCGGCAGCAAAAAGGCTCCCACCGAAGCGTTCATCTCACGGTTTTCACGATACTATACGCCCACCGTGTTGTTTGCGGCGCTCGCGCTCGCGATGATACCTCCCGTTCTGGTGCCTGGGGCTGTTTTCTCAGACTGGCTTCACAGAGCACTTGTGTTTCTTGTGGTCTCATGCCCGTGCGCACTTGTGATTTCCATACCGCTCAGTTTTTTCGGCGGTATCGGCGGCGCGTCCAAAAACGGCATCCTCATCAAGGGCGGCAGCTTTCTTGAAGCGCTGAGCCGCGTAGAGATGGCTGTATTTGATAAAACCGGCACACTTACCAGGGGCGTGTTTAAGGTGTCGTACATTGCCGCGGACGATCCTGAGAAGCTGCTCTATTATGCCGCACACGCAGAGTACGCCTCCACCCACCCCATCGCTATCTCCATACGGCAGGCTTATAAGGGTAAAGCGGATGAACGTTTGATCTCCAATTATATAGAAAAAGCAGGACTTGGCATCAGCGTAACCGTGGACGGCAAACGTGTGCTGGCGGGCAATGCGCGCTTTATGGAGAATGAACATATCAAATTTAAGGCGGCACAGGAGCCTGGCACCGTCGTTTATGTGGCAGCAGGCGGCAAATTGCTAGGCTATATCGTAATCTCCGATGAGCCCCGAGAAGGCAGCGCAGCGGCGCTCAAAGAGCTTAGAAAGCTTGGTGTTAAAAAGACAGTAATGCTCACGGGAGACAGCCAGCAGGCAGGCCAAGCCGCTGCCGTGGAACTGGGGCTCGATGCGGTTTACACAGAGCTGCTGCCTCACCATAAGGTGGAGAAGCTAGAAGAACTCGATAATCAAAAAACTGGTAAAGGCACTCTCATTTTCGTGGGCGACGGCATCAACGACGCACCTGTTCTCGCCCGTGCCGATGTCGGCATCGCCATGGGCGGAGCCGGTTCGGATGCGGCTATAGAAGCGGCCGACGTGGTGCTTATGACGGATGAACCGGATAAAGTGCCCACAGCCATCCGCATCGCAAGAAAAACCCGCCGTATCGTTATACAAAATATTGTGTTTACGCTTAGCGTCAAAGGCATGATTCTTATTCTGGGCGCCTTTGGCATCGCAACGATGTGGGAAGCCGTTTTTGGCGATGTGGGCGTGGCGCTGATCGCCATACTCAATGCCACCCGGGTCATACGGACCATGAACAAATAAAAAAAGAATCAATCTTAACGACCGGCGTTTTTTCGCAACCAAAAAATCAGTTTTTACTCATAGAACGGGCCTTTTATTTCTCATAAAAAAAATTATCAATCACCGTTTTTCTTTCCGCTAATGCTCTTTATATCGATGCGCACAATGGCAACGGATTTCAAAAACCGACAGCTCCCATCTCTGCGCCATTCGATGTCCGGCGTTAAATGACTGCATAGCTGATCAAATCGCATCGCTTTTTCATCATCGTCCGTCACAATAGACGCCTGTCCCGAAACAATCACGCTCTGATAGTATGTGGTCAGCTTTTCAGGAACAATACAGTGTTTGCCCACCACTGTGAACGACACATGAGGATTAGCACGTATATCGTCAGTCTTTCGTCCTTTTGATGCACAGTGAAAATATATCGCATTGTCTTCACGTACAAAGCAATAATTCAATGGAACACCATAAGGAATACCTTGTGCACAAGCTGTTGACAGCACACCCAGCGTCTCATTCTCAAGCAGCTGACATGCATCCTCTTCGCTCATCGCCCGTTCAGATCGTCTCATAACCATCCTCTAAAAATCAAATTGACTTTTTTCTTCATTATTTGGGGAATTGTTGTAGATCTCGCAGAATTGATGTTTGCCGGTTATATAGTGACAGCATTCCTTTCGCTGTGGCATGCCTTCCATTATGTGATTTATTCTTACAATTATATTCTCCGCAAGCTCTCTGTTGAGCTCGTAAAACGTATACCCATTGCGTTTCTCGCCAACAAGTATTCCCGCTTTTCGAAGAATGCGAATATGTTGAGACACCGATGCCTCAGATTTGCCTAAATGCCGTGCCAATGCGCCCACGCAAAACCCCTTTTCAAAAAGGATCCCCAATATCTTCAGCCTCGTCTCATCGCTCAGCGCTTTAAATATCTTCGCCCATTCTTCCATAGCAGCCCCTTAAGATAAATATTCAGTTTGGATAATGCGTTATATTATCCTGTGAATCAGTGGTGTGTCAATATGATAGCGCACATTCGACCAAGGTAATATTTGTCATATTGATTTGCGCTTCAAAAAAAACAAAGAGCGATGCATATGCAGCGCCCCGTCATGACGGCTGTTGTGGTTTGAATGCGGTTTGATTAAATAAGCCGTCTGCAGTATTCTCGTCCTTTATCGGTAAGCTCCATCCAGAATGGAATCCTGTTCTTTGTTGCTTTTTTTGTATGTTTGGCTACGTATTCTTCTTCAATGAGTTTATAAAGTGTTAAAATAAAATCTTCCTGTTCTTCGCTGTCCATTGTCTCAGCAAAATTATCAACGGCAAATGTCAACGAAACGCCGTTAGGAAGCTGCTTTTCAATCTCCGCTAATTTTTTTAAAACTTTTTCCTGACCTGAACTCAACATTATCTATTATGCCTCCTCGGATGTAAACCGCACGAACTATTATACACCGTTTAACCGGTAACACAAGAGGGTATTTATTTGCATAGAATGTTATTTACTTCTATTTTTATTGATTTTTAATTAATTTTATGTTTAATACATGTTAAATGTCAAGCAATTTAGAGGTTTTTTTGTCTGAAAATATATGAAAACGTATAATATCGCACTTGATTACATTTATACAATGATATTGTGTTTCATGAAATATTTTGCTCGCACAAACAGCCAGAGCGACTATATAGAGCCGAAAAAAAACCATAGAATATAAAGAAACTTCAAAGAAAAGACGGGATAAAGAAACAATCAACTTCATCCCGTCTTCATCCAATTGAATTATGGCGTATCACCACTACCCGCAGGCAAAAGTCCCAACACCTGTTCGCCCCATTCCCGAAGCTTATACTTTTGTATTTTCCCGCTCGCTGTCATTGGGAACGATTCAACAAACCGTACATATCGCGGCGCTTTATGCTTTGAAAGGCCTTCCCTTATAAACTGGATGAGCGATTCCTCCGTTTCTTCCGCGCCAGGCTTTTGAATCACACACGCGAGCACCTCTTCGCCGTATTTGTGATCTCTCACACCCACAACCTGAACGTCTGTCACGGACGGATGCGTATAAAGAAACTCCTCAATCTCACGCGGGTAGATGTTCTCACCGCCGCGAATAATCATGTCTTTAAGACGTCCCGTGATCTTGTAATAGCCGTTTTCATCACGCACGCCCAGATCTCCCGTGTGCAGCCAGCCGTCTTTATCAATGACCTGCGCAGTGGCTTCCGGCATTTTATAGTAGCCTTTCATCACATGGTATCCGCGCGTAACGATCTCTCCCACCGTGTTGGGCGGCACGTCCGCGCCCGTTTCGGGATCGATAACCTTCGCTTCCACATTCGGATAAGCACGTCCCACTGTCGAGACACGAATTTCGAGCGGATCGTCTATCGTCGATTGGGTGATGCCAGGCGACGATTCTGTCTGCCCATATACGCTCGTGATGTGGCGCATGTTCATCTTATCCGCTGCCGCCTTCATTACCTCCACAGGACAGGTGGAGCCAGCCATAATACCGGTTCTTAAATTCGACAGATCATATTTTAAGAAATCAGTATGCTCCAGCATTGCGATAAACATCGTGGGTACGCCATGAAACGCGGTACACTTTTCAGAATCCAGCACATCCAGCACACGCGTCGGATGGAAGTGATCGACAAACACCATCGTCGTATCGTTGGTGATAGAAGCCATAACACCCAGCACACAGCCAAAGCAATGGAACAGCGGCACCGTAATACAGAGCCTGTCTTTATCGGAAAACCCCATGGACTCGCCGATGATCTTGCCGTTATTTATGAGATTGTAATGCGTGAGCATCACGCCTTTGGGAAAGCCCGTTGTGCCGGACGTATATTGCATATTAATCACGTCATGAGGATCGCACTGAGCCTGACGCGCCGCGCGTTCTTCCTCGCTGACCGTATCTGACAGTTTCAGTATATCACTCCATTTATACATACCGGGATACTGCTCTTCGTCCAGAAAAACAACAGACTTCAAGAACGGCAGCTTTTTGCAATTGAGCTGACCCTGCTCGCTTTTTTTAAGCTCCGGACACACGGCATAGATATGTTCCACGTAATTGTTGTCTTTTGTGCCGCCCATCATGATGAGCATGGCGGAATCGGACTGCTTCAAAAGATACTCAAGCTCATATTTTTTATAGTTTGTATTCACCGTCACAAGCACAGCGCCGATCTTGGCCGTGGCAAACTGCGCCTGCACCCACTGCGGATAATTCGTCGCCCAGATGGCCACATGTTCACCCTTCTTTATGCCCATCGCCATAAGTCCGCGCGCCACACGATCGCACTCGGATTTAAACTCTGCCGTGGTAAAACGAAGCCCTTCCAAGGGATGAACGCTGCATTCCCTATCCGGATACGCCTTCGCTTTCATATCCAGCCAGTCGCCAATGGTCGTATGAATAAATTCCGGCATGTTATTCTCCTCCATAAATGTCATTTTGCTTTAAGCCCGAGAAAGTGTGCTCAATCAGGCTGTATGTAATAAAAAAAGCCTTCGTCTATTACAGAGACGAAAGACTTCGCGGTACCACTCTGCTTGCGAAGACAATGCTCCGCCAGCTCTTTTCAAAGGGCTCAGCCCAAAAGCCATACCCTTTCCTCAACTAACGCATAAAGACCTCGTCAGCACCTACTGTTTTCAGCACTGAAGCTCCGGAGTGAGTTCACCTTGCTCCCGCGTCCGCCTTGCACCACACGGCGGCTCTCTTTGGCGCTAGTCCTCAAAGGCTACTGATCTCCATCAAAGCTTTTAAAAATTTATAATTGAAATAATTATATGATAGTCTACATAAAGTGTCAACCATGATGTTTTTGTTAATATTATTCAGTATCATTTATTGTTGTCTCTATTGTCATATATATCAAATCAGCTTCATCAGGGCTGGCGTAAGCAGTGATTCGAAAAGCACACCGGAGAAGCCACACGCATAAACAATCAGCATCTTGTAGAAATAGGGTCTGGAAGAAATCAGCTTATCCTGCGGTGTTTTGGGAATATGGCGCGTTTTAAACACCTGAATGGCATTATTCAATCCCAGCACCCCCGCCTTGCATATGCATGGAATGAGAATGAGATTGGGCAGAAACGCACAAACCACAATGGCAAGAAATCCTCCGATACTCATATCCAATGCCAGCACGCCGATGGTAAAGCCCACACAGAAGCCTTTGAATATGAGTGTGGCCGCAATGACGGGGATACCAAGCATCATGAGTGAAAAAGTGATAATAACACCGATAAACAATGTGTGGTTAAGCAGTGAATGTAAAAAAATTCCCCAAAAGTCTGGATCAGCGGATTTGACAGAGATGAAAATCGAGTCTCTGTAGCTTTCCAGCGCCTCTTTGGTGCCCATATGCAGATTGCTTACCGTAAACGTCCCCGCCGTGATGCCCACAACAAGAAAAAAGACGAGCAACAGATACTGTGCTTTGTTGTCCAGCACATCCGTAAAAATTCGTCTTTTTGCATTTTCCAGCAAACTCACCGCCTCCGCATATCATCCGTATTCACCCCCCAAAAGCTCAGCTTTTCAGGGACCCCGTAATGAAATATTATGCGGCGGCAATAGCTTATATGCTAGTCGACATATTTGAGTTCAGTGTTGAGTTTATCGGCGAGCATTGCGATAAATTCACCGTTTGTAGGTTTTCCTTTGGTATCAAGTATTGTGTAACCGAAGAAATCTTCAAGCACCTCAATATTGCCTCGGTTCCATGCGGTCTCAATCGCGTGACGCATGGCACGCTCAACCCTTTGAGGTGTGGACTTGTGTTTATTAGCCACACATTTATACAATCCTGTGGTCAGGTGGCTCATTAGTTCAAAATCTTCATGAACAAGCAATATGGCGTCACGAAGATAATAGTAGCCCTTAATGTTGGCCGTGATACCCACTTTCTTGATATGGTCTGTGACAATCTGGCTGGGGTCGGGTTCTGTCCTGCTCCCAAAAATGCGTGTGTCAGGAATAACATAGGCCATCAATTCGAGGACACGTCTTTTGAACACCTCCTTATCGAACGGCTTCAGAAAAACATAATCGACGTTATAACACTCGGCCTTTTTCAGGACAAAATCGAGATTGACGGCCGACGTCATAACCACTTTGGTTTCCGCATAAAAGCCGTCTCTCCCGAGCTCTTCGAGCACCGCAAAACCATCAAGTATGGGCATAATAAGGTCGACGACCAGCAAATCGGGCTTGTGGGCTCTTGTGAGATCATATGCCTGTCTCCCATCAAAAGCAAAGTCGATAATTTCAAACTCGTTTGTTTCCATGAGGAAAGATGAAACCAGTCTTAGATAATCGCGGTTGCTGTCGGCAAGAATCACCTGATACTTGCCTCGCTCAGGATTTTGATTCATTGAATATCGCATGCCTGCCTTTTCTATTAATATGTGTAAATCAAGATTTGATTAATAGCATTAGAAAGTTCAACGTTGCATACTCAAAACCCTTTTTCTATAATCAATAATTCAATAATAACCCATTATTCTACATTATTCGACATAATTGAAACGATATATTGAAATTAATCAGATTCGGCCTGCTGAAGCATCCAATCCGCAAACAACCCGTACCCCTTTGTCGGATTGTTCACAAAAACATGCGTGACGGCGCCGACAAGCTTTCCGTTCTGTATGATCGGGCTGCCACTCATGCCCTGAACGATGCCGCCCGTTTTTTCCAGCAGTTCTTCATCAGTGATGCGTACCACAAGGCTTTTCTGTTCGGGCGCGTTTTGGTCGTTGATTTTAATAATCTCGCAGTCAAATTCCTTGACGCCCTCATGGTCAATTGTTGAAAGTATTGCCGCAGGTCCAAGCTTTACCTCATCACGACGCGCAACAGGTATTGGTTCGCAAAACGCGTCCAGTTTCACACTGTCATAAAGCGTTCCATAAATGCCGTAGTGTGTGTTTTTCAGTATCACGCCCATATTGCCGGAAGCGCTGGAGAAATAACCTTTGATTTCTCCAGGTATACCGTTCTCACCCTTATTGATCTGTATCACCTCGGAATAGTATATTTCGCCTTCCTTCACGCTCAAAACGCTGCCGGTATCAAGGTCGCAAATCGCGTGCCCCAAACCGCCGAACCATCTGTCATCCGGATCAATAAACGTTAATGTGCCCACACCGGCCGTGCTGTCTCTGACCCACACACCGAGGCGCATTTTACCGTCTTGGTAATCCGCAACAGGCGAGACTGTAAGATTCAGTATTCTTGCATCCCTGTCCACCACAACATCAAGCACTCCGTCCGACTCGTCCACGATTTTGCTGACGTGGTCCGCATTCTCCACCGTTATGCCATTAATGCTCACTATCACGTCTCCAGGCAGCATACCCGCTTCCCGCGCGGGGTTGACAGAGTGGCCGTTTTCCATTTCGATACCCGTGATGCCAACGACAAGCGCACCTTTTGTGTATAGCGTCACACCGATGCTCTGACCTCCGGGTATCACCATGACTTCGTCACTCACATTCACCTTCACCTGTTTAACCGGCAGCCCAAACAAAGACAGCTCTATTGTCGCATCGCCGTTTTCGACTGACTCGATCACAAGCGGGCTCTGCATACCGGCCACATCATCCAGTGTATCGCCAGATAAGCTGATGACATCTGTAGCTTCCACATCTGCTTTCATTGGCAGCCCTAAATCGATCGCCTTATGCGTTCCCCGTTGTATATATAGTTCATTCGGAATATTTGAATAGCTTTGAACAGCGGGTAAAAAATAAACCGCGCACAATGCAGCAACAAACAGTATCCCAAAGACTCTTAAAATCTTTTTCAAAAAAACACCTCTCAACGACTTGTTGTTATTATTGTCGTTAGAGGCTCATTAATTTATACTTTGAAATAATCCCAAGCTTTTGGTTTAATTGTCGTTTTTAAAAATTTCAGCTTTTTTAATCATTTCCTGCGCGTGCGCTTTGGAAATCTCGGTATCGCCGCCTGCCAGACGTGCGATTTCTTCTACGCGATTTTCATCATCCAATGGCAAAAGGAAGGTTCGCGTCGTATCGACGTCGCTGCTTTTTGTCACAAGAAAATGCTTATCCGCCATGCTGGCAATTTGCGGCAGATGCGTCACGCAAATCACCTGACGACCGCGCGATATGCTTTGCAGCTTTTCAGCCACCACCTGCGCGATATGCCCGCTGATGCCTGTATCAATTTCATCAAATATCATGGTGGGAATGCCGCCTCTGTCGGCCGAAACGTTTTTGAGTGCCAGCATGATGCGTGACACCTCGCCCCCAGACGCGATTTTTTTCAATGGTTTAAGCGGCTCTCCGTGGTTCGTCGACATAAAAAACTCCACCGTATCGATGCCGTTTTTTGAAAACGAACAGCTTTTTTGTTCTTCCAAGTCTTCAAAATTTACTGAGAAAACAGCGGACGTCATGCCAAGGTCCGCAAGCTGCCGAGTGACCCGCTGCTCAAAAATGCGCGCCGCTTCACGTCTTTGATCGGAAAGCGCGACACATTTTTGATAAAGCTCTTTTTTTAGCGATTCCGCCTTTGAAGCAAGCTGTTCGAGCAACGCGGCGCTGTCCACCAAATCACAAAGCTCCTGCTCTGCGTTGGTTATGAAGCCGCCCGTCACCGTAGGGTCGCCATATTTGCGTTTAAGTGAAGCTATGAGCGCAAGCCGTTCTTCCACCTGTTCCAGCGTACCCACATCAAAAAGATCGTCTCTCATGTCATCACGAATCGCAGAGGACACCTCTTCAATCGTATAATACGCTTCGTCAACACGCGCCGCCAATTGTCCATAGCGTTCATCCACATCGGCGATGCCTTGCAGCCTGCGGCTCGCATCTTTCAGCGCCGCAAGCGCGTTAAAAGACTCACCTTCATAAAGCTGGGTATACGAGGCGATCAGAGCGTCCATAATTTTCTCCGCCGAATTGAGACGCACCTTTTGCGCAATAAGTTCTTCTTCCTCATCTTGGGCGATATCCGCCATTTTGAGCTCGTTGATTTGGAATTTTAATATATCGATACGGCGCTCACGGTCTCCGTCGCTGCCAAACAGCGAGCGCTGCCGCTTCACGACGTCGGAATAATCTGAATATGCTTTTACTACCTGTGATTTTTGTTCACTGATATGCGTATCAAAAGCGTCCAGCATGGCGATATGGTTCTTTTCGCTAAGCAACGACTGATGCTCATGCTGCCCATGAATGTCCACAAGACGGTCACTTAATTCCTTAAGGACAGACAGTGTAATCAGCGTCCCGTTTACGCGACACACATTTTTGCCTGTCGCGCTGAGCTCACGGCTCATCACCAGCTCCGGCCATACTTCGATTTCCTGCGTAGCCAGAATATCGGCCACACTGTCGTTCACGCCGCTGAACCATGCTTCAACCACGGCCTTAGGCGCCCCTGTTCGCATCAGCTCTCTGTCGGCACGTTCGCCGAGCACAAGATTCACAGAATCGATAATGATGGATTTGCCCGCGCCCGTTTCACCGGACAGCACATTCATGCCGCCGGCAAGCTCCACCTCAAGCTCTTCGATCAGCGCAATATTTCTGATGATCAGTTTATTCAGCATGACGACCCATTCACACCCCGCTGATTACTTTTTTGCACTCAACATGCCGCACAGAATTTCGACAATTTTGTTTTGCGTGCCTTCATTGCGAATTGCAACAAAAATCGTGTTGTCCCCGGCAAGCGTTCCCGCCACTTCAGGGATATCCATTTCATCGATTGCCTCGGCGGCGGCATTTGCGCTGCCCGCCATGGTGCGAACCACCACAAGCGAAGAAGCAGGCTCCACGGAGATCACAGTATCGCGGAAAACTCGCTTGAAGATATCCAGCTTGCCCATCATCTCCTTGCCGGATGCCGCATATTTATAGGCGCCGTTTCCCGACTGGACTTTAATGAGCTTCAATTCCTTGATGTCGCGCGATATTGTGGCTTGTGTAACCTCAAAGCCTTTTTCCTTCAGCAATGTCGACAGCTCATCCTGTGTTTCAACATCGTGGCTGTCAATAAGCTCCAGTATCATGCTTTGTCTTCCCTGTTTCATCCGTACCACCCCAATTCTTTTTTATCTGTCCCAGTTCAAAAACTTTGAACGAAGCAATGGATAAAAATAGTTTTCATGAAACCGTATGAACCGTGCAGCATGTCTTGATCTTTTTATTCTGACCATTTCTCCATTGTCAATCTCTCTTAACTGAACACCATCCGTTGTGAGCACGATACCCCCAGGCGCTGTCGGCCGAATGATGATCTCATCTTCTTCAGATACCACCAAAGTGCGCGAATGAAGCGAATGTGGACAAATCGGCGTGGCCAGCAGACATTTTAATTTCGGGCTCAATATCGGCCCGCCCGCGCTCAGCGAATATCCCGTAGAGCCAGTGGGCGTTGATACGAGCATCCCGTCACAGGCCACATGGTCGGCGAGCGCGCCGCCGATGGAAAGCTCAAGGCTGATCATGCGGGACACGTCCTTTTTTAGCACAGCTACGTCGTTAAGCGCTTCTACCTCAAAACGCTTTTCATCTCCGTCGTAAACGGAGCCGTGGAGCATGATGCGCTCTTCCACAAAGCAGTCGTCCTCGAGTATCCGGCGGATGGCAATATCAATATCACCAAGCTCCACCTCGGTTAGAAAACCCAGCCTGCCCAGATTGATGCCGAGTATACGAACGCCGAACAACCCCGAGTTTAGAGCTGCCTTTAACAATGTGCCATCTCCGCCCAACACAAAAAGGCAATCGATATTTGAATAATCAATAATATTAATTTCACCGTCCGGCAAAGAGCCTTCGTCAAAAGACACACAAATACCATGAGCGCGCAACCGCTGCGCCACAAGCTTTGTGCCTTCTAAATTGGCGTCTTTGCATGGATTGGCGTAGATACCAACGTTTTTCATTCCCATATGTCTTTTATTATAAGTAATCTTGGATAATTATACAACATGCAAATAAGTGAAGCTTCAAACCAACCGTTTTCATTATTCCGCGTTTTCATGTGCGGCGTTCACCACAGCCAGAATATCCGGCACGACCGCGTTACCGCTGTCCCGAAAACACGCAAGATATTCAATATTACCTTCCGGCCCCCTGATGGGGCTGTAATCCAGTCCGCATACGCAAAGACCCATCTGTGCGGCAAAATCGAGCACGCTGCGAATCACATCGGCATGAACGTTTTTATCGCGCACCACACCCTTTTTTCCCACATTTTCGCGGCCTGCCTCAAACTGCGGTTTAATAAGCGCCGTGATGGTATACGGCGGCGTCAAAATCTTTGCCAATGCGGGCAGTATCAGCTTTAACGATATGAACGATACGTCGATGCTGGCAAAACCAACGGGCTTTGTAAACATCTGAGGTTCAAGATGGCGCGCATTCTGCCGTTCCATCACGCACACGCGGCTGTCTTGCCGAAGCTGCCATGCGAGCTGACCGTATCCCACGTCCACGGCATAAACATACGCTGCGCCGCTGCGCAACATACAGTCGGTAAATCCACCCGTCGACGCGCCCACGTCTATCGCCGTCACACCTTGCAAATCCAAACCAAAGCTTTCAATCGCTTTTTGCAGCTTTTTGCCGCCGCGGCTCACAAACGCATTATTTTGTTTTACCTCGACATTATTCTCAGATGTCACAGTGGCTGATGCTTTGCTGCAGACTCTGCCGTCGATACTCACCTCGCCTGCCATAATGAGCGCGCGCGCTTTCTCCCGGCTCTCCGCAAGACCGTTCTCGTATAAGTAAACATCGATACGCTTTTTTTCCGTCATGACTTTTCATCCTTGAAGAAAAACATCAGCACGTATGACACGAAACTGACGATCTGCTTGTTCTTGTTGATGGCGAGCGTTTTGCCCGCCGCCTTGCCCGCCACCGTCAGCGCAGCAATGGCACTGGATACCGCAATTGTAATCACAATATTAGGTGTATTTTGTGCCTGCGCAACGATTTTTATAGCAATAGCCGCACCCGCCGCACCGCTCACAATGCCGCAGATATCACCCACCACGTCGCCGCAGATATTAGACACCACATCGGCGTTTTGCAGCAGTTTAATAGCGCTTTTGGCGCGTTTGATTTTGCGCGACGCCATCGACACAAACGGCTTTGTTTCGCACGTTGCAAAAGCAATGCCGATGATATCAAACGACACACCTATGAGCACTATGATAAGTATAATGAACGCTGCCGCAACGATAGACAGCTTGTCCATCAGCAGCTCTGTGATGACGCTGATGCCCGCCGTGAGTATCAGCGAGACGATAAAAACCTTCAGCGCCCAGAATTTGAGTTTTTTCTTCAGCTTTTTTTTACCCAAATAATCTCCTGAACCATCCCGCTAACCGGGAATCCCGAACCCGTGACACATACGTCATCGGGCATACCGGTGAAATAAAAAAACGGTGGTGATATTTTGGATAAACCTTGCAGCTTAGGTCCAGTAGGATTTCCCTTCAGAGATACTTCCCGTCGCCGATAAAGCGGTTTCCCTTTAAACCCTGAAACGTCCCGTCGCCGGACACGTGACTGGATTGCCGTTTAGACCACACTATAATCTCCAAAATATCTTTGTGCGTTTTTAAAACGCACGTCTACAGTCTAGGAGTTTTCCTCGACAGCACTTAAAACGGTTTCTAGCCTCTTTTGCCATGCGGGTTTCTTGCAGCAATCGTCCCCGGCGCGTCTGGCCACTACGCCCCAAGGCGTGTTCTGCAATAACGCCCCACAAAACTCAAGGCAGGCTACTCTGTACACAGCTTTTCACCGCATTACAGGTTTCCACCCCAAGTAGTAACGGCCAAAACCATCACCTGCTTGGGTCTCCACGGAAGCGGGGTCTACGCCCGCATGCCATTGCGGATCGCCCCACGACCTTAACTCCCAGCATCAGCCCCCGACTGGGCGTCAGCAGCCAACACCAGAAACTTCATCGATGTGCCCGTTGACGGATTTTTAGGCCCGTCTTCGAAACCGTAGTACCGACTAGAATACTGCACCACCTTAATCGAATTATACAATAAAACCAGATATTAATCAAAGGTGTAACAAAAAACTGTGTATGTGTTTACAATTTATTCTTTTTCAGCCGTTCCCGTATCCGCAGTGCCAAGGTTGTACTCCTTGAGAATGGCCGCCTTGACCTCATCAAACACGTCTTTGTTTTCCTTTAGGAACAAACGGGCATTGTCTTTACCCTGCCCGATGCGCGTATCCCCATACGAGAACCATGAGCCGGACTTTTTAATAAGCCCCAGCGTCACGCCAAGATTGAGAACGCTGCTTTCCGACGATATGCCTTCGCCGTAGTATATCTCGAACTCCGCGTTTTTAAACGGCGGGGCCACCTTGTTTTTCGCCACCTTAATGCGCGTGCGGTTGCCGATCATTTCATCACCGCTCTTGATGGTCTCGATGCGGCGCACATCCAGCCGAACCGACGCGTAGAACTTGAGCGCACGGCCGCCCGGCGTTGTTTCGGGATTGCCGAACATCACGCCCACCTTTTCTCGCAGCTGGTTGATAAACACCGCCACGGTGTTTGATTTGTTCACAATACCCGCCAGCTTGCGCAGCGCCTGAGACATAAGCCTCGCCTGCAGTCCCACATGAGACTGTCCCATCTCGCCGTCGATTTCGGCCTTGGGCACCAGCGCCGCCACTGAGTCGATAATGATGATGTCGATCGCGCCGCTGCGTACGAGCGCTTCGGTGATATCCAGTGCCTGTTCGCCCGTGTCGGGCTGAGACACATAGAGGTTGTCGGTATCCACGCCGAGCCTTTTGGCATACACCGGATCCAGCGCGTGTTCCGCGTCCACAAATGCCGCCGCACCGCCAAGCTTTTGCGCTTCGGCCACCATGTGCAGCGCCACCGTGGTTTTACCGGACGATTCAGGACCATATACCTCGATAATTCGGCCGCGCGGCACACCGCCCACGCCCAGCGCCACATCCAGCTCAAGGCAGCCCGTGGGTATCACTGAAACCGGTACGATTGCCTTGTCTCCCAGCTTCATCACGCTGCCCTTGCCAAACTGCTTTTCTATCTGTGTGAGCGCCATCTCCAGCGCTTTTTGTTTCTCGACAGACATATCCCAAAACCTCCTATGTTATATCACATCATCACATATCATCTGTCCGAATAAGCGGACACGCTAAACCATCTCTTTGAGAACATCCTTGTTTTTTACAAAATAGCTGATGCATGAGAGCACGGATAACACCGTGCCGATACACATGAGCACAAAACCACCGACGATAAGACACTGTTCAAAAAAAGTGCCCACAAACACCCCCGCCTGCAGCATAACAACAACGATTGCCACAATCTGCACCACGGTTTTTGCCTTGCCGAACATATCCGCCGCCAGCACCTTGCCTTCCGCCGCCGCGATAAGCCTCAGGCCGCTGATTACAAACTCGCGCCCCACCATGATGATGACGAGTATCTCGTTCACCCATCCGCCCGCTTCTTCCGGCTTGGCTGTCAGCATAATCAGCGCACTGCACACCAGCAGCTTGTCCGCAATCGGATCGACGAGCTTACCGAAATTGGTCACAATGCCGTGCTTGCGCGCCAGCCGCCCGTCAAAAAGGTCCGTCAGTGCCGCGATGATAAACACAAACGCCGCGTAATAATTCCAGTACGGTATGGGAATATAAAAGAACGCGATAAACACGGGAACCAGTATTATCCGAAAAAGTGTCAGTTTATTGGCTATATTCATTGAAGCTCTCCCCACAGATCGTATTCATTGGCTTTCGTCATAAGCACATCATGAAAAGTGCCCGGCGTCAAGTCTTTTTTTGTCGAGATAACAGTCACGCCATCCACCGAAGGCGCCTGTCCCATCGTCCGTCCGGTGATAACACCCGTTTCATCACGGCCGTCTGCCATCACACGCATTGTGTGTCCGATAAGCGAGCGTCCCAGTTCATGCGAGATGCCCGCCTGAACCGCCATCACCTTTTCATATCGCGCCTGTTTTATGTCTTCGTCAATTTGATTCTTCATTTTGGCGGCGGCTGTCCCCTCCTCGGGAGAATAACGGAACACGCCAAGGCGCTCGAAACGTATCTGTTTAATGCTGCCTAGCAATATATCAAAATCCTCCTGCGTTTCGCCCGGAAACCCGACGATCAGCGATGTGCGAAGCACAAAACCTTTTTCGTGCAGCGATTTGGCAAGCGCGACCGACTGCTTTTGCGTATGTCGTCTATTCATGCGTTTCAGAATAGCATCGGAGAAATGCTGCATCGGTATATCCAAATAGCGGCAGACGTTGTCGTGCTTAAGCATCACATCAACGAGCTCCTCCGTGATACCTTCGGGATAGCAGTACATCACGCGCACCCAGCCGTCTCCCATGATCTTTGCCGCTTCATCAATCAGCCTTGTGAGCTGCCGCGCGCCCAAATCCTCACCGTAACGCGTGGTATCCTGCGCGACAAGTATTACTTCTGACACGCCGCCTGCCCGCAGATCTTTGATTTCTTGAAGCACGCTTGGCATCGGCCGGCTTTTCAGCGGCCCGCGGATACGCGGTATCGCGCAATAGCTGCAGCTGTTGGAGCAGCCGTCCGCAATGCGCACATACGCCATATGAGACGGCGTGGTCAGCACGCGCCCTTCCATATCTCCGTCCAGCCGGTCACAGCAGACGTACCGTTTGCCGTCGAGCACGCTGCGTATTGCGTCCAGCAGTTTGCTGTATGCACTGACACCCAAAAACGCATCTACCTCGGGCAGTTCTTCCGAGAGCTCCTTGGCATAGCGCTGAGCAAGGCAGCCTGTCACAATCAGCGCAGGCGTCCCGCTTTGCTTATACTGTGCCATTTCCAGTATCACATCGATGGATTCACGCTTGGCATCATCGATAAAGCCGCATGTGTTTACGATGATCACATCGGCTTCCTCCGGTGATTCGACCACCGCAGCATTGCTGCCCGCGAGTATACCGAGCATATGCTCTGTGTCGATCCTGTTCTTATCGCATCCCAATGACACGACATATATATAAATATTATCCATCTATTTCCTCTCTGGGGCCAAACATGTCCTCATACATGTCCCAGGTAATCAGCACGTTGCGCGCCTTGCTGCCCTCGAACGGGCTCACAATATTGCGCTGCTCCATTTCGTCGACAAGACGCGCGGCGCGCGCATACCCCACACGCAAACGGCGCTGTATCATCGAAATGGACGCCTGTCCGTATTCGAGCACAATGGCAACAGCTTTGGGAAGCAGTTCGTCCGCGTCATCGTCCCCATTGCTTCTTTCCTCTCCGCCCGAATTGATATTTGTCATGATTTCCTCGTCAAACGCCTGGTCTTGCGTGCCCTTGCCCACGTATTCGGTGACCGCCTCGATGTCGTTGTCCGACACAAAGCAGCCCTGAAGCCGTATGGGGCGCGGCGCGCCCGTCGGGTGATAGAGCATGTCGCCGTTGCCAAGCAGCTTGTCCGCGCCGTTCTGGTCGAGTATGGTGCGCGAATCGACACCCGAATTCACCTTGAACGCGATACGCGATGAGATGTTCGCCTTGATGATGCCCGTAATGACGTTGACAGACGGACGCTGTGTGGCCACAATCAGATGAATCCCCGCGGCACGGCCGAGCTGCGCAATGCGGCATATCGCATCCTCCACCTCGCGCGGCGCGGCCATCATGAGCTCGGCCAGCTCGTCGATAATCACAACGATGCGCGGCAGCGGTTCCTGATCCTCATCCGCGATGGAATTGAACCGTTTGATATCGCGCGCGCCCTTTTCCGCAAACAGCTTGTAGCGCGACGTCATTTCACTGACCGCCCAGTTCAAAGCGCTGGCCGCTTTCTTGGGCTCCGTGACCACCGGCACCAGCAGGTGCGGCAGATTTTTAAACATCGAAAGCTCGACAACCTTGGGATCGATCATCACCATCTTGAGCTCGTCCGGCGTGGCTTTGAACAGCAAACTTGTGATAATCGAGTTAATACACACGCTCTTGCCGGCGCCCGTTTCACCCGCAATCAGAATATGCGGCATCTTGGTGATATCCACATAATAATTTTTTCCGGAAATATCCTTGCCAAGCGCAAAAGTGAGCGGTGACGGCGAGTCCTTGAATTCATCCGATTCAAGCAGAGGGCGCAAATGCACAAACGTCACATTGGAATTGGGCACCTCGATGCCCACCGCCGCTTTGCCGGGTATCGGCGCTTCAATCTTCACGCTGCGCGCCGCGAGGTTCATGGATATATCGCTCTCCAGCTCTTTAATGCGCTTTACACGCACGCCGGCCGCGGGTTTAAGCTCGTACCGTGTGACCACGGGGCCGCGGACGATATGCACGACTTCGGCCTCCACGCCGAAATTAGCGAGCGTTTCTTCAATAACCTGTGCGTTCTTGCGCTGTTCCTCCATGCTCCCTGTCTTGCTCTTTTCAGCGGCTCTGGTCAGCAAAGAGATGGGCGGAATTCTATAGGCTTTGTTCTTTTTCTCATGCGCGGCTTGATGCCCGGCATGCGCCACAGGCAGTTCCTGTGTCTGCGCAGCGGGCTGTGTCTGCTCATTTTTTGTATGGTCAAAGCTCTCAAACGATTCGATTGTCAAAGTACGCGGCTCCTCTGCCGGTATCTCCTCAGGAATGGGGAGCTCCGCAGCCTTTTTGGGCACATCCACGAAAAACTCATCATCCAGGTAAGACGCTTGCTTTTTCTTGCGGCGAAAGCTCTTTTCACCAAGTATTTCGGGCTCGTCCGGCTCATATGTCTCTTCCGGCATATCATCGCGCAGATTTTCAATATACAGGCGGCGTTTTTTGCGTTCCTCCGCTCTTTCGGCCGCTGTCTCGCGCGCCATCTGCACCGTTTGCTTGCTCACACGCGCCACATCCTGACTCATCTTCTTTATCGATAAATTCGCGAGCACAAGCACACAGATCAGTGCGATCGTGATAAACAAAATGATGCAGCCCACGTGCCCCAGCAACAGATCACACGGATAAACAAGCAAGCACCCCAGCGCGCCGGAGCCTGCGCCTGTCATGCCCATCCGGTAAGACTCGCCGACATAAGTAAAAAAGCCTCTGTCCAAGCTGAGCTCATTAAGCAAAAATGTGTGCGCCAGAGAGAAAGCAGCGACGATGAGCAGCACCCATAACGCAGTTTTGCCCTTGTTGACGCGTTTGTTGCGCGCTGCGATTGTCAGTACGCCAATCACAACGCACAAAAAGGGAATGATATAAGTAAACATGCCGAACAGGCCGAACAGTATGTCCCGGGCAACGCCGCCCAACAGCCCCGTATCGGTTTTTATATACACACAAACGCCGAGGAATATGCCCAAAGCCATTGTGATGATACCCACCACTTCCCCATGGCGTCTCGTTTCCATATTGACAGATGTTTTCTTCTTTTTGCCTTTCGGCATGCGCTTCACCTCGGTATGTATTATATCATACCAAGGGAAATATACAATCACTTATACCATAGGGTGTTATTAGCCATACGTTTCATTCAACGGATTGTATTCCCGCAAGCTCTCGTATCTTGACAGACGCTGCCTGGAACGTGCCTACTTCATCGATGATCCCGCATTCCACCGCTTCCTTGCCCACAAGCACCGTGCCCACGTCGTTGGCCATCTCTCCAGTCAGCGTCATGAGATGACGGTATTTCTCCTCCGTGATTTTGGAGTGCGTACACACAAAATCAACGATGCGCTTTTGCATCTTGTTAAAAAAGTCAAACGTCTGCGGCACACCGATGATCACACCGCTCATACGGATGGGGTGAATGGTCATGCTGGCAGACGGTGAGATAAACGAACAGTGCGACGATACCGCCAGCGTGATACCGATGCTGTGACCGCCGCCCAGCACCAGCGATACGCTCGGCTTGCTCATTCCCGCGATCATCTCAGCAAGGGCAAGACCTGCTTCCACATCGCCGCCCACCGTGTTGACCAGCAGAATAAAGCCGCGTACAGACGGATCCTGCTCGATCAAAACAAGCTGCGGCAATATATGCTCATATTTCGTTGTCTTGTTCTGCGGCGGCAGATTCATATGCCCTTCGATCTGCCCGATGATGCTGACGACGTGTATGGGCGATTGTGTGAGCGACGCCCCGTATTCCTTGATATCAGCGCCCTGCTTTTTATCTGCGGTATCCCCGTCCAGATGTACGTCGACGGGGGTTTTGTCAGCGTTTTTTGCCGGATCCTCGTTCTTGTTTTGCATAGCGGCCCCTTTTTCGTTTAATAATGATATTATCCGCATAAAGAGCCGCGTTTATGACTTCTATTTAATTTGGTTCCAACATGACAGGCTGCATTTGTTTTCCGTCCAGCGCGCATTTTGCCGCGTCTGTCATCAAATTCATGTCGGCGACGATTGATGTTTCCTTTGTTTGGTTGCTGTCCTGCCGATACGGTACAAAAAATATGTGACGCGTGTTCAACAGCAGCCCGATATTTTTGGCGTTTGCCGCAAGCGCGTCGTTCGTGGACACCGCAATCAGTACAGGCGCCTGATTTCGAAGGTGCGCCTTGGCGGCCAGCAGAACGGGCGTGTCCGTGATACCCAGCGCAAGCTTGGCGAGCGTGTTGCCCGTGCACGGCGCAATGATCACAAGATCCAGAAGCTTTTTCGGGCCGATCGGCTCCGCTTTGATAAGATCATCCACGATCTCTTTTCCCGTGGTTTGCGTTAAGAACGCTTTTAAATCCGACACTTTCATAAAACGCGTATCGAGGTTTGCGGCGCTGTACGAAAGAATCGGCGTCACATCCGCTCCGGATGCCACCAGCGCTTTTATTTGGGGCATTACTTTCCCATATGTGCAAAACGACCCGGTGATCGCAAATCCGATCCTCTGTCCGGTCAGTTCCATTATTTCATCTCCTCTCTTTCAAACCCGTGCAGCATCGCTCTTGCCGCGGAGACCGGAAAATACAGCCCCGGCAGGCTCGGTTCGATACGCACATTGACCATGCATTTCTCCGCCAGCTTCATATCCATACCGTATGGCGGTGACGCCAGCTCAATCAGCTGTGCGCCGCGGCGGACAGCCAGCAGCTCTTTTTCCCCGAATATATGCATGGGCACCGTGTTGAATATCACATTTGCCCACGGCAGTATCTGCCGCAAGTCGCCCGTATACACAGAGCGCATGCCCTCATCTTCGATCAGCTCCAAATCACGGCTCTTGCGCGCGGTGGCCGCCACTTTCGCGCCGTGCGCTTTTAGCAGCCGGCATAAAAATTTGGATATGCGACCATACCCCACCACAAGACATTTGGTATCGCACAACGCCGTCTCCGCGCGTGTCGCATACGCGCATATCGCGGCCTGCGCCGTGAGCAGCGCGTTTCGTATCAAAAACGCTTCGTCATCATTCATATCCACACATTTCACATGCCCTTCCATCACTTTTCTTGCGTCGTCGTCGCAGCGCCCCAATACATAGATGCTGTTTGGATATCGCTTGACGATGGAAGCAAGCGCGAGCGGTGTATCAGAAAACGGCGCTTTGATACTGCCGTCCGGATTGCGGTATGGCACAGGCAAAAACACATAGTCGGGCGCGGACATATCTTCATCGGCAAACCCAAGATTATGAAAACCCTGAAGGCATACACAATGCCCCTTTTCCTTGAGCAGCGTACTCAGAGCAAGCTGACGTTTATCTCCGCCGATGATCAAAATGTGATGCATGGTGTTTCCCCTTTTTTCAGCAATGAATATACGTTATCATATGCGTTTGTGTCATGAGGGGTGAATGAATACCTGCACCGGCCAATCTGTGTGACAAACGCAAAAAAACATATTCTTTACTATTAACGAAAAAAGCTGTTGACATTTTATTGTTTTTCGTCTACTCTTGTAGACAACAGGTTATTATTTACATCTTATGTATGATTAACATGAGGAGAATTTTGATGAAAGACGCATTGACCAGACAGGAATAACTCAAGCGGGAAATGGAGGATCCTCCGTGGTATGCGGAAAGTGACGGTGGCGAGTGGCAAAAGGATATGACAAGTCAGCGTGAATTTGTTGATGCCGGGCTAAAAAGCATGCAGACGAATAACATGGATCTGCGCGCCGCGGCTAACAAAGCCATAAAGCTGCTGGAGGAACTGGGTATAGAAGGAATGCAGCTAAAAAGCTATGAAAAGGCGATGTTTTCCAGAGAGCGCGATCAGGATGATTACACAATACCCGGATGCTACGTGGAATTTGTACGCGAATGCGGCGGCATCCCCTCGCTTTCACAACGCGGCGGCGGCTTTTCGCATGAACAGGACTATTCAGAACTATATTGCGCGCCCTTTGGTCTTGAGTGTGTGAACCTGCTTGTAAGCGAAGATGGCGTGGAGTATTTCTCATGGAGAGACATGGCGCAGGTCGTAGAGCGCGTTGCCGAAAATACCACTCTTTTGCCACTCGATGAAACAAAGCAACGTATCCTCGACCATATTTACTTTATGAATGGGGCATGGCTGAACCACGCGCAACAAGAAGTAAAGCGCGTCAGAATCGAAGAAATACGGCTTGTTACGACATACATCAACGCCAAGGACGACCCCGAGCGCGTGCTGATCGTACCCGCATGGCATATCATGGCGCAGGAAGAGTATTTGTTTGACCAAAAGGATACTTGGACGCATGGAAACGAAGAGGAATTCATGATCAATGCTCTCGACGGAAGCGGCATACTTATGCCGGGCATATCGGAACATATGCAGAATTGGCAGGGGTAAAGCGAATCATTACAAAAAGCGGGCCTCCTTGAACGGAGACTCGCTTTCATTTTTTCACCCGACCTCATAGCCCTTCTTCTCGGATGTGCCGTGCTGCCGCGCGAAGTTCTCCTTATTTTTGCTCAAATAGCGTTCGTGCAGCTCGGCTGCATCCATGCCCGTCTTTAAGCACATGCTCACAAAAAAGTGCAGGATGTCCACCAGCTCATCCTTCACCTTGTTTGTATCGACAGGCTTTGGATTCTTCCACCACTTGAAATTGACCTCGTCTATAAGCTCTGAAAGCTCTGAGAGCATGGCAAGCGTTTCCTTCTGGATCCACTGCTCCATCGGGATGCCCTCAAGACCGCGCGTCTTCGCGAGCTCTGTGTCAAACTGATTCTGATACTTGAATATGTTCTCCAGCTTGTCCATTTAACCCCTCCAAAAAACTCTCCAGCTCTTTTTTCTTCTCTATTTTGCCCGCGAACACAGCCGACATGTTTTTATAATCAAATATCTCATCGATCATCGCGTTCACACGATCCAATGTCACCGCATCGATCTTGGCGATGGTTTTGTCCTCATCGTAGACCTCGTCCAGCAGTATCAGCGATTTGCCGACCGCGCTCATTTTGGAATTGACACCCTCCATGGAGAGCACAAAATTACCCTTGAGCTGGTCAATGCCCTGCCTGAAGTCCGCCTCACTGATATGCTCAGCCTTTAATCGGTCGATCTCCTGCTTCATGAGTTGCACCACCGTATCCGCATTGGCGGCCGTGGTGCCCGCGTACAGCGTATACATGCCCGTGTAGCTGTAAGATGACGGATACGAATACACGGAATACGCCAGACCTTTCTCCTCACGGATAGACTGGAACAGCCGCGAGCTCATGCCGCCTCCCAGCACGTTGTTGAGCACTGCCAGCGCAAAGCGGTCGTCGTCCGCAAACGTGCACCCCGGAAAAGCCAAACACAGATGCGTTTGCTCCACGTCCTTCTCCACATACAGCGTGCTCGGTTTGGGCACAAAGGGTGTCGAGCAGTCGGATACCTCCTTGCGTGTGCCGCGGCTGTAGCTGCCAATGTATTGGTCCAGCACGTCATCAAGGCGCGCTTCGTCGTATTTGCCCGCGACCGCCACCACGACGTTGGCCGGATAATAATGATTTTCGATATAATTCACAAGGTTGCTGCGCTGAAACGCGCTGATATTCTTAGCAGGCCCGAGTATCGGCTGAGAAAGCGTGCTGCCCTCAAAATAGATCTCGGATATTTTCTCGTGGGCAAGCTCTTCTACGTTGTCGTTGACCATCGCGATCTCTTCGAGCACCACGCCCTTTTCTTTTTCGATCTCGTGCTCTTCCAGCAAAGGATCGCAGAAAAGGTCTGCAAGCACATCCACAGCCACGTCAAGCTTTTCGGGCACGACGCGCGCATGGTAGCACGTGCATTCCTTGGAGGTGAACGCGTTGAGCTGGCCGCCGATCTTGTCCATATCCACAGCAATCTGTTTGGCGCTGCGCTTCTGCGTTCCTTTAAACATCATGTGCTCGATAAAGTGCGAGATACCGTTTTCCTCAGGGCTCTCACACGTCGAGCCTGTTTTTACCCATATGCCGACGGCCACCGAGCGATAATTTGGCAATGGCTCCGTTATCACGCGCAGACCGTTATCCAGCGTTTTTAACATATGTCGTCTCCTTTTAAAGCATTTCTTCCACCTTAAGGATAGTATAACCTTTATCCCGTATAATTTGTACAACTTTTTCGAAATCCCCGAATTCATTATTCGCGTCAATTCGAATAAACATATCTCCGTATATGTTTTCCTGCAAAAGCTGCTGCCACGCCGCATGCGTTTTGAGCTTTTCAAAGTCGATAGACGGGCCGATACGGCGCAATGCACTGCCGTCATCACAGCTCATGACGGGGACGCTGTATCCGTGTCCTATGTACATATCCGTTTCCTTGCCCTCGTGTTCCTCACAAACGTAAAAACCCACGCCGTGGCCGCGCGAGATAACCTCGCTTATGACGCAGCTTTTATCCTTATAGCACTGTTCGCAGAAAAAAAACGTGCCAAATGCGCCCAGCTTTTCCAGCCGATCCATATAGGCCGCCACGTCGCTGTTTTCATCCACGGTGATCTGAAGCGCGATATTGTTTTCGCCTGTACAGCCTTTCAATGCCAAACTTTGAGACGGCAAGGCAAACCCGAACGACGCCACATAAGTCAGACCCATGATGAGTATTAAAAAAATGTTCGTAATCACTGTCCGCTTTTTCATTGTTTCACCACCCGCATCTATATATATTCACACGCGTGCCGGTTCATTACGCATGTGTAAACAATGGGGGCTATAATATATATATACGAAGCAAGTGGCTTAAATGATAACTCAAAAAAACCGGCTGTCGCAAGCCGATTCTATAAGTCATATTAATGAAAGTTGTTTTATTGCACAGGCGCTTTGGCATATAGGCTGTCAGCGCTTATATATTCGGCCGCGTTGTCCGCTGTGACCGTAAAAACATCGAGCTTTTGATATTGCGCGGGCGCATGGCTTTCATTTTTAATGAAGCTGTCGGCATCCGCCACAGTCTTTTGCACAATCTGCGCGGTGTCTAAAAACAACGCCATATCGACTTTACCACCAGATACGGCTTCGATAATATCCATGTCACCGCCGAACACCACGAGGCTCACTTCTTTGCCGCTTTCCTCAATGGCGCGCATCGCGCCGCGGGCCAGCTCCGCACTCTGGGCAAAAATAAAGTTCGTATCGTTATTCGACAGGTCGTTTTTGACGGCCTGATACGCTTGTTCCTCATCATAGCCGCAATATTTCTCAGCAGTCAATGTCACGTCGGCATCTTCGCCGATCGCGCTGCTGAACCCATCCGACATCAGCTGCATGATAAAGCTGTCGTAGTCGGTTTTGAGCTCCAGACATTTTCCTTGCTGCTCTTTGTACAGCGATACCGCACGCTGTCCGGCACTCTTGCCAATCTCGATATAATCCGGCGAAATCAGCGTACTCACAAGGCCGTTGATGGAATCGATGATGTTGATGACGGGTACGCCGTCCGTCTCGCATTCGGCCAGCACGGTTTCCAGCGCATCCACTTCCACAGGGTCGATCACGATCACGGCCGCCCCCACGCTCAGCATCGATGAGATGTCGCTTATTTGCTTATCGCCGCTGTCTGCCGCGACGATGTTGGCTTTGTAATCCAGCGCGGCACAGGCCGCCTCAATATCCTTTGCAAGCTGGTCATAAAACGCCCCCTCTCCCGCAAGCGAAAAACCGATCTGCGTTTGGGACGGCATTTCCACCTCGTCTATATCGCTTGGCGTAGCGGACGGCGGTGCGCTTATATCGGCCGTTGCCGGGTTTGCGCCACACGCACCCACCCCTATCAGCATGGCCAGTATCAAAACAAAAAGCGTGAGCTTTCTCATAAAACCTCCACAATCTCTGCTGCCGTCAATTATAACACAATGCCAAAACAAAGCAAAGCACATCTATTTTTTTACAATGATTTTTAGGGTTCATCTATAGCTGACGGCGATAGGCCGACGATTATACGATTTTGCTGATGTCGCTGCGCAGCTGCTTAATGATTCTTTTTTCCAGCCGTGAAATGTAAGACTGGGAAATACCGAGATAATCTGCCACCTGCTTTTGCGTACGCTCTTTCTGGCCGTTTAAGCCAAAGCGCATCTCCATGATCATCTTTTCCCTCGCACAGAGCTTTTCAATGCACGATTGCATCAGGTCTTTTTCCACACTGTCTTCAATCTCGGTATACACCACATCCGGCTCGGTACCCAATATATCTGACAACAGAAGTTCATTGCCATCCCAGTCCACATTGAGCGGCTCGTCGAACGACACCTCATAGCGCAGCTTGGCGTTGCGCCGAAGGTACATAAGTATCTCGTTTTCGATACAGCGCGAAGCGTAGGTCGCGAGCTTGATGTTTTTATCCACGTCAAACGTGTTGACAGCTTTGATAAGCCCGATCGTCCCGATGGACACAAGGTCTTCGATGCCGATTCCAGTGTTTTCAAACTTGCGCGCTATATAAACCACGAGGCGAAGGTTGCGTTCAATGAGTACGCGTCTGACCGATTTGTCCCCCTCCCCCAGCAGCTGCAGCAGTGTTGTCTCCTCCTGCCGTGTCAGCGGCGGCGGCAGTGCCTCGCTCCCGTTGATGTAGTCCGCCCTCGCGGTCAGCCCCATTCGCAGCATCACCCAAGCGATCAGTTTTCGTACCCAAAGCGTCCTCATTATGTGCTCCTTCCTTCAGTTTATCCAATAGCTCAGTACCCACAATAGCGCGGCAGCCGCTTGACAGCGGCCTTTTTGAGATACACACAACGGAGCGTGATTTCTTATATTCACCCTGAAGCATCACCTCATCGATCTCAATGCCATAAAAAATGCCCTGCCCTGCCGCAGTGGCATACGGCACGATACGCAGACGGTCTGTCGGCGTTAGTGTTTCCTCTGTTATTATTGAATAGAGCTTATACCCAAGCAGTTCCCGCGCAGCCGCATGGCTTAAAAAAATCACACTTTGTTTCGAGAGCGGGTCGCGCACTAAATTGCCTGTATCAACGAATGCTTTCACTGCGATTTGCGTCTCCCCGAGCGTTAGCTTGAGCATGGCTGTTTGGCTTTCCCTTTTGAGCACCATACGCTTGACGCTGGCAAGCAAATTTGTGAGCACAGCGCCCACACAAAGCCCCAAGAGTATAAAGCGCACGGGCGGCCGCACGATGACTGCGCCACCAATTGCGGCAGGCTCTCCAAAGCTGATCATACACGCGTAGATTGCCCCTGCGAGCACAAACGACGACGCCCAGAACGCGCACACGTTTTTCCAAAATCCACGCTCGCCGCGCTGCCGAAACGCAACGAAACACATGGCAAAACCGGCAGCGATTTTGACCGCAAGCATCTCCAGCCATCCACTGAACCCCACCGCAAAGCACCCGTATATGCCGCCCAAGGCGGCCGCGATACAGAACCGACCCCATTTGACAGGCGTTTTTGTGAGCCGTGACGCAAGCAGTATGATGAGCGTATTGACAACAAAATTATCTAAAAACACCAGCTCAATATAGACCTTTTGCAACCCCATCAGACCCTTTTTTTTATGATGGGCATATTATATAGGTACTGTCACTTGATATATTGTAGAACTGCGCACTGTAAAAAAAAGAATATAGCGTAAAATGAAAAAGAACGCGGGAAGTAAATGAAATGAGGCCGCTAAGCGAACTGAAAATTCCTAGCATTGATTTAAGCGCAATGATTGTTGGTTGCCTTCGGATATCTTAAAAAACCGAAAAAGGCGACCACAGGCCGCCCGTGCGAATTATCATTTATCGGTTCGTCGGCGTCAAACGCCAACGTATTCCTTCACCTTGTCGATATCCACACCTGTTTTCTGAGCCACCTGCTGCACCGCCATGCCTTCCCTGTAAAACCGTCTGCAAAAGCACGGGATGCTTTCACCAAGCTCAATCAAGTTGACGTCCGGGTCAAAAAAGCGGATGGTGCGCTGTCCCCACGCTTCTTCGGCCACGCCATGAAGCATCTTGGGGTTGTGCGACATAATATGCGCCACGTCTTCCTCAAATTCCTCCGTATCGAAGCAAAGCTCCAGGCGGCTGTTTTGTCCCTTGCCGATGCCGGGCGCCGTCATAGCAGGGTCATTCGCATCAATATCCCATATGGCGATGCCGCACTCGAGTATCTGGCAGCGGCCGAAATCAAAACGAAGCGGCTGACGCAGCACATTTACATAAAAGCTTTTCATGACTTCAACATTTTTGGTTATCAGCACCGCCGAATCATAACGAATCATTTTTTTCTCCTATAGTTTCACCGTGGAAACACGCACGGTTCCTTGTTCGACACTCATCAAGCCGACCGTCGGACGCATGCCGCGCGGCTCACCAAGGCTGCCCGGATTATAGAGCAGCACGTTCTGATGATATTGCTCAGTCGGAATATGCGTGTGCCCGAAAAGAGCGACATCCGCTTCCTTTTCCTGCGCGTACAACGAAAGCCCCAGCAGCGAGGATTTGACTTGTTGCCTATGCCCGTGAACCATAAGGATTTTCACACCTTCGACGGATATCAAAAGCTCGTCCTCCGCCGCCGAGCCTAAATCGCAGTTGCCGCGCACGTTGTAAAAAGGCTTGTCCGTCAGCTTGCGGATATAATCGGCATCGCGGCTGTAGTCCCCAAGATGAACGATCATATCCACATCCGAAAAGCGGTGAACAGCCGCGGACATCTTGATCTTGACACCATGTGTATCGCTTATAATCAGTATCTTTTTCATTTCCCGAGTTTTTGTTTGAGCGCCTCAAGCGCACGCGCACGGTGGCTCAGGCTGTTCTTGATTTCCAAAGGAATTTCCGCAAAGGTTTGTCCCAGCTTCTGTACAAAAAACAGCGGGTCATAGCCAAACCCGCCATTTCCCGACGGCTCATGCGAAATCACGCCGCACACCTCGCCGCATGCCGTCGTCACATTATCGCCCGACACGAGCGCCACCACACTCACAAAGCGCGCGCCGCGGGCCGTCACACCTTCCAGTTTTTTTAGCAGTTTTTCGTTATTGTCTTCGTCTGTCGCGTTCTCGCCCGCATATCTTGCGGAGTAAACGCCCGGCGCACCGTCCAGCGCATCGACACAAAGCCCCGAATCATCGGCCAGCGCGTCGCAGCCGGCAACCTGCGCTGCTTCTCGCGCTTTTTTTACCGCGTTGGCCTCGAAGCTGTCTCCGTCTTCCACGACCTCCAGATCGATGCCCGCATCCTTCAGCGATACAATCTCATCGTAAAAGTTGCCAAGTATCGCTTTGATTTCCTTCACCTTACCCTGATTGTTCGTCGCAATCAACAGTCTGCCCATCACGTAAGCGCTGCCTCCTGTATCTTTTGTATCTCTGCGATGCCCTGTGCTGCGTACCCGAGCAGCTCACCGAACTCCTCCGGCAGAATCGGGCGCTTTTCGCCTGTACCCTGAACCTCGATAAACCCGCCGCCATGCGACATCACCACGTTAACATCCGCAGCCGCCCGACTGTCTTCCTCATAGTTTAAATCCAGCACACACTGCGCATCCACAATACCGCAGCTCACAGCGGCAATACCGTTCAGCACCGGGGACGATTGAATCACGCCGTCCGCGATCATTTTTTGCACGCATTCGCACAGTGCCACATAGCCGCCTGTGATGCCTGCCGTGCGTGTTCCCCCGTCCGCGTCCATCACGTCGCAGTCGATATGAATCGTGACTCCAGGCATCAGTTTTAAATCCACAGCGCAACGCAGACAGCGGCCGATCAGCCGCCCGATTTCGGTACTGCGCCCGTCGGGCCGTTTGGTCTCTCGCGGCTTTCGCATCGGCGTACTCGCGGGCAGCATCGCATATTCCGCCGTGAGCCAACCCTTGCCCGTGTTCTCAAGAAACGGCGGCACACCCGCCTCATACATAGCCGTGCACAGCACAGTGGTGCCGCCCCAAGACACGAGCGCGCTGCCGTGTGCGTTTTTCAAATAAGCTTTTTTTATTGTTAACGGCCTAAGCTGCGTTTCTTTACGGCCATCTCCTCTTATCATTTGTTTATCATTCCTTTATTCCAATGTATTGACAAACTCCGGTGTTGCCATCGTTGTCTGTGATGTGGATGAGTATTCATTTCCATCCACCAGTATACGCGCCTCGTCGATATTGTCAAACTGCATCAGCGACAGCACGATGCAGCGTATCAACGCTTTTTCCCTCTCTGGCGTTTCGCCAATGGTTTTAAACTCTTCGGAGAAGTTGACAGAAGCCACGCCGTTGTCATCCACCGTCACACCGAGCAACTCAGTCCCTTCAGGGAACGGGCTCCTAAGGCCGCCCTCTCCGGGGCCTTTCACAAGCTCACTCATTGCCGCAAAAGCATCCGCCTGACCGCCCACATATTTGGTTACTGGCACTATGGCCGTTTCCGCTTCGTTCACAAAATAAAGCAGCAGTTTGGATGCGTTCTCCTTGTCTTGTTCAGACAGCGAGCTCATCACATTTAAATCAAATGCACCAAATGCCGCGCTGATATCCGTACCGAGCGGAAGCGTATCCCCACAGCCATCCTGACGAATGTTGACCTTATCGATCGTAGAGAACTCGGTTAATGTGTTGACAAGCGCCACCACTTTGTTTAATTCGCCCACCGCGTCCTCCGCGGCCAATGCGCCTTTGCTGAGCTGGATTGTGGCCACGCCTTCCGTAATTGAAAGGCTAAGCTCCGTGCCCTCGGCAAGTATCGGATTGAGCCCTAAGTATTCCAACTGTGAATCCACATTCGAATCCGCTATCAGCTGCGATACGGTGGCGGCGCCGATGCCTTCCACCCACTCTATCTGCTTCATCACTGGCACGATATAACCGTAATCGTCCTCGAGATAAAGAATGGTATCTCTCATATCGGCGTCAGTATCCTCTATATTGGCCGCCGGTATTTCTTCATATGGTTCTTCATCCTTCGCGCCGCCGCATCCAACCAGTCCAAAAACCAAGAATATCGCGAACAGCGCGGCCAATGCTCTTTTCAGCATACCCGTTCCTCCCCCTATTTGCTTTTTTATAAATATATTAGGAGAAGCGAACGCATATGATTGTATCCAAACGTTTTATACCTTGAGAGTATCTTATAATTTACCTGAATCATCCGCTTTTGCCGGATTAACGTGAACCACCACATCGATGACCTCCGGAAACACGCCGCGGATGGCGTCTCGCGCCGCGTCGGCAATCGTATGTCCCTCGCTCACGCTGATGCTGCCGCTGACCTCAATGGCAGCGTCCACAAGCAGCCCGCGCCCCATGCGGCGGCATTTGAGCCAGCTTAACGCTTTCACACCGGCTGCCGAAGCAGCAAGCTGTTGCATCGTTTGCATCGTCTCGTCATCGGGCGCTGCGTCCAGCAGCATCTGGCTGGCTTGTGTGATAATGGATACGGCGGTTTTGATAATGACACCGCAGATGAGTATGGCCACGATGGGTTCCGAATAAACAGTAAAAGCGTTTATCCCAAAAAACTGACCGACAAAGGACAGTCCGATCGCCAAAGCCGCTCCGGATGTCGCAAAAAGGTCGTTGCGGTGGTCCATCGCGTTCGTCATCACAGCAATAGAGTTCAGGCGTTTAGCAGCCGAATACGTGATCTTGAACATCACAGCTTTTACTGCGATGGACACAAGCGCCGCCCCTAGCGCATAAACGCTGGGCTGTCCTGTTTCTCCCTTCACAATCGCGCTCACCGCTTCGTACACGATGTATCCCGTGGCCGCAGCGACAACCACGCCGACAAGCAACGACACAAGCGCTTCCATCTTGCCGTGGCCATAATGATGGGTTTTATCTTTGGGCCTTAGCGCATAACGCAGCCCCAACAGCACCACGACGGTATTGATGACATCGCCCGCCGAGTTAAACGCATCGGCCTTGAGCGCTTCGCTGCCTACCCAAAAGCCCACCGTGCCCTTGAGCAGCAGCAATATGATATTGCCGATAAAGCAGATCGTGATAATTCTCACGCCCTCGTCTTTTTGCACGTTCATTACCTCATTCAATCACCAAAGAAAGCCTCGCTTTTATAAAACACATAAAAACATACTGCATCATTATGCCGCGCAAGACTATGATAGCAATTATACGCAAAAAATCAAAGACAAAAACTCATCACGAAAGTACATTGGATATAATATAATAGCTGGCTCCGATTAGTAAAACGTAATGATATGCCCACAGAACGTATTGATATGGGAAAATTGCACTTAGTTTATGATCAATCTTTTAGTTTGGATAGGCACTCTGCCCTGTTGTCACATCATAAAACTTGCCCTGCTTCAGCAGTTCATCGACCTCATCCTTCGAATAGATCATGACCTGATCGTCCAGCCCGTCTTCCGGCGCGAACACCAGATCACCGTCCCATGTGCCGACCATTTTATATACGCGGCCTCGTTTCGTAATTACAGTCATAAATGTATCCCTCCACCTATATAGTTTCATTAAGCCATTAATTACACATAATAGCAAGAGGAAATTTGCAACATTGGCTTTTTTAACGGTTTGACGTAAAAAAAAAGCCGGCATCAAATAAATGATACCGACCTTCACGTTTAAAACGAAACTTTACAGGCGACCTACAGACTGCTGATTCTCGCTTCGAGAGCTGCCAATTCGTCTTCCAGAGCCTTGGGCATTTTCTTAGCCTGATCGTTGTACTTGGCATAATGATCTTTGATTGATTCAACTTCAGCAAGCCATTCGTCCTTCTCAATTTTGAGCAGTTCAGCCATATCAGCTTCGCTGACATCAAGCCCGGATATATCCAGAGCGTCCTTTGAAGGCATATAGCCGATGGCTGTCTTGTCCGCTTTGCCCGTGCCGTCCACACGCTCGAAAATCCATTTGAGCACGCGGCTGTTCTCACCGAATCCCGGCCACAGCCACTTGCCGTCTTTGTCCTTACGGAACCAGTTGACGTAGAAGATTTTCGGCAGCTTATCGGCATCCGTCGCTTCACCGATTTCAAGCCAGTGCTGCAAGTAATCGCAGACGTTGTAGCCAATGAACGGAAGCATGGCAAACGGATCGCGGCGAACCTGACCGATCTTCGCGGAAATAGCCGCAGCTGTTATCTCGGAACCCATGATGGAGCCGAGGAACACACCGTGCTGCCAGTTAAAGCTTTCATGAACAAGCGGAATCGTGCTCGGACGACGTCCGCCAATGAGTATCGCATCGATCGGCACACCCTTGGGATCTTCCCATTCAGGCGCAATCGCGGGGCACTGCCCTGCAGGCGCTGTAAAACGCGCATTGGGATGAGCAGAAGGCGTCTCGGAACCCGGCGCCCAGTCTTTGCCCTTCCAGTCGATCAGGTGATCCGGCGCGTCGTAACCGATGCCTTCCCACCACACATCCCCGTCGTCTGTCAGTGCAACGTTTGTGAATATCGAATTCTTATCAGTGCTGTGCATGGCGTTGGGGTTGGAATCCATCGACGTACCGGGCGCCACGCCGAAAAATCCGTATTCTGGATTGATGGCGTACAGACGTCCGTCTTCGCCGAACTTCATCCATGCGATATCGTCCCCGATGGTCTCTACCTTCCAACCGGGAATTGTGGGAATCAGCATGGCGAGGTTTGTTTTGCCGCAAGCGCTCGGGAAAGCACCTGTCACATATTTCACCTTGCCCTCAGGGCTGGTCAGTTTGAGGATCAGCATGTGCTCAGCCATCCATCCCTCGTCTCTTGCCTGCACGGAAGCGATACGCAGCGCGAAGCACTTTTTGCCGAGCAGCGCGTTGCCGCCGTAACCGGAACCGTAAGACCAGATCATTCTGTCTTCGGGGAAATGGCTGATATATTTTTCTTCAATCGGTGCGCACGGCCACGGCACATCCTTCTGGCCTTCTTCTAAGGGCGCTCCCACAGAATGCAGGCACGGTACAAACTCGCCGTCGCCCAGCACATCGAGCACCGCTTGACCCATGCGGGTCATAACGCGCATATTTGTCACAACATAAGGGCTGTCCGTGATTTCTATGCCAATTTTAGAAATCGGAGAGCCTATCGGGCCCATTGAGAACGGAATCACGTATAGCGTTCTTCCCTTCATGCAGCCCTTGTAAAGCGACGTCATTGTCTTTTTTAATTCATCGGGATCAATCCAGTTGTTCGTAGGGCCGGCATCTTCTTCTTTTCTGGAAGATATAAACGTTCTGTTCTCAACGCGCGCCACGTCGGACGGGTCGCTGCGGAACAGATAGCTTCCCGGGCGCTTTTTCTCATCCAGCTTTATCGTCGCACCGGAGTCTACCATCTCTTGAAATAATCTCTCATTTTCTTCTTCGGATCCGTCGCACCAGTAAACCTGGTCCGGCTGGCACAGATCGGCCACTTCGTCTATCCATGCCAAAAGTTTTTTGTTCGTTGTCATAACTCTCACCTCATTTTTGAATTTTTTAAAAATCAAAATTTCCTTTTGATTCGTTAGAAAACCGTAGTACTCTTATTATAACTGTTTTTTTCCTAAAAATGAATCCCCTAATGAAAGTTTTTTTTTTAATTCCTGCGTATTTTTCAATTATACCATCTAAACAGCGTATCAGTAAATACTTTGATTGCTTATTATTTCACAATGTTTGCAGGTTTGTCCCCATTTTTTCGGCTATTTTTAATTTTGGTGATTTTCTATTATAAGCACATATATCATTAACAAACGAGAATTCGTTACGGGTTCGGATACAATAAATGAACAAAATGCATAAAAACACATGCCATCTCGTATAAAGCGGCCGTTTGAGAACACAGAAACATCCGCTTGAAGCAAAAAAAATGTGTCTACGCTCTCTTATTATTTTCTGTTCGCCGCTATCAAAAATCCGGCGGTAATGATCGCCGCAATGCCACCCAGCACCAGCAGCATTTTAAAGAAATTGTTACCCACAAAGTTCATACCCGGGTTAAACTTATCCACGACATAAAACGTGAGCAGCATAACCGAAAGAATGATGCAAATATGGGGAATGAGCTTTTTGACCATAATCTTCTCCTTATTCATCCGCAATAAAAACGATATCGCTGACACTGCGCCCGCCTTTATATGGTTGGTTAACAAAACCGTCAAGAAACACCATTTCAGAGGACTGTCCGCCGTCCAGATTATAGGCAGCGGCGCATCCGAGGCGATAAAAGAGCTGAGATAACTGCTGAAGCGTCATGCCGTTGGAATATCCCGGCTGACGTCCGTCTGCCACCACAAAGCAGTAGTGACCGGGCTCGTAATAGCCGATCGCCGTACGCGGGTTTGCGCGTGTCAGGTCCGAGTTGAATTTGGTCATGGATTGGCCGTCTTTAAGCAGCATGGGGCCAAAAGTCCATATCTGATACGCGCCTTCCGTTTTAATTCTTTTCATATCAAACTCAGAAGCTGTCAGCGTCTGCATGCTGCCGTCGTTATTCATCACCAGCACATCCTTATATGTCTCTTCGCGATACAGCACACCGTTTCGCACCACAGGCCCTGCGTTGCTGCCATAGTAATCGCCGTTGATCGCGAGTATCGCATTATTCTGAGCCGCGATGACATCTGTCCCATCGTGCAGTCCCTTGCCGTACTTGCCTTTGGCAAAAGCCGTCTTAAAAAACGCGATGTCCTTAAGATAAATGTCTGAAACATAATAGGCAATGCCATCCGATTGATACTTCTCTATGGTGATGCTGATATTGGCGCTTTTATAAGAGTTTTCGGTTTTTTCTACTGCGCCGTTTGTAAAAAGCCCCGGGAATTTTTCTCCCCACATGGAATCATCCTGAACTGCCGTCAGCGCAGGCTCCTCTTCAGAGGCTGTCGCTTTAGGCGCGTTGCCGGTCTTCACTGGCAACATCTGCGCATTTTCGCTTAAATCCTGAGGCAGCAGAAAATAGTAAAGCGAAAAAATATACATCGCCAATGCGGCGATAATCAAATCAATGACAATGGCTGCCGCTACGGGTATCCTTTTTTTCTTTTTTTCGGCCGTTTTTGTCTTTCCCCGAAGTTCATCGTCCCGGCTCTGCGTAATTTCATTCAAAGGAATCAATCCTCATTCTTTTTATGTAATTAATTTTATTCATTCGTCTCTTATCCGATATTATTCGGGATGTGTTGAAAATATTTAGCACAGCTTCTGAAATTCTTGATGAGCGGTTTTGCTCGTAAATTCTACTTGCATTGTTTTTCAATCTTTCTCCCAAAGGAAAAAAGTATTTATATACAAAATAAAATTTTACAATACATAACAAATAACGGCTGGATATACTATGTTCAAAAAAGAGAGGAAAGTATTGTTGGTCTGAAGCAATACAAATGATGCAAACATGAATATGGATTTATGGCTGGAAGAGATAAAAACGGCAAAAATAAAAAAACCGTTGCCGATACTCTCTTTTCCCGCCATTCAGCTTGTGGATTACAGTATGAAAGATTTGGTCACCAATTCGGTTGCGCAGGGCAAGGCCATTCGCGCGCTGCTTGATCGCGTCGATATGCCTGCGGCAATTATGTTTATGGATCTGTCTGTTGAAGCAGAAGCGTTTGGCAGCCCCGTGGCAATCACAGACGATGACGTTCCGGTCGTGACCGACCGCATTCTTGTGACGGATGAAGACATCGACAATTTGAAAATTCCCAAAGTCGGCGATGCACGTACACAGATATATATTGATGCGGTGAAAGAAACAAAAAAGCGTGTGACTGACCGCCCGACCATCGCGGGCGTTATCGGGCCGTTTACGCTCGCAGGGCGTTTGTTTGACATGACCGAAATAATGATTATGAGCATGATAGAACCGGAAGCTGTAGAAAAGGCACTTAAAAAAATTACTGCTTTTTTGATCGATTATGTAAAGGCGCTAAAGGAAGCGGGCGCAGACGGGGTATGCATTGCGGAACCGGCAGCAGGCCTGCTTTCTCCGGATCTAAACCAAGAATTTTCTGTACCCTACAACAAACAGATCGTTGACGCTGTGCAGGACGAAGAATTCACGGTGATGTATCACAACTGCGGCAATGTTGACCCTCTGATTGAAGATATCGTGAAAATCGGCGCAAAAGTACTGCACTTTGGAAACGAAACCGTGATGGATAAAATAATACAACTGATTCCCAAAGACGTTATCGTAATGGGCAACATTGACGCAGCGGTTGAGTTCCGTCACGGTACGCCCCAGAGCATCGCCGAGGTGACAAAAGATGTGATCTCAAAATGCTCAGCGTATCCGAACTTTGTGCTGTCATCAGGCTGCGACATTCCGAGCCAAACCTCTTTTGACAACATCGACGCTTTCTTTGAAGCGGCATCGGAGTTTATTTCATAGTTTTATTAACAGCAGCAGAAATCATGATAAATTCACAATGCTTGCAGACATTTTACGTTTGCAAGCATTGTGCACTTCTTGCTTGTTTTTGTCGGAACCATTAATAACTTCGATACTCTTTTTTAAGCATTGAAATATCGCTATCTAAAAATGTATTTTCGCTGCACTGTATAGCTCAAAAAAAACAGCGGCAAGTCAACAATAAGCTTAGACAAAAGCCCGGGTATGCCCGCCGTTGCCAAAAGATCGCCCCCGATTGATCCAAGTGCCATTATGAACAATGCAAGAAGATAATACTTTATCACACTGCTTTTTCGCCCGTTCGCAAAAACGATATGGCGGTTGATCATGTAGTTGACAAACGAACTGACTGCGCGCGCAAGCACATAGCTAAACCAGTATTCTAACTTGAAGGCCGTATACAGCAAAAAGAACAAACCATAGTCCACCGCAAATGACGCCATTGACGATGTGAGAAATTTGAGTATCTTGCCGTATATCAGCCACGAGTCGCGCAGCGGATGAAAATGCGAGCTTTTGTTGCCCTCAATGTACACCGTTTCTATGGGCACTTCGGTGTATGCGATTCCCCAGTGCTCAATATTAAGCAGCATGTTCATCTCATATTCGTATCGGTCGCCCTCAAGGACACTGAGTTCAGAAAATATTTTTCGGGGCAGTCCGCGCAATCCCGTCTGCGTATCTGTCACTTTAAGGCCGGTTGCAAGCCGGAAAATACCGCGCGTCAGCGTGTTTCCAAAGCGCGAACGCGCAGGCACATCGCCCGCAAATGACCTTGCACCGATCACAAGATGGTCGGGATTCGCCGCCATGGTATCCATCACGAGGCAGATATCCTCAATCGTATGCTGACCGTCCGCGTCTGCCGTCACGATGCCCTCCACATCCGTCTGCTTCATAAGATGCGAAATGCCGGTTTTAAGCGCGGCCCCCTTGCCCTTGTTCTGCGTATGGCACAGCACACAGGCGCCCGTCTCTAAGACCTGCTCAAAAATATGCGCGTAATCCGCTCCGCCGCCGTCATCCACAACAGAAACGGCGATGCCCTTCTGGCGTAAATCTGACACCAGCTGCACAAGCTTTACATCCGGCTGATAGGCCGGAATCAGCACTGAATATCCTTCCACGTTATCTCCTTTGATGAATCTTTAGCCATTATACCTTACAGCACCGCAATAATAAAGACTGTAAAAAAGATATATGTGATGCTTAAAAAAACCTATTAGGTGCAAACTTTTGTTTCGCTATTCCAAATAAATCTGCTTCAATCGTTGCACGATTTCATCCTTTATATTACACTATTGTTAATAGATACTTTCACACATTCACCCAAGAACAATTTGCTTTTGGAGGCACTTTTGGTATGTCAAACTGGTGGAAAGAACGCATCGTTTATCAGATCTATCCCCGCAGTTTTGCGGATACCAACGGAGACGGCATAGGCGATATCCCGGGAATCATTGCGCATCTTGATGAGCTCAAAGACTTAGGTGTCGGCATCATTTGGCTAAGCCCTGTATACCGTTCTCCCGGCGCCGACAACGGCTACGACATCAGCGACTACCGCGATATCGCCCCCGAATTCGGTACGATGGCGGATATGGACGCGTTGATTCAGGAAGCGGGCAAGCGCGACATCAAGCTCGTGATGGACCTAGTGATCAACCACACGTCAGATCAACACGCATGGTTTCAATCGAGTCGCGATAAAAACAGCCCCTACCGCGATTATTACATCTGGCGTCCGGGCAAAAACGGCGGACCTCCCAACAACTGGACGAGCTTTTTCGCCGAAGACTGCTGGGAATACGATAAGAAAAGCGGCGAATACTATCTGCATCTTTTCGCCAAGGAGCAGCCGGATTTAAACTATGATAACCCCCAGGTGCTTGATGAGATCAAAGGCATCATGCGTTTCTGGCTTCACAAAGGCATCGCGGGTTTTCGCTGCGACGTCATCAACATCATATACAAATCGTCGCTGGAGGACGGCAAAAAGCGGCTCGCGCTCACCGGCAGCGAATATTATATCTCGCAGCCGGGAACGCACAAGATACTGCAGGAGCTTCGCCGTGACGTCTTAAGCCAATACGACTGCTTTGCCGTGGGCGAGACGGTATTTGTCACGCCGCAAATGGGCAAAGACCTGTGCGACAAAAGCCGCGGCGAACTGGACATGATATTCTCTTTTGAACATATGGAGACCGATCAATACATCGTCAAATGGTTTAAACGGCGCTTTCATGCGGGACGGTTCGTCAAAACGATCGCAAAATGGCAGCAGGCACTGGAATGGAACGCCAACTATCTGGAAAACCACGATCAGCCAAGGAGCGTATCGCGCTTTGGCGACGCGGACAAATACTGGGCGCATTCCGCCAAGATGCTTTGCACCATGCTCATGACGCTGCGCGGCACGCCGTATGTGTACCAAGGTCAAGAAATCGGCATGACGAATTTTGATTATACAAACATGGAGCAGATCCAAGACGTGGAATCCCACAATGTCAATAAGCTCGCCAAAAAGCTGCACATCCCCGCATTTTACCGCTGGCGTATGATAAAAAAAAGTTCGCGGGACAACGCACGCACCCCGATGCAATGGCACACAGGAAAAAACGCCGGTTTTACCACAGGCAAACCATGGCTTGCAATCAACCATAACTACACGCGTATCAATATGGCAGCACAGATGAACGATCCGGATTCGGTGCGCAGCTTCTACAAAACGATGATCGCGCTGCGCGCGGGCAACGACGTGCTCAAATTAGGCAGTTTCCGCTTAATCAGCGCCACGCGCCGTCTGTTCATCTATGAGCGAGAGCTCGACGGGCGCATTTACCGCGTGATACTCAGTTTCAGCAAGAAGGCCTGCAAAGCGCCTTGCGATGGCATTTTGCTGCTGTCCAATTACCCCCGTGATACATATGACGGCACATTATCACCGTATGAAGCGGTCGTCGTAGACAAAGGAGACCGCCAATGATTGAGGAAAAGGACGGTCTGTTTCGGCTGACCACCAACGAGACAAGCTATTGGTTCCGCGTGACCGCTTTTGGGCACCTGGCGCACATTCATTACGGCGCACGCCTGCACAATCAAGATCCCGATGGATTGATACTCAAACGCACCGCTCTGCTCGGCAGCAGCGTGGTTTACGATCCATCCGACCCAACCTACTGTCTTGACAACATGTGTCTGGAGTGGTCGGGCATCGGGCGCGGCGATTACCGCCACTCCCCCGCCGAGCTTAAAATGCCGGACGGCAGCTTCGCCTGCGATTTTGTCTTCCGCTCTCACCGCGTCATTAAAGGGACGATACCAATAGATACGCTGCCATCCGCTTACAGCGACAAGGACGATTGCGAAACGCTGGAGCTCACGCTGGAGGATGCATCCAACGGTGTCACGCTGTTGATTTATTACACGGTATTTGAGCAAACCGACGTGATCACACGCCGCGCGGTACTTAAGAACGACAACGAAAATCCGTTGGTCATCCGGCGGCTCATGAGCATGATGATGGATATGCCAAACAAGAATTATCGTCTTATCACGTTCGACGGCGGCTGGATAAAAGAAGCACACCGACATGAACGCCCCGTGGCATACGGGCTGTATATCAACGCCTCCACAACGGGCGCCAGCAGCAACCGTCACAACCCGGGCTTTCTGCTGGCCGAAACGGACACGATGGACACACACGGCGGCGTATACGGATTTAACCTTGTGTACAGCGGCAACCACTACGGTGCTGTGGAACTGTCCGGTCACGATATCGTGCGTGTACAGATCGGCATCAATCCGCACTGCTTTGAATGGACGCTGAATCAGGGCGAACAGTTTGAAACCCCCGAAGCGGTGATGACATACTCAGACGGCGGGTTTAACGGTCTTCGCGCACACTTTCACGACTTCGTGAACAGCCATATCGTGCGCGGCGACTGGAAAGACAAAGAGCGCCCTGTGCTTATCAACAACTGGGAAGCTCATTTTTTCAAGTTTAACCAGCGAAAGCTGCTGCGTCTGGCGCGTCGCGCACAGCGCCTTGGCATTGAGCTTTTCGTGCTGGACGACGGCTGGTTCGGCAAACGGAACGATGATTTCGCGGGGCTCGGCGACTATTGGGTGAACAAAAAAAAGCTGCCGCAGGGGCTGCCGCGCTTTGCTGACAAAATACGCAAAACAGGGATGGCATTCGGTCTGTGGTTCGAGCCCGAAATGGTCAACGAAAACAGCGACCTTTACCGCGCACACCCCGAATACGCGGTACGCACGCCCGGCAAAACACCCGCATTGGGACGCAACCAGTTTGTACTCGACCTTTGCAATCCCGACGTGCGGAACTATATCGTGGAATCCGTCGGGCGCATACTCGACGAAGCGCAGATCTCTTACGTCAAATGGGATATGAACCGTCATATTAGCGACGCGTTTTCGACGCTGCTCCAAAACCAAGGCGAATTCTTTCACCGTTACATTCTGGGGCTTTACGAGGTACTGGCGCGCATATTCCGACCCCGCCCCCATATACTGCTTGAAAGCTGTTCGAGCGGGGGCAACCGATTCGATCTTGGCATGCTGTGTTTTTCGCCGCAGATATGGGCGTCTGACGACACCGACCCCATCGAGCGGCTCAAGATTCAAAGCGGGCTGTCAAGCCTGTATCCGCTCTCCACGATGGGCGCGCATGTCTCGGAAGCCCCGCATCAGCAGACTCTGCGGTACACACCGCTGACCACACGCTTCAACGCGGCGTGCTTTGGGTGTCTTGGTTATGAGATGGATCTGAAGTATTTAACGCATGTGGAGCGCAAAGAGATCAAAGAGCAGATCGCGTTTTACAAGGCGCACCGCCGCACGTTCCAATACGGGCGGTTCACACAACTCCCCGCGCAAAAGAACAACAAGGTGCATTGGCAGTGCACCACCGCCGACGGGAGCGAAGCGATCGCGGGCTTTTTCCAGACACTGGCCACCGCGAGCGAAGGGGGCGACTGTCTGCCGCTGACCGGACTTGACCCCGACGCACGTTATACAGTGAGCACACGCCCGCAGAGCCTTTTCATCAAGCGTTTCGGCGGGCTGGCAAAGCACATACTGCCCGTATCACTGAATCCCGACGGCATTGTACTGCGCACGGCAGGTCGCTTTTACCGCCTTACCGACTGCGTGGAGCATTACGAAGCCTACGGGGACATGCTGAACGCGGGCATACGGCTCAGTAACCAGTTCGTCGGCAGCTATTACAACGCGCACACACGGCTGCTCGGGGATTTCGGGTCGAACTTGTATGTGGTGAAGAAAGAAACAATTCGTACTCATTCCAATATATAAGGCGTTTCCTGGTAGACGTAGTAGTTGAGCCAGTTGGCAAACAGCAGATGCGCGTGGCTGCGCCATGTCACGGGTGGCTGCAGTTTGGGGTCGTCGCAGGGATAATAGTTTTGGGGAAGCGCAATATCCAGCCCCTTTTTTATATCGCGGCTGTATTCGCGCGCCAGCGCCAGTCTGTCGTATTCGGGGTGTCCCATCACGAAGACCTGTTTGCCTCCCAGCGCCGATACGATATAGATGCCCGATTCTCTGGATTCGGAGACGATTTTAAGACGTTTGTCTTTTATTATATCCTTGCGCCTCACCTCGGTGTATCGCGAATGCGGCACATAGAACGTATCATCAAAACCGCGCAGCAGCTTCATCTTTTTTTGCATTTTATCCGCCGTGTGCAAAAACACACCGAACTTCTTTTCGGGCAACGGGTATTTTGGGATGTTGTAGTGGTAAAACAGTCCGGCCTGTGCGCCCCAACAGATATGCAGCGTGGAAAACACGTTGGCCTTGCTCCATTCCATGATCGCCGTGAGTTCTTCCCAATAGCTCACCTCTTCAAACTCAAGCTTTTCTACGGGTGCACCCGTGATGATGAGTCCGTCGTATTTTTGCTCGCGTATCTCGTCAAACGTTTTGTAAAACGTATTCAAGTGTTCCTGCGATGTGTTCTTCGACTTATGCGTTGCCGTTTTAAGCAGCACGGGGTCTACCTGAAGCGGTGTGTTGCCGATAAGACGAAGCAACTGCGCTTCCGCAAGGATCTTATCCGGCATGATGTTGAGTATGACAATGCGAAGCGGTCTAATGTCCTGATGCAGCGCACGCTCGTCCGTCATCACGAATATATTTTCTTTGCTCAGCACCTCATATGCCGGCAGATTTTCGGGTATTTTTATCGGCATATCGTTTCCTTTCTATATCAGTCTGCCTTGCAATGGCTGATCAAATCTTCCAACATCACCGTATCCACAACATTGTTGATTTTTCGGGACACATTATCCCACACAAAGCGTTTGATGCAGCCACGCAGACTGTCGGTTTGCTCACCGTCCTCATCAACGATAGCCAAATCGCCCTCCAGCACATACAGAATTTCGCCCACGCTGATGGCGGATGCCGAGCGCGCGAGGACATAGCCGCCGCCCGCGCCTTTAATGCTGCGCACAAGTCCGGCGCGCCGAAGCGCGCCGAACATGCTTTCCAGATATCCGTCAGACAAATGCTGACGTTTCGCAATAGCCGCCAGCGCTACGGGCTGCCCGCCCGAGTGAAGCGCAAGGTCTGCCAAAGCGCGAAGACCGTAACGGCCTTTGGTCGATAGCTTCATTGTGCCGTTTCCTGCCCTTTTTTATAATTACCAATCGCCTGTTTAATGGCCTCCTCGGCGAGCACAGAGCAGTGAACCTTGGCTGGAGGAAGACCGCCCAGCGCATCCACCACGGTGGCGTTCTTAAACTTGAGCGCTTCGTCGACCGTCATGCCCTTTATTAAATCGGTTGTCACGCTGCTCGACGCGATCGCCGCGCAGCACCCGAAAGTCTTAAACGACGCATCCTTGATCACATCGTCCTCAATCTTTAAATACATACGCATAATATCGCCGCAGCGGGCATTGCCCACCTCGCCGACGGCGTTTGCGCCTTCCAGCTCGCCCACGTTGTGCGGATTAGAGAAATGGTCAATCACTTTTTCACTATACATAACTGTTATCCTTTCTGGCAGAGCGGCGACATATCGCGTAATTCCTTAACCACGCTTTTGAGCGCCTCCACCGTGTCATCAATATCTTGCCGCGTTGTCGCTTTCCCCAGCGTCACGCGATATGAACCGTGTGCCGTCTCGTGCTTAAGGCCGATAGCCAGCAGCACATGAGACGGATTCAGCGAGGCCGACGAACACGCAGAGCCTGTGGAGCCCGCGATGCCCAATGCGCTCATGCGCATCACAAGCGACTCGCCTTCAATATAATCGAAGCTGAAGTTCGCGTTGCCGGGCAGACGTTTTTGCCTGTGCCCGTTAAGCCGGGAATCAGGTATCTCACCCAGTACGCGCTCGATCAAATGATCGCGCAGCTCTGAAAGCCTTACGGCTTCTTCCTCTCGCTCCTGCGCCGCAAGCTTTAACGCCTCCGCCATGCCCACCGCGCCCGCCACATTCTCGGTACCCGCGCGTTTGCCCTTCTCCTGCGACCCACCGGTGAGTATCGAGCTTAAGCGCGTTCCCTTGCGGACAAACAAGCCGCCGATACCCGCCGGGCCGTAAAACTTATGGGCGGAGAACGACATCAAATCAACATCTATAAGCCTGTCTAGAGACATATCCATGACACCGACAGCCTGTACCGCATCCACATGAAAATACACTTTGGATTTTTCCTTGACGATGCGCCCGATCTCCTCTATGGGCTCTATAGTACCGATCTCGTTATTGGCCGCCATGATGCTCACCAGTATGGTGTCTTCGCGCAGCGCAGCTTTGAGCGCTTCTAAATTCACGATTCCGTCCTGATCGACAGGCAGATAGGTGACTTCAAAGCCTTCCTTCTCCAGCGCCCTGCATGTTTTCATCACCGCGGGATGCTCAATTTGCGAGGTGATGATATGACGCCCCTTACCCTTTTTTGCCTGCGCCGCGCCGCGAACCGCAAGGTTGTCCGATTCGGTGCCACCCGATGTGAAAAGGATCTCCTCAGTCTTAGCACCGAGAACCTCGGCAATCTGCGCACGCGCCGCTTCGAGCGCGCGCCTTGCTTCAAAACCAAATGCATGTATGCTAGATGGATTGCCGTAAATCTCGCCAAGGTAAGGCATCATGGCACTAAACGCCTCCTGCCTCAAATATGTGGTCGCGGCATGATCCAGATAAATTCGTTTGTTCATTATATCATACACCTCACTTATCCAAAAGTTCACCATTTTGGTTTTGACTATACATTAATATTCCTATTGTTTTTGTAATGTTTTAATGCTAATGTAAATATACATTGAAATATGCAATTTGTCAATACAACAACCGAACAATAGCCCAGGTTTTCAAAGCAATTATGCAGCGAAATAAAGGATATAGGCAAAACGGCTCATCAGCCAGCCGGGGGCTTGTAAAAAGCGAGAAGGAAAAGTTATAATAATACAAGAATGTAAAGGAGCACGTATGAAGATTTCCAAAAACGGACAGTATGCGTTGCTGAGCGTGGTCGATCTGGCGATGCACACAGAAAACGGCCATGAGAGCCTCGCGCATATTGCCGAAAGACAAGATATTGAACCGCGCTATCTGGGGCAGATTTTCTTTGCTCTCAAAAACGCCGGGCTTGTGAAGGGTGTGCGCGGCAAGACGGGCGGTTATTATTTAACGCGTCCGGCGCAAAACCTTACAGCCGGCGAGATCGTGCGCGCCGTCGAGGGAGACCTTGCGCCCACTCAATGCTGTCTGGGCGATGAATCGACTAAAGACTGCAGGACCTATAAAGGCTGCATTACACGCACGCTCTGGCTCAAAATCGCACATGAGATTAACGACACACTGGACCGCATCACAATTGCGGATATCGCGAATGAGTATAATAAGGGGGCAGAAGCAAATGACACTCAATGAATGGCTTGCAGGCAACACCGTCGCGGCACAGCTTACGCAGCTTAACGAAGACAACTTGCACCACAATGATGTGCTGGGCTTCGCGACGCGTACGCAGGTCATCGATATATTAAAGAGCCTTCGGTCTTTAATACTGCCGGGCATATTTGAGCGCCAGCCTGTCAACCGCACACGTCTGAATGCCGTGATGGCTACACAGCTTTGCAGCACGGCGATGCAGCTTTGCGACCTTATACACGGTGTATTAAGGCACACCTGCGAAGACGAAAACGATGCCGATTGTCTCTGCCGCGCAGAGCGTCTCACCATCCGTATTCTCGAAGGACTGCCCGCCATCCGCAGCCTGCTTGGTGACGACATCGAGGCCGCATTCGAAGGCGACCCTGCCGCCAAATCCAGCGAAGAGATCATGCTGAGCTATCCGTCACTGGAGGCCATGAGCATTTTCCGTATCGCGCATCACATCTACACATGCGGCGTACCCATACTACCGCGCATTATGACCGAATACGCGCACCGCAATACAGGCATCGACATTCATCCGGGCGCGACCATAGGCCGCCGCTTTTTCATTGACCACGGCACGGGTGTCGTTATCGGCGAAACGTGCACCATCGGCAACAACGTTAAACTGTATCAGGGCGTGACGCTCGGCGCGAAAAGCTTTCCGCTCGATGAGAACGGCAACCCCATCAAGGGCATCAAACGTCACCCGGATATCGAGGACAACGTGGTGATTTATGCGGGTGCCACAATACTCGGCGGCGACACGCGGATTGGTCACGATTCGGTCATTGGCGGCAACGTTTGGCTCACGCATTCCGCTCCGCCTTATTCCACCGTGTTCAACGCACAGCCCTCTCCCGTTATCAAGCCGATGGAGGGATAGATAAACCCAACTGTTTTCGAACTGCCTTTTTGGCGTTAGTGACTGAAAAACCGTGATATTTTATTTTTTTATCATTACAGTATGAACAGTGAATCAGCCGCGGTGTTCTCTACACCCCAGCCATGATACTTTGATTATTGTGTGATAATATAGTTCGCGGTGGTTTTTAGCAGTTCATGCGCACTGAAGGGCTTTATTATATAGTCTGCAGCCCCGGCTTTTAAGGCCTTGTTAATGCTTCCTTTCTCCGTCTCTGTTGTCGCAACGATGATCGGAATATGACACAGCTTCTTGTTTTTCTTGATTTGCACAAGCAGCTCGTAACCGTTCATATTCGGCATGTTCCAGTCGGTAATAATAAGCATAATATCCTTAAATGATTCATCGAGAATCTTCAGCGCTTCTCGCCCATCTGTTGCTTCAACTGTTACGTATCCCTGCTTTGAGTAAATCTGAGTCGTCACTTTTCTGATCAATAATGAGTCGTCAACTATCAAAATCTTCCCCGGCATCCTGCAACCCCTCTCCTTAATGCATATTTATCTGACCATTTTTCTAACCAGCGTAGACACCCAAATACCCACCAGAATAATGGCACATATCATCTCAACTTCATTTACCACTATACTAGCACCGACGGGAATCACGTTACCGTAACCTACTGTAGAAAAAGTCACCAGACTAAAATGATAGCATTGATATATATCATCAAGCAAGACATTTAATTGATTTGAAGCGTTATAGACAATAATATCTGTCTGTGTTTTTAGTCCAAACAAATAATATAGATTGCCGCAGGCAAAAACCATGGCTAACGACACAATAAGGCTATGAAAAGGCCGTTCCCCATAGCCGCAAATGATAAAAGACACGCCGGACATTATTTTTGATAGGCCTTTTAAAGTTTTCATTTCTGTTTTTTTATACAGATAAAAGTATTCTCCATAAAGATCGGATATTTTGTTATCCATAAACAGATCTTTCAGCGCAAAATACATATCGACTGCGCTCGCAAGCTCACGCGCATCTTTTTTATTAAAATTGATCTCTCCAAAAAAGGTGCCGCTGTTCACCTTGGTGCCTTTTTCCTCGTCTTCAAAAGAGAATCTTATAAATTTAGTATTGATAATTCTTGCATTTCTCAAATCACAATCCTTTAGTGTGCAAATATCGAATCCGCAATCTACCATTATGATATCATAAAGCTTGTTCTCGGAAAGGCTTGAAAAGTAAAAATTCGTCTTCGAGAATATATTTTGCGTCATATCGCATTTAATAAATTTCACCGTTAACTCGCAAAATCGAAAATATGAAAACATATCGTCAACCGAGTTTCTGTCTGCATCATTTTTTGAGAAGTTGCATTGTTCAAAAATCATCCCGTAATTGAGTGTAAAGCATTGAGAAAACGTGCATCCGATAAAAACGCAGTTCACAAACTTGATATTGCTGAAGCTGCAATTATCAAACATACAAAAATAGAACTTGATGTTTTCCACTTTGTAAAACTCCCACTCATCTTCTGCGTCATCGTTTCCAAAACATATGGCGTTAAACGTGGTAAAATTATACTCGTTTTCTGCAAAGACGCAATAATCCCCTGTATTCAGAATTGAACCGGATGCATCCTCACCAATTTTCATACTGCTGCTTGCTTCCTTAAAACGCAGCTCCTTAAAGGTTTCGTAGTCGTTTTTTCTACAAGCCAACTCTTCCCTAGCATTTTTTTCTCTGTTGTCAAACACCACGGACATCCCCGCTACCTCCCCATTATAATTTTTTCTCAATTTATCATGCTCTGTTATATTGAATTGCCGAAATTTAAGCTCTACTAGATATATCGGCAAAAAACGCAGCCATCTTTACGCCACAAAAGCAAAACAGACCAAAAACCGGTCTGCTCTGCTTTATAGGGTTGGGATTTAAGATTAATAAACTGATTCTTAATTTAATGATGTCAGTATACTGGCGAAATCTTTATGGTAGGCAGATATATCAAAACTGGCATCCAGATACGGCGAATAGATAATGTCGTCATCCAAGTATAAATCGAAATCCGCGCCCAGTATGTTCGTAAAGCGCACACACTCCCCCAGACTTTTAAAGCCGCCAAGAGGCGCAGATCCGTAAACAGCAGTCAGTATGTCGAAAATCGTTCGGCGCGTCCACCCGTCTACGATATATTCTTTCCCGTCCTTTGTCACACAGTAAGCGCAAAGCTCACCAAAGGTACTTGCGGTTGCTGTCTCTACGATACCGATAAGGCCGGCGTCCCAAAGTTCATAGACATGGCCTTCCTTCTCCAAAGCCAATTCGCCATAACTATAGCAGATATCATACAACACTCCGTCGACCTTGAGCTGAATGCCGCCACCGACATGCGTGGGTATACTCGCCGACTCGTTGTTGCTCTCATCAAAGGTGATTGACTCGGCCAGCGGTATTTCCTCTTCGCACATTACCACAGCTGCATTGGCTGATTGCTGCGTGGTTCCTGCCAGCGCCATACCTGGCATTGCCTCATCAGCCGCACACGCGCCAAGAGCAAGCAAAAGGGCAGCCATTATGACCGCAACGATATTCCGCATCATTTTCCCTTTCTGAATGTTTTATTTCCATACGGGTCATGATTGACAAGAACACAAAGATTCTAGACTTATTATGCCGTCTTATATATTAGACGTTTGAAAAGAGGCAAAGTGCTACGGGAAATAAAAAATTTTTTTTGAGCATAAAAACACCCCGTTTAATAGCGGGGTTCCGAGCTTGTCGAAAAACCTTCGGTTTTCCGCCAGTTTTCCGGTTTTGCTTGTTCCTCGCTACGCTCTGAAACAGTAAAAAACCACAAGGTGTGGGCTGCGCGGGCAAAGCCCGTCTTGCCCACGAATTATATTTTAGCTTTTTTGATAGTCTGAGCACCCGTTTAATAGCGGGGTGCCCAACTGTCAAAATAGTATTGACTGCTCGTTAAACTCGTGTTTGACCGCGTCCAGCGCCGATGCAATCGTCTTGTCCATATCGTAGTAACGGTATTCCGCAAGGCGTCCGCCAAATATCACGTTTTTGTGGTGTTTTAAGAGTACCATATATTTACCCTTTAGCGCTTCGTTTTTCTCGTCGTTAACAGTATAATACGGTTCGTCGCCTTTGCTCCATTCCTCGGGGTATTCCCACGTCACATGCGACACGCTCTGTGTGCCGAACTCGAAATGCTTGTGCTCAATCACACGTGTGTACGGCGTCTCACCGTCCGTATAGTTCATGACCGCCACACCCTGATAATTGTCCGTCTCAAAGCGCTTCGTGTCGAATTTGAGTCCGCGATAATCGAGATTGCCGTAGCAGAAGTCGAAATAGGCATCCAGTTGACCCGTATAAACGATTCGCTTCGCCGTGGCAGAGAGGCGTTCGCGGTCAGCGTTAAAATCCACACCCAGCTCTACCTTCACACCGTCCAGCAGCTTTTCTATAATGGGCGTATATCCGCCCTCGGGGATACCCTGGTACGGATCGCTGAAATAATTGTTATCATACGTATAGCGCACAGGAAGCCGCTTGATGATAAATGGCGGGAGTTCTTTGCAGCTGCGCCCCCATTGTTTTTCGGTATAGCCGCGGATGAGCTTTTCGAATATGTCTCGGCCCACCAGCGAAACGGCCTGTTCCTCAAGGTTGCCAGGCTCCCCTGCCATCTCACTGCGCTGCTGCTCGATCTTCTCGCGCGCCTGCTGCGGCGTGACCACGCCCCACATTTTATTAAATGTGTTCATGTTAAAAGGCAGGTTGTATAGCTCGCCCTTATAATTCGCCACCGGAGAATTGATATAGTGGTTGAACGATGCAAACTGACGAATGTAATCCCACACAGCGCTGTGGCTTGTATGAAATATATGCGCACCGTACTTATGAACATTGATTCCGTCCAGCTTTTCTGTATAGATATTGCCGCCGATGTGACCTCGTTTTTCGATGACCAGGCAGCTTTTTTGCCTCTTCTTTGCTTCATGGGCAAACGTCGCGCCGAATAAACCGCTGCCCACGATCAGATAGTCGTATTTCATGTGCCGTCCTTTCACCTGTTCGGTATTGAATATGAATCACAACAGCGTGACAACGATTAGAATTATAACGCCCTGTGCAAAAAAAGGCAACCGGAAGCGGCTCTAACTCTTGCTCTTTATAATTGATAGGGATGCTATATCATGCGTTTACTGATAACCATAAAATCCGCATCAATACAGTGCACATTTTGCGATTGAATACAGTCTGAATTATTGCTGCAGATGCAGTTATTACGTGCGCTGTGATACCAATTGTGTTATACTTACTCTCAAAACAAAAAAGAGTCATTATCTGATGTCAGATGGCACGCCCTGCGTCTTTTCATATATAAGAAGGGCAATGAAAAGGAGCCTTACCTATGCAAGAAACGAAAGTCAAATACAAAAAGAACAAGAAGCTGCCGATATGGGCGATTGTGGTTATTGATGTTTTGGTCACAGCGATGATTCTCGGCGGTTTTATGCTATACTACTTTGTACTGCCGCGCGAACAGGAACCGCTGAATATTGTTGTCAGCAACCCAAGCAGTTCAAACACCGCGGATGCACAGTCAATTGCACAAAGCACCCCGGCCGCCGCGGATGCCGATGACGTGACAGAAACGGACGTGGCCGACGTTCCTCTTACATGGGCGCAAATGTATGCTGACCATTTTACAGACACCGTGGTCGCGACTGATACATCATACAGCAGCCCCAATATATCCTTCACTATAGAAAAAAAGACGATTGGCGATGACCGCGATACCATCACCTACTATGTTGCTGACATCTATCTTGCGGATATCGAATGCTTCCAGACATATCTTGCGGGAAACACGTACGGAAAAGGCTTCAGAGAGGACGTGCTCGATCAGGACATAGCATCCGGTGCGTTGTTGGGGATGACGGGAGACTTTTACGGCTATCAGGATGAAGGCGTGGTCATCAGAAACGGCGTGGTGTACCGCGCAGACGAGACCAACCTTGATATCTGCGTGCTGTATTACGACGGCACCGTTGAGACGTTTTCACCCGATGCGTTTAACCTTGATAACACCGTCGCCAAAGGCGCTTATCAGGGCTGGACGTTTGGGCCCGCACTGCTCGACGCAAACGGAAACCTCCCGTCTGAATACAACGCAAAAGCATCAATAAAGGATCTGAACCCAAGAAGCGGCTTTGGCTGCATTGAACCGGGGCATTACTGTTTTGTGGTGGTGGACGGACGAGACAAAGGCTATTCACGCGGCGTCACACTTGAGGAGTTTTCCCAGATATTTATAGACCTGGGTTGTGTCGCCGCTTACAATTTCGACGGAGGAAAATCCGCAGTGATGACGTACAACGATGAAATGGTGAACATACCCTTTGAAGGCGGACGCGGCGTCAGTGATATTGTGCTTATAAAGGAGGTTGGAGCATGAAAGCTTTTCTGAATGCGTTACTGAGGATACTCCCTCATGTGCCCATGATATTCTCGGTAATATTTATTGTTTTTATGATTTTGGACGAATATAACCCCACAATGAAGTTTGTGAGCAACGATATATCCACTGTTTTGCTCTGGATACTCTGTGTCACATCCATTGCCAGCTCCGTCAGGGCGATAGCAAAAGACCGCTCACCCAAGTAATCACACAAATATGTCGATGATTGGCGCTTGCACTCAGCACCAATCACCTATACGTTATTCATAATGTCACAATCCGAAAGGAGATGTAATTGATGAACATCAAAAAAATTGCACAACAGGATGACATCCCCTCAAAGCTCAAGAGCACACCCGTAGAGGCGCTGATACTTTTTCAGAACTTCGCCGCGCCTCACAAGGAATACACATCCGCGCAGCTGCTGATCGGTATGTGCATGGATAACCGCAAGCAGCTCAAAATACCCGAAAACTTCGCCTATATCATCCGCACAGGCGGCGCAAACCTTCGCTATAGCGAATTTAAAGTCTCATACGCCATCGCCGTGGGCAAAGTGGATTATATTGTGCTGATCGCGCATGACAATTGCGGCATGGTGAATCTCGCGTCTAAAATGCAGCTGTTTGTTAAAGGCCTCGACCGCCTTGAAAACTGGGACGAGGAAAAAGCCAAAGACCATTTCTTCAACTACGCACCTATATATGAAATTGACAACGAAACAGAATTCGTGCTTGCGGAAAGCAAACGCCTTGCCGATAAATACAAAGGCGTCACCGTAGTCCCTCTTTATTACACGCTGGACGATAACAAGCTCAGCTTGATTGAAGAATAAAATATTCAGCAATCTTGTCACCTTGACAAAATGCCTTGCATAATATACCATATGAAGTATCTCTTTGCACTGCAGACATTCAAACCGCCCTGCCGACGCAAGCGTCACAGGGACATAAAAAATGAATGGGCGTTCAACAGTACAAACTGAGCAGGCGATGAACCGTATGGTTCGTGGGGCCGGGCCGCCATCTTGCGGCAGCAGATCACGTTGCAAATCGTATCTGTGGGACAGTGTATGTGGTCCACGGGTACTTTTTTTATTTACGGTATTGCCCGGGAGCATACAGCGTTGACAAAAGTGCCATAGAGCTATCTTACAAAATCTGTGGAGGTAACTTTTATGGAGCATCAAAAAAAAACCGGCTTGCAGCTTGCAATGCGTGTTTCAGCGGTAAGTATTGCCGTCAACGTTTTGCTCAGCGCCTTCAAGCTTTTCGCTGGAATAATCGCAAATTCGGGCGCGATGATATCCGACGCGGTTCATTCTCTTTCCGACGTTTTCAGCACATTTATCGTCATTGTCGGCGTGAAGCTTTCTGGTAAGGAATCTGACGCCAAGCACCAGTACGGACACGAACGTATCGAATGCGTGGCCGCTGTTCTGCTCGCCGTGATGCTTGCGTTAACAGGCATCGGCATCGGGTATAGCGGTGTATCAAAAATCATCGACGGCACCGACGCTAAGCCGCTTATTCCGGGCACGCTTGCGCTCGTCGCGGCAGTTGTGTCGATAGCCGTGAAGGAAGCGATGTTCTGGTATACGCGCACGGCCGCGAAAAAAATCGACTCGGGTGCTCTGATGGCAGACGCGTGGCATCACCGTTCCGACGCGCTTTCTTCTGTGGGCAGCTTCATCGGCATACTCGGCGCCAGGATGGGTCTGCCCGTGCTCGACCCCATCGCGAGTGTCGTCATCTGCCTGTTTATCATCAAGGCCGCATATGACATATTCAAAGACGCCATGCGTAAAATGACGGATGAGGCGTGCGAAAGCGGCGTTGTGGATGAAATCAAGCGAGTGAGTCTCTCACAGGAAGGCGTACTTGGCATTGACGGGATACAGACACGGCTTTTTGGCAACCGCATCTATGTGGATATCGAGATATGCGCAGACGGCGCCGTGCCGCTCAAGCAGTCACACGGCATCGCGCAGCGGGTTCACGACGCGATTGAAGCAGCGTTCCCCGCTGTGAAGCACTGCATGGTGCATGTAAACCCGCATCAGCCGGACGAAGCCGTTGTTAATCAACCTGAAGATAAGTCGGTCTCAATATAAAAGCTATAAAAAAAGCCTTGTCGGCAATGAAACTTGTGACCATCATTTTACCAACGAGGCTTCTAAAAAAGTCACGAAAAATTTTCTACATAAAGCGCTCAAATCGCTCCGAACCCGCCTTGCATATCGGGCATATGCGGGGCGGATTGTTGTTCGCGCAAAGATAGCCGCACACGCTGCACCGGTAAACAGGATACGGCAGCGCCGCAGGCGCTTTTTCACCGGCCTCATCTGTTTTCGCTTCCTTGCGCCGTTCCTCAAGTGACGGCCGCCGCTCGGGCACCTGTTTATTCTGCGCCTCATCCGTCACATACAGCGCACAAAAGCACGCGCCGTATTCGGCGAGGTCGTCGTCGCGGTACACGCACGGGCATACGATATCCATATTGTCTTCTTTTTCACCCGTAAACAAACGGCAGGGACAGCTCTCGATACCGTAACGTTCCTGATTGGCCAGCAGCCCCGCGGTCAGATCCGCCACAAAATCCTCATCAGAATTGAGCTTGTATCCTCCTGCGGCCGCGTCACGCCTGAGCTTCTCAAGTCTTTTTTGCACGTCCATGTCTATTCACCGATCAGCGCCTTGAGCGCGTCTTCGTCGTACCCGACGATGCATTCTTTATCGTTGATTACGATGGTTGGGAAAGAACCACTCTTGTTAAACTTCATCTGTTCCTGACGAACCGCGTCGGTTTCATTGCCTTCCAGCTTATCCACATCAATATATGTGTATTCGATGCCGTTATCGTTTAGGAAAGCCTTTGTCTTTCTGCACCATCCGCAGGTGCTCAGCGTAAATATCTTAATGTTTCCAACGTCTCGCCCACTAACTTTAATAAAATCTGCCATCCGCATTCATTCCTTTCGTTTATTAGATATATTCTACATGAAACTGATTAACGCCGCAAGGCAAAAGCAATATTTGGCTTGTCGCTGTTGACAACAAAAGGCCGCCTGTGCTACGATATTTTTAATTTATACTTGAAACGCAATGACGAAGACGTGACGGGCACAAGTCTTTTATAGAGAGCCCCGCGAACGGTGAAAGCGGAGCAGAGGCAGCACGTTAATATCACTTCCGAGCGGCGGCTTTGACACGTAAAAGCCTGACGGGTACTGCACCGTTTTATGCAGATGGCTTAAAGAGTCTATTGAGCAGGACCAGTGATGGTCAAATTGGGTGGTACCGCGGAACCTTCGTCCCATGTGGGGCGCAAGGTTTTTTATTTACCATTATAATTAAAAGGAGAGTAAATATCGTGGATGAAAAGATCATGCTGATTGCAAAACGTTTGCAAGCACTCCGGGAAATCATGGACATCTGTGCAGCCGATATGGCAAAGGCTGTTGGTCTGAGCGAATCCGAATATCTTGAGTATGAAGCGGGCAAGAACGATTTTTCATTTTCGTTTTTGTATTCGGCGGCCGGGAAGCTCGGCGTGGATATCGTCGATCTGATGACAGGCGAAGCGCCGCGGCTGTCTGTGTGCTCGTTTGTAAAAAAGGGGCACGGCCTAAAAATGGAGCGCCGCAAGGAATACAATTACGAGCATCTGGCCTACATTTTTAAGAACAAAAAGATGGAGCCGTTCCTCGTCACCGTCGAGCCTAGCAACGTGGACGCGAAGTCGCACATGAATTCGCATGAAGGACAGGAGTTTGACTATATCGTAGAAGGCCGCATGACACTATATATCGACAACCAGGCGCTCGTCCTCTCCGCGGGCGACGCGGTATATTTCGACGCGAAGCATCCGCACGCGATGCAGGCCGAGGGCGGCGTTTGCCGGTTTCTCGCTATCATAGCCAAATAAGGGGGGCAGCATGAGGATATTTGAAAAATACGCAAAAGCTCATTACACATCCTATGAGGATTTTAAGAAGAACTTCAAAATCAGCGTACCGGAGCGTTTCAATTTCGCTTACGACGTGCTTGACGAGTTGGCCGTCACCAAGCCAGACAAGTGTGCGCTCGTATGGGTGCAAGAAAAAGGTGAGCGACACACCTTCACCTTTGCTGACTTAAAGCGCCTTTCAGACAAGGCCGCAAACTTTTTCCTGTCTCAAGGCATCAGGAAGGGCGATAAGGTGATGCTGATATTAAAGCGCCACTACCAGTTTTGGTACACCATCATGGCGCTTCACAAGATCGGCGCGGTGACAATCCCCGCGACGCATCTGCTGACCAAAAAAGACATCGAATACCGCGTGAACGCGGCGGGCATCAAAATGATCGTCTGCACGGCAGACGGCGAAGTGGCGGATCATATAGAAGAAGCCCAAGGTATGCCGACGCTTGAATGCAAAGCTATTTTGGACGGACGCGAAGGCTGGCTTGATTACACGTCGGGTGTGGAAGCCGCCAGCGACGTACTGGACACATCGTCTTTCGAGCTGCCCGAGAACGACGATATCATGCTTCTTTATTTTACATCCGGCACAACGGGCATGCCCAAGATGGTTATTCATTCATTCACATATCCGCTGGGTCACATTCCCACGGCGGTGCACTGGCATAACGTTGATCCGGACGGTTTGCATTTAACCATTTCCGATACGGGATGGGCCAAGTCTGTCTGGGGCAAGCTGTACGGCCAGTGGCTCGGCGAAACGGCAGTTTTCGTCTACGACCATGAGAAGTTTATCCCGAACGAAATTCTCAAGGCCATCTGCGACAACAAGGTGACGACATTCTGTGCGCCGCCCACGATGTACCGCTATTTCATCAAGGAAGACCTTACAAAATACGATTTTTCAGCGATGAAATACACAACGATAGCAGGTGAGCCGCTTAACCCCGAGGTTTACAACCAGTTTTTAAAGGCGACGGGGCTAAAAATGATGGAGGGCTTCGGGCAGACCGAGACCACGCTTTCCGTAGCAAACTTTATCTATGTGGAACCCCGCCCGGGTTCCATGGGCAAGCCTTCCCCGCTTTTCGATGTGGAGATCGTGAGCGAGTTTGGAGAGCCGTGCGGCTGGGGTGAATCCGGCGAAGTGGTAATTCGTACCGCAAATGGAGTTGCGCCTGGCATGTTTTTGGGATACTATAAAGATGAAGGATTGACTTCTTCTGTCTGGCACGACGGCGTTTACCACACGGGCGATGTCGCTTGGAAAGATGAGGACGGTTATTACTGGTATGTGGGCCGCACAGACGACGTGATTAAAAGCAGCGGTTACCGCATCGGGCCGTTTGAGGTGGAAAGCGCGCTGATGGAGCATCCGGCGGTGCTGGAAACGGCAATCACGGGTGTGCCCCATCCCGACCGCGGACAGGTCGTGAAAGCCACCGTCGTGCTCGCGAAGGGCTATGAGCCGTCCGACGCACTCGCAAAGGAGTTGCAGGAGCATGTGAAGAAGGTGACCGCGCCGTACAAGTACCCGCGCGTGATCGAATTTGTCAATGAGCTCCCCAAGACAATCAGCGGCAAGATCCGCCGGGTTGAGCTGAGGGAAAAAGATAGGGAGAAGTAGGGAGATAGGCAAGAGGCGCCGCGATATTCGCGGCGTTTCTTGTATGTTCGGTATACCTTCTAAAAACTAATAACGCCAAGATGCTCCAGCAATATTTTGAGCCCCATAAGAATGAGAATCACACCGCCGGTGACTTCCGCTCTAGACTTAAACCGGCTGCCAAACACGCTGCCCAGCTTCACACCCACGAACGAAATCACAAACGTAATGACGCCAATGGCGAGCACAGCCGGCACGATGCTGACTTTTAAAAACGCGAAAGTAATGCCGATGGCCAGCGCGTCAATGCTGGTTGCGAGAGAAAGCACCACCATCTTCTTAAAACCGAACGAGTTGCTTGTTTTTACATCGCATGAGCGTGATTCGCGAATCATATTGATACCAATAATGCTGAGCAGCGCCAAAGCGATCCAGTGGTCTACCGCCGTGATGGAATCAGCAAACTGCGTACCCAAAAGATAGCCAAGCAAAGGCATCAGCGCCTGGAAACCGCCGAAATAAACGCCCGTGATAATCGAATTTCTAATGCTGTGCTGCTTTTGCGCAAGCCCCTTGCAGACAGCCACAGCAAACGCATCCATCGAGAGTCCCACAGCTATGATCAGCAGCTCAAAATAATGCATCCTTATCCCCTTGAAACCAAATGAATAAACCCATAGGCAAGCTACCCATGAGTCTTATTTACCAGGCAATCGTCACCCTAAACATCGTCTTGACCGAAAAGTCGATTTGTCGCACGGTGCCATATGCCGCATAAACGACTCCCCACGCAAGTGTATGCGTCAATCCTACTACATTTTCATAGAACTTGCAATTTCTTTTCAATCTGAATCGCGCGCTTTACAATGCGGTAAAATCCTTTGTATGGCTAACGTATCAGGGAATACGAATCGTGGCTTTGGACATGACTAAATAAAAGCTGTCCCAACACGGAGGTTTAATGTGTTCGATGCGTCTTCATTTTAAAAGATTTGTGCTTTTGATACTTGTCTTGACTTTGATCTTTACATTTGGCTGTCAGTCTGTTCCAGCCGTGTCTTACAAAGTTGGCTCAAGAGGCGAACAGGTCAAAGAGATACAAAGACGGCTCATTGCCTGGGGATATTTAAAGGATGGGGTGGCAGACGGCATATACGGTCCCATAACAAAAGCGGCGGTGGTGTGGTTTCAGCAAAAGAATAAAATCAAAGTGGACGGAATTGTCGGGGCGCAAACCGCCGAAAAGCTAGGCATTGCATTGCCCACAAGCAAGCCCGATTCAAATGATGTGTATCTGCTTGCGCGCGTTGTTTACGGAGAAGCGAGAGGAGAGCCTTATAAAGGCAAGGTCGCTGTGGCGGCTGTTGTGCTCAACCGGGTGGGCAGTGCGCTATTTCCCAATACAGTCTCGGGTGTTGTTTATCAGCCGGATGCGTTTTCGATTGTGGCCGACGGACAAATTAATCTGACACCTGACGACAGTGCTCTTCAGGCCGCAAGAGACGCAGTAAACGGCTGGGATCCATCCGGCGGCGCTTTATTCTATTATAATCCTAAGAAGACAACGAACAAGTGGATGCTGTCAAGACCGGTCATCACGTATATCGGGCAGCACACGTTCTGTAAATAGCAGCGTGTTGCGATGGGTACATTTCAAACAGCTTCTTTATTCTTTTTCTTTTTGCTTGTCCACTCACGGAACCGCTGCATGCTCGCAGCAAACTCTGCCTCTCCCTCAAGCGTTCCATGGTTCCGTTTGTATATCCAGTTTTTTATGAGTATGCGCAGCACGCCGAATACCGGCGCTGCTACCAGCATACCAAGCACGCCGAAAAGCGTACCGAAAACGATGATAGAAAACATGATCCAAAAGCCGTTGATACCCATCGAATCGCCGAGCACCCGCGGCCCAATGATGTTGCCGTCCACGATCTGCAGGCCGATAATAATGATCAGCATATACAGCGCATAAACAGGCGCGGTCATAAGCGATAGCAGCAGAGAGGGAATTGCGCCGATGAACGGCCCGAATGTGGGAATCATGTTGGTCACGGCGATGATGATGCTGATAAGCGGACTGTACTTAAAGCCGAGTATCGCGCATATCGCAAAAGTCAGAATGCCGACCGCAATTGAGCAGATGCCTTTTCCCACAAGAAAGCGGAAGAACATATCGTCGGCGGTATCCACCACAAACATGAGCCGAAAATGCGATTTGCGCAGCACGTTTTTTGACAAAGTCCGCAGTTGACCTTTAAGCTCGTGTTTGAAGAGCAGCATGTACGTTGAGAAGAATAAGCCGAGCACAAAATTGTAAATGAACAACCCTGTATTCACAAGAAATCCGAACACCGATCCTGTAATGTTTTGAACAAACGCCGTGATCTCATCCCAGAACTCCGAAATAATGGCGCTTATGGAATTGGTCTTGGCCGGATCGATACCCACAAACTCAAACACCCTGCCCATATCCGGGTTTTCGCTTAAGTTAAGCAGCACGGCATCCACCGATTCAGCGTAGCTCGGAATGTCTCTGGAAATGCTGCTCACGCTTTCGATGATGCCCGGCACCATCAGATAGAAAAAAGCCACAATGATACCGATGAACAGGAAAAATGCGAAAAGAACGCCAAGGACATGCGCGATTTTTCTTCTTTTTTTCAGATACTTAATTTTACCAAGCAGTTGCTCAAAGAAATCAGATGGACGGTTTAAAAGGAAGGCAATCACAAAGCCAATAAGCACAGGCGCGAGTACACGAAGAACAAACTTGACGGCGGCGGCCACGCTGTCGTAAACGAGCCCGATATTGTCGATAATGCTCATAATCGCGTAAAGAATCGCGCCCGCAATAACCACGATCACGGCAATCTTGATATAATTGCTCTGTATTTTTTTCAAATCAGTATTCCTTTAATAATATGTTTTGTATTATTTTACAGCATGAATGTCAGTGTGGCAACAAAATCTATCTTTTCAGAATTTCCTCCAACGCGGAATTTGATTTACCCTCGTTGAGCACGGGCGCAAACAAGTCGCCCTTCTCTTTCAGCCGCTGTGCCGCATTGCTTAGCGTAAAGTCGCAAGGGCTCACGCCCCTTTCAAGCTCCTCCCATGTGACCGGCATCGATACCGCGCCGCATGGCACCGCGCGCGGCGAATATACGCAGATGATACTTTTGCCATGCCCCATCTGCAGATAATCAAAATAGAGCTTGCGCCCCCTGTTTTTCACAAGCCGCTCGATGGTCACGGAATCGGGATGCTTGGCTTCAAAATACTTGCCGAAAAATGTATTGATCTTGCGGCCTTCCTCAAACATCATACGCCGCGTGGGGATATAGATTTGTAAACCCGATGCGCCGGATGTCTTGGCGTAACACGCCACGCCGAGTTCGGTCAACGTCTCGCGGACAGACAATGCGCACGCTGCAACGTCTTCAAACGTCTGCCCTTCCGAAGGGTCAAGGTCGAATACGAGCGCCGTCAGCATGCCGTCGGGCTTGCAGAAAGGAACGTGAAATTCGAGCGCTGCCGAATTGCCCAGCCACAACAGCGTTTTCATACTGTCGAGGTTGATAAACGTTTCGCCGTTGTCGCCGGTGGTGATGCTGACCCAGTCCGGTGTCCCTTTGGGCGGCCGCTTCTGATAGAAGAACTCATGATCTCCCACACCGTGTGGATATCGGATCGCGGTTAGCGGCTGCCCGGTGGTATGCGGCAGAAGATACGGTGCCAGCTTGGCGAGCACATCGATATACCCGGCTTTGGTCATGCCGGTGTCCGGAAACAACACTTTATCAGGATTTGTGATAGACACGGTGCTGCCTTGCACAGTAATGGTGCTCATAAGCTGATCTCCTCTCCCGCGGCGTCCTCCGGCGGTTTATCCGCAAAGCCCAGCATCACCGGATGGCGCAGAGTGAGCGCGGGCGTCCATTCGGCAAACCGCACCCAGCAAGTGAGCCTTGGTTCTAAAGCAATATCGTTCTTGCCCTCGGCTTTGCCTTCTCTCTTTGCGTATTCTCCAAGACATCGCAGGTCTTCCTGCGATAGCCCCGCACCCACATGCCCCACAGGCACGAGTGAACCGTCACGGTAAATGCCCAGCATCAGCGACGCCGCCTGCCCTTCATTAAAATGCACACCGCTCACGATGCAAAGTATCTTTTTTGCGGTTTTTGTTTTAAACCAATCGTTATGGCGTTTGCCCGCCGTGTACGGGCTGCCGCGCCGTTTAGAAACGATGCCCTCCATGCTTTTTTGTTTCATGAGCGCAAACAGCGCATTGCCGTCGTCGAAGCTGTCCGCGAGCGCTGCCACTGCACTGCCTTCAAAACGCTCTTTGAGCCGTGCCTGCCGTTGCTCAATGGGTTTGCTCCGCAAGTCTTCACCGTCCAGCATCAGCAAATCAAACACGATGTATCTCACAGCATACCGCGCAGTTACCGCGGATCCATGAACACGGCTGCGCTTAAGCGCGTGATAAAAAGACGGCTTGCCGTCCACAAACACCACCAGCTCACCGTCCATCACGGCCTGCTTGGCATCCATCTGAGTCTTAAGTACCGAGAGCTCAAAATAGGCCGCCGTTGCGTTACGCCCGCTCTTGGAAAACACCGATACCGCCCCATTTTCCATCATGCAAATGCCGCGTATGCCATCCCACTTGATCTGATGAATAAAGTCTCCTTGCGCGACACGCGTCAACGCAATGGGCTCCATGCATTGTATAGCCATTTATTTGGCACGGCGTTTGGGCGGCGCCTTTTTCATCGCCTTTTCGGTCTGCTCCACGCTCTTTTTAAGCGCCTCCATGAGGTCAATCACGTTGGTTTCCGGCACATTTGGCTGTGTGACAATCTGTTTGCCCTTGATCTTGGCATCGATGACATCGCGCAGCGCCATGCGGTATTCATCGGTGTACTTGGACGGATCAAACGCCGTGGTAAGATGACCGATCAGTTTTTCGGCGATATCCATCTCCTTGGCGTCAATCTTCGTTTCTATGGGCAGCGACGGCACTTCGCTCACAGGACGAATCTCGTCGGGATAAAAAATCGTTTCCAGTACAAGCGCCTCGCCGTATACACGCAGCACACACAGCGTCTGCTTATCGCGCATCGTCACGCGCGCCACGGCAATGCGCCCCGATCGGTTCATCGCCTCACGCAGCAAGCTGTACGCTTTGTCGCCCATTTCGGGCTGCGGCGCAAGATAATATGTTTTATCGAAATAGATTGGATCGATCTCGCTTAATGCCACAAAATCAACGATCTCAATGGAACGCGCCTGCACCTCGGCCTTGGCCGATTCAATATCCGCTTCAGACACGATCACGAATTTGCCCGGCTCGTATTCAAAGCCCTTGACGATATCGTCGGGTTCCACCTCCTCGTTGCAGAGCGGGCACGTCTTTTTGTATTTGATGGGCGTATGGCACTTTTTATGTATCGAACGAAAGCGGATGTCTTTCTCCTCCGTCGCCGCAAACATTTTGATGGGAATACTCACCAGTCCGAAGCTGATGGTGCCCTTAAACATCGCATGCATGGCATATCCTCCATGTGTTGATGGTATTAATATCTCCCAATAAAGAAGCGATTATAATATTAAAAAAACATCCCGTCAGCGCAAAGCCGGCGAGATGTTTTGAATCTTTTCTGTATTACTTTTTCCAAGGCGCGCCGACAGAGAACACATAGCGCGTTTCGTATTCGCCGCACTGCCCCGCATCAATCACAGGGCTTATAAATTGCGGCCTGTTCACCGCATCCGGGGCAAACTGCGTTTCAAGGCAGAACGCGCGGTGCTTGCTGGCCTTTTTGCCGCCTTTCAGCGGCATACCGTCTTCCAAAAAGTTCCCGGTGTAAAGCTGTACGCCGGGGCAGTCCGTATACATGGCCATGGCAATGCCACTCTCAGCGCAGTAGCTTTGCGCCGCGGGATCGCCGTTCTTATTGAGATCGAAGTGGTGATCGAACCCGCCGACGTATTTAATTTGCAAATGATCAGCGCCCATGTCCGCGCCGATCTTCTTAGGTCTGCGGAAATCAAACGGCGTGTCCGTCACGTCGATCATCTCGCCCGTGGCGCTCACGTTTTCATCCACCGTCGCCATTTTATCCGCGTTGATCATGAGCTCTTGATCCAATATGGAATCGCTGTCCTGCCCCGCAAGGTTGAAGTACGAATGATTCGTCATGTTAAATATCGTCTTTTTGTCGCTCATGCCGCGGTATTTAAGCACCAACGCGTTATCATCTGTGATTGTATACGTCACGCAAGCCACGAGATTGCCTGGGTAGCCCTGGTCGCCGTCCGGGCTGAATAGCGTAAGCGCTAAACTGTTCTCCGCAATCTGTACCGCATTCCAAAGCTTTTTATCAAAGCCTACGGGGCCGCCATGCAGATGGTTCACACCATTGTTGCATGCCAGACGGTAGGTGACATCGTCCAGCGTGAATATACCGCGCACAATACGGTTGCCGCAGCGCCCGATAGCCGCGCCTAAAAACGGCGGATTCTCTTGGTATTCAGCAAAAGTATCGAACCCCAGCACCACGTCTGTCATCACACCGTCTTTATCGGGCACAAAAAGTGAAACGATCACACCGCCGAAATCGCTGATCTTGGCCATCATGCCGTTTTTATTGGCAATCGTATAAAGCGATGCGGTGCGTCCGTCTTTGCATACCCCGAAAACTTCTTTTTTCATCAAAACGTCTCCTTTGAAACTCGAATGTATACCTATAAATTACATCTTTTTAACGAAGTTGTAAAGGCGTGAGAATGCCGTCATGAAAGCAGGCTTTGCTGAATATCTTCATATTGGACGTAAATTGGAGGGAGAATTGACATGCAAGTCAGCATTAAAGCCATCGAAGAAGAAATGATGTACCGGGGTCAGCGTGTGCTTTCATACACCATACAATATCCGGAGGTATCCTCGGCTGTCTTTAGAACGTCAGCCGTCACCATCAACCGTTTTTACCGCGCCAAAGCGGACCTTTACCGTCAGCGCTTACGGCACAGCCTTTACCATCAGGCCGTGCGTGAATTTGACAACTCGCAGGAAAATCCTGATATCCCGTTCCGCCCATTTGAAGCATACCTTGGATGCACGATCACATACAACGATAACTGCACGCTGAGCCTATTTTTTGACGCGTACCAGTTTACCGGCGGTGCACACGGCAACACCACACGCAACTCGGATACATGGGATTTGGGCTGTGGCCGCAGAATCTCGATGGCACGATTTTTCAAACCCGGCACGATGTACAAAGCGTATGTCATCAACGCGGTCAACGAGCAAATCAGTGCCGTGATGGAAAGTGATAGCCGCACGTATTTTGAAGACTATGAAACGAATGCCGCGCGGTATTTCAACGTCAACAGCTTCTATCTCGTCCCCGAGGGGCTCGTCGTGTACTATCAGCAGTATCAGATTGCGCCGTATGCGAGCGGCATACCGGAATTCCTGCTGCCTTTTTCTAAAGAGGTACTGCGTCCGTCATGCCGCAAAGCACCGTCCGCCAGATAGAAAAATCTCCACCCGAATTGGATGGAGATGCTTGCTATTCGTTTTTCTCAGTTGGCTTTTTGCTGCACCCGCTGCACATGTTTTGATCTGTTTGATGCGCGCTGCAACCTGTGCATCCCGCACAGCCTTTGCCCGCTTTGCGCCTTTTCACCATGCGCACTGCCACGAGTACAAGCAATGCTGCCACAACACCGACGATTATATAATCAATCATTATTATCACCTCTATAACTTAGTCGCGGAACCGGGCAGCGGCTTATTGCCGCTCCGCTTGATCAGAGAGACAAGACTTGTCACAGCGACAGCGAGCAGTACGGCGCCGAGTATGTATATCATGGGGTTGTCCAATAGACTAACGCTTGCGAGCGCGCCTTCACCCGCCGTTGCAGCATCGCTGCCAAGCTGAATGGCCTTTGCGTTCGGGAACAGAAAACCGCCAGCAGTGTTGACCAGCATCGCCATCACATAGGCAAGACCTGTCTGATAACCGATGGCGATGAATGTCCATTTCCAGCTGCCCATCTCACGCCTGATGGCCCCGATTGCCGCCATACAAGGCGCCGCCAGCAACGTGAACATCATAAACGCATAGGCTGTTACGGCAGTAAACGTCACCACCGTGTTGGCGCTGACAATCGCAAACGTGGATACCACGATTTCCTTAGCCACAATCCCCGTCAGCGATGCCACAGCAGACATCCAGTTTCCGAATCCGAGCGGTGCGAACAAAGGTGCCAAAATATGCCCAATGCCCGCAAGTATGCTTTGATCGATCTGTTCAGGCGTCAAATATTCAAACGATAGGCTGAACGACTGGAGCACCCAGAGCACCGCCGAAGCTAAAAATATGATCGTTCCGGCCTTGATAACAAATGACTTTCCCTTCTCCCAAATGTGAAGAAGCAGTCCCTTAGGACGGGGCATTTTGTATTCAGGCAGCTCCATCACAAACGGCGTGGTGTTTCCCTTAAACAGCTTGGTTCTTTTGAGTATCAGGCCAGACAGGATAACCATAAGGATGCCGACCAGGTACATGGACGGCCCCACCCATGACGCATCCTTAAACACAAGCCCCACAAACATCGCAAACAACGGAAGCTTTGCGCCGCAGGGAATAAACGGGGTCAGCATAATCGTCATTTTGCGGTCGCTCTCGTTCTCGATGGTGCGCGACGCCATCACGGCAGGCACGCTGCATCCCGTACCAATCAGCATAGGAATAAACGACTTGCCCGACAGCCCGAACCGGCGAAAAATACGATCCATAATAAACGCGACGCGCGACATATAGCCGCAGTCTTCAAGTATCGAAATAAACAAGTACAGTATCATGAGCTGCGGCACAAACACGAGCACCGCGCCCACACCGCCGAATATGCCGTCTATCACGAGGCTTAACACCCAATCGGAAGCACCCCAGCTTGTAAGCAGCGTTCCCACGCCGCCGGATACCCATCCTATGAGCTCTTCCACCCAGCCGATTGTCCAACCGCCCACCGTCTGTATAGAGACGAAATAAACGCCCCACATGATGAAAAAGAATATGGGCAACGCGAGCCAGCGGTTGGTGAGCACCTTATCAATCTTGTCGGAAGCGGTCAGCTTTGGCCGCTCTTTCTTTATGTATGCTTGACCGAGCAGCGCCGCCACACAGTCGTAGCGCTCATTCGTGATAATGCTTTGTGCATCGTCGTCATTCGCGGCTTCCATGGCTTTCACAATACCGTCAATTTTGCGCTTTATCGCATCGGAAAGCTGAATTCTTTTGAGCAGATCCTCATCACCTTCAAAAAGCTTGACGGACAACCAGCGCGGCTCGTAGCAGCCCAGCCAAGGTTCATCCTTAACGGCATCCAATACCCCCGAAAGCACCAATTCCGTATTCGAAGAGAACGTTCGCGGCAGCGGCTTCTTTGCGCTTAACAAAGCCATATCAATCAGCTTGTCCACGCCATGTTCCTTAACGGCGGAGATGGCCACAACGGGACAGCCCAGGCTTTTTTGCAAAGCCGCCATGTCGATACGATCGCCTCGGCGGGCAACGACATCCATCATATTGAGCGCGATCACAGTGGGCACGCCCAGTTCAAGCACCTGTGTGGTTAAATACAGATTGCGCTCCAGATTGGACGCGTCAACGATATTGATAATCACATCCGGCTTCTCGTTGATAATGTAATCCCGCGCAATCACCTCTTCAAGCGAATAAGGCGAAAGCGAGTAAACGCCAGGCAGATCCACGATAGTCGCTTCCCTATTGTTGCTTTTGAATTGACCTTCTTTTTTCTCGACCGTGACGCCCGGCCAGTTGCCGACATATTGTTTACTGCCGGTGAGCGTATTAAACAGCGTTGTTTTTCCGCTGTTCGGATTGCCCACCAGCGCGACTTTCATTGTCATGCTTGCTCCTTCCAAATGTTAGCTTAAGCTAACTGATGTCGTAAAAAAATTTAAATTATTCCACAACGATGTTAGCGGCATCCGCTTTTCTCATCGAAAGCTCGTATCCTCTGACGTTAATTTCCATTGGATCACCCAAAGGCGCCAGCTTCTTTACAGTCACAGGTGTCCCTTTCGTGATGCCCATATCCATGATTCTGCGTTTGAGTGCGCCTTGGCTGTCAAGCTTTACGACTTTAACAGTTTTGCCGCAGGGTATTTTATTGAGCGTCATCATTTTTAATCCCCCCGTTAAACTTGAAAAATTTATGATATGTGCCTTTCGCAGCACCATTGTTAGTATCATCTAACTAAGGTGAGTTTAACACGGCTAACATTACATGTCAAGATCATTATGACTCTTTTTTATCTTGTTTTGTATAAATAATAATATATACATATATCAACATTCATACACGTAGGCATATGATATTATAAAGGACTCGTTTGCCGTGAGACTGCCTCAAGCACCTGAGCCTTTTTACAATACAGTTTGGAGGAAATACTCACATGGAAGCTGTCATACTCTGTGGTGGAAAAGGCATGAGAATGAACAAAGGGATCGGCAATGTGCCAAAGCCGTTATCTGACATTAACGGGAAGCCGATCATTTGGCATATTATGAATCGGTTCAGTCAATATGGTATCCGGGATTTTTTATTGCCTCTTGGCTACAAAGGCGATGAAATCAGGGAGTACTTTAACACGTACTATATCAATCACCTGGATTATAAGCTATCCATGAGTGATAACCATATCGAATATCTCGATGAATTCAAAAACAATTGGAATATCACGTTCGTGGATACCGGAATCGATACGCAAACGGGCGCCCGCATCAAAATGATTGAAAAGTATGTCACAGGCGATACTTTCTTTGTCACATACGGTGACGGCATCGGCGATATTGATATTGACAAGCTGCTCGAATACCATATCAAGATGGACAGATTCGCGACGGTCACCGGTGTCTATTATCAAAGCCAATACGGCATACTGACGGTAAAAAATGGCGTGGCTACAGCTTATAAAGAAAAACCGTTGCTCAATCTGACCATCAACGCAGGATTTTTCGTCTTTAACAAGTCTGTATTTCAATACCTGACGGATGATAAGCGATGCGCTCTGGAATCCACGCTGCTTAAAAAATTAACGGCGATTGACGAATTAGCGGTTTATAAGCACGATGGTTTTTGGATGGGAATAGACACGTATAAAGATCTGCTTAATGCCCGCCAAAACGCTTTCCGTTTAGAAAAATGATTGAAGAACTCTATATGCGGCTCGTTTAAAAACGTAAAAGCCGCAATACATAGCAACAGTCGCCAAACAATTGCATAGAATGATGTAGAAAGGCTTAGTTTGGTGACCGAATGAATATAAAAATGATGCCTGCGGAGCTATTTATGGGAAAAAAGGCTCTGCTGTCTTCCGGATGTACGCGAAACACAGCTGTAAATGATGAATTTCTGGAATCTGCGGCTCGAGCAGATCAGCCTGCACTGTCCTTCAAGGTGCTCCAGCAGGCATTACATGCCGAGAATGAAGATGAACCGTCGGTCGAGGCAGCTTACTGTATCTGTACCGTAGCGGATCTTTTGTATGCCTTCAAGGTGCTCACGCTATACCATTCACTTGATTCGGTGACAGATCACTTCCGCATGTACGTTTGCTGCACAGATGATGACACATATCATGCGTTTAAAGCGCTTAAGCTGCCGCGGTGCATTCCCATATCACTCAGCGAACTTAAAGACGATGAGCTCATTGATATAAAACAGCAGCGCACGGCCAGCGAATTCTGCTGGACACTCAAAAGCTACCTCATGGCTTATCTGCTCGAAGTCTTAAGGTTGCCTCAAGTGCTTTATTGTGACGGTGACATCGGCTTTATGGAAGACCCGGCACTGCTGTTTAACGATTGGGGCGAAAGCGCCATCTACCTTTGCACCCAGCGCGATGTGGATTGGGTCGAACGAAAATACGGCAAATATCAAGCCGGCATATTGGGCGTAAGAAACAGCAATACCGGTCTTAAGATGCTTCATTGGTGGAAAAACAAGTGCCGGGATTGGTGCTTTTCTGATGCCGAAGACAACCGTATGGGAGACCAAAAATATCTGGATTTGGTTCCGAAGCTGTTCAGCGATGTCAAGATATCCGCCCACAAGGGCATTGACGCGGCACCGTGGAACACCGTTTATAACAACAACTATAAAATATCTGTGCAGGGCAGCCATGTGACCATAGACGGCGAACCGCTTATCGCGTACCATTTTGCCCGCATGGATATATACGACGCACAGCGGTTTGATCTTTGGAACCTCGGCAGTATTAATATTCAGCCCGTCGTACGCGACGCCATCTACGTACCGTATCTGAGATTTCTGCGGGAGGTGATTATTGATGTGAAAGCACAGATGGGAGATTTGAGGCGGCTTTTTGTCAGCAAAAGGTTTTCGCTGGCCAAAACGCCTTTTATCTATTCCGAAAAGAATCTGAAGTTCAATACATGGAGCGGCGAATACGCATTCTGTACCGTTTCCAGCCACACCTATTTAGCCAAAACGCTCGCGCTTTACAGTTCAATCCGCCGTCACTTAAGCAATTTCCACCTGTGGATCTGCTGTGCAGACGACACGGCTTATGCCATCCTCTCCCGTTTTGGGCTGGCTAATACCACATTGCTGCATGCAAAAGATGTGGAGACAGCAAAGATCCTTCAAACACGGCCGTCCAAAACCGTCACCGAATACTGCTGGACGCTTAAATCCGCGCTGTGCAGCTATGTGCTTGAGCATTTCAACGCAAACCGCCTGCTTTATTGCGATTCGGACATCTATTTTTTCTCACATCCGCGCCCTATTTATGAGCTTTGGAACAATTATGCCACGCTGCTTAACCGCCAGCTGGGCACACCCGCGTTGGAAAACAAGTACGGCATATATCAGGCGGGCATGATCGGATTCAGTAAATCGGCAGAATCTCTAGAGGTGTTGCGCTGGTGGCAGCGCAAATGCACCGAATGGTGCTACGACGATCACAGCGAGCCTGACCGCTGGGGCGATCAGAAGTATCTTAACCGGATACCCGACTTGTTTACGTCCATACGTATCAATGGCTGCGTTGGTCTGGTGGCGGCGCCGTGGAATATAGTGATGAACGACGTCTGCAATCTAAATGTAAGCCGCAAAGGCAGCGAAATCTATCTGGGGAGCGAAAAGCTCACGGCTTATCATTTCGGCAGCGTCAACGTCATCAGCGAAAACACGTTTGATTTGTGGAAACATGAACCTCTAAGCTTTGATCAACGCGTTATTGACAGCATCTATGTGCCGTATCTTGAGCATTTAAGCGCTATCTACCGAGATATTCGCACCAAAGGATTCAATGCGGCTTCACTGTTTGAGAACGTGCAGAACGTCCAAAACCCTTTCCGCTTAAACGCATCACGGGAGAACGTTAATGGATACGTTATTTTCGGGTAAACGACTACTGGTCACGGGCGGCACAGGATTTATTGGCTCTCATCTGGTTCGCCGCCTTATCCGCGAACAAGCGGATGTCATCGTGCTTGCAAAAGCCGGAGACACTGCCTGGAGGCTGAATGACTGCGGCGGATATTATCGTCTGGCGGCTGCCGATATCACTGATGAAAACACCATATGCCGGATTTTTGCCGACACCCGGCCCGATGGCGTTTTCCATCTTGCCGTATACGGAACAGATGCCGCACAACAGGATATCACACAAGCGGCGAGCGTGAACGTCACCGGCACGATCAATGTGATAAAAGCGATGAAAGACTGCGGATGCAGCCGCATCGTTACAGCGGGCAGCGGCGCTGAATATGGCAACCATGAAGGTTCAGTCGGCGAGAACGCTCCGCTGCACCCCGAAAATGCGTATGCCAGCACAAAGGCTGCCGCCACTATCATTGCGCATCAATATGCGGCACAAAACGACATCGGTATCGTAACGCTGCGTCCGTTCGGTGTATACGGAGAAGCGGAGCCGCAGCATAAAATATTCTGCCATGCCATTCTATCGATGCTGAGCGGCGAACACTTAGACCTCACACCGTGTACGCAAAGCCGGGACTATTGCTATGTGGACGATATTGTGGATGCTTTTATAGCAGCTTATAGTAAAGACGTTCTCAAAAAAACCGTTATCAACATCGGCACAGGCAAAGCATGCCCGCTCCGAAACTATATCGAGCAGATACGCGCGATAATGATGCCGCACAGCGAAGTCCGCTACGGCGCGCTGCCATTCCGCACCAACGAGCTTTGGTCGCCGGTTCCGGATGTCCGTCTTGCGGCACAGCTGTTAGGTTGGCACAGCACCCGCAGCCTAGAAGAGGGCCTAAAAAAAACGATCGGTTGGTTCCGCGAAAACAGCCGCTATTATCGGTCGAATAGATAAATATATTAATGATAATGCGTTAATTGCTACTTTATATTCAGCCGCTGCATAAGCATGGGCAAGCCTTCCTCAAAATTCACGCCATATCGCACATCCGTACCCGCAAGGCGTGTACGTTCAATGCTCTGCGCGGTGAAATCCACCGCAATCTGCGCCGCATCAGCGAGGGGAAACCCTTTCAACACAGCTGAAAGCAGCACACTTGCAAACACATCGCCCGTGCCATGATAATACCCTTCAACGCGCGGAGAAAACGCGTATTCCACCTCACCTTTATGTCTGTCGTAAGAAGCCGCGCCCAGCTGTGAACCATTGAAATAAACACCCGTCAGCACAATGCGCCGCGGCCCGAGCCCCGCGAGTTTTTTAAGCATATCTTCTATATATTCACGCGTATACGGCCCCTGCTTGTATTCCTGCCCGATGAGCAGCGCCGCTTCTGTCATATTCGGCACAATGATGTCTGCTTTGGCGCAAAGCCGTCTCATACCGTCAGGAAAGCTGTCCGGAAACACTTTGTAAAGCACGCCGTTGTCCGCCATTACAGGGTCGACCAGAATCAAATTATTGTCGGTACGCAAACGACCGATGACCTGCTCCATGATGGTGATCTGCTCAAACGAACCCAAAAAGCCCGTATAAATCGCGTCGAACTTCAGATCGAGCGAGCACCAATGATCGGTGATAGACAGAATATCTTCAGTCAAATCCCTATAGGTAAAACCTGTGAAGCCGCCGGTGTGCGTGGACAGCACGGCAGTGGGAATAACGCTGACTTCAATGCCTGCTGCGGAAATGATAGGCAGCGCCACAGTCAACGAGCATTTTCCAAAGCCCGAGATGTCGTGTATAGCGGCAATCCTTTTTTGCATTGTTTAAAAACTCCTTAAAATGATATCTCATTATATTCCTCTTGATTTTATTACACAAGCCAGAGCACAATCTCCTGTCTTTAATACGGAATGATAAACTTTATGCCGCAAAAAAGGGTGGCAAACAAGCCACCCCCACTTTTATCATTCTATTACTTTGATTCTCATCCAAAGATATTACGTCGACGGCTATTCAGTCGGCTGTGTCCCGTCTGTCGGCTGTGTTGTCCCGTCTGTCGGCTGTGTTGTCCCGTCTGTTGGCTGATTGTCCACCGGAACCGTCTCTTCGACAGGAGGCGGACCGGATTCCGGCCAATAGCAGTAAATCCTTCCCGATATCGGCCTATAATCAGCTTCTTCATAGAATATCGGATCGCAAAGTTCTTTTCCGTCTATTGAAGACAAAATATGCTTGTAGACATCCGCTTTTGTTCCCACGCGCGGTGACGCGAATTCGATCGTGGGGCAGTCAGGGCTTAATGTCTTGCCGTTAGGGGTCTGGGTTTGATTGTAAAGGGTGATAGATCCCGGCGAACCATACCGCCTTTTATTTTCCGAAGTAAAATTATATATAATGTTTTCGCCGTATGTCGGGTCAACTGGCAACTGGCCGTAAACCTCCACCGTCACCGTCTCTTTTTTGGGATCGACATAAGACACGAGATATACCGGCATCGTATTGTCATTTTGCAGCACAAGATCGGGCGACGGTGTACTCAGTGTCGCGTCGAGACCAAGCTCAATATATTCCGACGGTATTGAGTGGTGGCTAAATTTCGCGATGGTTAAATTTGCGCGCAGAGCGGCATTGTATATTGTGCTGCCCAGTTGGCAGACGCCGCCGCCAACTTGTTGTGTTGTACCGCCAAGCTCTAGCCCCCCCGCTTCCTTCCAGCCGATTTCTCTGGCTGTCGTTGAATTGCGCGGACCGGCTTCATCATTAACAGACCATTGCTCTCCCGGTTTTATGATCACCCCATCCACAAAACTGGACATACGGGATACATTCCAATTTCTGTCATAGCCAGAATGACCCCTGTAGCTGGATGTCCACGACGAGATAAGCTGTGTATTCGCTTTGATATCATCCAGCTTGACTACCGCTTCCGTCACCTGAGTGGGCACCTCGATTTCGCTGAAGTCACCGCTTGTTACCGCGTTCATCACCTGCTCATAGATCGCGTCGGTATCCACATCAAAACCCGTCACCTCAGGCTCGTAATAGAACCGGGCTATATCCGCATCAACGGGGATGTAATCCTCTTCTTCATATTCATGTTCATTCCAGAACTGGTATCTCAATTTATTCGGCAACTCATCAATTCTCACCAGTTCAGGCCGTTCAATTTGCTTTTTATCCGCGTGTGTGTCTGCCATTTCCTTGGGATTCGGCTCAAACGGCACGGGCGCTCCGTTATCCAACGTAAAGCCGCATGGCATAAACTCGGCTTTTGCGTCCTGCGGCGCCTGATCAAGCTCTTTCTTTATATCGGCCAGCGCAGCGCGCAGCTTGTCCTCCTCCGCCTTAAGGCTCACGCCGAACGTCACACCTTCGCTCTTTGCCTTGTCATAAGCGCCCAAACGTTCCGCAAATGTACCCGTTCGTCCGTAATCGATTGCCTGCGCTATGATATCGTCATAGTCCGTTCTCACGCTTAAATCTTCCAGCGCATAGGTGTGTGTCTGGTCGTGGACAATAAATGTGAAGGAATTGGCACTGAGCAGTTCCTTGACAAGTCCTTCGGTTGCCGCTCTTGCGTCTTCGTCTGTCAGCCCTGATATATCGATACCGTTGACGCTGACTCCCTGCGTCACCGTGTTAAAATCGAGTACACGCTGTACCCTTTCGGCACTGCTTCCAAACACAAATACCGCCGCAACAGCCAGCGCCACGAGCAGCACGCCCGATGCGGCGATTAAAAAAATGCGTCTGCCCTTCGTTTTGCCGTTGCTCATTTCCATGTTCCCATTTGTTTCGCTAATCATAACGACCCTCTCATATAAAATGTATATTGTCTATTTTTAGCATCATCGTACACATTATACACATAAATCTGTTTTCTGTGAATGAAAAAAATATATGCAATTTAATTTTTACAATAAAAAGACTGCATTATATAATCAACATTCGTAAAAAATGCATAAGACAACACAACCCCTTCGCTTATACACATATAAGACGTCGTAAAGAGCCAAAAGTGCCATGCATTTATTAAATTTAATAAAAAGGTAATATTTTCAGCTGCCGTTTTTCTCTGACGCTTCGCGTTCCAGCCGCTTGGCAAGTGCCATAAGCTCTTGTCTGTCCTGCTCTGTCAGCTGGCCGTTGTCCGCCATGGTGAGCATCAGCCTTCCCACCGAGCCAAAAAAACCGCGGCGCGATGTGAGTTCGCCGCCTTCCGCAGCCATAGCATCTTGCTCAGAGATTAACGGCGAATACTGCTTATCCTTTAAGTTTCGCTCTTCCGCAAGCAGCAGCCCCTTTTTTGCCATGTTGCGCAAATACGTATGGTACGTCTTGTAGCTCCACTCGACATCGCTTTGCTGATCCTGCACCGTTTTGATAATCTGCTTCATCGTTTGCGGGGGCCTCCCCCAGAGCGCCTTTAATATGACCCATTCCGAGTCTGCCAGTCTCTTTTTCATCGTTTCCACCCTCCACCAATTCTGCTCCCGAAAACCTTCGCTTTTCAAGAATCAAAAAACAAACAATCTGCCGCATTATGTTTTGTTATCTTTAGCATATACGACAGATTGAGATATGTCAAGGAAATTGGGGCAAATGACGCGAATATCCCAAAATATTCTTAAAATATTAGCCCCGCGTTATTTTTTATCATTTTTCCACGATGGCGAGGAATAACGCTGCCATCTATCGCGTTGACAAGCCGCGATACTATCCAGATTCAATATCCTTGCCGCAAATCGATCACACTGCCATCGATTGCGTTCACTGCAAGCAAATTTTTTTGAAAGGTTCAATAACCTGATAAGAATTCTTTTAAAACCACAGAAACGATGTGTTTCTAGCTCACGAAATCAGCCACATCGGAAAGAATCGCGGGGATAAAACCGAAAATGCATAACAAAAGCGCCGCAACACCAAGGATTATTATCGTACAAATAACAACCGCTTTGGCCTTATTGTCAGTGGGTTGCGGGCTGGAAACCCAAATACGTTTTTGTCTGTTAAGCTCAGCCATTCGTCCTCCTAATCATTTCTAATTGAAAATTATCAATAATCTTGACGCTTAATCGGTATAATTTGTTCCCATAATTTTTATTTTCTTGTATTGTTTTTTGTTTTTTGGAATAAATACATATGTCGAAAGTATTCTATAAAATATGGCATATTTCTATATGCTTTATGATGTTAACGTGTTTTTTACATGACTTAACATTGTTTTTTCTTGACTTTCTGACATTTAAGTATTCTTACAGATGACAAACAAAATTCGTTACGCTATAATATTAAATTGGACGGGCGAGCCATTATGCCGCCACGAATCAAGCGAATTTTGGAGGACAATGAATGACCATCGTAGCGGTATTTCTTTTATTGGGCGGCCTGGGCATGTTTTTATACGGCATGAAAATGATGTCGGACGGGCTGGAAAATGTGGCCGGAGACCGAATGCGACGTGTGCTTGAGGTGCTTACAAGCAAGCGGCCTGCGGCGGTTTTGGTGGGTGCGGGCGTCACGGCGGTCGTGCAAAGCTCCTCGGCAACCACCGTGATGGTTGTGGGCTTTGTCAATGCTGGTCTGATGACACTGCTTCAAGCCACAGGTGTGATTATGGGCGCCAACATCGGCACAACAATTACGGCTCAGTTAATTGCTTTCAAGCTTTCTGAAATTGCTCCTTTCTTCCTTTTCATCGGTATGGTCTTTACCGTATTCGTCAAAAAACGTGTCATTTCGCGATTAGGCGAAATCATACTCGGCTTTGGTATCCTGTTTGTGGGCCTTTCACTGATGTCTCAGGCAATGGAGCCGCTTCGGGAAAGCGAACTGTTTCGGAGTCTTCTTGTGAGCTTCAACAGCCCCGTCGTCGGTGTGCTGTTCGGCGCGGTTTTTACCGCCATCATTCAAAGCTCATCCGCATCCGTGGGTATTTTGCAGGCGCTCGCGGCGCTTGGCTTGATTGGTCTCGATTCCGCGGTTTACGTGATACTCGGACAAAACATCGGCACCTGCGTTACGGCCATTCTTGCCGCCATCGGAACAAACGCTAACTCCAAAAGAACAGCCGGCGTTCACTTGATGTTCAACATACTCGGAACCCTGATCTACTTAATCGTTATTGCGATTTTCCCGGCTATCGTGTCTTGGGTTGCATCGATTTCTCCCGACAACATATCGCGTCAAATTGCAAATTTCCATACTTTATTCAATGTGTCCGTAACGATATTGCTCTTTCCGTTTGCTAATCACATGGTTAAGCTCATCACGCGTATCATTCCTGAAAAGCATGAGCCGGACCGTGTTGAGAAAAAACTTGTCTACCTGGACGAGCGTATCGCTCAGACGCCGACTATCGCTTTGAGTCAGACATTAAAGGAATTAACCCGCATGGGAGAAATCTCTTCCGACAATTTCCGGCGTTCGCTGGATGCCTTTTTCGACCGTGACGAGCAGCGGGCCAACCGCGTTTTGGACGTGGAAAAAACAATTGATTATATCACTCACCATATTACCCATTACCTCATTGAATTCCGCGGCATGGAATTGTCCGAACATGATCTTGTCATCATGGGCAGCCTGCACCATGTCGTGATCGATTTGGAACGTATCGGCGATCTCGCGGAAAACATTGCCGAGTTCTCGCTGACGCTGGCAGAACGCCGAGCGACGCTGTCTCCGGATGCTTTGGAAGAGCTTAAAATAATGGCAGATAAGGCAAAGGAAACGCTACGTGTCAGTCTCGACACATTCAAACAGCGCGATGAATCGCAGCTGCCGCTGGTGGACAAGCTTGAGCAGGAAGTTGATGATATGAAACGGCAGTATATGAATAACCATATCGAAAGGCTGCAAGGCAAATCCTGCGATCCTCAAACAGGCGTTATCTTCACAAATATGGTCTCCACACTGGAGCGCGTTGCCGACCATGCCAACAATATCGCGTTTTCGATAAGGGATATTGAATCGTGATGATTTGTCATCTTATGCCCCGCCTCGGCGGGGCTTTTTGTTTTAACCATATGAAGGATACAAAAAAGGCTCGACCTATTTGCGTATGACGAGCCTTGAATTATTCTTATGTATTGGATTAATACGATTATTCTTCGATTTGCAGGGCTTGTTTTATCTTTCTTACCTTCACCAACGTATAAACAATAGCGAACATGACCAGAACCGCAAGCAATATCCATCCAAGTATATAGAGCTCCAAAAAGTATATTATTACGCCGATAAAGGCAAATACCATTTGAACGGCCATGAGTATGAGAACGGCCACGCGGTGATTTTTAAAGCGACCAATCAATATATGATGGAAATGCATTTTATCCGGTTTCATCACAGGCTTCCGAAGCAATAGACGTCTGAGTATCGACATGCACATATCCGCAATGGGAACAATCATGAGAAACACCGGAACAACAAAAACGATGATTGTCTTTTGAGACATGCTCATTATCGAAAGAATACCCAGCATAAAACCGATAAACATGCTGCCCGCATCACCCATAAATATCTTTGCAGGGTGAAAATTGTATATCAGAAACCCGGTTATCGCACCGCATAACGCCAGCGTGGTGGGCAAAGCCAGCTGATTCCTTCCTTGAATGAAAAAGATAACCGCAAACGATAAGGCTGAAACCAAAGATAAACTGCTGGCGAGCCCGTCCAGCCCGTCTGTGAAGTTCGTCGCGTTTGTAATGGCCACGATCCAAAAAACGACGACAACCGATGTACCGATGGCCAGCAAAGGATCTTCCAGCAACGTTTTGGGAAAATAGAATTGAAGGCAGCCGATGAGCACGATGACAGCCAAAATAAAAAGAACAATGAGCCTTCTTCTAGGACTTAAAGACAAGATGTCGTCGATCAATCCCATCATCGTGACGCCGGAGATTCCGATTAAAAAAGCGATAATCATGTTAAACTGAAGAGGAATAACTTCAAACAACATAACATAAAGAACCGTGGCCACAATCGTAGCCAAATATATCGCCACTCCGCCCATCAGCGGAATGGGCTTATTATGCGCCTTTCTCACATCTGGTATATCCATAATATCCCATCTGCGCGATGCCACAATCATCAGTGGTGTCAACCCCAGTGAAAGCACAAGCGAGACGGCTATGACAATCAAATAATTCAGCATACCTATATTGACCCGGTAATAACAATCATCCGACGGGTCCCTTCCTGTTTATCAGTCATCATTATATGTGAGAAATAATGCTATGTCAATTGAGTGCATTTACGCTAATATGTTTCCACGTAAATCATATAATGTATTATTCTCACTTTTTTAATTATCTAGCGCGTGAAAATGGTGGTATAAAGCCATAATGCAAAGAAGCGGAGCGCATGAACATTTGTCTTTTTTATTATGATAATCAAAATTTCATGTCATTCATCTTCTTACCAACAAAAGTTTAGTCAACAGCCTATTGACAATTATATCGTATGCCGATATAATTTATATCGTTACGCGTTACATCGTGTTGCGATGCATCGTTATTCGTTATAATAAGGAGGCTGTTTCATGGCGGAAAGTCAAGGTGCGCTCACTGAAGCCGTATACTATATACTATTATCGCTTTTTGAGCCGATGCACGGTTATGGCATCATGCAAAACGTGAAGACGTTAAGCCGCGGACGCGTGTCTATGGGCGCGGGCACACTGTACGGCGCCATCAGCACATTGGTTGAAAAAGGCTGGATTGAGCCCTATGAGCGCACAAGCGATGACCGCAAGAAGGAATACGTCATTACAGGCATCGGAAAAGCCATGGTGTTAGCAGAATTGGAGCGGCTGGAAGAACTGATTCTCAACGGTCGTCAGATTGCGGGAGGGGTGAACAAATGAAGCATGTGATTCGTAAACCCTATTGTAATTGGGAAAAGGAAGAAAAGTGGCTCAACGAAATGAGCGCCAATGGGCTCGCTTTGGCGGATTATTCATGGTGCCGTTATGTGTTTGAAGACACGCCGCCGGGCAAGTATATCTACCGGATAGAGATGCTCGATTACAGTTCTAGAAATCCGGCAGCGCTAAAGTATATAAGATTTGTGGAAGAAACAGGCGCGGAATTTGTTTCGTCATACATGCGGTGGGTCTATTTTCGAAAAAAAGCCGCCGACGGACCGTTTACTCTGCACTCGGATATCCCGTCGCAAATCGCACACAACAAAAGGATTCGCGGGTGGTGGCTCGGATTCGGCATTTTAGAAATCAGCATCGGCATAATGAATTTATTGGTCGGAATTTCTCCTTATTTTCGTATTGGAAATGTCATTCTGGGAGGATTGGTGATTGTACTCGGAGGAGCATTTATCTCCTGGGTAATACAGATCACGCGCAAAATCCGGCGATTAAAGAAAGAGCTGCTGATCCACGAAGGCTGACAAAGGGCGGGTTGCCGCCCTTTTTTCTTATAGCTCAAACCCTCCCAACAAATAATCTTCCACGGTGCCGGTTTCGCGGCAGCCGCGCCCAAACAGATTTGGTGCGTCAAGCACATCTGAAATTGGGCATAGTTGCCGCCGCGAGCACCAGTAGCGCAGTGCATCGAGGCTGTGTGTCAAGTCATGCGGCTGCGTCGCCGCGTCTCCCGGCCTGGCGGGGTCATGACGCAGCAGCGGAAGGCATTTAAGCAAAGGTATGCAAGATGAGAAAAACATCATTGTTGGTTCTCCCCTATCGCACCGCAGATATTCCTTGACATTGAGCCAGCCATCAATGCGACTATTGCCCGCCTTCACCAGAGGCACATTGTTAGCAGCGAAGATCTCGGCGGCACTGCGTCCCGTGTCCTGCCGTCTGTTCCAAAGATCGGGCGGCGCAATGTATTCTTCTGCCGTTTCGCTTTGGGCATCCCGTATCGCCGCAGCCGCCTGCGACACCGTGAGATCGCTTATCTCAATGCTGCGGTAGCAATAAACGCGGCCAGTCGGGCTCACCGCGAACCAGAGTACCGCGAGCATATCCAGTCCATAATCGAGCGAGGCGCTTCTTCTCCAGCCGTCGGGTATCGCAAAAGGTGCGCAAACATGCTTGTCTATGCTGTATTCGGAAAAAAACTGCCCCGCAAACACACTCCATTCGCCGTCCAGCCATGCCCGGCGCAGCGAGGGCTCAAGGCTCTCGAGCTGGCGCACATAGCTTGCGCTGCGCTTTGCCAGTTCTTTTTTCTCCGACAAGGTTTTGCCGTCCTTATTTTTCCTAAGCTCAGCCAGTCTTCGTTTATACCCGTCGTCGTTGGCAAACAGGGGCGCGTTGTCCCACACACGCGCCTGTATGAACGTATAGTCGCATGCGTCCTCTCCGTGCCTAAAATCACGATCAATAAACAGCCGTTTTACCCATGCATGCCCCACGCCACCGGGATTGCAGGTCACATAGGTGCGTTTGGGGTAATCTCCCGTGCCGCGCACGCATGCGCACAGCCAGCCGAACTGATACTCGGTGAGCTGCGTGGCTTCGTCAAGAAAAAGCACATCACATTCCTGCCCCTGGTACTGAAGTACATCGTCTTCGTTGTGACAATATCCCAGCTTGATGCGCGACCCCCAAGGAAACGTAAACACTTTTTCGCTGTCGCTGTATTTGGGCTTAAAAAGTTTGGGCAGGCGAGCATATACAGCGAGCAGCCGTTTGGTATGGTTCTCATGCAATTCCGGGAAAGAACGCCGCACAATGAGCATCTGTATCCCCGGATACTCAAACGCCAGGTACGTCGCTTTGGCACGTATGGCGTGCGACTTGCCGCCTCCTTTTGCTCCGCCATATCCCACAAACCGCGTTTTCGCCTGCAAAAACGCGGTTTGCTTCGGCGTCGGCTTGCCAAATGCCCTGGAAAGCACCATCTCTACACTCTCGTCTCTTCTCATAAAAAAAGCGCCTAAACGCAAACCGTTCGGCGCAAAGCACATCCTTTCTAATTGTTTATCGTAATCACGGCAACGGGGCATCCTTCTGCCGCCTCATTCGCCGCATCTTCTGCCTCTTTGGGAATCTCATCCACATAGACTTCCGCGAGCCCATCCTCCGCCATTCGAAACACCTCAGGACACGTATCCACACACAGTTCGCAGGATATGCAGCCGTCACGGTCAATTACTGCTTTCATTGCTGTTTCCTCCTCGTTTACACAAAAATCAATACTATTGTACCCCAAGAATTACCGATTATTCAATGACGGCTATTGGGAATACTTTTTTAAACGCCCCAGATCAAAAGGCGGCACTACGCTTAAAGGCGCACTATCTGAAAGCGCGCCAGTGGCTTCCAGCTGTTTCACATTCATTGAAGACGGCTTGTCGGCCTCTTCCCAATACCGCTGAATATGCAGCAGCGCCATCTCGACACATCGGCTTAGCGACTCATTGGGCAGCACCGCTGCAGCGCCTGTGTCTTGCTCACAGGCGTATCCCTCTCTCCATAAACCAAGCACGCTTCTCGGCACGTCCAGCGCAATACAAAGCCCAGATATGCTGTATTTGCCCGTCTCTGCCGCTTCCTTCAGATACGCATCAATACGCCGTCTGACCGCCGCCAAATCTATTTGCCAGCTGCCGCCAGACCTTACCGTATATAAGCCTTCGCTTTTTAGCTGCGTACCGCTTACACGCGTTCTCCTTTTTGCCATAAGCACCTCGCTTCTTATGTTTTTGAACAGCTTACCCTACACGTGCGCTCACTGTCGCTCAAATAAATAACAAAATCGCGGGGTTAAGGACTATTCAACGTCTTGCCTGATTATGCTATAATAAACAAGCAAGGAGGGTGTCCTTTTGAGCGTTATCACAATCTCTAGACAGCGGGGCAGCTTCGGAAATGAAATTGCCGCCGCTCTCGCACAAAAACTCGGCTTTGAGCTAATTACTCATGACACATGGCTTTCGATGTTTTTAGACACCGCAGCCAGCCCTCACGAGAGGCATATGCTTAACGAAAGCGCTAAATACTATCTCACAGCGAGCCAAACAGGAGACACTTTTCTCGATCTGCTTAGTCAAAACCTGCGTGCTTTTACACGCACGCACAATGCCGTGCTTGTCGGCTTCGGTTCACAGGCGATATACGCGAATGACGACAGTGCGCTGCATATACGGGTGTTCGCACCGGACAGCGTCCGCATTGCACGGCTTAAAAAGCAATACCATGTGTCTGACGCGCAAGCCGAGCAGATATTGTCTAAAGCGGATAAAAAACAAAAGAAATTCGTTTACACGCTTTTCGGTGCATCGGTTGCCGAAGCCTCCCAATATCATCTGACTCTCAATACGGCAAACCTCGGGGCAGACGAGTGTGTGGCCGCCGTCATGGCGCTGCACGAACAGCGCGCAATAAAGCGGCGCATTGAACAGCACGCTGATCATATAAGCGCTAAGGCCAATCTGTCCGGCTTGGCGGTGCTGAAAAACGAATCTGAAATTGAGTTTGCGCGGCTGCTAGATATGTATCATATTGAGTGGGTTTACGAGCCCAAAACGTTTCCCGTCGAATGGGACGCAGGCGGCAACGTGATTTCGGCATTCAGCCCGGATTTTTATCTGCCCAAATTCGATACATTCATCGAGCTGACCACGATGAATCAAAAATACGTGACCGACAAGAATAAAAAAGTCAAAAAGCTACGCGAGCTTTATCCGGGCATCAACATCAAGGTGGTTTACAAAAAGGATTTTCATTCGCTCGCAGAGCGGTTTAATCTAAGCGGAGAATAAGCATATGACAAAGCCCACATATCAGCGCGTTGCCTTTACGGAAGAACAAATTAAATCACGAATTGCGGCACTTGGCGCTCAGATCTTGCAGGATTACACGGATAAAGAGCTTGTGATCGTCACGGTTCTTAAAGGCTCGCTGTATTTTTGCGCTGACTTAACACGCGCCATCGAGCTGCCTATTCAGCTTGATACCATATCCATCGGCGTGTATCCCACCGCCACGAGCAAAACCGGCGTCGTCCGCATTACCAAAGACTTGGATACTGACATTACGGACAAGCATGTGCTCATCGTTGAGGATATTGTGCGCACGGGTCTAACCCTTGGATACCTTGTGCAGAATCTGGAATCCCGAGGCCCTAAAAGCGTCAAGGTTTGCGCGTTGTTCGTCAACCCGGCACAGCAGCTTATCAACGTGCCGCTTGCCTACACCGGCTTCGAGGTCACGGACGCATGGCTCATGGGCTACGGTATGGACGTGAGTGGAAAATGGCGGAATCTCCCCTACGTCGTCGAAGTTGATCGCAAAAAAGCCTGATTTAAAGGCTTAATTTCAATGTATACACCTTTATATTTCTTATACCTATTCCCATCGGCATATGATATAATATCTTTAATATATTAATATCACATTGTCTTTTTTACTTTTCAGGAGGAAAACATGAATTGTACTAATTGCGGATACCAGAACCCCGAAGGCTCGCGTTTTTGCAGGCAGTGCGGCACGCCGATTCAGGCACAATCCGATTCAGCTCCGCAGTCCGTTCCGCCTTCCTCTCCCCCTCAGCAGCCAGAGCCTACGCCGCAAGCTCAGCCGCAGAGTCAGGCTCAATATCAGCCGCAGCCGCAAGCGTATCCCCCGCATCAGCAGCCATTTGCGCAGCAGCAGCCATATGGTATGCCGCCATATCAAGAAGCGCCACAGAAAAAGAAGACAGGGCTCATCATCGGCCTCGTTGCCGGCGGCGTGGTTCTTGTGGCCGCAGCGGTTGTGCTGGCAATGCTTTTCTTGGGCGGCACGCCGGTCACCGGCCAGTGGTATTGCGAGGAGTTTGGCCGGGCGCTCGTTTTCAACGAAGACAACTCGGTTATCGCATACGATTTGACCGGCACATTTGAAGCGGACTATACATACGACAAAGGCAAAGCCGCCGGCTCAATCAGCGCCAACGGGAACGAATATGCATTTACAGTTGGCAAAGACGAACTTGTTCTTGAGGGGGTGGACGCAAATGATGAATCGACGTTTGTGAAGCTTAAGGACGGCAGCGATGTGGAAAAGTACGTGCTCAAAACCATGGAAGGTCTTTGGAGCAGTGAAGAAATCGGCGAAATCCTCGGCTTTAAGAACGGCAAAGTGTCCGTTTACTCGGGCTACGGCGATTTTGAAGGCACGTATGACTACGACATTAAAAAAGGCGAAGGTGTTTTCAACGTCAATAACAAGGACTTTACCTTTTATGCCGATTATAATCTGCTTACAGTCAAAGACACAGGCACATACATAAAGGCAGATAGCCAGATCGATATTAAAGCTTTTGTCGCCCAATACGCTATGCCCATCATAGGCACATGGTATGACACATCAGGGACTTACGGCACCATCGAATTTTATCTTGACGGCACCGCAGAGGTTGTGACATTCGGCCAGACGATTGCGGCATCATACACTTTCGACACCGCAGCCGGAACGGGCACCATAACGGAAACAACGGGCGAGACATTGAATTTGACGCTGACAAACGGCATTATTGCGATTAATGAGCTACAGTACACACAAGATTATGTCGAGCAGATGAGCGCTGAGGATCTTCAGGCGCCTGTAACGGGCACTTGGTATGAAACCACAGGAAATTTCGGCACCATTACGTTCTATGATGACGGTTCCATCGGAATGGATATGTACAGCGAGTACTACACCGGCACTTATTCGTACGACCTCATCACAGGCAGCGGCGAAATCTACGAGGACACCTCGGGCACATCCACCGCCTTTTACATACAAGACAACTTGATTTACATTGAAGACGTTGTGTATACGCGCGATTATGTGGAACCGGCAGCGGGTATACTGGGAATGTGGTACGATACATCAGGGATGGCGGGCACAATCGAATTTTATGATGACGGCAGTGTGCTGATGGATACCTACGGCGTGCAGTTGGTGGGCACATATTGGTTTGATGCAATGACGGATACCGGTTCAATGACCGTTTCTTACCTAGACGAATCCATGACATGCAATTTATCCCTGCATCAAGGTATTCTCGATGTCGAAGGCATTCAATATACGCAAGATTACGTGGAGCAAATAGCAGTCACAGGCCCGTAAGGGCGAATCGAGCTCTAAAGAAGCGACGAACAACGAAAAACCGGCGGAAACCTCCGTCGGTTTTTTGCATAAAAGAAACGCTCCAGCGAACCCTTGAATCAAAGCACAATCCTTCGCGCCAACCCTTTCAGCAAATGATTTTTACAATCCAAGCAGACCATGATTCTCGATCCATCCTTGCATTTGGCCTTTCGCCAAAGCACCAAGACTTCTCTTCAAATCCGTGTTCAGCCAGTCTTGCCCGCGCTGCACGCTGCCATTTCGCTCAGATACCCGCGGGTTTGGTTCCCGCATACCCGATACCCATAGCACCCGTCATAAGCGCATTTGCTTTCCGCACATCAGTGCGGCGACTGTTCGCAATCAGGTTTTTGTGCTCCTCTTGGTATTCCCTGGAGCTTATTTAAATAATATCATAGCATAATCGAACAATCAAATTCGATTTGAGCAAGCAATGGCTCAATACGGGGAATACAGTGTGTATAGCGTAACAAATTGCATATCTTTCTTTTATTTTTTTTCATTTTCTCTTAATAGGTCGTCTTTTCTCTAATAAAAAAATCCAATGTATAGCCATGCGAAAGCTGTCCATACTAATCGTATGAGGTGGTGAAGTGAAATGTTCCTGCAACATGAGCTTGACTTCTTCGAAAGAAGCCTGGAATTTAAAGCAGCAATTTTTAGTCCAGGTGACTGACAGCAGGGCAGGTCTTTCGACCTGCCCGTTGTGTTTTATTGAAGGTAAGCAGCCCCGTCTAAATGACGAGGCCTCTTACGAGAAATATGAGAACTTCCAGACGCTAGCTAAAAAACCCGAGTCCTTTTTCGAATCTTCATAAAAGCCTTATGCAAGTTCAAGCTTTAACAATGCATATCTTAAACCGAATTGATAACATTATATATCACTCATTTGTTAATAGCAAACATTATATAACGGGGCCGCCTGCATCATGTGCAGCTAACAGTGAAGGCCCTGATTGCGCGAAAAAATATGGGGTGACGGAGCAGAAACGATAAACTTGGCATATGATGAGCTCACATAAAAAATTTTCCGGCGCAGGCACTATCCGCTAATGTTCCAACAGTTAATGTCAACGGGCAGTCCAACAGGCAGTCCAACAGGCAGTCCAACAGGCAGTCCAACGGGCATTCTCAAGTTGACGAACACGCCTGCCAATGCTATAATCTTAAATACAAATACCATTACAGTTTGAGGCGCGGTTTTCAAGAGTATATGTGTAGAGGCAGCGGGTGCCGGCGAAGCGCATGAGAAAGGGGAAACTGCCGAAGGCAAACCGTTTCCGCAAAAGTTTGGCCTGGGGGTATGGTTAAAAGCCATGCAACTGCCGTCTTTTACAAGACGGAGCGCTGCTGTAGTCTGGCATTGCATGATGATTTGCAGTTTATGACGGTGGTGCGCTATATTATGGTTATGCGCACTATTTTTGTCTAAAGATATTTATATATTGAATTTGGAGGAAAGACAAGTGAAAAAGTATAATGTAGGCATCGTCGGTGCAACCGGCATGGTCGGACAGCGCTTTATCTCTCTGCTGGCAGATCATCCGTGGTTTGAAATCGCTCTTTTGAGCGCGAGCGAACGCTCCGCCGGAAAAACATACGGCGAGGCTGTTAAAGGGCGCTGGGCGATGAATACGCCGCTGCCCGAAAAAATCGCCAAAATGAACGTTTACGACGCGTCGGATATCGAAAGAGCCGCTCAAACGGTCGATTTCGTGTTCTGCGCGATCAGCCTCGACAAAGCGCTGACAAAACAGCTGGAAGAGGCATATGCTAAAGCAGAAATCCCTGTTGTCTCAAACAACAGCGCACACCGCGGCACGGTAGATGTGCCGATGCTGATGCCAGAAATCAATGCGGAGCATATGGCGATTATCGACAGCCAGCGCAAACGTCTTAAAACAAAACGCGGTTTTATTGCCGTGAAACCTAACTGCTCGATACAGACCTATGTTCCCGCCCTGCATCCGCTGATGGATTTCGGGGTGGAGCAGATTGTAGCCTGCACCTATCAGGCGATATCGGGCGCCGGCAAAACGTTTGAGACATGGCCGGAGATGGTGGATAACGCGATCCCCTATATCGGCGGCGAAGAACAAAAGAGTGAACAAGAGCCCCTCAAAATATGGGGCCGAATCGAGGGCGACGAAATCGTGAACACACAAAAGCCCGAGATCACCACGCAGTGCATCCGTGTGCCTGTGTCCGACGGGCATATGGCTGCCACATTTGTGAAGTTTTCCAACAAACCGTCCATCGATGAGATTAAACAAAGATGGCAGAGCTTCAAGGGCGTTCCGCAGGAATTGAAGCTCCCGAGTGCACCCGAGCAGTTCCTTGTGTATTTCGAGGACGACGCACGACCGCAAACCCGCACAGACCGCGACAACGGAAACGGCATGGCTGTATCCATTGGCCGGCTGCGTGAAGACCCAATATTCGATTACAAATTTGTATGCCTCAGCCACAACACGCTGCGCGGTGCAGCAGGCGGCGCTGTGCTGATGGCCGAGCTTCTTGCCGCCAAGGGTTATTTCGACAGGTGATTGATCACCAAGAAAGGAAGCAGAATTTATGAGTATTTTCACTGGAGCCGGTACCGCGCTTGTCACGCCGTTCAACGACAAGGGCATCGACTTTGCTAATTTTGAATCGCTGATCGAGTATCAGATTGAAGGCGGCATCGATGCGCTTATAGTCTGCGGCACAACAGGCGAGTCTTCAACGATGACAAAGGAGGAGGACTTAAGCGCTATCGAGTTTGTCGTCAAACAGACGGCGGGACGTGTTCCCGTTATCGCCGGAACGGGCAGCAATAACACCGTCACGGCGATTGAAACCTCGATGGAAGCCACCGACCTCGGTGTGGATGGTCTGCTCGTGGTCACCCCTTACTATAACAAATGCACCGACACCGGGTTGATTCGGCATTATCACGCCATTGCGGACGCGGTAAGCACATCTATTGTGGTTTACAACATACCCGGTCGCACGGGCGTCAATATCAAGCCGTCTGTGATGAAGGAAATCACGTCTCATGACAACATTGTTGCCATCAAAGAGGCGAGCGGCAACATCTCCCAGATTGCCGAGACCGCGCGCCTTTGTCCCGATATTGATATTTACTCGGGCAACGATGACCATGTGGTGCCGCTGCTTGCCCTCGGAGGCAAGGGTGTGATTTCTGTGGTATCCAATCTGCTGCCGGCAATGACGCACGATATGGTCATGAGCTTTCTCCAAGGCGACACCATCCGCTCAAGAGAGCTTCAGTTTAAGCTGAATCCGCTCGTAAGCGCGTTGTTCTGTGAGGTCAACCCGATACCCGTGAAAACAGCGCTTAACATGATCGGCTTAAGCGTGGGCCTCCCCCGCATGCCGCTTTGCGAAATGAGTGCGGATAAAGCGGCTCTGCTGAAAAAAGAATTGATAGCCATGGGGTTTGACATCGCTTAACAGTGAACATTGACATACACAGGATGAGAGGTTGGAATGACAAATATTATTATATGCGGCGCTAACGGAAAAATGGGGCAGACGGTTGCGAAATTCGCTGCCGAAACGGAGGACTTGCGCATTTGCGCGGGCATCGACAAAATGCCGGATACCATTGCCAACGAATTTCCCGTGTACGCCGACATATTTGATTGCCGTGAAGCCGGAGATGTGATTATTGATTTTTCGCGTCCCGACGCGTTGGAAGCCAATTTAAGGTATGCGCTGTCTCACGGCACCCCCATCGTGATTGCCACTACGGGCTTTACGGATGGGGACAAAGCAAAGATTAAAAACGCGGCGGCGCAGATTCCCGTTTTCTTTTCGGCCAACATGTCGCTCGGCGTTAATCTCCAGATGGAGCTTTCGCGCCGGGCAGCCACTTTTCTGGGTGAAGACTGCGATATTGAAATCGTGGAAAAGCATCATAATCAAAAGGTGGATTCGCCGAGCGGCACTGCGCTTGCTATCGCAGAGGTAATAAATGACGCACTGATGACGCCCAAGCCTTTTGTGTGCGGACGATGCACGCGCACTGAAAAACGCGGCCGAGAGATCGGCATACACGCAGTGCGCGGCGGCACTATACCCGGTGAGCACAGTGTGTTTTTTATCGGAACCGACGAGATTATCGAGATCAAACATACGGCACAGTCGCGGCAAATATTCGCGCTGGGCGCATTGCGCGCGGCCTCATTTGTCTGCGAAATGCCGGCCGGGCTCTATAACATGAACGACATCATCAAGCAGACCGCCGTGACAAGCGTATATAAGGACGACGGACAAGCAATGGTCACTTTGTCAGAGCTTAAATTCTCACCCGATACCATTGCCAATGTGTTTTCGGATATCGCAGACGCGAACATCAAGCTCGACATCATCAGCCAAACGATGCCGCATGACGGGAAGATGAGCCTGTCGTTCTCTTTGCCCCGCGCGGATTTAAAGGTATGCTTAAAAACGATTGCCAAGTACAAAAAAGAGTGCGAGGAGATCATTGAGACGTCGTCATTGTCTAAGCTGACGGTGGAAGGCGCGGGTATGCAGCAGCAGACAGGCGTGGCAGCCAAGCTGTTTGGCGCGCTTGCCGAAAAGAACATCGGCATCGCCATCATCACCACGTCTGAAACGAACATCAGCTTCTGCATTGAAACCAGCAAATCCGCGGATGCGATCAGCGTTGTGGCTGAAGCGTTTTGCCTTTAAGTTTGAATTGAAAACAAATTAATTAATGTGATGACGAGGGCGGCCAAAGGTCGCCTTCACTACTGTCCCTATCCGTAAAATCATTTTTGATTCGTAATATATTTTGCTTTTTCTTGCAGGTGCGCGGCCTGTGTCTATCCTATTTCCATATCGCGTATGATACTGTTTCTCCAACTGTTCGCGCGTGATCATTCTTCCGTGTCCCGGGCAGATATATTTGGCTTGCGTATTAAGAATCGTCTCCCATGCTGTTTGTATCTCATCGGGGCAATCCGCAAAAGGCGGGTAAAGAACGCCGCCGACACCAAATACGGTATCCCCAGCAAAGAAATGCTCGCCGATTTTTAGCCCGATTGAGCCTGCCGTATGAGCGCCAAGCGGCAGAACCTGCGCATCGAATCCGTATTCACTGAGATCTTTCTTCGTGTCCACGGGAATGATATCACGAGTCACCGGGTTATAGTGCTCCGTTTGTCCGGGCACAATTATATGCCCCGCATCGGATACTACACGTGAAAAAGCGTGCGTGCCTTTGGGGACAGGCGTGTAGCCCTGCCGCAGACAGTCCGCCTCCGCCGCGCCAACAATGACTTTAGCGCCAGTATACCTTTGCAACGCCTCAGCACAGCCCGCGTGATCGTAATGTGTATGCGTGAGAAAAAGCAGTGGGATGGCAAATTCCAGCGATTCAATCCTGCTTTTTAACGCGCTCAATTGCCGTTTTCTTGCTGCATCAACGATAATCCCTCTCTGTCCGTCGTGTGCAAGCCATACCGTACCCGCAAGCTTCACAACGTTCATAAGCCCTCCCTTGTATATCAATAAAATAAGCGTCTGCGGATTTCCTCTTTAAAATTTTTGCGGTGTTCAAGTATCATCGCCGCTGCGCCAAGTATCGCACAGGGAATGAGTGCGTAAAAAGCCCATTTGAGCTCAAAAGGACTCTTTTCGTTAAGCCGCACAATCACTTCGATGACAAATACGAACAATCCCAAAGCAAACATCACGCTTGCGCTCTTTTTGAGCACTGTCATTCCAGCCTTTTTGGTAAACAGCAGCGCAAGAATAATAATACCCACACTGGCCGCCACCGTGACGGGCATTCCAATCCCTAAAAACCAGCTGCCGCCGTTTGTTCTCTCAATAAAGAGCAGATACAGTAAAATTGCGGCACAGTTGACCGACAGAAACGAGACCGTATGGTAACGCTTGAAATAGAAAGGAAACACTATAAAAATAAAGAGCAGCGCCATCGCGCCCACGATATACGCGGACCATGAAAGGCCGTTTCCATCCAACATATCAAGCAGAATGGTGATCATCATCGGTATCATTAATATGAGCCCGGCCAGCGTCGCAAAATATCGGCGGTCTATGCGGTGTACCAGCGTTTCCAAGTAACGCGGATAAGGCCGCTCCACCGGTTCCTGCCATGGCGCTTTGGGGTTTAGCACCTCCACGCTGCACAGTGGACAATATTTTTCACTTTTCTCTAGTTCTATACCACAGTTTACACAATAAGACATATATTACCTCTCTATGTTTACCATCTTTGGTTGCTTTCCATTTTGACCGGTACACCAAGCCTCACCAGAAAACGAAAGAACTCGCGTTCCAGTGTGCTTTCCTTTATCGTCCTCACGAAATTCATGATCAGCTTGCCGTTGTATGTTAGCGCACCGCATACAATCTGATTGCGTGAAAGCGGCCCCAGTATAAAATCCATCCGTGTCACATACTGCGCCATTTGCGGCGGCAGCTTCACATTGCCAAGATTGGATATGCTCGTGGAGCTTTTACGGTCTCCCACAAGGTTAAACGTCAGTTTCATAGCGATATTTTTTATAAACAGCGGCGTCACGCGCAGCACAGGGCGCGTCTCGGAACGCACGTTGGTGGATATCTTGGCGTTGAGGAGTTTCTCCGTTACCTCGCTTCGCATATAGTGATGCACTGCCGTCAATACCTCGTCAAAGCTGTATGTGCCGTATTTTGGATCGATGCCAGGGTTCACATAGCTCGCAAAATTGCGCATCGTATTGGTTGGGTAAAAACGGCGCAGGTTAATCGGAATGCAGATTTTCACGGGTTTCATGTGCTTCACGTTTTTTACGGATTTGCGTTGCAGCTTATCCACCGCCATAATGAGCGCCGCCGTGATATAGTCCGTAAGCGACACGCCTTTGTCTTTGGCACGCGAAATGACGTCATCGACAGGCATAATGCCCGTTATAACGTTGACAAAGCCGTCGCTTTCTTTGGTGCCTTTGATGAAGTACGCATTGGGCTCTCGTCGCGTCCGCTTGACGTTCTTGGCGTATTTGATATATGCGTCTTCGGTTTCATCGTCGGCAGGAGCCACGTTGCAGTCGAGAATTTCGTTGTCTCTTGGAATATCGGCTCCGTTTTTGATCCGTAAGTATTCGGCCACCAGCGTTTTCAAAAAGCACAGTCCGCCCGTGCCGTCGGTGAGCGCATGAAATACTTCTACAGCGATACGCCGCTTATAATACAGCACACGAAACATAAAGCCTTTGTTCTCTTCAAAGTCCATATGCACGCATGGATACGCTTGGTCCTGCTTAATATCCGGCTGTCCCTCGTTATACTCAAGGTAATACCAGAATAGCCCGCGTTTCAGTTTCAGCGCAAAGCCCGGAAATCGCGCCAGCGTAGATGTTAACGCATCAGCCAATACCGCAGGATCAATCTCCTCCGAAAGATCAGCCGATAAGCGAAACAACGCCTTCCAGCTGCGTTTTTTGGCCGCCGGATAGATCTTTGCCGCGTTGTCAAGCTTCATCCATTTCTTATGTGTTTTATCACTATTGCTCATTTATGACTCCAAAAAAGCGGCTATCTTCTTTAACGCCTTTGTCGCTTCGGGTATTTTAAACAGCACATAAACGTGCCACATCCCTTCTTCGATAATCAGTTCACACTCTGTTCCGGCTTGTTTGAGCCGCTGCGCCAGCATTTTCGCATCGTCCGTGAGCAGCTCGCAGCTGCCCGCTATAATCAGCGAACGCGGCATGCCGTCAAAATCGCCGAACACAGGGGACACCAAAGGGTTTTTCTCCTGCCCCGCCGCATAAGCCTTGGCATAGCCTCGCAGCGCCTGTTCCGAAAGCGTGGGGTCCTTCTTCTTGTTTTTTTTATAAGATTCGCCGCCGAATGTCAAGTCGCTCCACGGCGAGATCCCAACCAACGCACGCGGCAGCGGCAGTCCTTCTTGTTTTAGCTTTAAGCACAGCGCAAATATGAGCCCACCGCCCGCGGATTCACCCACCAATGATATATTCTTTGCACTGTAGCCTGATTCAATCAAATATTGATATGCACGCAGTGCGTCTTCCACAGCGGCCGGGAACGGATTTTCGGGCGCAAGACGGTATGCGGCGGCCAGCACAAACAGACCTGTATCCACGGCCAGCAAGCTTGCAAAACCGCGCGCATAGGCGATATTGCCGGCCACATAGGCGCCGCCGTGCAAGTAGAGTATCACGCGGTCTTTATCCTGCGGCATGCCTTTGGGAGACACAAAGCAGGCTTCAAAATTTTCAAAATCCACAGGCTCATAACTCACCTTTGATGCCAGCGATTTTGCTTCCATATCGCCAAGGTTATCCTGAAAGGCTCTTTCGGTTTGTATGGTGAATCGGTTAAGAATGGGTTTGACGAGCCTGATTTGCGCACGCATCAGTACGCTTAACAAACTTGGCATGAAATTCGCTCCTTCGCTTTGATGCCGATTTATTTAAGCATACCGCATCGAAAGCCTATTATCAAACTATATATGTGTAAAATAAACAGTTGGCGGTCAATGAACCATCGGATTTAAAATATCATTTTGATACTCACTGGCGGACATTGAAACCCGCCCCTCGCGCCTCATTTGTTCCCAGTATACAGCATGGGCCGGTCTCCCGCGCCGCAGAAGCATTAAGGGCGGGTATAAAACCCGCCCCATATCGTCAATTCAGATAATACGGTCGATTCGCTCCTAAGAGCATAATCCATTTATTTGATACCGATATCCGTTCGATACTGCACACCGTCGAACTGCACTTTTTTTACCTCGGCATACGCTTTTACCCGCGCATCAGATAAATCCACACCGAGTGCCGTAATACCCAGCACACGCCCGCCATTGGTCACAAAAGCGTCGTCTTTTAGTGCCGTGCCCGCGTGATACACCACCGCGTTTCTCACATTATCAATACCGCTGATGCGAACGCCTTTTGGATATTTGCCGGGATAACCGCCGGATGCCATCACCACGCATACGGCACTGCGCTCATCCCATTCCAGCGTGAATTCATCCAATGTCCCGTCAATCACTGCGTCGAAAACCTCAAGCAAATCGTTTTTCAGTCGCGGCAGCACCACCTGCGCCTCCGGATCGCCAAAACGCGCGTTGTATTCCAGCAGCTTGGGGCCGTCCTTTGTGAGCATCAGACCGAAGAAAATGATGCCCTTAAAGCAAACACCTTCCGCATTAAGCGCTTCCACTGTCCGCCGTATAATCGTTTCCTCTGTCTCTTTGCGAATTTCGTCCGTATATTTGGGGCTGGGCGAGAAAGTGCCCATGCCGCCCGTATTGGGGCCTTTGTCACCGTCGAATGCCCGTTTATGATCCTGTGCACTCTCCATGGGCAGTATCGTTTTTCCATCGCAGAACGCAAGCACCGACACCTCGGGGCCTTCGAGGAATTCCTCAATCACCACGCGGCTGCCCGCCTCTCCGAACACCTTGTCGACCATGATCTCTTTAAGTGCGTCTATCGCTTCGTCCGTTGTTTGGCAGATGATCACGCCCTTGCCGAGCGCAAGCCCATCCGCTTTCACAACGAGGGGCGTTTTGCAGCTGTTAACATATATCGCTGCTTTGTCATAGTCGTCGAACACCTCGCACGCCGCAGTCGGGATGCCATACTTTTGCATCAGGTATTTCGCATAAACCTTGCTGCCTTCGATGCATGCCGCGTCTGCCGTTGGCCCAAAGGCACGAATACCCTCCGCCTGCAGCTTGTCCACAAGTCCCATATACAGCGGGTCATCCGGCGCGACGATCACGAGATCGAAGTGATGTTTTTTTGCATAATCCGTCAGTCCGTCGATGTCTGTCGCCTGTATCGGCACGCATGTCGCCAGCTGCGCGATACCGCCGTTGCCCGGCGCGCAATGGATCTCGTCGATTCTTTTGTTCTGTTTCAGTTTCCATATGATCGCGTGTTCGCGGCCGCCGCCGCCCACCACGAGTATCTTCATGTCCTGCTCCTTAATGTTTAAAATGCCTCATGCCCGTGAACACCATCGCTATTCCCAGTTCATCACAAGCTTTGATAGAATCCTCATCGCGGATACTGCCGCCCGGCTGAATGATGGCGCTTATGCCATAGCTTGCCGCAAGGCGAACGCAGTCGTCGAACGGGAAATAAGCGTCAGACGCAAGCACCGCGCCTTTCACCTCTTCGCCGGCGCGCTGCAAAGCGGCCTCCGCAGCCCATATGCGCGACACCTGCCCAGGCCCGAGCCCCAGCGTCTTTAAATCCTTGGCCACCGAAATGCCGTTGGATTTGATATGCTTGACGATCTTCCATGCGAATTTTAAGTCTTCGAGTTCTTTTTCCGTCGGCACGCGCTTGGTCACGGTCACAAGCTCTCCCTCATATAGCATCGTATCCGGCTGCTGCACGAGCAGACCGCCCAGCGGCTTTTTGAGCTCAATCGCGCAAGGCTTCACCTTTGCTGAAATGTCTTTAAGCAGCAGCAAGCGCAGGTTCTTTTTTGTCTTGAGCACTTCAAGTGCATCATCCGCAAAACCGGGCGCGATAATAATCTCCAAAAACGTTTTGATCATCTCTTCGGCTGTTTTCTTATCGACCTCGGCATTCACCGCCACGATACCGCCGTATATAGATACCGGATCCGCACTGTAAGCCTTCATGTATGCGTCATACAAAGTGTCCGCACTGCCCACACCGCACGGGTTGGCATGCTTGGATGCCACCACGGTGATTTCCTCAAACTCGCGCAGGCAGTCCAACGCGCCGTTTGTGTCGTTGATGTTGTTGAACGAGAGCTCCTTGCCCCAAAGCTGCTGCGCCTCGGCCAGCGTACCCTGCGTACCGATCGGTTCTTTGTAAAACGCGGCACTCTGATGCGGGTTCTCTCCGTAGCGCATGCCCTGCACCTTCTCATATGTAATCGTCAGCTTTTCGGGATACCCGCCGCCGTTCTGTTCACGCAAATATGCGGATATCAGCGCGTCATATGCCGCTGTATGTTCAAACACCTTGACGCACAGGTCAAACTTTGTTTCTTTGGTCACGCTGCCGTTTTTAAGCTCATCTAGCACGCGCTCATAGTCGGCGGGGTCCACAATAGACGCCACATCCTGCCAGTTTTTCGCCGCCGCGCGCAGCATGGTCGGGCCGCCGATATCGATATTCTCAATCGCTTCTTCCAGCGTCACGTCTTGCTTGGATATTGTCGCCTTGAACGGATACAGGTTGACCGCCACAACATCGATCAGCCCCACACCAAGCTTTTCCACCTGTGCCATATGGTCAACGCTGCCACGCATCGCAAGTATGCCCGCATGAATTTTGGGATGCAGTGTTTTGACACGTCCGTCGAGGCATTCGGGGAAGCCCGTGATGTCCGACACGTTTGTGACCTTCACGCCCGCCTGTTCCAACGCGTGCTGCGTGCCGCCTGTTGATAGAATTTCAAAGCCAAGACTTTCGAGGCCTTTTGCAAAGTCCACAACGCCCGTTTTGTCAAACACGCTCAAAAAAGCTCTTTTCATATGTCAAACCTCCAAATTTAATATGCTTGAAGCGGACGGCCGCTGGCCGCCCCTACGGCTTATGCCATGACGGCATGATTCCTTTAGACTTTAGGATTTATCCTGACTCGGCGGCCGCAAAGCTCCAGCCGGCCTTCGCAGAGCAACGACACGGATTTAACAAGTATTTCATGCTCCACTTTGAGTATGCGTGCCGCGAGCGTTTCCGGTGTATCGTCGTCCAGCACGTCCACACATTTTTGCATAATAATAGGGCCGGTATCGGTGCCCTCATCTACAAAATGCACCGTCGCGCCCGATATCTTTGCACCGTACTCAAGCACGGCGGCATGGACACGCTTGCCGTAATAACCCTTGCCGCAAAATGACGGAATCAGCGCCGGATGAATGTTCACAATGGGGAACCGGCTCACAAGAGCGGGGCCGAGTATCGACATATAGCCCGCCAGCACCACCGCCTGTCCGCCAAAGCCTTCAATGGCTCTGATGACGGCTTCGTCGTGCGTCTGCTGGTTATCAAACTCCTTCGGCGAAATCACAATGCTTGGCAAACCCGCTTTTTCCGCACGCTCCAGCGCATAAACGCCGGGCTTGCTGGCAATCACGCCCGCCACGCACGCACCGATGCGTCCGTCCTCACAGGCGTCCAGTATGGCCTGAAAATTCGTGCCGCCGCCCGACACCATCACGACCAGTCTTTCTATTCGCACAGCCTAATGCCCTCGCCTTCTGTGACATGACCGATGACAAACGCTTTCTCACCCAGCTCCCGCGCCGCAGAAACCACATCGTCTGCGATGCTTGGATTTACCGCCAGCACCATGCCGATACCCATATTGAAAGTATTGTATGCATCGCGTGTTTTTAATTTTGCTTCACTGACCAACAGTTTGAACACCGGCAACATGTCCCAGCTATTAAGCTTAATCTCCGCTCCGAGACCACTTGGCAATATTCGCGGAATATTCTCAATAAAACCGCCGCCCGTAATGTGCGCCGCACCTTTGATGGGGAAGCGCTCAATAAGCGCCAGCAATGTCTTGACATATATACGCGTGGGGGTTAACAATTCCTCGCCCATTGTTTTCCCTAAAGATTCAATGTAGGTCGCAAGTATTTTTCTGTCCATATGAATCAGCTTGCGCACGAGAGAAAAGCCGTTGCTGTGGATGCCCGATGAACCTAGCCCGACCAGCACATCTCCCACTTCTATACGGCTTCCGTTAATGAGCTTGTCTTTATCCACACTGCCCACGCAAAATCCCGCCATGTCATATTCCCCCGAACTGTAGAAGCCGGGCATTTCAGCGGTTTCGCCGCCGATGAGCGCACAGCCCGCCTCGCGGCAGCCCGCCGCAACGCCTTTTACAATATCAGCGGCGACAATGGGATCCAGCTTGCCTGTAGCAATGTAGTCCAGAAAAAACATCGGCTTGGCGCCGTGGCAGACAACGTCGTTCACGCACATCGCCACACAGTCGATACCCACCGTATCGTGCTTATCCAAAACAAATGCGGCTTTGAGCTTTGTGCCCACGCCATCCGTGCCTGACACAAGAACTTGCCCGTTGCCATTGTCGTACATGCCGCCAAAGGAGCCAAGCCCCTGAAGCACGTGGTTATTGAATGTGGTTGCGGCGTGCTCCTTCATGAGGCTCACAGCCTTATAGCCCGCCTCCACATCGACGCCCGCGTCTTTATATGTATAAGCCATAAACTCTCCTTATTTATCGAGTATGTTCTTTTTCCCGCATTTCAGCAGGCCGCTCACATCATCGGGATATTTACCGTTGAAACAGCCCACACAAAAATTGCATGCCGCTCCTTCCACCGTTTTCAAAAGATCTTCAATCGAAAGATAATACAGGGAATCAGCGCCGATTCGCTTTCTTATCTCCTCAACCGAGTTCTTTGCCCCAATGAGCTGGTCGTGCGAGGATGTATCGATGCCAAAAAAGCATGGGAACTTTATAGGCGGCGAGCTGATGCGCATATGCACCTCTTTGGCTCCCGCTAGTTTCAGCATTTCCACGATTCTTTTTGAGGTGGTGCCGCGCACGATAGAATCGTCCACAAGCACCAGTCGCTTGCCGCGCACATTCCGCTTTAACGCGTTGAGCTTGATGTTGACGCTCATCTCTCGCTTGCACTGCGACGGTTGTATAAATGTCCGTCCCACGTAACGATTTTTAGACAAAGCAATGGTATACGGAATCCCCGACTGTTTGGCATAACCCATGGCCGCGGCCATGGCGCTGTCCGGCACTGCCGCCACCACATCTGCATCCACAGGCGACGCAAGCGCCAGCATTTCACCCGCCTTTTCACGTGCCTTGTGCACCGGTATGCCGTCAATATCCGAATCCGGCCGCGCAAAATAGACATATTCAAATATGCAAAGCGCGGTTTCCTGCGCGTGAGGCCCCTGATACGACTTCAAGCCGCATTTATCGGCCACAACAATTTCCCCCGGGCGAAGATCGCGTATAAACTCCGCGCCGATTGCGTCAAATGCACTGGATTCGGACGCAAACATATAAGTACCGTCAATGCGCCCGAGCGCGATTGGCCGTATGCCCTTGGGATCTCGCACGCCGATCAACATATCCGGCGTCATGATGACAAGCGCATAGCTGCCTTTCAGCCTGCCCATCGTCTTGGTCACCGCTTCAATGATGCCTTCACCGCTGTGCTTTGCGATAAGGCTCGCGATCACCTCTGAATCGATGGTTGTCTGAAACATGGCGCCGGCGTTCTCCATCTCTTCTCTGAGTTCTTTGGCATTGATAAGATTACCGTTATGCGCCAGTGCGATATGCCCTTTCTTTGAGCTGATGACGAGCGGCTGCGCATTGGCAAGCAAACTGTCACCCATCGTGGAATAACGCACATGTCCGATAGCAGCGTATCCCCCCAAGAGCTTTTCAAGACCCGATTTAAACGCCTCGCTCACAAGACCCATGTCTTTGTGATAATCGATACGGCTGTTTTTGGCAACCGCAATACCCGCGCTCTCCTGACCGCGATGCTGCAATGATAAAAGACCGTAGTATGCCGCCTCGGTCGGCTCAATACTGCCGTCCGGACAAAAAATGCCGAAGACGCCGCATTCTTCATGCATGGCGTCGTCATCCGGCTTCAGCCGCTCATACGGCGTAAGATGTTTAATATGAAGGGGCATTTTATTCTCCCATCAGTCTGCTGATAATTTCTTTGTACGCTTCCTCGACATCGCCTAAGTCCCTGCGGAAGCGGTCTTTGTCGAGCTTCTTACCTGTTTCGATATCCCAGAAGCGGCATGTATCGGGCGAAATTTCGTCGGCAAGGATGATTTCGCCGTGGAAACGCCCGAACTCGAGCTTGAAATCAATCAGCTCTACGCCAAAATCCTTTAAATACGCAGTCAAAATTTCATTAACCTTGAAGGAAATGTTCTTAATCTTGTCCATCTCCTCATCCGTCGCAAGGCCGAGCGCCCGCACGTAGTAAGAGTTGATAAACGGATCTCCCAGCTCATCGTTTTTATAGCTGTATTCGAGTATGGCGCACTTAAGCTGTGTGCCTTCCTCTATGCCCATGCGCTTGGAAAAGCTTCCGGCCGCCTTGTTTCTCACAATGACCTCAACCGGCACAATCTCCACCTTCTTGACCACCGTTTCACGGTCAGAAAGCTGCTCAACGTAATGCGTGGGAATCCCCTTGCTCTCAAGAAGCTTAAAGAAGTGGTTTGACACCTTGTTGTTCACCACACCTTTGCCAACGATGGTGCCGCGTTTTTGCCCGTTAAAGGCTGTCGCATCGTCCTTGTAAGACACAATCACGCAATCGGCATCATCCGTCGCGTATACTTTTTTGGCCTTGCCTTCGTAAATCTGGTTTAGTTGCTTCATAATATTTCGATCTCCTTTTGAAGATTTTTATTCGATTCTAAGACCTTCTCCGCCATATCCTTTTTGTGATCGGCGAGCTTTTGTTTCAATTCCGGGTATTTTAATGATAGCATCTGCACAGCAAGCAGCGCGGCGTTTTCCGCACCGTTGATTGCCACTGTGGCCACAGGAATACCGGGCGGCATCTGCACCGTGGAGAGCAGCGAATCCAGCCCGTCCATCGTGGAAGATTTCACCGGCAGCCCGATTACCGGCATTGTGGTGTATGCCGCAAGCACGCCTGCTAAGTGCGCAGCCTTGCCTGCCGCTGCGATGATGACCTCAATACCTACGTTTTGTGCGCCTGCGGCAAAAGCGTGCGCTTCATCCGGTGTTCTGTGAGCGCTTAACACCCGCGCCTCTACGTCTACGCCGAAGCATTTTAATGTTTTTATCGTCTTTTCGAGCACTGGCAGGTCGGATATAGACCCCATGATAACAGCGACTTTCAAACTTTGCTTACTCCTTCGTAAAATATATTAATCAAAACTTTTATTGATAGATTTAGTCTAATTGACAGACCTGTCCGTGTCAATAAAATCGCATACTTTTACACATCACATAATAATTAATGTTCGTGTTTTATCACTGATATGATCTTGTTAGGCAATTATCGGCGGTATTTTTTAGTATATTGCGCGAGTATGGTTCGCTATAATAAAAAAATACGAATGATGAAGCAAACGCCTGCTCGCCATTCGTATTTTGATATTAGTCTAAAGGTTAGAACAATAGAGTATTCGCGCCCATTCGGCTGTAAAATGCTTACGTCCCGTTTAGCACAAACGAATTAGCCATACTCCCAGGCGCGGCCCCGCCCTTCCACCCACCTCTTCTTTCATTAAATATGTGTTTGCAAATTCTATTCGCCTCTAGAATAAATTGCCGATGGCACTTTTTCCACATACGCGTTTCCGTCTTTCAATCTCACCTTGGCGGGTTCTATATACGGGTGGACGATCGCACTGGCGGGGCAATGATGATAGCATTCGGCGCAAAGGATACATTGCCTTCGGTCTTTGCATATATTAACCTGCCCATCGACAAAATCAAACATGTTGACAGGACACACGGATATGCATTTTTTGCACTGTATGCATTTCCCTGAATCGATAGAAACGTGCTTAAACTTTTTGTGTATCGCTTCTTGGCTGAACAGCTTAAACATCACTCGCTCAACCGGCTTCGAATAGCAAAACGCTTTACTTATATCTTTGATGTCACCGGCATCCTGCGAAGCGGACGTGATGATCTCGTCTACAGCTTTTGCAATAATATTCGCTTCATCACTTGCGGGCCTGTCCTTGTATATGGTTTTTGAAGCGGTTTTTGTCAGCGTATGCTCCGCCGCAATTTTTACGCCAAGTATTGATTTGCGCTTTCGTTTCTTTAACAGCGTGCCCATCTCTTCTAGGGCTACGCTACTGTGAACGCCACCGTATGTGGCAAACGGAACGGCCAGCGCCCCGAATTTCCCACCCACATTGGGAAACTGCCGGATTAGCCTCAAAACATGAGCTTCCATATGTCCAGCATATATCGGCCCACCGATAAGAATCACATCATGTGCATCAAGGTCCTTTTCTAATTGCTTTTTGATGCTACCTTCATTCAGGTAATTTGGATTCTTTGTTATATTGATCAACTGCGCTGATACGCCCTTTTTTATAAATTTCTCTCTAAAAATATTTGCAGCCTTAAGAGTATGTCCCGACGGACTGAATACAATTATTGAAACCTTCAAATCATTCCTCCTTATTCAAATCAGGTAAATTCTTGTCAATGATATTCAAAAGGCCGATCAGAACCTGCATTTGCTCAGGGTTTAAGCCGTCAAGGTATTCGATCATTTTGTCGCCGAGCTTCTTATGAAAAAACTGGTGGTTTTCATAGGCAATAACTCCGTCGCTTTTTAACTTGATATATACCTCCTTTTTATTGCCCTCCCTCTTATATTTTTCAACGAGCCCTTTTTTGACAAGCTTATCCGCAATCTGTGTGACCGCACCTTTTGTGATCCCCAATTTCTTTGCCACCTGGGAGGCGTTCATGCCGTCCCCGGGTTCTACAGCTTCAATAAAATGAATCTCCGATTGATATAACTTGTGCTTGGTGCCAAATTCTCGGGGCTTTCTATCATTACAACTGATCCTGAATTGTATTTTTGAAAACTCAAGCATCAAAGAAACAGATTCTTTTATATTATTCCCCCCCTAATATAGTTTAGTAACTAAATTATAATCGCTTCTGAATCAAATGTCAATATAGTTAAGTAGCTAAACGAATACCTGGTGCTGCAAATATATCTACGGTTATTCTCCGCTTTGCATTTTGTTTATATATGGAATATTTAATATTGAATAAAGCTATATAGTTTGCATTATTAGACTAATTGTGATATGGGCAGAACTCCGCTATACCCCTACCCATCTCATCCTAATCCTTATGTCAGGCCCAGCAAACGCACGGTGTTTGCCACCACAAAGCAGACGACGATGCCGCACACCGCGGGCACAAGGAACGACACCGCCGTCCATTTCCAACTCTGCGTCTCCTTTTTTATTGTCCAGCATGTGGTGCCGCATGGCCAGTGACACAGGCTGAACAGCATCATACACACCGCCGTGAGCCACGTCCAGCCATGTGACACAAGCAGCTGTCTCAGCTGATCCAGCGAATCAAGTTCAATCATGCTGCCCGTCGCCATGTAGCTCATGATAATTATGGGTACCACAATCTCGTTGGCGGGAAACCCGAGTATGAACGCCATGAGGATAAACCCGTCTAGTCCGATAAGCCGCGCAAAAGGGTCTAAAAGCGCCGCGCAGTGCGCCAGCAGACTTAAACCGCCCACATTGATGTTGGCAAGCCCCCAAATCACAAGCCCCGCCGGCGCGGCGACGGACACGGCACGCCCCAGGACAAACAGCGTTCTGTCAAATATTGAACGCACAATGACTCGGCCGATCTGTGGCTTTCTGTAGGGCGGCAGCTCTAATGTAAAAGAAGATGGTACACCTTTGAGCATGGTTTTGGACAACAGCTTGGAGATAAACAGCGTCATCACAATACCGAACAGTATCACTGCTACCAACACCATTGCAGAAATCACCGACTGAAACGGTCCCGCCACCACAGCGGCGAAAAACATCGTAATGACCGCTATCAACGTGGGGAAACGACCGTTGCACGGCACAAAATTGTTGGTGATTGTGGCAATCAGCCTCTCGCGGGGCGATTCGATGATACGGCAGCCCACCACACCCGCCGCATTGCAGCCAAAGCCCATACACATCGTGAGCGCCTGTTTGCCGCATGCACAGGCTCTCTTGAAATATTTATCCAGATTGAACGCCACGCGCGGCAGGTAGCCTAAGTCCTCAAGCAGTGTAAACAACGGAAAAAAAATTGTCATGGGCGGCAGCATCACAGATACCACCCAAGCCAGCGTTCGGTATATACCGAGCACAAGCACGCCATGCACCCACGCAGGCGCACCCAGCCATGAAAAGAATGCGGTCAGCTGATCTTCCACCCAGAACAAACCGTCCGCCAGCAATGCAGACGGATAATTTGCGCCGGTGATTGTGAGCCAGAATATCACACCGAGCAGCGCCAGCATAATCGGCAGCCCAAACACCTTGGACGTCAGCACCTTGTCGATGCGGCGGTCTATCTGGTTATACATCAGGTTTTCGAATTTGACGGTATTTGCGCAAATCGCCTCGGCGCGGCGCACGATGCTGGATACGATACGGTCACGCAAAGCATCACTGTCGGTTTGCCGTTCGATCAGCAGCGCGCGTGCTTGTGCCACCTTTTCTGTAACCGTTTCATTGTCCACAAGGTCAAATCCAACATATTTTCGAATTGCATCGAGCAGCGCAACATCGGCATCGAGCAGTTTGAGAGCCACCCAGCGGCTATTAAGCTGCCCGCGAAGCAGCGCATGAAGCGTTGGCTCTATTATGCTTACAGCGCTTTCAATTGCTTCGTCATAGGTGATTTTAAGCGGCTGCGCCTTATCGTCTGATTGCGACATCGCATATACTGTATCCATCAGTTCATTGAGACCTTTTCCGCTGCGCGCACTTGTGCCAATCACCGGAACGCCGAGCTGTTCAGACAGCGTTTTTAAGTCAATACGTATTTTCTTTCGTTTCGCTTCGTCCAGCAAATTCACACAGACCACCACCTTGCCGGTGATCTCAAGCGTTTGCAGCACGAGATTTAAGTTGCGCTCCAGGCACGTCGCATCAGCGACCACCACCGTGGCATCCGGATTGCCAAAGCAGATAAAATCTCTGGCGACCTCTTCCTCAGCCGAGTTAGCCATCAGCGAGTATGTACCCGGCAAATCCACCATGATGAAGCCTTTGTCGATGTGTGTGTATCTCCCGTGAGCGTTCGTGACTGTTTTTCCGGGCCAGTTGCCCGTGTGCTGTTTTAGCCCCGTGAGGCTGTTAAACACCGTACTCTTCCCTACGTTAGGGTTGCCCGCTAGAGCGATCACCTTGTCATCCTTTAATGCACGCTCAATATACAGCGTATTCTCCATTGCGCCGCGCCCTGTGGACTGATTTGTCAGACCCATTGTATCATCTTCCTCCTCCACCAGGATTAATTGGCCTGAACCAATATCTTGCCCGCTTCTTCGCTGCGAAGCGCAATCACCGCGCCACGGATGTGATACGCCACGGGATCGCCCGCTGGGCTTTTGAGCAGCGCCTCCACCACAGTATCAATGATGAGGCCAATATCCAGCATGCGTCTGCGCGTTGTGCCATCCGATGTAAGCATCTTCACCTTGGCCTTTTGTCCTATGGGCAGCTCATTGAGCGGTATATAATTATGAGACATCATGTCCTCCTGATTTCAATGTTTTCTCGGTTTAGCCGCGAGAAAGTTTTTTTCTCTACACTATATTCAGATATTTTCAGAGTGTGCCGAATATAATGGAACAATGATCAATGAAAGAATATGATGGGATATAAAACATGGATAACGAGTTTCACACTGTGAGGGGATATCAGCTTCTCCGCCAAAAAAACATGACATTGACACCCGCAATGGAAGATTACCTTGAAATGGTTTTTCGAAGCAGCGAAGAGCAAGGATATCTGAGGCTTAACGAGCTGGCGGAAAGCCTGAATGTCAGGGCTTCATCTGCAAGCAAGATGGTTCAGAAGCTGGGCGAATACGGTCTTATAAAATACAAAAAATACGGGATCATTGAATTAACAGGCACCGGAAAGGAGTTGGGCGCATATCTGCTGACACGCCATAATATCATAGAAAAATTTCTAAGCACGATCGGTATTGAGGAAAATCTGCTAAAAGAAACGGAGCTGATTGAGCATAATATCAGTGCCAATACACAAAAGCACATGGAGATATTCAACAGATTCTTTGAGTCTTACCCCGAGTTTTCTAAGCAGCTTCGCGCATTTGTCAACGCCCGCCTTGATAAATGAATAAATAAAAGGAGCCGCTTTTAAGGCTCCTTTGTTTTGTTCGATATGTATACTACACAAAAACCTTTTTCAGCTTCGCAAAACGCGGCAGGCTATCTTCTTTGGGCAGTGTCGTCTCACCCTGAATCAGCGGCAACGCGTAATCAACGAAGTCCTGTGTGAGACCTTTGCCGTCCGGAAGAATCCATTCGTCCGGAATCTTCTTTTCTCTGTTGGCCACTTCGGTCAAGTTAATGAGCTTCATGTTGCATTTGTATTCTTTGCCCGGCTCACGTTCAAACGCGACCATGTGATCTGTCATGCCTTCCGCCGCAGCCTTCACAGCCGTTTGCCCTGCCATGAATGATTCCTCGATATCCGTCAGCGAGCCCGCATGAGCTGCGCAGCGCTGCAGCAAGCTGAATTCGATGCCGCGCACCTTGGCGCCCGTGGCTTCTTTGCAATAGCTGGCCAGAGTGTTCGCAAGACCGCCGAGTTGCGCATGACCAAACGAGTCCTTTGTCTTTGTGAGATCGCTGCCGTATTCGCTGATGTAACGGCCGTCTTTGTCCTTGATACCTTCCGACACCGCGACGATAACCTTTTTGTTCTTTGCATAAATGTCTTTAACGCTCGCAATAAACTGTTCCATGTCAAACTCTTTTTCAGGCAGATAGATAAGGTCGGGGCCGAGTCCCTTGTATGACGCAAGCGCTGTGGCGGCTGTGAGCCAGCCCGCGTTTCTTCCCATCACCTCAAGAATCGTGATCATGCCCGTGTCATACACACGCGCATCCAGATACACTTCCATCGTGGACGTCGCAATATATTTTGCGGCGCTGCCATAGCCGGGGCAGTGATCTGTGGCCCACAAATCGTTGTCGATCGTCTTGGGCACACCCATCACGCGCATTTCATAACCGGACTTTTGCATGTATTTACTGATCTTGTTGCATGTGTCCATCGAATCGTTACCGCCGTTATAGAAGAAATACCGGACGTCATATTTCTTGAAAACTTCCAGCATCCTTTTGTAATCGGTATCATCCACATCAGCATCGGCCAGCTTATAGCGCACAGAGCCAAGCGCCGACGACGGCGTGGTCTTTAAAAGCTCAAGCTCTTTTAAATCCTCCTGACCCATGTCTATGAGCTTTTCGTCCAGAACGCCTTTGATACCGTGCGCCGCACCATACACCTTTGTAATGCAGTCTTCCTTAAGCGCCTGAATGAAAACGCCTGCCGCGCTCGCGTTGATTACAGACGTGGGCCCTCCGGATTGTCCGAAGATACATGCTCCTTTTAATTCTCCCATCTTGTTCCTTCTCCTCCTCAAAAATAAGAACTTTAGCAAAAATTATATCCCATGAGACGGGCATTTTCAATGTATTTTAGCCAATTTGTTCTATTCGCCGATGATTTTAATCATGAGCTTCTTTTGGCGCATACCGTCGAATTCGCCGTAGAAGATTTGCTCCCAAGGCCCGAAATCCAGTCTGCCGTCCGTAACCGCCACAACCACCTCACGTCCCATCACGGTGCGCTTCAAGTGCGCGTCCGCGTTGTCCTCAAAGCCGTTATGCGCATATTGATCATACGGCTTTTCGGGCGCAAGCTTTTCCAGCCAGCGCTCAAAGTCTGCGTGAAGACCTGATTCGTCGTCGTTAATAAACACGCTCGCAGTGATATGCATCGCGTTTACAAGGCACAGCCCTTCACGGATACCGCTGTCTGCCAGCGCCGAAAGCACATGCGATGTGATATTGATCATCTGCCGCCGCTTCTGTATGTTCAACGTCAGCACCTTTCGATAACTCTTCATTTCGCTCCTCCGTTCGCTTTTTATCATCATAACGTGGCTGCGATGCGCTGTAAAGCGCAAGTCCCAAAATAGAGAAAAACCGCTCATATCAAGCGGTTTCCTCATGTGCGTTTTGCCACGCTATTTATTTGACTTTTTCAATTCACATATTTAATCAATTTCCCTTGCCATTATTTCCTTTGTTTCCTTTTTCAGGCTTATAATCGCCCTTTTTGTCAATCTTGTCATCATCGTCTTTCCCTTCGTCGTCAACTTTTGTACCGGCATCCTTTTCATCGTCACCCTGATCGTCATCGATGTCCTGATTGTCTTTGCCATCAACATCTTCGTCTTTGTTGCCTAAGTCTTCATTATCCCAGTCATCATCTATGTCCCAGTCAAAGTCGAAATCCCATTCAGTGAGGGCTGCAATTTGCTCCTCCGTCAGCCCAAGTGACTGCACCGCGGCTTCAAACTGTTCTTTGGCCTGCTCCCTGGCCTGCTTGCACGTCTCAATGGCTGTTTGCTTTTGCTCTTGGTTCTGCGTTTTAAGCGCCGTTTTGGCAGATTTGTATTGGCTTACGTCTTTGTCTGACTTAAACTGATTCTGAATTTCGGCTTTAGACAGCTTCCACTCATTTTGGGCTTGTGTCTTCGTCTGCTGAAAAATCTGCTGTGCCTCCCGCATCGCGGCCTTAAATTCGTTTTGCGCCTGCGTCAGTATCTGAAGCTGCTCCTGTGTCAGAATGCCGCTGTCTGCCAGCGCCTGCAAATCTTTTTCGTCGTCCTTGTGCCCAAACACATCGTCTACATCGTCCACAAGCTTGACCAGCTTACCCATTTTGAGCGAGCCGTACTTCGCCTTTGCTTCTTCCAGCGTGATGCCTTCCTTTTCGGCAAGGTATTTGAGCAACATATATCTGCCCGGTGTCAGGCCGCTCGTCTGCGCTTCATCGACCGTCTCCTCCGCGACAGTAGACACAACCACATCACAGACCAGACCGAGTTCGGTCAAACGCTGTGTCGCGGTGTCCTGCAGGCTCGAAAGCAGTTCCTCTTCGTTATCTCCGCTTGCGGTGATCACAAGAGACGCGTTTCCATCTTCCTCGGTGATATAGCCGCCGTCCGATAATGCGCCGATCAATATATTCAGCGCCTCGGCGGGTGTTAGCCCCGTCACATCATTTTCCAGCGTGATGCTCTCTCCGTCATCGTTAAGCGCGCTGACATCAAGCACGACACCGTCCTGAACGGTGAATCTGATGCTCGGGTTCACATCGATAGACACATAGCTTAGCTGCTGTGATACCGCCTTTGTGGGCAAAGCGGCCATCGTTTGCGCTGCGGTCGGCGCTGTTGTCACAGATGTCTCCGGTTGCGTTGTTTGTACAGTCGCCGCACATCCCGTCAACACAAATGCTGCGAGCATCGTGAGACTCAATAATATTGCCAAGGATTTATTTGAAAGTTTCATTTTGTTGCCTCCCAGTAAATATTTGCTTTTCAGTCTTCCTGCTTGTTTTGCTTATCTTTTTCCCTGTCATTGCCGTTATTTTCTTTGCTGCTTGAGTTTTCGTTGTTGCCGGCCTCATGGTTGTTCTGATTGTTACCGCTGTTCTGATTGCTGCTTTGATTACCGTTGCTTGTCTCTGCCGTCTTATTGTCGTCGTTGCTGCTGTTTTCCTTCACTTCCTTGTCGTCTTTGCTGCTGTTGCCATTGTTTGAAGTTCCTTGCTCAACTGCGTTTTCGCTATTGCCTGCGCCGCTGCCGTTGTTTTTTTCACTCTGATCGTTTTTGGCGGCTGTGGGTGTTTGGCGACTGTCTGCCTTTTCATTTTCTTTGGGCGTATTCTCGCCGACGTTGTGCTGCTTAGCTGATTTTCCTCGTATTTGCTCGATAATTTCATCGACACCTTGCTCCTTTATCCCCTCATCAGCCGCTTGCTTTTTAAGCAGCTCAATACCGGGTTGACCGTTCTTATTCTTAACCTGCTCAAACTCGGCCTTTGTGCTTTGCAGCAGCAGCGCTGTCACCTTGCGCTCAGTGGCGCCGCTCACCACGTTTTCGATCTCCTTCTGGGTCAGACTCTCTGTGTCTCCAAAATGCGCCACCAGCACGTGCCCCTCATCCTTGAGATATCCTTGTTCGTCCGCGACTTTTACACATTCTGAAAGCGCCTTGTCAAACGGCAGGCCCTCCAGCTTCACATTTTTCAGCAGCATCACCGCGTCATCATTTTCAGCCGATACCTCTAAAACCATTTGAGACGCATTTACCTGCATGCTGATGCTCGGGTTGATATCCACTGTGTAGTAGCTGACCTTGTCTTCCGCCTGAGGCAGCGTGAACAGTATTATAAACACGGCGAAAACCGCTACCGCCGATGCCAGCCCCCAAGCGAGCCTGCCCAGTCGCTTTGGATGCTGTGTCTTTTGCACTTCTTCTCTCACAAGCTGCTGCGTTTTTTGCCTTATTAGCTCGCTTGGATGCGCTGTGCCAAATTTTATTTTTCTCAGTTCTTTGTCTATATCAAGCATTCAGCTCATTCTCCATTTCCTTGCGCAGTTTGCTTTTAGCAGCGTTTAATCGGGATTTGACCGTGCCAATAGGTAACCCAAGCACTGCCGCGCTTTGTTTGTAGTCGAGCCCCTCAAAATAATATAAGATAATCGGCAGTCTGTGTTTGTCGGGTAGTTTGCTGACCTTATTCATCAACATTTCGCCCGTCAATTTCGAAAGCGCTTCGTTTTCCGCCGAAACATTGTCGGTCGCGGCTGCAATCACATAGTCCTTTGTCGCATCATTCAGCGTGTTTTCGATGATCTCATTTTCTCGTCTGCTGTGCCGGCAGCTGTCCCTGTATGCGTTAAGGCAAATGGTATACAGCCAGTTTTTTAACGACTTTGTGCACATATGCGATTTCTGTATGGCTTTGAGCCATGTCTGCTGGTATAGTTCCTCCGCGTCATGACGTTTTTTCGTGAGTTTGAGGCATAAGTTAAATAAGCTGTCCTCGTATCGACAGATTAACAAATCGATATACGTAAAGTCACCATTTGAAAAGGCTTCAAGCAGCAGTTGTTCGTCCGGCAATTCCTCTAACCCCTTTCACTTATATAGACGTATTATAAATGAATTTGTTCAAATAAAAAAAGCGGCAAAATAAGCCGCCGGCCAAAGCTCAAAAAATGCTTGCTTTTTTAAAAACAATAAAAAAGCTCTGAGATCATTGTTCAGAGCCTTAAATCTTAACTCAGGTCATACATTGCCGCGGTCGGCAGACTGTTTTTTGGTGGTGCGGCTGTTGTTTTGCGCGTCCGCCGTGATGGGCGTTCGTCCCTTGCTTTTCTTCTTTCTCGCCCGTTTGTTATCGGGTTGGCTGTCTTTTGGCATGTCATCATCTCCTTTTCGTTTTATTTTCTCCTCTTTAACGGCGTTCATTCACGAAAACTCATCTGTCGCTTTAAAAAAAAAGGCCGCGGGCAGTATAATGAATGTATCCTAACAAATACATTGTATGCCTGTTGTGCCAAGACATCCTTTAGCCGCTTCAATAAGTTTTTCGCTAACAAGTGATTTTCCTTCTTCCGCAAACGCTTTTGGCGACATATTTTACGCGCCTGTGACTGTTTTTTCTCGATTTTTTATATGTTTTTATAGCTATTCGTATATATTGTCAACAATATCTTATATAACTTTACATAAAAAAAGCCCAAGGTACTTATCCTTGAGCTTCTGGCTCCCCAGGTTGGGTTTGAACCAACGACCCTTCGGTTAACAGCCGAATGCTCTACCGCTGAGCTACTGAGGAATATTTGAATCCGGCAGCTACCTACCCTCCCAGGCCGTGACCAGCCAAGTACTATCGGCGTATAAGGGCTTAACTTCTGTGTTCGAGATGGGAACAGGTGGATCCCCTTAGCTATCGCCACCGGAAAATGTATGAACTTCGTTCATCGAATTCAAACTTTCATTTGAATTCGGATCTTGCCTCGCTTGCGCTTACGCGCGGACAGCTCGGCGCCTTTTTGGCTCTCACATCAGCTATTGTGTGCCATTCCCCGTTCATGCCGGTTGAATGGCATGTTTTCTCATGTCCTGTTCGTGCTGATTGATTAAACCAAACATGTTCTCTTTGCAAACGGTCCTTGCATGGAACGGATTTAACCGTTCCCTACATTTTGTTCCGTGTGCTTTTCAAGAGC
>QKIQ01000020.1 GCA_003249555.1 Clostridia bacterium | reverse complement strand
TTAAAAGTCTTTGAAAAAACAGCATTATCGTTCTCCCTTCAGTATTGTTTTTGCGTACAGGTTTTCAGCTTTGAATACCAGCTTTTTCGGCATGAGGAATTCAGATTTGACCCATGCCGCGATGAACTGCTCCGCCTTCATGCCGTGATACCGGATGAACCCCATCGCGGCAAACGGCGCGGCTCCGAGTATGCACAGCCAGCTAACTGTTTCGGTACCCAAGACCTTTTGCAGCCCGAAGTACAGCAGCACGGCAATGCCGACCGCCAGTATAGAGAATACGAACTGCCGAATGGACAGTCCGAAAAATACGGCTTCGGTGTATTCCCGAATCTCCTTTGGTATCTTAATTTCCATAATGGTTCCCTCCAAATGTGATAAATCGGCAGACTTGCTTTTTTGTCTGCATCATAGATAATGAAAGCAAGAAAAAAACAGGAGGTCAGCCATATGCCATACATCTCACTGCTCATACTCTTGCTCATGATTGTTGTGAACTTGATTTTTAGGTTTGCGTCATTGTTCCGGCTTACAATACCCGTGCTGTACGCCATCGTCGTTCCGGTGTTTTTCCCTGACTGGCTGCACGAAAATGAAACGCTTGTTACGGTGATCTGGTTTGCATTGATAGGCCTCGTGATTCTCAGCTGGATCGTGACGATCCGAAAGAGGATCCGGCTTAAGCACGCTCAAATGTATAGCGTACAAGGCTAGAGCCCGAGCATTTCGCGCACCACTCGGTCAGACATTTTCACAGCGCCAGTGAGCACCAAAAGGTTGAAGAGTAGGGTAGGCACCCAGCGCCTTACCGCATTTCTGCAGCAGGTTTCCAAATACCCCCCTCCGAACCGGACTTACACGTCTCCATGTATCCGGCTCTCCAGAAATCAGTCCAGCTTTCCTGCGTGCAACAAATCGTGGCATGAGGGGCATAAAGCCATTGTCTTGCGCCTTCGCGCAATCATTGAGCGTTCCCATGCCGCTTTTCCTTTCAAGTTTTTCAGCTTTCGGACGTGGTGAATTTCCAAATCCACGTCCTCAACTCCACACCATTCGCACTTTTTTGCCTTAAGCCTCGCTATAAGGCTGTTCGGGCTCGCATTGGCATACACTTTCGGTTCCCTGTCGAAATTTCCGGCAGCCGCTTCTTCTTGATGGCGAAAACCCTCATTATAAAGAAGCATGACCTTTGACCCGGTCTTTGTCTCATACCTGATCCCGAAGTCTTTTCCAATGCGATGCTTGTCCTTGATTCTTCCAATATTAGTCCGATACTTGGCTGCGAATGTCTTGTACATGCTATATTTCATTACATAGCCGAAATTACACAGTACCGAAACATTGTGGGCAATCCTGTAGTAGTTGTATAACCCTCTTATTTCAGCATTGTACTGTTTCAGGATTTCAAGGTCATCCAAATGCAGAAGGTGCTTTCTGTGTACCGGTTCCCAAATTTCCTTATTTCTGTCGTTTGCATCATATTCAATTTTAAGCGCGCCATAGGATATCAGCCTGTTTACCCACTTTTCCTTTGGGACATAGAGCAAAATCCGTTCGCTGTGAACGCGACGGGTAACCCCGTTTTTGTCCTTTTTGGTATTCTGTGAACGGTTGGAATAGATATCATAGCTGAGAAAACGCGCCGTGTCTCTGGCGTTGGTGACCAACGTCTTTTCCTCCGACATCTCCAGGCGCAACATCTTTTTCAGAAATTCGCCGATGTCGATTTTAATATTTTCCGCATCCTGTTTGCTGCCAATGACACCAATCAGAAAATCATCCGCATAGCGGACATAGACAACCCTTCGATATTGCTCGTCCATCTGGTTACCCATACTGACGCTCATCATTTTTACTCGGGTTTCATGTATTTCTATCTCCGCCTGCTCTTTTTCCGTTTCGGAGAGCGATCCCCATTTTTCCTTGCTATACTTCCGATAGCGCAGATATTCGAGACGCCCTCTGTGCTGCCCGTACTCTTTGTTTCTTTGACGTTTTCTTCCCCGGTTGAATTCCTTTGCATAGCTTTCCATATACCTGTCTAATTCGTGTAGGTAAATGTTTGCCAATATAGGACTGATAATAGAGCCTTGCGGCGTACCGGACAATGTATTATGGTACGTCCAGTTTTCCATATATCCGGCTTTGAGAAATTTCCATATCAGGCCAAGGAAGTGTTCATCTTTGATTCTTCGGCGAAGCAGCCCCATCAATATCTGATGGTCAACGTTATCAAAGCAGCCCTTAATATCCCCTTCTACAAACCATTTTACACCGGTGAAGCGGGTCTTCAGCTCCAGAAGCGCCGTATGGCAACTCCTGTTTGGCCTGAACCCATGCGAATGGGCTGAGAATGTTTTCTCGTAGATACTTTCCAGTATCATACGGATGACCTCCTGCAACAACTTATCGTCGAAGGAAGGTATCCCCAGCGGACGCATTTTCTCCGGGTTGTTTGCCTTGGGAATATAAGTTCTGCGGGCAGGATGCGGCTTGTAGCTGTAGTTTTTCAGTGATGCAGTCAACTTCTCAATTCTTCTGGTTCCCGTTCCGTCGATTGTCAATCCGTCCGTACCCTGCGTCATGTTGCCTTCCGTCGCATATATGTTCTGGTAGGCTTGCAGGTAAAACTCTGGATTGTAGAGGTTGCGGTACAGTCGCTCATAACTGTACTCGCTGTTACACGCTTTCGACCTGAGACTTTCCAATACTCTGTCAGGACTTCTCATAATGCCTCACGCACCTTTCCTTTTTCTGTATTGGATCGATTCCCTGCCGCCCTTCGCCATGTGAACGGGTTTCCCGTTCCCGGACTACTATGGCGGCTCCGTTGCCATGCCGAATATTCAGCGGCTGCCCGCATAGCCCTATTAAGGCGTTCCGGTTTAGGCAATCTCCGTTTAGGTTTACTGAACATGGCTTGATGTGATGTCGGATGGGGTTTTCGTCCGTTATCCGCTTATTGCGGTTGGTTGCCACGGATATATCGCGGTCGGCGAGCTAATTACACCTTCCGCCGTGACACACGGCTTTTCAATCATCCTTACGCCGTTGGCTCGGGTATGCCCCCTTGGACTGCCCTTTAAGCAGTATAGCTTTCATCCTCGTTCACAACTTTTCATCTTGTCGCTCAGTCGTGGGTAGATGATTTCCCCAACTTACGACTTCACCAGTATGCTGCACTCCCCGTCAGGTTTCCCCTTCGGATAAACTGGTTGATGACAGCGCGGCGCTTTTGCGCCAGTTATACCTTTACGCTGCTGCCTTGCCAAAGGCAGAATTCCACATAAACCCGCGCACCGGCTTATTACCGGTGCTTACGGACGCACTCAACTCGCCCACATACGCCCATACCATGCTCACGGCGCTGGCATCGTCAGCAATCTCGGGCGGTGACGCCGCGAACACGCTGAAGATGATGCAGGCGAGCACGATAATCGCGCCTTCCATACAGACAGCAGCGTAGCTTTTCAAAAAGCTTTTGCCGATCTGAGATGTCGGTTCGCCCGCGAAGGTTGAAATCGGTATGGGTGCAATAGCGGTGTACAGAAACAGCCGGAAGAACCGACCATACACGCTCATAATCATGATGAACGACAGCACGGTGATAAATATGCCGCCGATCAGCGTAACCGCCCACAGTGGTATTGAGTCCCAAAACCCCACCTCGTTGATCTTTTGCACAATGATGTCCGGCAGCACGATATCGTTCTGTACGCCTGAGCCGACGGCGTTCATGGCCGTTGAGATAATCCCTTGGACGATGCGGAAGAACGCCATCATGATATCAAGCCCGTACGTGACAGCGGCTTTCGCCAGCACGAACCGGATGAATATCTTTAGTGCCACCTCCGGTCGCTTAATCTCTGCAAAGCTGCCGCATGTCCGTATGACGCCGGCCACAAAGAACAGCACCAAGAGTGCCAGCCCGATGGCCTTCAGCGCGTCGTTGATCGTCAGTATGACGTTCCAGATATCGCCGCCCTTGAAGCTCTCGGGGGATTGCGTGATGATCTGCCATATTTCAGACAGCTTTTGATTCCATGTATCGAGCGCATTATTCAGATTGTCGATAATGCCCATATCCTGCCTCCTGTCTTTGAGGCAGACCTGCTCCTCGGCAGGCCTGCCTACGCAATTTCATTACCGGCAGGGTTCATCTCTGCCGGGCGTTTTGTCCTTAATCACGCCATACTTGTCATCCACATAAAAGCGGCCAACAAAGGGATTAAAAATAGCGGAGCAGCGCACGCCGCCAAACTCCGCCACATACTTGTTGTCGCCGGTCTTCTCCACAATCGTTGCTTCCCGCAGTTCGCCATCCAGCGAGTGGATGTGCATGGGCTCTGTTATCGGAAGGTTGAACATATGCATCAGCCTCCCGTGATGAGATTCAGAATCTCTTTGGCGAAGGTGATGATCACACCGCCCGCCAGCGTCAGGAAACCGTTGGCGCGCTGCGACGGATCATGGCTCTTGAGCGACAAGCCCACCTGCACGATACCGAACGCAAGCAGGATAAGACCGATGGCACGGATCAAGCCGAATATAAAGTCAGACAGGTTGCTGACCACCTTGATCGGGTCGTCATCGGCGGCAAAGGCTGTAATCGATATTGAGAACACCAGTACAAGGGCGCAGAAGACGCTGAAAAGCAACCTCATTTTTTTGGACATCTTCATTAGTTTTGTTCCTCCATTTCTTTGTTGAGTATTCTATTGATCTCTTCATCGGACACCACTTCAAAGTCGGCATAATCGCCGTCCAGAAGGATGTCATCCATATCGAGGGCGAGGGGAATCTGACCATGAACATACGGCGGCATCCCGCCGTCCACGGTCAGTTTGATGTTTGGGTGACGTAGAATATCATATTTGCCGTCCTGCACGGCGCGCTCGCCACGTATGAACAGCAGCGCATAGCGGTTGTCGAGCATACGTACCTCATCCGGCATATACAGTTCACGCCCGGTGATCTGCCAGTTGGTTGAGTAGCTGCCGCTGCGGCCTTTGCTCTGGCCGTAGGTGTTGGTATCGATGGTCGCTTTGCCGAGCAGCTTGCTGATGTACTCATGCGTGGACTGCTCATTGCCGCCAAGATAAACGAACTCATCGCAGTTGCCCACAATGGATTCCCACTGCTTCTCGAACAACGCCTTGAGCTGCGCGAGGTTCTGCAGGATGATGCTGACGCTGATCTCCCTTGAGCGCATGGTGGAGAGTATCTTGTCAAACTCATCGGGCAGGGCAACGTTCGCGAATTCGTCCATGACGCAATGGACATGGACAGGCAGCCGCCCGCCATACACATGGTCGGCGAGATAGTACAGCTCCTGAAAGAGCTGCGTATAAAGCATACCTATGATGAAGTTGAGAGACGAATCGTTGTCGGGGATCAGCGCAAACAGTGCCACCCTCTTTTCGCCCAGAGTGGGGAAGTCCAGTTCGTCGTGGCTGACCACGCTCGCAATCTGCGGCAGGTTGAACTTCTCGAGCCGGACACCAAGGCTGATGAGGATACTCTTGGCTGTCTTACCTGCAGCCAGCTTGAATATGTGATATTGCTTGACCGCCAGATGTTCTGGGTCGCGCATCTCCAGCCGCTCAAATAGCTCGTCCAGCACACTTGCGTATTCCTCATCCTCCTCGCGGACATCCGCCGCGCCGATCATCTCCATCACCATCGGGAAGTTCTGCTCATGCTGCGGCGCTTCATGAACGAGGTAGAGAATGAGCGCTTCCATCAACGCTGTCTCCGCACGTTCCCAAAAAGGATCGTTACTTTGCGCGCCTTTGGGCGTGGTATTGCGCACGATGTTGTTGACGAGCTTCAGCACGTCCTTATCGTCTCGAAGGTAGGTGAACGGGTTGTAGCCGTGCGAACGCTCTGTGTGTATGAGGTCGAGTATGCGCAGCTCGTAGCCCTGCTGCTTTAGCAGATGACCTGTGTCCCTAAGGATTTCTCCCTTGGGATCGAGCACAACGAACGACGTGTTGCACTGCATGACGTTGGGCTTGGCGTAAAAACGCGTCTTGCCGCTGCCGCTGCCGCCCACCACCATGACATTAAGATTACGCCGGTGCTTACGCCCGTCCAGCCCAATGCGCACGTTCTGCGAGAGCAGGATGTTATCTGGCTTATTCTTATCCGCATACTTACGGCATAGCTGCTTCGGGTCTCCCCACTTGGCGCTGCCGTGTTCCTCGCCCTTACGGTAGTTGCGTTTCATGGCGTAATAGATGCCGATGCCCAAACTGTAGATCAGCAAGAAAATGAGAATGGCCTTGGGCGAATCAGCACACCACGATATGGCCGTTGGTTCCTTCATGCCGCTTGTGAATGCGGTCATGATTCCCGAAAGCCCCTGAGATAAAAAAGGAGCGACGATTAACGCCGCCCACACCACAGGGAGAAGTCCGAGTCCCCAAAGGACCAGGCTTGTCTTATTCATATTTGGTTTATTCATCGTTCTAATTCCTTAGTTCGTTTTCTCTCCTTCCGTGTGGGCGCGTCCATCACATCGAGCAACGTTTCATCCACAAAGTCGGTGTCACGTCCTTGTGCCACCAGCTCGTTGCGCGTTTCGTTCAGCGAGCCGATGATGAGGCGCTGCTGGTATTCGTCCACCTCAATGACGCGTTTGTCCTCCATCTGCATCACCTCTCCGGCTGGTTTTTCTGCCGCTGCCGCTCGGCGTACAGGTTCCTGTCCACGCGCTCCATAATATCACAGGCGGCTTCGCGGATACGGCCCAGCACCGCACGCTTGCTGGCGGTATCCAGTCTTGTCACGCTGTCGGGAATCTGTTCACTTGACGCAGCATATGAGATACTATATCGGCGGCAAACGATGTCCGCTGCGCAGCTTGAAATGAAGGCATCGCGTGACGGTTCATCGGTCATGTTTTCGGCATGGGCCAACTCACATACGATATGCGCGAACAGTGCTTCGCCGTCCATATTACGGGCTACATACACTGTGTTATCCTTGTCGGAATACAGTGCCCCGATTTCCTGCGCAACGGAATCGGATACATTGATGGGAACGGGCGTATCCGTTACAAGTGATTTGAGCTTTGACCGGAGGGAAGCTTGTTCGCGTTCGCGCAACGGCTTGCCTTGTGTCTGCGATACATCGAACACGCGCTTTGCATCAAAACTGGTTCCCGTTGTACCGTCCTCGCGCTGATATTCGCCATTGGCCTCTAGCACCATCAGGGCTTTTTCATTGCGTTTGACAGAGCGCCCGCGCTGATGCCAGTCATCAAAGCTCATGACATATGTGGCATCCGGCTTCTGAGCCAGCACCAGAAGCGTATTGGCCACACTTGTCCTGCCGAGCCGCGACTGCATACCGAGATAGTCGGAAAGAGTTTTGGCACTGGAAAAGGTTAAGTCTGTCATACTGTCGATGGCCTCGTAAAGCTTGGCGCGTTCCGTCTGCTTGCGCTGTGCCCATGTTTCTTTGTCAAACGGCTGGTTATTGTTGAATCCTGAGCTTTGGTTCTCAAACATACTGTCGAAGTTCTCCATGTGATTTACCGTCCTTTCGATGAGTTCTTATTTTTCCTGCGCCGTGCAGGCTGCTGGTGGGTGGTCTGTTGTGTCTTTTCCTTGACCGGGGCGCTCTTTTGCTGTCGCTCGTTACTGATCTCTTTGATCTGTCGACGCACGGACGGGCGCTCAAACTCAGCGGTATCGCCTCTGATTTTTGAGGAAGGCGCGGACAGATTCGATTTTCCCATCCCCGCCTTCGTAGGGTTTGACGTATCCGCTGGCTGCTTGTGCTCCACCTTTTTCGGGTTGTTCAATAGCTCATCCAGCATGTGCTCGTCCATGGTATGCGTAGCCTTCTCGGATGGCGGAGCAGTGCGCTCTGTTTCAGCATTTGGCTGCTTTGCCTTGGTCTCTCGTGCTTTCTGGATGTTCTCGCGGATTTTTTCAACATCCACAGTAGACAGGGCGAACCTTTCCGCAATGCGGTTGACTTTGGCGGCATCGTTGGCGTTTACCACTATGTCGCATAGACCATCCTGCTGCTTGCGATTCAACACAGCAGCGTACAGCACGCCGTATTTGCGCGCTTCCTCCGCAAAGCGTTTAAGTTCGCTCGTCTTGATGACGAACACCTTAGTCGGCTTGCCATTGAATGCCTGCATCCGCGTTTTCCCTTTGGTTCGCTTCTGGTCTTTCAATGCGGCAACGAGGAATGTAGCGAGTGACAGCGCGCCTTTACCAGCAAGGTTGGTTGCTACCTCAATCCCTTTTACGGTCAGATTAGTTGCCATACTGACTATCTGCTCTGCCGCATCTCCTGTTTGGGTCATATACATCAGCTCCTTTCTGTAATTTTGTGTAGATAAAAAAGACGCCTCCCGAGTGGAATACGTCTGATTTATTAATTTGATTTTATTTAGCTTAATATTATATGGATAATATTCACGTCAAGTTATATTGAGACTTACACAGTAATTACAAAGGCATTCTTCATTCCTAATGAAAATGTTCAGATTGCATATCCTAATCCAACCTCTCGTTTTTAAGTAGTCTCCTGAAATTATCTGACAATATTTTAATCATTTCGTCCAATGAAAAACCAAAAATAACGGACATTTGCTTCGCGGTATCAACGAATTGCTCTACTGAATACGAAGGACTATTCCCCTTCGTAAAGGGAGCATCGCTTTCAATCAGCAAGCGATGCAGAGGCATTTTTCGAATTAAATTTTGTCCGCTCTGATATGAGGCCATCTGCCTATTAATCGAAAAATAATAGCCATTTTCGACTGCTTCAGTTAATTTAACATTTTTATCCGATAACCAATGAAATACAACCTGCCCATTATATCTGCCAATTATATCTATGATTTCATTGGCAGCATTTCGACTATGAATACTTAATATTTTGGGATCACTGCATCTCTTACAGTGATCGATAATCTGCTCAAATACTTGCTGTTGGATCCTTTTATCGACATCACTTTTTTGTTTTGAATAATCGAGTCCTATTTCACCAATATAACGTGCTTTTGGTAATAGGGATAAAAATAAAGGAAGCTGCTTAGCGTGGTCTTTAACCAATTCAGGATGCAGGCCAAGTGCAAAACGTACATGTGATAAAGAGGGATATTCCCTGACGTATTTTTCATATAGCTCGGGAAGATTGGTCATCGAAATAACATATATCTTGCTTTGTTCAGCTTTGTTAATGATCTCGTCTCTATCTTTATATAAGTCAAGATGCGCATGCACGTCAAATTGCATGTATATCCTCCAAAAATGCGGTTAGTTCATTCATGCCTCGAGTATATAATGCTGCATACTGATCAATATTAGCCGTGATCGGCCCAGCATTTTGAATATGCAAGAAAGAATATTTGGGCTTGAATTTGCTTGCGGCAATTCTATAAGAATTCAGTAGTATCTTGGCTGTTGGAGAGCCAGAAAAGTCCGAGTCCTTATATGCACTTGCATCGACGAAACCTGCACGGTGTATAGCAGAGCGACGTACTAAACACGGGAGACAAATGCCGCAATGGCGTGGTGGTCTTTTATCGTATCGTTCGCCATCAGGATGCGAACAAGACATTGTATAACAATAATTAATCTTAAGAAACGGCTGATCCTTACATTCGATCATCATTTCACCTTTTGTCTTAAATTGATATGGGTTAAATAGCCTCACGTGAATGCCTAGGTCGACGATCAGTTTTTGCAACAAGTTCATGTAATAAGGATGAGTTGTGCGAGTACTACTACTGCCAAGCCGTGAATATGTCAAAGGAATGTTTAATGAGATCAGTCCATTTTCAGGTATTATTAAGGTCACATGCCGTCTCAGACACGAGGCCACCGCAACCGCATGGCCAAAAAACATCAATGAACGAGTTCTGGTTGAATCTTCTTCTCCGTCTATTTTAGCCGCATAATATTGAAAGAACCGCGCTTTATCGATCCCATAGGTATCCGAAATGGCATTGATTAAAATGTCCTGATAAGGCTTAACGCCTTTGCCGCCGCCATACAGGCTTATAAAATACGCATCCTTTGTTAAAGTCAGTAAATCAACCACGCCAATGAATGAATCGAGGCCGCCAGAAAACATACAAACTGTGTCGGTATCAGACTCTTTTATACCATTACGGGTAAAGTGCTTTTCCGCCTTAATTTCATGGTCGACTGGTTCACGCTTATAAAACTCCACAGACCAGATATCTCCGCTCAGAAAGTTAAGCATGTCAATAACTAACGATGCCTGAGCGTCCCATTTTTCTTTGCACAAAACGGGCACAATGAGTTTGATATTCCTTGACCAGTTATCGCTACCTAATTCCCTTCTTATTTTTCTGTCCGCGGCAAAAACAAACATAGAAAGATAAAGTAAATCAAGCGCTTCAGGCGTAATTGTATTAGATAAAAGCTTCAGATTTTGCTTAATTGAAAACCGGAAATCATTTGCATTCGAAAGATCAATAATCGAATATTGGCTATATTGGTCAGGGATATTGCCATTTAGGGTGCAAAACAACGAAAAATCACTCATCACATTAATACCTCATAACAGTCGCGGAATATTTTTTCAACATCGAAACGGGCATTAGCAACTTTATTACCCGAGCTTTTGTGCACCTCGACTGATACTTTTGCATAGATGTAATCTTTAAAGTCTTTCTCAACCTCAGCAGCGCGCTCGGGCGTCTGAGCCTTTTTCTCGAAGCAACCCTGCAGATCATTCAACATTCTTCCCCAAATATATTCACTGACGTAAATCGTAAAAAGCTGCTCTTGAATTGAAGCGTCAAGATTGCTAAGGTCAGTCAGCTCGAGCTTATTCGCATCCATGTAATCGTAAAGTTGGCACAGGGTATTAACTATCGCTTCCCTTGCGACAGCATCCTCTTTTCCTTCAGGTACAGGCGAAATGATGTCGGCTATTTTTGATAATGCCGTCCTAATATCGGGTTCGGATTGTAGGATTGCGTTTATTCTTCCGTATTCAGAGCCTTCGGGGTTGCTGATAAGAAATTGACCAAGTGCGTGACCGGCGCTTATGCCGGAGCTGGATGAGCGCATCATCCCAGCTATTCCGCCGGAAGCTCGACCATAGTTTCTCATTATATGATTGACGCCACTTGTGCTACTTGATGAACGCCCAGTTATGTAGTTTGAAGTTGCCGTCTTAACATTTCGCCACGGTGTATCTCTTTGGGGAGTCGGCTGGTCAGGAGCTTCAGGTTGTGCTCCGTCCTGGCCAGGAGCAGCATCGTCACCATCGTAATCGGGCGGTAAGAGCGGATTCGAATCCTTATGGCCACCATATGGGCTGGAAGTTCCCATTCAGTTATACCTCCTGACCTAACTCGCGTCTGATCGTTTTGTCTGTAAAATTCACAGATATCAGCCATGCCGTTACTTCGGCTGTCCGATTGCTGAGATCACCAAATTCTTTAAATCGGACTATATGCGCAAGTTTAATTTTATCTTTCGGAATACTCTTAAATAACGCCAATGTTTCGGCATAGAGTCTAGGGCTTGAACTACCAAAGTGCGCCAATGCAAGTAGATTATTGTTGTCGATAGAGCTTTCATTCATCGTCAAGGTGAAGAGGGCTTTAAGAATTTCGACAGCCTCTTGGTCGGGCAAGTCTTTTGCTTCACCAACGGCAGTTTTTATTAGAACCTCCGATTTACTGCTTAAGTTCTTAAATACATCTTGAGCATGTGAACTCAACTTGCGAACATTTGATGAATAATGGACAGACAAGGCATCTCGAGTGAAGTAAAAGTACGGACTGAGATCTACCATAGCAAGATAGGGCTCATTTTTAACCCAATTGTTTAACCATGCATCGCCATTCCAATCTTTGAGCAGATTAGCATCCTCGATGCCTTTGGTTTCA
>QKIQ01000080.1 GCA_003249555.1 Clostridia bacterium | reverse complement strand
ATATCATAGTCTGTTACTAAGCCCTAACGTTTATTTGTCTTGCCCTTTTTTACATCCTGTTTGATACAATGAAAAGAACGAGGACTTTTTGCTTCTCGTCCTCGTTCTTTCTTGAATCATCGTTTTGTTAACTTAATGACATTGTCTCAAAGGGTCCTTTTTTTGTTGCACTTATTTGCGGGAGAAAAAGTTATAAAGTTCCTCAGTGGCAAGTGAAAGCTTTGTGGCGGACCAGCTCTTTATTTTTGGATAAATGTAATATGTGTCGTTAAGAGTGGATAAATCGATGCAATCGCCTTTGCCCATATAGTCATACTCAATGTGACAGGAATACATCGATAACGGATCCTTTTTCAGCAGAAATTTTTGACCGCCGATTATGCCTTCCAATGTAAAGCCGTTCATATCGTGAGTGAGCCGGCCCTCGCCAAGCGGGATATACCCATCAGCATTAGGCAGACTGTCGATGACGACATCCGACGAAAAAAAGTATGTGCCTGCCTCGATAAGCCGTCTCACTTCCTCGCGCAGAAATTCATACCAGTGCGGTATGTGAATGTGCTTTTTTACATTCTGCTCAATCAATTCACCCAATTCAGTCATTGTCCATTTACTGCCGCAATGTTCACACCAGAGCATGTTGCCGTCTGATAACATCTTATATTCTGTACCGCAATGACAGCATTTGTATAGCACCTTGTGAAGACCCTTCGCCCGATTTTTGTATTTAATATGTATGCCGTTATCCTTTTGCCACTGAAACTCATCGTATATAAACGCATCGTTAATACGCTTGTTGATTTCATCTTTAGGGAGCTGGCGGATTTCATCCTGCGTGATGATTTGCGTTATATCCGCCGACAAAGATACACGCCGTTTACGCAGACTCCATACCGGAGAATACAAGAAGTTGCCGTGCATACTCAGTGTAACAACGGGAACTTTTAAAAGCTTTGCGAGCTTGCCCAAAGAGTCGGGCAAGCAGGCGTTTGTGCCGATTAAAGAGTATCGCGCTTCCGGATAAATGACGAGTATGTCGCCGTTATCAATCACCTTGCGCAAATGCATCACAAGCTGAACGTCATTGGTAAACTTGCGCTTGCAGATACAGCCCACATTGCGAAGCAGCTTTTCTCTGCCGATAAAACCGTCAATAGCCACCACGTAGTTGGCGCGGTGAGGAAAGACGCAAGCGGTGGTCACCATAAAATCGATGAACGATTTGTGCGTGCACAGCAGAAGATACGGCGGCTTAAGCCCCTTCATGTTGGCTTTGTTGATTTTTAGCCCCCTCAGCCAGACGACAGGGAAGCTTATCAGCCAGGTAAGAACCTTTAAATAGCCTTTTTGCCTTATCGGGGGCTGCTTCATGTCAAAGCGTGTGACTTCTTCCATATACGAACCTCATTGCTGCAATATGAATGGAATTATATCACACTCCAGGTGTTGTCGCAATTTGACATACATTAGAAAAACAACAGAAATAGCTTCAATATACAATGAAATAATAAAAGCTACGCATAGGGTAGTGAGAAATATATGCTTAACACTTTTTCTCGAGCGCATAGTCGTCCATGACGAAACCGCCGCCGATGTCCGTCACGCACGGGTAGGCGATGGAGAAGCCCAACCGCGCGTATGCTGTGAGTGAGTCTTTGTTGTTTTTGTTGCATTTGAGCCAGATGCGCGGCGCTTTTATTACTTTGGCGCGATCTTCAATGCGGCGCATCAACGCTTTTGCCACGCCCTGTCCGCGGCAGCTTTGGCGTACATAAAGCTTGCTTAAAAAAAGCCCCGTTTCGTCAGGAACGGCAGCGCTGTAGCCGCAAGGTTCCCCGTCTAAATATGCAATGTCGTATACCGCGCCGATTTCAATATCCCTTAAAATCGCTGCTGTCGATTGAAAGTTATCCAGCATAAAATTGATTTGCTCGATCGTAATGATGCTCACATAATGCTGCGTCCAGATTTCTTTGGCGAGCGCCGCAATCACAGGCGCATCTGTGACAGCGGCGGTTTTGATCTTGATGTTTGGCATAATTGTCCCCCTGAGAATAGAATAATGCTCGTTCTATAGCAACGATTTGTTTGCAATTAAGCGTATGTATGTGGTTAATTCTATTATATCGCTCACAGCTTATCAGTCAAATGATGCCCAAGATGTTTTGGTGCAAATAGGCATATAAAGGCGTATTGAAAAGTTATGGCTTCGATGATATGATTACCGCTATGAGTATATGGCTTGTGTTACAAAAGGTTAGCATCATATTTGCGCTTGTTTTGCTGGGTTATGTGTACAGCAAGCTTGCGAAACAAAAGGATTCGTCCGTTATTTCCAAGCTTGTGCTTAACATTTCGGTGCCTGCAAGCATCCTCTCTTCCATCACAACGGCTGATTACAATGCCATCAAAGATCAATTGGTCATTTTGATTATCGTTTCAACATGCATTTCGCTAGTGACGCTGCTTTTAAGTTTTCCGTTTACGCGTATGTTGAAAATGAAAAGCCCGACAGAAAAAGCTGTGTATCGCAGCGCTTTGTTTTTTAACAACTACGGCTTTATGGGATGGCCGATCTGCCTGCTGCTGTTCGGGTCTGAGGGGTTTTTGTATGCCGCACTTTATTCGATACCGCTTCATTTGCTCGTCTATACCGTGACACCTGCGCTGATGAGCGTAGCGGGCGATAACAAAAGGATTTTTGATAAGAGCATTCTCATCAATCTTCCGCTTTTCGCGACGGTTGCAGGTCTTGTGATTCTGATTTTTGGCTTATCTTTACCGACAGACGTGACGGACTTTTTCGAGATGGTGGGTGTGACACAAACGCCCCTTTCAATGATTGTCATCGGGATGGTTCTGGCGTCTGCGAATTTAAAAGAGATACTTGTTGGTATAAAGCCTTATATCTATTCAATCGTCAGGCTGCTTGTTCTTCCTGTGGCGGCTTATTTTGTATTGCGCTGGATCGGCTTATCTGGTTTGCTGCTCAGCGTACCCGTGACCATCACAGCCATGCCTTCGGGGGCCATGGTGGCCGTGCTTGCTCAAAAGCATGAGGCCGATTCGCTCTTGGCTTCCCGTCTTATTGTTATCAGTACGTTGCTATCTATCGTCACGGTTCCTCTGATTTCAATGCTCATATTTTAATGCATGAAGAAAAAAGATCGGGAAACCTCAAATATATGAGAAAAGAGCCGACGCTGTTTTCTGTCGGCTCTTTGTATAAGTATTCAAATAATACGACGTTTATTGATACGATTGTTCAAGTATAAAAACAGCATCACTGTGCGAAATTTCGCATGGGTCAACATTGAAGAGGCGGCCCATTGTATCGCGCGCGTTTTTCGCAAGCTCAGGAATTTCATCGCGGTTTATGCCGTAATCGGACATTTTTAGATCTGATACACCGCATGCTTTCTGCAGATCAATGATAGCTGTGACAAAGTCCATCGGCTGCGTTGCGTGGGTATTGCCGAGTGCTTTTGCCATATCGATGAGCCGCTCATTGCATGAACCCGAATGTGCAAGGAAAGTGTAGTAAGCCCGGCTGATCATGATAAGGCCCGCGCCATGTTCAAGGTGTGGATGGTGGGCACTTAATGCATGCTCCATCGAATGCTCCGAGGTGCAGCCTGACGTGGATTCCACAATGCCCGAAAATGTATTGGCCAGCGCCACATCGGCTCTGGCAGATTCATCGCCGCCGTCGTTTACGGCTTTTACCAAGCTTTTACCGATCAGAGCTATGGCCTTGAGTGCAAATAAATCGCTGATTTCGTTGGCAGTTGAGTTGATGTAGCCTTCGGTGCTGTGGAAAAGCGCGTCGAAGCCCTGATAGGCGGTCAGCCGCGGGGGTACCGTCATCATTAGATCCGGGTCGACCACGGAGATTACCGGAAACGTCTTATCGTAACCGAAGCCGATTTTTTCCTGACCATTTGTTATTACCATCCAAGGGTCTGCTTCGGTGCCGGTTCCCGCTGTGGTCGTAATTGCCACGACAGGCAGCGGCGTATTGGGGATCTCCAAACCCTTACCGGAGCCGCTTTTAATATAATCCCAGTAGTCGCCTTCGTTGGCAGCCATAATAGAAATGGCTTTGGCAGTATCCATGCTGCTTCCGCCGCCAAGACCGATAATAAAATCGCACCCGGTGCTTTTGGCAAGCGCCGCGCCTTCCGTTACATGGTCTTTAATAGGATTGGGCAGAACCTTGTCAAAAAGCTCAAAAGAAATGTTCGCAGTCTTTAGCTCGTTTTCCACACGAGACAGATAACCATATTTTTTGACGGACTGACCGGCTGATGTGACGATCAGCGCCTTTTTCCCCGGAAGTGCTTGTTCATGCAGGGAATTAAGCTTTCCTTTGCCAAATAAAATGCGTACCGGCATAAAATAATTAAAACTCATATCTCTCTCCTCATGTTATGTTGTGGTAGAATTTTTCGTAGCTTTTTCGATTTCAATATGAATGGACTCATTGTTTGCAATTAAGCCGCACTCGTATTACAATATAATTATAAAACTTAAAGCAAACTTTAAGTCAAGAGGCAAATCAAATGAATTGCGGGAGTAAAAAATGAGCGAATATTCGATTAAACAGGTGTCTGACAAAACGAGCTTGCCCACCCACACACTTCGTTATTATGAAAAGGAAGGGCTTCTGCCCAACATTAACCGAAGCGCGGGCGGCAGCCGTCGGTTTTCAGATGATGATCTGGAAGCACTTGAGCTTATCTGCTGCCTTAAAAGCACAGGTATGTCCATAAAAAAGATCAAAGAGTTTGTGGAACTAAGCGCAAAGGGAGGCCAAACGCTCAAACAACGCTGTGACATTCTCTTTGAGCACAAACGCAGCGTTGAAGAACAAATTCAAGAGATGGAAAAACACTTGCAAAAGGTGAGATGTAAAATTGAATGCTTTACGGCTCAGTATGAAAAATATAACAAACAACAAGCTTAATGGTATGGAATGCAAAGGAGAAAACGATATGATTGAAAACGCATCAACAGCGCAGAAAACAGCAATAATGAATGCGGCACGCAGCATGTGCGCGGCGGCTAAAACCGCTCCCAAAACAAAGGGTGTTGACCATATCAAGACATGCATTATCACATGCCAAGAAAAGGATGCATTGGCTGACGAGATGGAGCGTCTTTCCAAGGCGCTGAACTACGGCTTTTTCGCTCGGGACGCAAACTGTATTCGCAGCAGCGAAGCAGTGGTGATGGTGGGCACCACTATGGAAAATCGTGGGCTGCAGGAAGGCTGTGCTTACTGCCGTTTTGAAAACTGTACCGACTGCACGGATAAAAACGGTGTTTGTGTGTACGATCCGTTAGATTTGGGTATCGCGCTTGGGTCGGCAGTGTCTGTGGCGGCGGACGCGCGCATCGACAACCGGATTATGTTTTCCGCGGGCAAAGCTGCACTGAGCCTTGGGTATATGGACGAAGACGTTATAATCGCGATGGCGGTGCCGCTTTCGATTTCAGGTAAGTCGCCGTTTTTTGACAGGAAGAGGTAGCGGAACAAGGAAGGGTTGATGGCTCGATGAGGCCTTTTAAACTCAAAGAACGATCGTATACAGGGATAGCATGAGTGCGCATTTTTTATCTGCTCGCAAATTTTGAGCAAAGCACACTATCTGATTGTACAAAATAAAGTAAAATTGTGCTATAAATATGACCTTGAATTAACCTAAAATGAAGCATCATGCTTTTTATAAATCACGGTTATTTGGAGGAGTCATATGGGATATCAATTAAACGAAAAGCTATACAAAGATATTACGGCCTTATGTCTTGAAGGATACGACAGCGGGAAATGTGCCTTTGAGCTTTTTGAGCAGGCATGGAAAAACGTTGATTTTCCCATGCATTGTCCTGAGCATCATTATCTTGTGCCCGCAGTGCTTCTCACCGTCTGCCGAAAGCTGAGAAACGATGAAAAAACCCAGCTGGTGAGAGACCTTAACATAGCGGAGCAACGGGCGAAGAACCTGCTGGCAGGCTTTTGCGGATGGTACGGAGCATGCGGTGCGGCAGTGGGAAGCGGCGTTTTTCTGTCTCTGTTGACAGATACAAGCCCATATTCGACGGACACATGGGCATTAGTCAACAGGTTAACGTCGAATTGCCTTCGCGAAATTTCGGCAATGGGAGGGCCGCGCTGCTGCAAGCGTGTATGTTTTGCCACACTCAAGACAACGGCCGTTTTTTTGAGAAAGAATCTGGATTTGGACATTCGTGAACCGCAGTCAATAAAGTGCGGGTACCATCATCGGAATACGGAATGCAAAAAAACAGCGTGCCCCTATTACAGTGAATAAGGTGGAATTAGCGATGCGAGTACCGGTTTATTTGCCCCGTTTTGCAGAGCCATGCCGTGGATGCGAATGCCAAAGAAAACAAATCGACTATGCGTTTAAAACAGCTGTTCTGACTTGGCGATTGAGGCAGGGAGACGATGTTCACAAGGAGGATATTGTCTGCGAAGCCGAGGCTGAAAAAACAGTGATTGAAATTTCATCTCCAGTAGACGGACGTTTGGCGGAAATCTGCATAAAAAGTGGAGAACAGTGCGGTATACTGACTCCGATTGGGTATATTGAGACACCCGAATAACTCTGTTTTAAAAGCGCGTTGCTCCATTGCTGCGCTCATGATAAAATATCTTTCGAGATGAACGAAAAACAGGAACGGTTTACATACCATTTCATATTGGCGGCGGGGCTTATGGTTTGCGCGTATATCATTATGTATCGCGTACTGGGACAGAGTCCGCTTTCGCACAGCGACTACGATTCATATACGCGGCAGGCGGCGGCATGGTGGCAGGGGCAGGCCTATCTGCCCGATAACGTGACGTGGCTAGAGCTTGCCGAGTTTGGCGGCAGATACTATGTGAGCTTTCCGCCGTTTCCCAGTGTGTTACAATTTTTGTTATACCCCATCTTTGGCATGAACACGCCGGACAATCTTATCAATACGCTTTTTGGGTTTGGTGCGTTTGTGCTGATCTATCGCTTCATGATGCGGCGCGGTTTTGACGGACTTTACTCCTCGCTTATGGCGCTGCTAATGACACTCGGCTCTAATTTGTTTTACTTATCGCTCGCGGGCTGGGTATGGTTTACGGCGCAGACGCAAGGTTTCTTTTTCTCGGCGCTGGCGGTCTATCTGATTGTAAGCCGCAGGCAGTCTGCATGGTATTTTTCATTTCTCTGTTTGGGCATTGCTTTTGCATGCCGCCCCATGAATATCGTTTATGCGCCGCTGCTCTTTTATCTTCTGTATAAAAATAATGACGGTAACAGCAAAACTAGAACGTGTGTTCGTTGTTTAAAGTACGTATTGCCGCTAGTCGCGGTGGGAGCATGTGCCGCGGCTTATAATGAAGTGCGTTTCGGTCATATATTTGAGTTTGGTCACAACTATCTGCCTGAGTTCAAATATGCGCCGCAGTTTGCGCTAGAATATGTCCCGGGAAATTTTCTTGAGATTTTAAAGCTGCCGGGGTCTCACAACGAGATGTTCTGGCCGCAATTTAACGGTACGCTGTTCTTTCTTGTGAATCCGGTATATGTACTGCTTGCGGTGCGGCTGGTGCAGCAGCGGCTGGATCAAAAACGTATCCTTTATCTTATATGCCTGATTATTCATTTGATATTGATACTATCTCACAAGACCATGGGAGGTTGGCAGTTCGGTAGCCGGTATCTTGTGGATATGCTGCCGTTTATGCCATTGATAATAGGAGATAATCCTCCGGAAGCTGTGCGAAGCAAGTCGGTGCTGCCTGCGTTTCTTGCGGCTATCGGTATTGCAGTCAATGTGTGGGGCGCGGTCTGGTATTATACTTTTTTTTAAGGAGAAGCTATGTTTGTAAACGGCTTTGTGCTAAAAAACTATCGCAGCTATGAAAGCCTGACAGTGTCGTTTTCGGACGGCATTAACATACTGCAGGGTAAGAATGCCGCCGGTAAAACGAATGTGCTGGAAGCCATCGGTTTTTTGAGCATGGGCAAATCGTTTCGTACCCAGAAGGAAGCGGAGTGCATCCGTGATGGTGCGCAATCGGCATATATTAAGGGCGGTATTGTCAAAAAACAGGGTCAGCTTTGTGTTGAGGCATTGCTTTCAGTGCTTGAAAAAAAGAGCCTGAAAATCAGCGGCCAGCCTGTGAAAAAAATGGGCGAGCTTTTTGGCAATTTTATAGCGGTTGTGTTTTCGCCCGAAGATTTGAAGGTGCTCAAAGAGTCACCTTCGCTGCGCCGCCGGTTCATCGATATGGAGATATCTAAGCTCAGGCCTGCTTACTTTTACGAGCTTCAAGAATACGCCAAGGCGCTTGCGCAAAAAAATGCGCTGCTGAAATCGCGCATGGCCGAAAATCAGTTAAAAAAGCTTGTGTCTATATTCAACGAGCAGCTTGCCGCACATGGGGCGCGAATTATCAATGCAAGGCAGGCGTTTTTGCAGCAGCTTGATGAGATCAGCCGCGCTGTGCATCATGATCTCGCAAGTGATGAGACATTAAGCCTTAAATACAAATGCAGCGTGACGGGGGACGATGTTCAAAAAGCGTTGTTTGAAAAGATGGATAAATCGTTATCGTCTGAAATCGAGCAGGGCTTTTGCCTTTACGGGCCGCATCGTGAAGATATCGCGGTGGCATTAAACGGCGGCGAAATCAAGGCGTATTCGTCGCAGGGACAGATCAGAACTGCGATGCTGTCTTTAAAGCTGGCCACATTTGACATTGCGCGGGTTGATTTTGGAGAAAGCCCCGTGCTGTTGCTGGACGATGTATTTTCAGAGCTGGATACCGCGCGGCAAAACGCGCTGCTTGAGCGCATACAAGGCGCGCAGTGCTTTATCACCACGGCGGTACCGCTTAAATGTGCCCACGCGCAAATTCATACCGTCGGTCAGGGAACGGTCAAATCAGCAATGTCATAAAAAAGCCGGTGCAGATGCCCAGCAGCGCACAGAACACTTTATGTTTGCCCGCGGCAGGTATCAGCTCTTTAAGTGAGATGTAGAGCATTGCCCCGCCCGCAAACGCGATACAGAATGAAATCATTTCCCTGGAAATGCTGCCGATGGCCGTGCCGATAACCGCGCCGAGCGCCGTGGGCAGCCCCGTGAGCAAAGCAAGTACGATGATGCGTCCCGCTTTCAAGCCGGACAGCCGCAGAGGCAGACATACTGCAATGCCTTCGGGCACATTGTGAACCAGCATAAGCAGTGAAAGTGCGAGTGCCATGCGCCGGCTTTCCACAAGAGATGAACCCACCGCAAGCCCCTCCGGCAGATTGTGCAGCGCGATGCCAACCAGTACGAGTATGCCCGTCGAATAGAGCGAGGGCTCATCTTTGTGAGAAAAAAGCGGATCGGCAAGCGCGAAAAAACAGCCTCCTGCGACGGCTCCGATACACATACGCAACAGCCCGCCGAGCTCCTCGCTTTCCAGCAGCATATCAAAAAAGACCACTGCTGCCATCATACCGCCCGCAAAAGCCAAAAACGGGCGCGGTTCCTGTGCTCTTTTTCCGATCAGGATGGCAAGCAGCCCCCCGATTACGGTGCCGGCCGCCCCCACGACACTTCCAAGTAAGCCGCTTATCAGATACATTTCCACACCTCGCCGTTTTTTATCTGTTATGTATACGCGGCGGCGAATGCAAGGTATGCAGTAAAATACGTTGTTTTTCAAAAACGTCAAAATCGGTTGATGTGGCAATCGATATTGGGCGATTGGGATGTAATCAAGTCATGAGAAAACCACGTCTCCAAAAAAGTGGTTGGCTGTGGGAATAATCATATGTCAGGCGTGTATGTCGCACTCCAGCTTGTAGCTCCATGTAACCGCTTCGATATATATATCGGTGACAACGGATTTGTCAAACCCAAACAATTCGCACAAGTCAGAAACCCTGTCCCAATCAGCTTTTTCGTATGCCAGTATGAGCTCATAAGCCATTCCCGTGGCGCCTCCTTTGTCGATCAGCGCTTCAATAATATCGTTATCTATTGCAATTTCCTTCAGTATTTCATCCATCGGGCGGTTAATAAGGACATCCAGCGTGGAAAACAGCCCCGTCAGAAAACAATGTTCATGATAAAGCGGATTATGAAAAATAACGGAGAGCTGCTCTAAAAACCGGGCTCGTACGAGAGATGTGGTGATAATTTCTTCTGGCGCGGATTTACCAATGCCTTTAATGGCAATTAATGAAATCCATTTTCTGATTTCATTGGAACCGAGAAGCACCAGTGCCTGCCTGACCGAGTGGATACGGGTGCGAAAACCGAAAGCGGCAGAGTTCATCATTCGCAAAAGGCTGTACGAAAGAGACAAATCCTTAGATACAATATCGGCGACTTCTTCAAACTCGAATTCGGCGGCATTGACCATTTGTATCAGCCGCAGATAGTTTAGTTTTAAAGGCGATACGTCTTGCACAGACATTATGACAGGCTTGCTGAAAAAATAACCCTGAAACAAAGTATAGCCCCAGTTTTTTGCGTTTTCAAACGCTTCGTGCGTTTCTATTTTTTCGGCAAGAAATCTAATTTTATACTTATTTAAGCTGCTGACAATGGCCTGTAAAACGTGCGGAGGGGTCGCCAAAAAATCAACCTTTATTATATCAGCCAGTTCAATTAGAGAAATGTACTCGCTGCTAATCACAAAATCATCCAAAGCAATGACATAGCCTTTGTTTTTAAGTTCTTTGCAGCTTTCAATGACAGCAGCACAGGGCTGTACCGTTTCTAGGATTTCTACGACTAAATATTCGTTTGGGAAAAGTGTGGCCATACCCTCTTTGAGCAGGTTATCGGTAAAATTAACAAAGGCCTTTTTACCGCTTGTTACGGTGTCAATTCCCATGACATGAAAACTGTTGATCATGACGCTGCCGGATGCTTTATCGCCATCTTCGCATGAATAGCAATTGACTTCGCTGTCACGGTATAGTAACTCATAACCATATACTTTTTTGTACTTGTTAAAAATGGGTTGACGAGCTAAATATGCGTCCATACTTTTATCACTGCCTTACTGCTCAGAAACAAGAATAATTGAGTAAAATCATGACAATATCAAGGAGTAATTCGACAAAAAAAGCAAAAAACCTTTTTTATAGAAAAAGCAATATTCATAACAGAATACCGCTTAAAAATAATATCAAATTTTTTCATTTAATTCATGGACGGTAGAATATCTTTTTTTGGTGCTTGTTAAGCAGAAAGAGAAGCGGCATTCCCAGCGCATAGCATGCTAGGGCTTCACCCGCGCCCACATAGGCAACGGGTATAAAAAGCGGCACATCGGTAAAATAGAAAAAGTGCAGGAGCGCGCCGATGGCCACCGCATTCACAAGTATGGTCGGCAGAGGCACGAGCCACTTGTTTTTAATAAAATAAGTCATCGCGGCAGCGGCGAGCGTCGCGAGCGAACCGAATATCACGTCTACCACACCGAGAAAGCTGAACAGATTCGCGAGCACGCATCCCACAAAAAGCCCAGGGATTGCGGCGGGCGTGAAAAACGGCAGCACGCACAGCGCCTCAGAGATGCGTATTTGCATCATACCGAGCTGGCCGTAGCTCAGAGGCGCGATAGCCATTGTAAGAACAAAGTACAGCGCGGCAATGATGCCGGCTTCCGCCATAAAGCGCGGAGTATGCAGCTTTTTATTCATTTTATCTTCAACAAATACCAATACGGTATCTGTCCGGACTTTGTGGTCCGGCCTCCTTAGTTTTGTTTATGGACAGGATGGTTTCGAACTGTCCGACAGGCTTTCGCGCTGTCCGCTGCATTGTACCACAGACAATAAAAAACGGCAACCGATTGGATGCCGCTTGCGCGTATGCTTGGCGAAGGTTAATTCCCAAAGTAAATTCCACAGTGGAAAAATAAGTGGAATTTAAATTGCGACGGCATCCAGTAGAATTAAGATCGGGAAATTTTCTCGGATTCGGAGGATGCCATGTCACAGACGTATTCGAAAAAGAACAAACA
>QKIQ01000059.1 GCA_003249555.1 Clostridia bacterium | reverse complement strand
CCGCTTGCCTGAAGCGCGGAAATGTACGCCGCGGCCGTTTCCTTGGAATCCGCCGGACGCCACATGTAGGTGTTGGGTGTGGCGCGCATGCAGGCCAGCTGTTCGATGGGCTGGTGAGTGGGGCCGTCTTCGCCGACGCCAATGCTGTCGTGCGTCATCACGTAAATCACGGGCAGACCCATAATGGCGGACATACGCACCGCGTTCTTTAGGTAATCGGTGAAGACAAAGAACGTGGCGACATACGGAATCACGCCGCCGTGCAGCGCAAGGCCGTTGGCAATCGCCGCCATCGCGAACTCGCGGATGCCGTAATGAACATTTTGTCCTTCGCGGCAGTCCGGCGCAAAGTATGGCTTGTCCTTGATTACAGAGTTGTTGGAGGGGGCAAGATCTGCGCTGCCGCCGAACAGGCCGGGCAGCTTTTCGGCAAGCCTATTAAGCATGATGCCTGAAGACTGGCGTGTGGCCATCGGCTTTTCGAACTCAAAGAGTGATTTGTCCGTCAGGACGTCGGCGTCCACCGGATTAAAGCACTTGTCCCAAAGCATCGCCATTTCTGGAAATTTAATGCGGTATTCATCGAACATTTTGTTCCATTGTTCTTCCGCTTTCGCATACGTTTGCTGACGCTTATTCGCCTCTGCCTTCACTTCGTCGGGCACATAGAAACTTTCTTTATATGGCCACTGAAGTGTTTCTTTCAATGCTGCGATGTTGTCGTCGCCGAGCGGCGCGCCGTGGCAAGAGGCACTGCCCTGTACAGCGGGGCAGCCGTAACCGATATCCGTTTTGATTATGATGATAGAGGGTTTATCAGTCTCCGCTTTTGCTGCTGCGATGGCATCCGCAATGCTGTCCAAATCTTCGTTGCCCTTATCGACATGAAGCACCTGCCAGCCGTATGCATGAAAGCGCCCTGCCACATCTTCGTCAAACGCGAAATCCGTTTTACCTTCAATGGTGATTTTGTTTCTGTCGTAAAGCAGAATGAGCTTGCCCAGCTTCAATGTGCCCGCGAGCGAGCAGGCTTCGGATGCGACGCCTTCCATCAGACAGCCGTCGCCAGAAAGCGTGTATGTGTAGTGGTTTACCACGTTATATCCGTCTTTATTGAACAAGGCCGCAAGATGAGCTTCGGCCATCGCCATACCCACGGCATTGGCAATCCCTTGTCCCAAAGGTCCTGTTGTGGTTTCTATGCCCGCGATGTGGCCGTATTCGGGATGGCCCGCTGTTTTGGAACCGAATTGGCGAAAGTTCTTAAGCTCGTCGATGGTCGCCTCCTCATAACCAAACGTATGCAGCAATGAGTAAAGCAGCATAGAACCGTGACCCGCGGAGAGCACAAAACGGTCTCTGTCCGCCCAGTACGGATTTTTGGGATTGTGTTTCAAATGCTTGGCCCAAAGCGTGTACGCCATGGGTGCGGCGCCAAGGGGAAGCCCCGGATGGCCGCTGTTTGCTTTTTGTACGCCTTCAACAGCCAAAATACGGATGGTGTTGACAGACATCTTGTCCACGTTGTTCATAAATTCCTCCTCAAGAAAATCATACAAATAAATCTGTTTCTACTATGTTCATATTTTCGTTTATTTTGAACATATTTAGCATTATTATAGTCTTGAATTTGACAATTCACAACATCGAATTATCGGTGAGCTGCTGTTTAACATGCAAGATGATATAGCAAAGATTTACATATTAATGCAATAAAATGACTGTCTTGAATTATCTGCGCCGTGACAGTATGGAAAAACGCAGGACATTGAGCAGCGAGACCAGCGTTGCCGCAACGTACGTCAGTGCGGCGGCCTCGAGCATCTTCTTAGCGCCGTAAAGTTCCTCATCGGTCAGTACGTTTTCCGACTGGAGCGCCGCCAACGCACGCGAAGACGCGTTGAATTCTACGGGCAGCGTGATGATCTGAAACACAAAAATGGCGAGAAAGATATAAACCGCAATACTGATTGTGTCGGCAAAGCCCATCATGAGGCCGAGTATCAATATCGGCCAGAGCATGTAAGACGCAATGCTGACGACAGGCGCGATGAGGTTTCGAAGGTTTAATGGGAAATACCCTTTGCCGTGCTGAATGGCATGGCCGGACTCGTGGGCGGCAACAGCAACGGCGGCCACCGAGCTGCCGGAAAAGTTTGATTCAGACAGATTCAGTGTTTTTTTGCGCGGATTATAGTTATCTGACAGCCTGCCGCCTGTGGGGGCAATCTGCACGTTGCTCAGCCCGTTGGCGGCGAGTATACGCGAAGCGGTTTCCCGGCCCGTGATGCCGCTTATAACGGGTATCTTTGAATATGTCTGGTAAGCGCGGTTCACCTTAGACTGTGCCCACATAGCCACGATGATGCCGGGTATGATAAGCAGTATCGTCCAGTCCAAATAATAATAGTTCGCGAAATTGAACATCTGTGGTACCTCCGTACATTTATTATTATTTGCTTGTGTGCAGCTTTAATGCAGACGCGGCTTTGGGAAACGCTGTTCGCGCCACCGCGCCCGTGATTGTGCCCGACACGGCGCCGACGATGAGCAGTATAAACGCGTAATAAAAAAGCTGTGTTTCTCCCGTTGTCAGCACAGCGACGCCCACCTGCGCGACATTATGAATACACGCACCGATCATGGATATGCCGACGATGGACAGCGCCTTGAGCGTTTTAAGCGCTGCGAACATCGCTAGTATGCTAAGGAGTACGCCGGGTGCTGAGTATAGAAACATACCGAAGCCGCCTGTGAAAAGCGACGCGGCGAATGACCGCAGTATGCCTACCGTCAGTGCGGCAGGCAGCGAAAAATAGCTTAGCAGAAACATTGATATGATGTTGGCAAGGCCCAGCTTTACACCGGGAATGGGCAGCGGAATGAGCGTGCCCAGCATGGTTTCCACCACGGAAAGCACCAGAGAAACGGCAAGCAGGGCGCTTAACAGCGCGATGCGCCGGGGAGTCAGCTTATTCTGCAATGACGTCCACCTCGCTCTCGCCCGTCAGCGTGACAGACACCTTGTTGGGCAGGCAAGCCATGCTGCTGCCGGGGCTGCGGAGCCAGCCTGCGTGAACGCATTCCTGCCCCGGACAATCGGATTCCACAAATGCGATGGCGCCATCTTTGACTTCGAACCGCACATCGTCCACGCAAAACGATTGGTCGACATCCAGTCGCACCTGTTTGACGACTTTTCCGTCTGCGCGAATCACCGCCGTCTGCGCTTTGCCTGAATCGGACAGCCAAACAATCCCGGTTACAGCCACCGCTATAATGAGAATAAAAAGCACGATATCAGCTTTTGAGAGTATATGCTTCATTGGTAATTTCTATATTAGCCCCCAGTCCGCTTGTGACATAGATTTCCCCATTATCCGTAAAAAACACGGCTTCGATACCTTGCGTTTGCTCCGCAAAGGAAAGACCGTCTTCAAGGCCCATAACGAAAAGCGCGGTGGACAAGGCATCCGCCTCAGTGCTGCTTTCGCACACCACGGTGACGGCAAGTAAGCTGTTGTCGGCGGGATAGCCCGTTTTGGGGTCAAACAGATGATGGTATGTGCTGCCCTCGCTTTCAAAATTGCGTTCATAAACACCGGATGTGACCACCGATGTGTTTTGCACGGAAATAACCGCCGCATAATCGTTGGCTGCGCCCAAAGGATCGCGTAGACCGATGCGGAAAGCGCCGCCGCCTTCTCTGACTCCATACACATAAACATTGCCGCCCAGGTTCAGTATCGCGCTGTCGATACCATATTGCTTGTATAATTTCACTGCCAGGTCGGCCGCGAGCCCTTTAGCGATACCGCCGAGATCCAGCATCATGCCGCTTTTGGCAAGAGCCACTGTGTTGCCTTCCACTGTGACATTCTTATAGTTGACTAGCGGCAGGGCATCGTCAATTTCATGAGCCGACGGTACGCGCGGATTCTCAGAGATGTTCCACAGCGTTGAAACGGGGCCGATAGTGGGATCGAAAGCGCCGCCTGTCTCGGCCGCAATGCGCAGCGCCTCGGACACCAGTTGTGCCGCTTCTTTGCTTACTTCCACGGGCTGAGGTGCGCCGGCGTTAATTTCATAATAATACGAGCCTTCATTTGTAGACAACTCCTGTGTGATACGCAAAAGCATGCTGTTGACCGCAGATATGGCCGTATCTGCTTGGCTGCCGCGTACTTGCTGTGAGCAAATGGTATCAAGCGCATAGCTCTCACTCGTTTTTTCGGCTGGTGCACATGCGCCAAGGAGCACGGCAATTGCAAGTGCAAACGCGAAACCGATGACAATACGTTTTTTCATGCCTTTTATTATAGTGTTTTGCAGACAATGCCGCAACAGACCCAAGACTTGAATTAGCATGATTAACGAGGCCAGAGTTTGAATTAATTGTGAACAATGGCCAAGAGGCGATTGACAAAGCCAATGCGAAGGAATATCTTAAGCAATACGTAAGTAAGTACTTACTTAAAAAATTGCTACATGAAACAGTAAGGAGGGGAAAGGATGAAAAACACGCGAAGCAATATTTTATCCGCAGCGCGAGAACTTTTTGAAAAGAAAGGCTTTGCGGCGGCCACAACCAAGGAGATCGCCGCGCTGGCAGGAGTCAGCGAAGTGACGCTGTTCCGGCATTTTGCAACAAAAAGAGAGTTATTTGATGAGACGCTGCACAGCTGCCTGCATCCGTATACCGTTGAGGAATATTTAAGAAGCGGTGTCACATATGATTTGGAGCAGGATTTAAAGCACATTGCATATGAAATTCGGGATAATTTTAAAAAAAACGGCCCTCTGCTGCGCATGATTATGCGCGACAAGGTCAGGGATTCGGATCCCGAAAAGAACTTGAGGATGAAAGAGCATCATATGAAAAACAATCTGCATGCATATTTTAAAGCAATGAGAAGTGCAGGTGTGCTGAGTGTTGAGCCGGAAATGGCGATGAAATTTTTCATGACGAATATCACGGGAAGTATTATGAAAGAGCTTTTTGCGAGCGGTCCGGTGGAAGGCGATGAGGCGTATTTTGACTGGATGATGAATCAGGTGGTAGGGATTTTAAGCAAAGAAGCTGGGAAGGACAATATATGACAAAGCTATTCAGATACATTCGGCCTTATAAATGGCCTGCCATTTTCGTTGTGCTGTTGACGGCGGGGCAGTCTGTCAGCCAGCTTTACCTGCCGGATTTGATGTCCGACATCGTTGATAGGGGCGTTGTAAGCAAAGATATCGCATTGATTATTGAAACAGGGCTCATCATGCTGGGATTCTCGCTTGTGGTTACCGTCTGTACGGTGCTCGCGCGCTTGTATGGCTCAAAGGTGGCGGCGGGCTTTTCACGTGATTTGCGCTCCGATATATTCAAATCAGTTACAAACTATTCGATGAACGAATTTGATAAAATCGGTACCGCGTCGCTGATTATGCGTTCGACCAACGACGTGACTCAGATTCAAAATGCGATGGTGATGATTTTAAGTATGCTGCTTATGGCGCCTATCATGTGTGTGGGCGGTATCATCATGGCGGTCAGAGCGGGTACGGGGCTTTCGTGGATCATTGTGGCGGCGGTGGCTGCGATGTCGCTTTTTATACTTATTGTGGCGAAAAACGCTTTGCCGCTTTTTAAATCTCTGCAAAAAAAGATAGACAGAGTAAATCTTGTGCTGCGCGAGGGATTAACGGGCATTCGTGTGATCCGTGCCTTCAACAAGACAAACCATGAGCACAAGCGTTTTGATGAAGCCAACAAAGACTTGACAGACACTTCAATCAAAGTATACCGCTGGATGGCAGCGATGTATCCGGTTATCATGATGGTGCTTAATCTTTCAACCATTGCGGTCATCTGGTTCGGCGGCTATCGGGTGGACACCGGGGATGTGCAGGTGGGGCAGCTTATGGCTTTCCAGCAGTACGTGATGCAGATCATGTTTGCCATCATCATGGCGACAATGATGTTTGTGATGCTGCCGCGCGCGTCCGCTTCTGCGGATCGTATCAACGAAGTGCTCAGCATGAAGCCGTCTATAATCGATAATACCAAAACCACGCCCAAAGCTTCGCTTCACGGCCATGTGGAATTCAAAGATGTGAGCTTTTGCTATCAGGGCGCTAAGGATCCGGTGCTTTCAAATATCAGCTTTGTATCAAAGCCGGGGCAGACCACAGCCATTATCGGCGGCACAGGCTCGGGTAAATCGACGCTGATCAAACTGATACCGCGTTTTTACGACGTCACCGATGGTCAGGTGCTTGTAGACGGTGTGGATGTGCGTGAATATCCGCAGGCCGAGCTGCGTAAAAAAATTGGTTTTGTGCCGCAAAAGGCGAGCCTTGTGAGCGGGACGATTGCGGACAATCTGCGCTTTGGTAACGAGGACGCATCAGAGGAAGAGATGAGCCGTGCGCTTTCCATCGCTCAGGCGGAGGAGTTTGTGACGAATGAAAAAGGCGGCGTTAATGCTCCAGTGGCGCAGGACGGGTCGAATTTTTCGGGCGGGCAAAAGCAGCGGCTGTCTATCGCGCGTGCGCTGATAAGAAAGCCTGAGGTATATGTTTTCGACGACAGTTTCTCGGCGCTCGATTTTAAAACAGACGCAAAGCTGCGCCAGGCTTTGTCATCGCAGGTGACGGAGGCGAGCGTATTCATTGTGGCTCAGCGCGTCAGCACCGTGATGAACGCTGACAACATACTTGTGCTGGATGAAGGCAGGCTTGTTGGCCAGGGCACACACCGGGAACTGATGAAAAGCTGCGGTACATACCGGGAGATCGTGGAATCACAGCTTTCAGTGGAGGAACTTGCATGAGCAACGATAAACAGAATCAAATAAAAATGGAAAAAGGCCCTGGTCGTGGACGCGGCCATATGGGAGGCGGTCCGATGGGGCATGGTATGCCGATGGAAAAGGCGAAGGATTTCAAAGCGGGTTTTCGCCGTTTGCTGAGCTATCTGACATGTCATAAAGCGGCGATCATTGTTGTGATTGTGATGGCAATTGGGGGCACGGTGTTTGCGATATTCGGGCCGAAGGTGTTGGGTAATGCGACAACGGAGCTTTTCAAACCGTTCTCCGCACAGGCCGAGGCATACAGCCGTTTAAAGGACGCGCTGCCTGATGAGATTGAAGCGCAGCTCGAAGACGGCACGCTTAGCCCTGTGGAAGCAATTGGAGCGGCGATGAGCTCGCCAGACAAAGACGCTGCCGCAAAGGCGGCGCAGGCGGCCGCCGAGCTTGAAGAGGCGAAGGGCCTTAAAATCGATTTCAGTAAAGTCGGCGTGATTATATTGACGGTAATCGGTCTTTATCTGGTCAGCGCTTTGTTCACATTTATCCTGCAGTTTGTGATGGCCAAAACGTCGCAGACGATCGTATATGACATGCGGCGACAGGTGGAACACAAGCTTGCGAAGCTGCCGCTTAAGTATTTTGACGGACGTACACATGGCGAGATTCTTTCCCGTGTGACGAACGATATTGACACCATATCCACATCGCTGCAGCAGGGGCTGACACAGATCATATCTGCGGTGACGATGCTGCTAGGTATTATTGTGATGATGTTTACGATATCGTGGGTTATCACGCTGGTGTCGCTGGTCGTGCTGCCGCTGAGTTTCATTGTGTCAAAAGCCATAATTAAAAAGTCGCAGAAATTCTTTAAAGGGCAGCAGGCGGAGCTGGGGCATTTGAACGGCCACGTGGAAGAAATGTATGCGGCGCATACGGTCGTGAAGGCATTCGGCAAGGAAGCACAGAGCGAAGAAAAATTTGATGGGATCAACGAACGCCTGTACGGCGTGGGCTGGAAGGCGCAGTTTCTCTCGGGAATCATGATGCCGCTGATGAACTTTTTAAGCAACATATCCTATGTGTTTGTGTGTGTCATCGGCGGAATACTTGTGATCAACGGAAGAATATCCATCGGCGATGTGCAGGCGTTTATACAGTATTCCCGCCAGTTTACACAGCCCATCACACAGGTCGCTCAGATTGCGAACGTGATGCAGTCGACGATTGCGGCGGCGGAGCGTGTATTCGAAGTGCTTGATGAACCCGAAATGTCTGGCGACAGGTTGATCGGCAAAGTGCAAAAGGCGCGCGGCGCGGTGGAATTCTCGCATGTGAGCTTTGGCTACGAGCCGGGCAAGACGGTGATAAAGGATATGAATTTAAGCGTAAACCCCGGCGATGTGGTGGCTATTGTGGGTCCGACAGGCGCGGGAAAAACGACGCTGGTGAATCTGCTTATGCGCTTTTATGAGGTGGATGAGGGGCATATCAGCGTGGACGGTATGGACTTAACAGATATGCCTCGGGAGACATTAAGGCAGCGTTTCGGCATGGTATTGCAGGACACATGGCTGTTCGGCGGTACAATTCGCGACAACATTGCCTACGGGCGCGAAGGCGCGACGGAAGAGGAGATAATAAAAGCGGCAAATATGGCGCATGCGGATCACTTTATCCGCACGCTGCCGGACGGATATGATACGATATTGAACGAAGAAGCATCCAATATCAGCTCCGGTCAAAAACAGCTGCTCACGATCGCGCGTGCGCTGCTGGCCGACCCGACCATACTGATACTCGACGAAGCGACGAGCAACGTGGACACGCGAACCGAGGCATATATCCAAAACGCCATGATCGCGCTGATGGAAGGGCGCACCAATTTCGTGATTGCGCACCGCCTGTCTACAATCCGCAACGCGTCCACAATACTTGTGATGAACGAGGGTGAAATCATCGAGCAGGGAACGCATCAGCAGCTCATGGATAAGAACGGCTTTTATGCCGACCTGTACAACAGCCAGTTTACAGGCGCTGCAACGGCTTAAGAAAAATCATTTATCAGGGCTCTCGGATAATAAAACCGGGAGCCTTTTGTGTTGCAAAAGCCGCCTTGCCCGTTGACGGGGATGAGGCAAGCGGCTATCATAGCAGATGTAAACAATATGTGAAAACGCTGTTTTGTTTATATTTTAGACGCATCTTTCTAGTATGATATTACCGAGGTAGCAAATGAAGCTTTATCAGTTTGAAACCCACTGCCACACAGCCGAGACAAGCCCGTGCGGTGTACTTACGGCGGTGGAGGTGGTAGACGGCATTAAGGCTGCCGGATACACGGGCACGTTTATCACGGATCACTTCTACTCGCGCTATTTTGAAAAGCCGGGCATGGAAACGCTCTCGTGGTCCGAAAAAGTGGGCCGATATCTTGCGGGATACCGTGCGGCCAAGCGGCGGGGCAGCCAGATCGGTCTCAAGGTTTTTCTGGGGCTGGAGGTGCAGCCGGAAGGCTCGCCGTACGAGTTTCTTATATACGGGCCGGATGAATCGTTTTTGATGGACGCGGGGCCTTTTTATAAGCTGCCTATCGAAAAGATATACAGCCTGATGCATGAGAACGGTTTTCTTGTGTTTCAGGCGCATCCTTACCGCTTTGGATTGTCGCCCGAGAATCCTTCGTTCTACGACGGTATTGAGATTGTCAACGCGCAGATCAGGAACGAAAGTCGCAATAAACTGTCGCTGCAGTTCGCTTATGAGCACGATGTGATGGTGATTGCGGGGGGAGATGTACATATGAGCGAGGATATCGGAAGAAGCGGCATCATGCTGCCGGGTGATATCGATGATGTACGCTCATTTATAAGCTTTTACGAGGAGGTCAGAACGCCGGAGCTGATTGTTACATACGGCACCTGACTGAAGACAAAATAAGGTGGTGTTTTTACAACGTGTTTAACAGAATGTTTATTGGCCGCAACGGCCCCGATCAGCTGTCTTTCGCGCTTATTATTCTTTCGCTTCTGTTAAGTTTTGTGCCGTGGCCGTATATGTTTATTATCACGTTTGCCATCACAGGGCTTGCGATACTGCGTATGTTTTCGCGCAACATCGCGCAGAGACAAAAAGAGAATTTATTCTTCATGAATCTGGTTAATAAAATTAAATCGTGGTATTATAGGAGTAAAGCAAAAAGTCAGCAGCGTAAGCTGTACAAAATCTTTAAATGCCCCAAATGCTCACAGAAATTGAGAGTGCCTAGAGGAAAAGGCAAGGTATCCATTAAGTGTTCCAAGTGCGGGTATAAGATGATTAGAACCACATAAAAATTTTTATAAAAGAGGTAAAGACATGACACAGATTACAAAAGATATGACGATTGCCCAGTTGCTCTCGATTGACTCCGGTTGCGCCAAGGTGCTGATGGAAGCGGGTATGCATTGTATCGGCTGCCCGGCGTCTGCGGGAGAGAGCCTGGAACAAGCCGGCACCGTTCACGGCATAGACGTCGATGAACTGGTATCAAACCTGAATGATTATTTTCAAAATAAATAAAGTGAGGTAGATGCAAATGAAGAAGTACGAATGCACAGTCTGCGGTTATGTTTACGATCCCGAAGTCGGCGATCCGGATAACGGAGTTGCTGCCGGTACAGCTTGGGAAAACGTTCCTGAGGATTGGGTCTGCCCGCTTTGCGGCGCGTCCAAGGATATGTTTGAAGAAGCTTAATACAGGGAGAAAAATATGCTGCCTGTAGAAATTACTAAGGGTGTGTACTGGGTGGGTGTTCAAAACCCGGAACTCCGTGTTTTCGATGTCGTTATGCGCACACAGTGGGGCACATCATATAACAGCTACCTGATTAAAGGCAGCGATAAAATTGCCGTTGTGGATACGGTAAAAGACGGTTTTTCAGACGAACATATCGAAAAGATATCCGGTGCGTGTGATGTATCGTCTATCGACTATATCATCTGCAACCATACCGAGCCCGACCATTCCGGCGGGCTCTTAACGCTGCTTAAAAAAGCGCCGAATGCGGTGGTGGTATGCTCTAAGCCCGCCAGTGTATTTCTGCGCAACATCCTCAATGAAAAATTCGAGTGCAAGATCGTGGAAGACGGGGATACCATTGAACTGGGTGGCAAAACGCTCAAATTCATTTCCGCGCCGTTCCTGCACTGGCCGGATTCCATGTTCACGTATATCACTGAAGACGCCGTGCTGTTATCGGGCGATGTGTTTGGGTTTCATTTTTCTGCGGAAAACGTGTTCGACGACTTAACGCCGCTTTCCGAGCAGATGGAGGAATCGCAGAAATATTATTTCGATGTGATCATGGGGCCATTTAAAACGTATGTGCTGGATGCGGTGAAAAAAACACGTGCGCTGCATATCGACGTGATCGGGCCGTCACACGGGCCGGTGCTTCGTAAAGACCCGTGGGCCGCTGTGGACCGCTATGAAAAATGGGCATCTGACATACTTAAGGTTAACGAACCTAAGAAAGTTTACATCGGATACGTATCCTGCTACGGTTTTACGCGTCAGCTCGCGGAACGTATCGCTGAAGTGGTTCGGCAAAACGGCTACGATGTGGAAATTGAGGACGTATCGAAAGCGGATGCGGCGCAGATTGCGGCCAAGATTCATGCGGCGGATGCGTTTGCCGTGGGATCGCCCACGCTCAACCGAGATGCCTTAAAGCCCGTTTGGGATGTGCTGACCTCGGTGTCGGTGCTGATCGTGAAAGGCAAAGTGGCGGCGGCTTTTGGATCCTTTGGGTGGAGCGGGGAATCCATCAAGTACTTAAGCGAGAGGCTGCGCGCTTTGGGTGCAGACGTGGTGGGCACATGCAGCGCCAAACTGCGGCCTGACGAAAAGGAGCTTGCCGAAGCGGCAAGGCTTGGGGAAGCCATCTGCAACGCATTGGCCGAAAGAAAATAACAAGGATATATTCGCAAACCGCCGGGAGACCGGCGGTTTTTTCATGGAAAAAACATATATCAAAAACGAAGAAAACGGGCGGGCGTTGTTATATTCCCGAATCGTAGGGGCCGGTCTCTGTGCCGGCCCGCAAAACAAAAAGAACAGCCGCCGGATATATCCGACGGCTGATTTTGGCGCCTGTTATGAACCATAAAGGTTCAATAGACTTTTTACTTAAGCAGCGACAGCACGTTCTGCGGCGCAGAATTCGCCTGAGCCAACATCGCCGTAGCGGCCTGGACCAGAATGTTCTGTGTCGTGAA